>JANYDS010000029.1 GCA_025363475.1 Terriglobia bacterium
TGGTCTCGTACTTGCATATTACACTTCCATGAAAGCAATCGTGCGCTGGCTACCGCTGGCACTAATGTCATTGCTGTTGATTCCCTCGGGCTTTGCTCAGGAAACGACGGCTGGAATTCAAGGGACAGTTAAAGACCCCTCAGGGGCTTCTGTTCCCAACGCGAACCTCGAAGTTTCGAGCTCGTCTCTGATCGGAACCCGGAAGGCTGCATCTGGTGCCGAAGGTGCGTATAACTTCACCAGTCTGCCCCCTGGCGACTACACGGTAACCATCTCAGCTACCGGCTTCCGCACTTCGAAGCTGGCTGGCATTATTCTGTCCGCTGGTCGTTTGGCGACGGTTGACGCGAAGCTCGAAGTGGGAGCGGTAAGCGAGACAGTTGAAGTTTCGGACGCGGCTTCGAATGTAGATGTGACGCAGAGCAAAGTGGCCTCGACGGTTGACCGTCAGATTCTTGATGCAATCCCGACCGGCCGTTCGTTCCAGTCAGTGATTCCGTTTGCTGCCGGCGCGCGCCAAGAACCGATGCAGGGTTCGCGCAACGACCGCAATAACGGCTTCCAGATCGATGGTGCCTCGGATTCAGAAAACGTCTATCTCGTTGGCGGCGTGAACGCCACCAATATCGCGAACGGCGGCGTGGGGCGTGCGTTCCAGATGGAATTCATTCAGGAAGTTCAGGTCAAATCGAGCAGTTTCGAAGCCGAATTCGGCGGAGCGCTCGGCGGTGTAATCAATGCTGTTCCGAAGCGTGGTTCCAACAACTGGCACGGTTCGTTGCTGGGTTACCTGCAGACGAACGCGCTGAACGCCAATGATCCCTGCGCCAGCGGCCTGACTTCAGGTTCTGCCAACGCGGTTAGCTTTGCCGGTCAGTTCAGTCTGGTTTGCGGTCTGCGTCTCAATCCGACGACCAGCTTGAGCAGCGCACTGCGCCTTGACGGCACACCTCAGTACTACTCTCCCAAGAAGGATCACCGGACGATTGTTGAGCCCGGCTATTCACTGGGTGGTGCGCTGCTGAAAGACAGGCTGTGGATTTTCAGCAGCTATGTTCCGGCCATCGACACACTGCGCCGCACAACGACTTTCGTGGGCAACAACCCCGGACCGCGGACGTTGACCCAGTCCTCGATTTCGCACAATGCGTTCAATCGTTTGGACTACCGCGTTTCGGACAAGATCAACCTGTTTGCTTCCTGGAACTACGGTTACTACCGCTCCACGGGCCAGATTGGTGTACCGGACAGCACGGTGGGTCAGACCAACACGGGCGCTTCAACCGATCCCAACACCTTCCGCGCCGATGCCGGCAACGTGAACCCGAATGCCCTCTGGGCGTTTGGTGGTGACTGGACCCCGACTTCCCGGTTGACGGTCTCTGCCCGCTATGGTTATTTCTTCAACAACAACGAACAGCGCGGGACACCGGTTGGTACCCGCTATATTTACGACGCGGCAGTGAATGCCGGCAGCCGTGATATCGCAGGTAACCCGTTCCCCGCCAGTTCCTTCAATACGAGCGGTTTTGCCAGCATTCCTAGCAACCTCGGCACCAACTATGATGCTTACAAGCGCACGAGTCTGGATGTGAGCGCTTCTTATTTTGTCGGCAAGTTCTTCGGTTCGCATACCTTTAAAGGTGGCTATTACATGCAGCGCCAGGAAAACACGGTGCTGACCAGCTTCCAGGGCGGTGTGGTTGACCTTTACTGGGGGCAGAGCTACACGCCTGCGACCAGCGCAACGGCGTGCGATGCGATTATCGCGGCGAACAGAACGCAGTACGGCTCTGCCGGCGCACTTTGCCAGGGTCAGTTTGGATATTTCGCAGTTGGCGGCACAACCACCACGAACACCGGTGGAACGCAGCAGTATGCCCACGCAGTTTACGCCCAGGACGCCTGGAATGTGGGGCACGGCCTGACACTGAATCTCGGTGTTCGTTTCGACCAGGAACGGATGCCCCCGTATGATGCCAACCGTTTCCCGACAGTTGAATTCGGCTGGGGCGACAAAATTGCTCCTCGTCTCGGCGCGTCGTATGATGTGCTGCACAACGGCAAAGTTAAGCTCTATGCAAGCTACGGTCAGTTCTACGACATCATGAAGATGGGTCTTGCCCGTGGTTCATTCGGCAGCGATTATTGGCACGAATGTATCTATGCGCTCGACACCACCAGCTTCACGTCGTTCACCCCCACCGCGCAGATTGGCGGCGGTTGCCCGGCCACCGGCCCGGCCCCCGGAATCAGCTCACGGTTCATCGAGAACCTTGACCTTCGCGCCACCAAGACGGATCCCCGTGACCCCGCGATCGATCCGAACCTGAAACCGATGAAGCAGCACGAACTGGTAGTCGGTGCTGACTGGGCGATTACTCCCCAGTACACACTGACCGCACGTTATGCCCGCAAGCGCCTCGACACCACGATCGAAGATATGTCGATCACGGATAACCTGGGCTTCTACATCGGCAACCCGGGCACGAAGTTTAATGACTTCCTGCACCGCCCGGTTGTGACTCCGAATGACAATGGTGTGGATTACCTGACAAGCGTTCCGTTCTGTGCGGAATGCCCTGGCCCGGTGACTCCGAACCGCCGCTATGACGGTCTGGAACTCAGCCTGTCGAAGAAGGCTTCCGGCAAGTGGTACGGGATGGTGTCTTATACCTACAGCGCGCTGCGTGGCAACTACTCGGGTCTCACCGACACCGATGTGACCGACGGCAACGGCGGTCGCCACTCCCCCAACAATGGTCGCGCGTTCGATCTTCCGTCGATGGGTTACCTGCCCACCGGCAAGCCCGACGACGGCCCCCTTGGCACCGATCGCCCGAATACCGCGAAGGCGTTCGGTTACGTCCCCCTAAAGTGGATGAAGATGACCACCACCTTTGGAATCGCGCAATCGATTTACCAGGGTACACCGATCAGCTCCTGCCTGTCGGTTGTTGGAACAACGTCAGCCTGCCAGTGGGCGGAAGGTCGCGGTAACTTCGTGAACTTTACGCGCGCTGCGAATGGCGACTTCGTCAAGGGTGCTGTGATCCAGGGTGCACGTACCCCGGCATACATTCAGTCCGATCTGTCCGTTCATCATGAAGTCAAGACCAGCGAAAACACGCGCCTTTCATTCGAAATGAATGTGATCAACGCGCTGAACCAGCATGCCGTTACCGCAGTCAACGAAAACATGATTGCGGGCTCCGGCCTGATCAGCCCGAACCGTGCCCAGCGCTTCTCCGGCGACCCCGGCGTTGACTGGGGCAAGGTTATGAATGGCTACAATTATATGGATGCACTGAATGGCACCGGGACGTTTGGCGGCAATGTCGCCGGCACCGGTACCAGGGTGCAGGTACCTCTCGCCCTTGCAAACCGTTACGGCTTGCCGCAGGCTTACCAGTCTGCACGCAATGTCCGTTTCGCTGTCCGCTTCACGTTCTAACGAACGTTTAGCAGTAACACTCCTGGCGGGCCTCCGGAAGTTCGGAGGCCCGCTTTTTTTATGCCGTTATACTGAAAGTACTTGTTTCACATGCCCAAACGCGTTCTCAACGCCATCGGCGCGGTGCTGCTGGTAGTCTGCCTCACGCTGGTCATCTGGCAGGGTTCCTTTGCCGGCAGCTTTGGAACTTTCGCACCTGACGATCCCACCCAAACCTTCGTCTTTTACGGCATTTCCATCCTCATTTTTCTATTGATGGTGACGCTCGGGTTTATGCTCGTCCGGATCATCGTCAAGATCTGGATTGAGCGCACCAATGACCGGGCGGGTTCACGCATTCGGACCAAACTGGTAGTGGGAGCCCTGGCACTGAGCCTTATGCCTGTGTTCTTCATGGTGCTGTTCAATTTCTATGTTCTGAACGCCACCATGCAGAAGTGGTTTGACCGGCCCGCCCAGCATGAACTGGTGGATCTGCGCAAAATTTCAACGGAACTGGATCACCAGACGCGCGACAAGGCAGAGGCAGAAGCTGACCTGCTGGGTGCGCTGTCTGAAACGAAGGCGATGCTGGCGGGTACGTCCGCAGATACAAAATGGCTGGCGCAGTTCTGCCAGGAACGGGGGATACTGGCGGCAAGTATTGGTCCGGAGAATGGCGGTACACCTGTCGCCCTTTACGGGATTTTTCCGGGGCCGAAGAGTGCCCCGGCAGTCACCGTGCGGAAGGGTGCTGTGCGTTTGTCTGTGGCTGTCCCGGTGGACGTGGCGCAGCAACGGCAGGCCATCGAAGAATATGACCGCGCGGCAAATCAGCTGGGTTCGCAGCGGAAGGCCATTCGGTCGAACTACCTGCTGCTGCTGACCCTGATCGCACTCTTCATTTTCTTTGTGGCGAGCTGGCTGGCACAATATCTGGCCCGACAAATCAGTGGGCCGATCTCAGCGCTGTTGCGCGCGGCGGAAGAGGTGAGCCGGGGAAACCTGGGTTACCGCGTGCAGGTCACGGCAGTGGATGAGCTGGCACAACTGGTGGGCGGGTTTAACCGGATGACGGCTGATCTGGAAGCGAATCGGATGGAGATTGAGGCACGGCGGCGTTTTACCGAAGCCATCCTCGAAAGCATCCCGACTGGCGTGATTTCGGTAGATGCACTGGGCGCAATCCAGCGGGTGAATAAGGCACTGCAGCAGATATTTCCAGAGGCCGTGTCGCCGGGCCATCTGGATCAGTTGTTCTCGCGGGAAGACACGGCGGAAATCCGCTATCTAATGAACCGGGCGCGGCGCACCGGGCATGCGACGCGACAATTTGAAATCAAGACGGCGCAAAAGACGCTGCATCTTTCGGTGACAGTTTCTGCCATCACCATGCAGGCCATGCTCTCGGGCCGGGGTGCGGGGTTTGTCATCATCATTGAGGATACGAGCGATCTGCTGCGGGCGCAAAAGACGGCTGCATGGAGCGAAGTGGCCCGGCGTGTGGCGCATGAGATTAAGAATCCACTGACGCCGATTACGTTGTCGGCCGAACGTATTATCCGGCAGTCGCTGCGGTCGGGTCTGCCGGCGGCGGCGAATGCTGTGATCCGGGAATGCGCTGAAACGATACTGACTGAGACGGCTTCGGTGAAGCGACTGGTGGATGAATTTTCGCAATTCTCGCGGCTGCCTGCCGCCCAGCCTGTGGTCTGCGATTTGAACGAAGTTGTGGCTGGGGGAATCAGCGTATTTGAGGGCCGCCTGGACGGCATTGAAGTTGAGGTGGATCTGGCCGCAGGTTTGCCGCCTGTGCTGATCGATCCGGAGCAGTTCAAACGCGTGGTGGTGAATCTGATCGACAACGCAGCGGAAGCCATGCAGGATTCGCCGACGAAGCGGCTGATGGTGCAGACGCGGGCTGGTTCTGCGGAGACGGTTGAGATCATCTTTGCCGATACAGGGTGCGGGATTACGCCGGACCAGAAGGAGAAGCTGTTTCTGCCTTATTTTTCTACGAAGGGCCGTGGCACCGGGCTGGGGCTGGCGATTGTGAGCCATATCCTGACCGAACATGCGGCGAGCATTCGGGTTGAGGACAACAAGCCGTGTGGTGCCTGGTTTGCGGTTGAGGTGCCTGTTGTGCTGGTTGCGGAAAAGGCCGGCAGCCAAATGGAGACGTCGGTTCCGGTATGAAGGTCCACAGAATTCTGATTGTTGATGATGAGCCGGGGATACGGCAATCGCTCGGCGGGGTGCTGGGGGATGAAGGTTTTCACGTTGAATCCGCAGGCAGCGGCGAGGCGTGCCTGGACCTGCTATCGCGCTCCACGTTTGAACTGGTGATTCTGGATATCTGGCTGCCGGGGCTCGACGGGCTGGAAACGCTGAGCCGGATTCAGCAGATTCCCCAGGCAGACCGTCCGGTGGTAGTGATGATCTCCGGCCACGGGACGATCGACACCGCAGTGCGCGCGACGAAACTGGGGGCGTATGATTTTCTTGAAAAGCCGCTCTCGATTGATCGCATCCTGCTGGCCTCAAAACATGCGCTGGAGCACCGGCGGTTGCGGCTTGAAAACGCGGATCTGAGAGAATCGGCCGGTGGCGCACCTCATATCGTGGGGGATAGCGTGCCGATGAAAGCGCTGCGGCAGCAACTGGCGCTGATGGCCGGCACCAACGGTCGCGTGTTGATTTACGGTGAAAGCGGAACAGGAAAGGAACTGGTGGCGCATGCGCTGCACGCGATGAGTCCGCGGGCGCAAAAACCATTTGTGGATGTGAACTGTGCGGCGATTCCCGAGGACCTGATTGAGAGCGAATTATTCGGCCACATGAAGGGCAGCTTTACCCAGGCGCATGAGCGCAAGGTGGGCAAGTTTCAGAAAGCTGACGGCGGCACGCTGTTTCTGGACGAAGTGGGCGATATGAGCCTGCGGACGCAGTCGAAAGTGCTGCGCGTGCTGGAAGACCAGCGGTTTGAACCGGTGGGTGCGCAGGAATCAGTGCAGGTGGATGTGCGGGTAGTGGCGGCGACGAACCGCAATCTGGAAGAGGAAATTGAGCGGGGGAATTTTCGCGAGGCGCTCTTTTACCGGCTCAACGTGATTCCCTTCCATGTGCCGCCGCTGCGGGAGCGGCGCGAAGATATTGGGGTGCTGGCTGAGTATTTTCTGGCGGAGTTTGGCGCGGCGTATGGGCGTAAACCGAAAGAATTGACGCCACCTGCGCTGGCCCTGCTTGAGGAACACCACTGGCCCGGTAACGTGAGGGAATTGCGGAATTTAATTGAACGGATCGTGATTTTGAATCCGCAGAGTCGTATCGAGGCGCGGCATATTCCCTTGCCACTTTCGCGAAAACCTTCGGCGGAGAAGTCTGCGCAACGGTATGGCAGTTTGCAGGATGTACGGGAGGCCGCCGAGCGCGAGTATATTTTGAAAAAGCTGGACGAATCGGCGGGGAATGTTAGCCGGGCAGCAGAGTTGCTGGGCTTGGAACGCAGCAATTTATATCGGAAAATGCGCGCTCTGGGGATTGCTCCCCGGGAATAGACGAGCCGTTTAAGAGGCTTCGTGCAGGTTGTTGTGGATCGCGTAGAGCGCGAGTTCAAGGCGGTCTGAAACCCCCACTTTGTCGAAGATGTTGTGCAGATGGTTTTTCACCGTCTGCTCGCTGATGAACATGCGCTCTGCCATTTCCTTGTTCTTGAAGCCGCGGGCCACAAGGATGACGATTTCCATTTCGCGGACGCTGAGGGCGGCTGCGTGTTCGCGAAGGCCCTGCCTGGCGGCAGTGTTACCGCCACCACTACTTTTCCTGGCGGCGAGGCGGCGGATGACATTGGCAGTAGTCATGCGGTCCAGCCAGAATTCGCCCGCGTGAACTTTGCGGATGCTCTTGAGCAGAAGTTCGGTTGATGTCTGTTTGGGGACGATGCCGCAGCAACCCTGTCTTACCGCTTCGACAAAGTCTTCTTTGAGATCGTCGGTGACGAGCATGATCACGCGGGTGGGGGCTTTGGCTTCCTGGATGACGGCGAAGATTTTCTGGCAGTTGGGGGAACTGGCGGGCCAGCCCATGAGCGCAATATCGGGACGGACCTTGCGGATGTTATCGACCGCGACGGCGAGAGAGTCTGTGGCACCGACAACTTCGAGATCCGCTTGTTCGGAAATGAGGCGCGCAATGCCGTCACGAAAAAGGGTTTGATCCTCTAGAACGACGATGCGGATCGAGGGCGCATCGCGCTTTTCATTCGACGTCTCTCCGGATTCGGTCAGGACGGGAACCGCGGCGCGGGTAGCCTTCATGTTGGTTTGCTTCTTCACAAGTCTATGGTTCGCCAGCTCGTTAGTCAATAGACCAGGCTTACGTTTTACTTCCCAGTGTCTTTTCGCCGGATTTTTGAGTGAGGATCTCGCGCACGGCGTAAATGCGGCGGTCCTGACTTTCGAAATAAGTACGCATAACAAGTTCGCCAATCAGGCCGGTGGAGAACATCATCAGACCCGCCAGCAGCAGCAGGGAACCGGCGATCATCATGGGGCCGTGCTCCTGAATAATATCGAGACGCAAGAATAATTTCACCACCAGACAATAGCCGAGCATAAGACCGCCCGCAGTAGTTCCCATGAGGCCGATGGAGCCGAAGAAATGCATGGGGCGCGTGAAATAGCGGAGCAGGAAGCGGATGGTCAAAATATCAAAGAGCACGCGGAAGGTACGGCTGAGGCCGTAATGCGATTCACCCGCGATGCGCGGAGGGTTCTGAATGGGGACTTCCGCTACCCGTGCGCCATAAAAACTGGCGAGGGCGGGGATAAACCTGTGCAATTCGCCGTACAGATGAACGTCTTTCAGGACGTCGGCGCGATATGCCTTGAATGTGGTCCCGAAGTCGCGCAGGTCAATCCCGCAGGCTTTCGACATCATCCAGTTGGCGATTTTTGAGGGAATTTTGCGGGTGATGGCGTTGTCGATGCGCTCTTTGCGCCAGCCGCTGGCGATATCGAAGCCTTCATCGAGCTTGCTGAGGAGAGCGGGAATGTCTTCCGGAGCGTGCTGCAGGTCGCCGTCCATGGCGATGATGATGTCGCCGGCCGCCTCATGAAAGCCGGCTGAGAGCGCGGCGGTCTGGCCGAAATTGCGGCGCAGGCGGATGACTTTGAGGTGCGCATCGGTTTCGACAAGGTTGGCGAGCAGTTCAGCGGTGCGGTCACTGGAGGCGTCGTCGATGAAGAGGATTTCGTAGGGTTGACGCCCTGCGATTAGTACCGACGTCAGACGGTCATAGAGCGGAAGGATGGAGTGCTCTTCGTTATGTACCGGCACGACGATGGATAGCATCAATGTTCCTATTGTAACGGTTGGCGGCCAGACAATTGGCATTCTACCTGCCTGTATGCACGACAGATGTTATTCAGGAAAGACCCAGGCCGGGAAATGCGCGGCCTGATGCAGCGATATACAGAGGCGGCACTGGCTTATTCAGAGCTTATGCAGGTTTGCCGGCGACAGCGAAAAACAGGCAGAACGCGAACTCTGCTGCAGGTGCAACGGGCGCTAAGGGTCCGGGAGGCAGCGTGGCTGTCGTGGGAAGCGCACGTTGCGGGCCTGGCTGCGGGTGGTCGGGGTGGTTGAAGTCAGGTTTACGGCGTAACCAGAGGCGTCCGTCCGGCGGCAACCATTTCTGCAAGCTTTTGGGCCGTTAGAGGAGCGAGCAGGATGCCGTTCCGGTAGTGGCCGAATGCTGTCCAGATACTGGTGCCCGGCAAACGACCGATTACGGGGCTGTCTCCTGCGATGCCCGGACGGAATCCAAGCCAGGCGTCGTCAACAGGGAAGGCAGCAAGCGACGGGAGCAGTTCGGTGGTCCGTCGGCGTATATCCGCCACCATGGCCGGGTCTGTGAAGCGGTCAAATCCAACGTGCTCAGTGGTGGAGCCTGCGACGATTTGGCCGGAGGCGCGCTGTATCACGTAGGTGGGTCCGCTGCGAAGAATCGCGTGGGGCAGGGCAGGCTGATTGTTCCACGCGATGAGGTGACCGCGCACGGGTTCGATGCCGGCGGATGGCAGCAGGGTGCTGCTCCAGGCTCCGGCGGCCACAAGAACGCCTTCATCGTGACAGATGGCATGGCGAGTCCGTACGCCCGTGCCGTTTTCAAGGATGGCCTCTACAGTTTCGTGATCCCGAATCGCTACGCCTTCGCGGAGGCAGGCAATGCGCAGGGCGCTGGTGACATCGCGGGGGTTGACGAGTGCGTCGTGAGGATAAAACCGCGCGGCTACCGCATATGGGTGCTTTGCGGTTTCTGAATTGATTCCGAGGGCCTGCTGGCGGGCGGCACGGCTGGCCAGGGCGACGGCTTGAGCTTCGGTGAATGCGACGTCCAAGGCACCGCATTTCCTGTAATCAATCGCGATTCCCGCGGCATCTTGCAATTCGCGGACATAGGAGGGGTAGAGCGCAAGACTTGCCACAGCCATGCGTGCCGCAGGAGAATCCTGTTCGAATTCGCCCCCCGGCGCGAGCATTCCGGCTGCTGCCCAACTGGCTTCGGCGCCGGTTTCCCGTGCGTCGAAAAGAGTCACCTGCACACCCCGCTGGGCGAGACGCCACGCGCAGGAAAGTCCGATGATGCCACCGCCGACAACGATCATGTGTGAAAAGTCTGGCAGACGCCGGACTATAAGCCGGTTTTTGTACCCTTGCGGGCGATAGCCATTCGTCTGGGCCGTACATTACTGCACGGCTCGAGCAACCTACCCGGAAGTTTAACGGAGCGAGCCACTCCTTCTCCCCTATTTGGTCTTGCTCCGCGTGGGGTTTGCCCTGCCAGCCGGATTACTCCGTCCGCGGTGCGCTTTTACCGCACCATTTCACCCTTACCTCACCCCTGCCCGAAGGTGGGAATAAGGCGGTATATTTTCTGTGGCACTTTCCGTAAAGACCCCTTATGAGAGGTCCCCCCCGGCCGTTAGCCGGCACGCTGCTCTATGGAGACCGGACTTTCCTCCCGCTCTCTTTTTGAGAAAGAGCGAGCGGCTATCCATCCGGCGTCTGCCTCTGTAAGCATCGCACATACCGGTTAATGCTCACACGGTTAGACAGATGCTAAAATCAGTGTCTGGTTCCCCTCACCGGGTTCAGGCGGCGTAGCTCAGGTGGTTAGAGCGACGGTCTCATAATCCGTAGGTCCGCAGTTCGAGTCTGCGCGCCGCCACCAAATTCTTATCTTCCCCGCGTTGCGCTGCTGGTCTGACTGCTTGTCTGAACAGCCGCAGCAGCTTACACTTATGCGTAATGCGACGAGGTGATTATGGCTACGATGCGCCCTGGTTCCCGGTAATTTTCGGGCTTGTGTCGGTGGCCGCCGGGATAGGCGCGACCGTTCTTTGGTGGCAGGGGGAAATTCGCCCTGCGAGGGTGATGACGCTCTATTTCATCTTCTTTCTCGCGATCACCAGCAGTTTTCTATACACGACCAGGCGGGGCAAGTTTATTGAATGGGCCCGGATTTTGGACCAACTCCATCTGCGCGGCGACGAAGTGGTGCTCGACATGGGGTGTGGCCGGGGCGCAGTCCTGACGGCGGTGGCCCGCAGGTTGACGACGGGCCGGGTAACAGGGGTCGATATCTGGAGTAAAAAAGATCAGTCGGGCAACGCCAGGGAAGTCACCCTGCGCAACGCGTCCCTCGAGGGTGTGGGGGATCGCGTCCAGATCGAGACAGGGGATATGCGCCAGCTGCCCTACCCGGATGCGACCTTCGATCTCGTGGTGTCGAGCCTCGCTATCCACAACATCTCATCAAATGCGGATCGTAAACGCGCGATCAGCGAAGGCTTTCGTGTCATTAAACCCGGAGGTTGGATCGTAATCGCGGACATCCGTGCCACCGCGATCTATGAGGCAGAATTGCGTGCGCTGGGTGCGTCGAACGTGGAACGCCGCCGGCTGGGGTGGAGATTCTGGTGGGGCAATCCGATCGCCTTCACCACGCTCCTCACCGGTTCGAAAGCGGCGTTGGACGGCCACGCTGACCTTTCTGGAATTCGTTGAAATCGTGAACGCAATTCACTCGTTCTTCAACAGCATTCCACGAACGGGGGTGTATCTGATCAACAGTAAACCGAGCGCTATACCGATCGAATCTTCGCGTACATCCCACCATTCGAACCCCACCGACATCTGGTAGATCGCCAGTTGGGCGAGTTCAATAACGGTTGCCAGACCCACGACACCCAGGGCCGCCCGCCATTCGCTTCTGCGCCGGCGCGTTAGTGCCAGCAGAACAACCGCTGACACGCCCCCGTGTGCCTTCTGGTCTAAAAGGCTGTAAAGACATGATGACCAGGCCAATGACCTACACCACGGCTAACCACCGCAACACCATACGCGTCAGCACTGGAAGCCTGCGACTACTCATCGTCACCTGCCAGCACAGAGGGGATGATCGTAATCGTGCTGCCGCTAACCATAAATTCCACACGGGTCCCTAATTTGATTCCGGCCATGCGCCTGCATTGACGATAGTAGTCGTGAGCGGTTCCGTTGGTGGCGGCTAAATTCACTTTAGCGAATATCGGGAGAGACGAAAATCAGGACAAGAGTGACGTGCGTTCCAAGGTTGAGGCTTGACACTTCAAGTTGTGTCGCCAACGCTCCCAGCGTCTGACTTGCACTTAGCTTATATTCGTTCATCTGCGGCTAAAGATGCTTTCCGACGGGCGTCTGCTCTCCAATAGAACAGCGCCCCGGCAAGATTGAGAGCAGCCACCAGACCACCGATCTTAATCGCAAACACAGCCCGGTTCGGCACATCAATAATCGGAAACACCGAAAGAACCATATAGAGCAGCGTCATGGCGAACCCGGAGGCCGCCGCCACCCGCAGCATCCACGAAGGCTTTTCGCCGCGCGCAACCAGCGGAATCGCGAACATCACCAGATACGCGATTCCGTACGCAACCCCGGACCCGTTCTGTAACTGCTGATACGCTTCCGGGTTTCCAGCCCCCACACTGGTCAGCAGGGAAAGCACCAGAGTCAGGCCGCCAATAAATGCAATCGACGCGACCGGAGTCTTGTAGCGCGGATGCAGTCGCGTGAACCACCCGGGCAGCAGGTTATCCCAACCGGCCACCAGCGGCAACCGCGTGGCGTAATTGAAACTGAGCAAAGCCTGCCCGATCAGCGTACTGATCAGAGATGTGGCTGAGCCGTTAATCCCGGCTGCCTGTAAACCCCGGTTCAGCACCTGGGTGATCGGCGAAATCAGGTCGATCTCATCCGGCTTCACAAACACCAGAAGGCAGGCCGTGCCCAGAATAAACGCTCCCGAGATAATGGGCGTCGCAATCCAAACAGACCGCCGGATCGTCGCGGCCGCATCGCCACCCCGACATTCCCCGGCGAAAACCGCCACAGTGTCAAACCCGCCCAGCGCACCAAAGCCCATCTTGCCCGGGATGTTGAGGTTTAGCAGCGTAAACGCGGGCACCGCCAGCGCGAGCGGGGGATGAGCAATGGGATGCGCCACCGTCCCGCCCAGCCAGTGCGGAATGGCGAGAACTGCCATGGCAAAGAACAGGAACAGGATCATGAACCCTCCAAAGCCATGTACCCATTTGCTGATCGACAGCCCGAGTCGCGCGACCACGATCAGGAATCGCGAGAACTGCCACGCTGGCAGCCGCAATGGCGGGCTTGCTTGAGGCAACCCAGGTGCCCGACGGACCCGCCGCATACGGAATATTATTCGTCACCAGCAGCCCCAGTTCCGAAAGGAAAATGATGACGAAAAGCATCATGTTCCAGGCGACCAGAAATCCCGTCAGTTCGTTGAACCGCAGTTTGGCCCACTGGTAGAGGCCACCTTCGAGCGGCATCTCGTTGTTCAGGTGAATCACCACCGCCGCTGACGGCACGTAGAAAAGGATGATCGCGGCCAGCCAGAAAACTATGTGTGACGAACCCAGCTTTCCTGCTGACCCGATCCACGACAGCCCCAGAATGGAAAGCACCTGAGTGAATACCAGATTGGTGAGCGATAGCTCTTTCCTGAGTTCCGCACTGTGACGCTCAACCTCATGTTCACCTGCGACAAACTGCGGATCCTCAGTGGGTGCCATCTTATCTCCCGGCGCACGAGTGTCCGGCCGGTGCCAGCGTCAATCGTATATCAACCACCAGAACCGGCCTGCAAAAGAAGTGACCGGACCCGCGTATATCGGATCACGATCAGACCGAGCGCGATACCAATCGAATCTTCGCGTACATCCCACCACTCAAACCCCACCGGCATGCGGTAGATCGCCAACTGGGCGAGTTCAATAGCGGTTGCCAGACCCACAACACCCAAGGCCGCGCGCCATTCGCTTGTGCGTCCGCGCGCCAGAGAAAGCAGGACAACCCCGGTCGCCGCAAATATCAGCACGTGTTCGATCTGATGTTTCGGGGCAGCACGCCCCCGCGTCCCTTCTGGTCTGAAAGGCTGCAAAGACATAATGACCAGGCCAAGGACCCACACTACGGCCAGCCACCGAAAAACCGGACGCGTCAACACGGCAGGCCTGCGACCCTGTAATTTGCCATTTCGAATTTTTGAAACCGAAGCACGTACCATTCTCAGCCCGGTCTCCGGTTTCCTGGCTGAAGCGGGCTTTACCCACTCACTTACACCCGCCCGCAACTGCACTTTCGGCTGCTCCTATTGCTACGTCCCCACTATGCGTGTGCAAGGCGGTTTACAGCCGGAAGACTGGCGGCACTGGGGCGAATTCACCACGTTCAAGACCAATGCCGCCGAATTGCTGCAACGTGCCTTGCGGCCTTCGCAGCGAATCTATTGCTCGCCTCTGACTGACCCCTACCAGCCTGCTGAAGCTCAGACGGAACTCATGCCGCAAATTCTCAGAGCTGTCGCGCGTAATCCACCGCAAGTATTCGTGATTCAGACGAGGGATCCTCTCATCCTCCGCGACATCGCTCTCATCAAACAGGCAGGTGCTCGTGTCAGCTTTTCAATCACAACAGACCGCGAGGAAATCCGGCGTATCTTCGAACCACATTGCGCCCCTATTGAAGAGCGCTGGCAGGCAGTCGCGGCACTTCGCGGAGGAGGAATTCCGGTCTATGTCACACTGGCCCCGCTCGTCCCCTGCGACCCGGAGGCGCTCATGCGCCGCGCCCTCGAAACCACTTCAGAACCGATCGTTGCTGATCCCTTCCATGTCCGCGCGGTCAAACGCTCCGGTGCCACTACGCGGGAACCGGCACTGGCCATCTGCCAGCGCCACGGCTTGTTGGACTGGCTGGACCCCGCCTTCCAAACGGCAACCCTCTTGCGTATGGCGCACCTTGCCCAAGCCGCTGGTCGCCCATTCGGCTATGGTCCCGCCGGCTTCTCTCTGCTTACCGGCATAAGGCCGGGAACATTACGGTAAGCTGCGGAGTCTTATAATGTGAGAGCAGTAGAAGAGGAATCCGTGTCCGGCACCCTTTACCTGAACCTCAATTCGAGTCTCACCCCCGAACAGGAAGCCAGTCTCGAAGACCAGCGTCTGATATCGGCGCTACAGGCAGGCGAAGAACTGGCCTACGAACAATTGATTCAGCGCTTCCAGACCTCGGTATACAACCTCGCTTTCCGGCTGTTAAATGATCAGGCTGATGCCAGTGACGTGCTCCAGGAAGTGTTTCTGAAGGTCTTCCGCAACGTAAATAGTTTTCGCGGCGATAGTTCGTTGCGAACGTGGCTCTACCGCATCGCCGTCAACGAATCGCACAACCGCCGCCGCTGGCTTTTCCGGCACAGGCGCGGCGAAACCACGCTCGACGAAACGTTTGAAGACAATGAAACCCGCGAACGTCCGCTGCTGGATGGCGGGGAAACACCTTTCGATTTCACAATGAATCGGGAAGCCCAGATTCTGCTGGAAGAGGGGCTTGCCGCGATCAATCCGGTTTACCGGTCTGTTCTGGTGTTGCGTGAAATCGAGGATATGAGCTACGACGAGATTGCCTCGGTTTTGGAAGTCTCGATCGGTACGGTCAAATCCCGGATTGTCCGGGGACGCGAAGCGTTGCGCAAGTATCTTGCGACCCGCCTCGACCCCGCACCATCCATGCAACTGGTTCCGAGGACCGCAAAGTAATGCAAGACCTCAACTGCAAATCGGTGCAAGCGTCTCTGTGGGACGAAGCCGAAGCCGGGCCGGTGATTAAAAAGCACCTGCGTGCCTGCCACGACTGCAGGCTGCATGGCGAAGAAGTTCGTTCGCTCCGTACCGGGTTCCATGGCCTGCCGCACAAAGCTGTTTCCCCCATCCTGGCCACTCGTCTGCGTGTCATTGCCTCGCGTGAACGCTCGCGGCTGATCCTCAGACGGGACATCGCTACCCGTGCGTCCGAAATCTGGTCGCGTTTGAAACTCCACTTCGACAACCTGTGGCGTCCGCTGGCCGTTCCCGCTGCCGGTGGCCTGCTTGCGTCTGTGTTTTGCTTTGGCACTATTGTCGATACCCTACAAGTGCGTCCCGACTTCGGGCTCGACATTCCCGTGGGCCTTTTCACGCAGGTCATGATGGACGATGTCTCGCCCTTCAGTGGTGTTGGTAAGGATGTAATCGTACAGCTTACCGTGGATTCCAGCGGCAAAGTTGTCGACTTCGCGCCGCAGGGTCCGATGTCGCCGGAACAGATGCACGACATTGGCAATCTGGTGCTCTACAGCACCTTTAAACCGGCCACTTCGTTCGGTCAGAGGGTCTCGGGCAAGGTTCTGGTCGGCATTCACCACATCGACGTCCGAGGCTGAGCTTCGCTATCAGTGGCAAGACAGAATCTGGGCCAGCACTTTCTGGTCAAAGGCAAAACTCTCGACCGCATAGCTAAAGCTGTGTGCGGTGACCATACGGCTATGGTTCTTGAAATAGGGCCAGGCCGTGGGGCGCTGACCGAACGTCTGGTGGCGAAGGCGGATCGCGTGGTGGCCATTGAACTGGATGAGGCGCTTGCGCTACAGGTACAAGACCGTTGGCCGGCAGTGGAAGTGATGCAGGCGAATGCACTTCATGTCGACTGGAACCAGTGGGGCCCGGGCGTGCTGGTGGGCAACCTGCCCTATTACATCGCGACGCCGCTCATTGCCAAGTATCTGCGCAATCCCGGCGCGCTCAGTCAGGCTGTCTTTCTCATTCAGAAAGAAGTGGCGGAACGCATCACCGCAACGCCTGGCAACCGTGAGTATGGTTATCTGTCGGTTGAGTGCCAGCTCTTCGCTGAAGCCGAATATCTCTTTAACGTGGCCCCGGGGGCTTTTCAGCCGCCGCCTAAAGTGGATTCAGCGGTGATTCGGCTGACCCCGCGCACGGAAATCGCGGTACCCGATCCGGAGAAATTTCTTGGTTTCGTTTCGGTCTGTTTCCGTCAGAAACGCAAGACGCTAAGAAACAATCTGGCCGCCGCTTACGCTCCGGAATCTTACGAAGGGTTACCGGAAATGTCCCGCCGCGCCGAGCAACTTACAGTGGCTGAGTTTGCCAGCCTCTTTGCGCGGGTCGTTACGCCGGGACCTGTAACTCCGGCATAGGCTTCGCCTGAAACAACAGCCTGCACGGCTTGGCGATGGCGCGGGCGATCCAGTTGGCTTTGCGTGCGCTGTCCGTTGAGATTCCGGTCTTGGCATACATCTGCCGGTAGAGCCGTGAGATCAGCACAAACGCCAGTCGGCCCTTTATGTTGGGCACGCACCGTGACCGGTGCCAGATGGCGCTCCAGTCATAGAACTGATCCCAGACCGCCTGCGTGCGTTCGCGGATTTCATCGGAACTCATTGATTCATGCGGCGTCATCATCTTTGGCCGCTTCTGCGAGGGTATGAGCCAATATCGCGTTATGGGCACGCCGTCGACCATTTGCGGATCAACCGACTGCGCTTTTTCCCATTTCTGAAAATCGACGGTGCCGGGAAATGGCGTCATCATCACAAACTGGGCGAACGTAACATCAGCTTGTTTCGCCAGCGCCACGGTGGCATCAAACGTATCCGGCTTATCTGTAGGCAGGCCGAAAATGAAAGACCCCAGCACATGCACGCCATGTTCGCGGAACGTTTTCAACTGCTTCACCAGACCATCACCGGAGTAGTTGAAATCCTTGAAGACAGCTTTCAGGCCTTCGGCCGTTACAGCTTCAACGCCCACCAGCGCGCCTTTGATATTGGCTTTCTTCATGGCATCCAGGAACTCAAGATCTTCGGCCGCCTCCATGGTGATCTGAGTGAAGAAGATCATGTCTTTGGGCAACTGCGACAGGCGTTCCATCAGCACGAAGCGTTCATTGCGGATGCCTGTCAGGGTCGCAATACGCTCGGCATTTCCCTGCTGTTCCGCAAGGCGGAGGTCGGTTTTGGTGACCGGGTAGAAGTTGTCATCGGCCAGGGCGATAAAGCGAAAGCCCTTGCGCCGCAACGCCACAATCTCTTCAATAACGCCGTCAGATGCTCGCTGACGGGGCTTTTGCCCGTCGGTCCGCCAGACTGAACAGAACGAACAGTGTTTGGCACAGCCGCGTACCGTCTGCACGGACGCCCACATGTAACTGGCGTCCGGCATTAAATCCCAGCGTGCTGCCAGAAACTGATCTGCTTCAATTCTGCCGCCGTCGTAAACCGGATTCAGCGAACCGCGTACGCAGTCAGTCAGCACTTCGCCCCAGGCTACATCTCCATCGCCTTTGACGACTGCGCTCGCGCCGCCTCTTTCCAGTGCTTCTTCCGGGTAGAGAGTCGCGTGGATTCCGCCGTAGATCACAGTCGCGCCCAAGGCTTTGGCCAGGTTGCCCACTTCATACCCGCGCAGTGCATTGCCGGTATGAATGCCGATGCCTACAATATCGCCCGCATGAATGGTTTCGGGGAGCAGTTGCTCCAGTGTCTCGTCACAGATAACGGCGTCTCCGAAGGCTTTCGGTGTCGCCGCCGCCAGGACGTATAACCAGCGTGGCGTGATGACTGCCGTGCCAAACGACATGTCGCTCGGGTTGATCAGGTGAACGCGCATCCCCGCAGGGATGGTGATCGGGGCGCTAGACGGGGCAATGCCGATATGGGTGAGGTTCAAACAAGGGGTCCCCCTGACCGCATAAAGATGGTATCAAGAATTACTTGAAGGCGGCTTGGAACATTATCCAGAGTTTTTCGGGAAGGGGTAGTGAAATGCGACGGGTCAGGACATCGAATTTATCTTCGGAAATCCGTTCCAGCAATCGCGAATAGATGGTGATGAGGGTCCACAATGAACGCCGTGTCTTCGGTTCGATCAGACCCAGCAGCGGTTGCGATTCCTGGTAGTAACTGCGTGCGCGCGCTATCTCGAAATCCATCAGTCGGCCGAAGGCATCGGACCGGGCCCCGGCCTTGAGATCTGCCGCAGTGATTCCGAAACGCACCAGATCTTCTTCGGGGATGTAGGTGCGACCCAGATCCGCGTCTTCTTTCACATCGCGCAGGATGTTGGTGAGCTGAAAGGCGATGCCGCACTTTTCGGCAAGTGGAATAGCTTCGGGCGAGGTAAAGCCGAAGATGTGAATGGTGGTGAGTCCCACTACCGAGGCCACGCGGTAGCAATACTGATACAGGTCTTCAAACGTGGCGATGTGGACTGGTTTCAGGTCTGAAGCTACGCCTTCGATCATGGAGTGGAAATACTGATGCGGGATCTTGTATTTTTCCACGGCATCGAGGAATGCCAGCCAAACCGGATGCTCGTCCGGATGGCCGTTCAGGGCATCGCGAAGCGCCCTGGCCCACCGGTCCATGGCAGATTGTGTGGCGCCTGGCTCGTCGCTGAGGTCGTCGCAATAACGCATGAACGCGTAGACGGCGCACATGGCGTCGCGCTGCTCGGGTGGCAGCATGACGAACGAAAAATAGAAATTGCGAGCACGCGTGCGGGCGACTTCGCGGCAGTATTTGTAAGAGGCCTGGAGAGGCGTTAACGGGGGAGTGAGAGCCACTGTTGTTATGCCGCACGGGCGAAGGCAGCCCGCGCCACAGCGCTGATCAGCAACCCTACCCGCTCTACTTTCGAAACTGTTGGACGGCGTGACAGCACGTCGTACTTCTGTTGCTCAATCTTGTCCAGAATTCGCATTCCGCCCCGGCTGAATAATTCGAGATCTACGGCCAGTCGGCGGTCCACCCGGCGGGCCAGTGGGAGGCCGGTTAGAAACAGCGTACGAGCGCGGTCCACTGCTTCGCGCATGATGTTTTCAAAGCGCTGGTCAAAGCGGCGGGCGAACAGATCTTCCACCGTGTAGTTGTATTTGGTGAGCAGGTCGAGTGGCAGATAGACGCGGTCTTTGAGCTGGTCAACCGTCACATCCTGCCAGAAATTGGCCAGTTGCAGGGCGGTGCAGGTTGCGTCTGACAATGTCTGCCGCGCGGGATCGGAATAGCCGCAAAGATAGAGCACCAGACGGCCTACGGGGTTCGCTGAACAGACGCAATATTCCATGACGTCGTCCCACGTTTGATAGCGAGTTACGGTCTGGTCCTGAATGAAGGCGCGGATCAAATCGGCAAAGGGTTGTTTAGGGATTTTGTACTTTGCAGCGGTGCTTTGAAGTGCTAGAAACACGGGGTGGCTGGCCCCGGCACCGTCATACATTCTGTTGAGTTCGCCTTGCCACCAGTGCAGCAGGCGCAGGCTTTCAACGGGATCGCCGATTTCATCCGCAAGGTCGTCAGCCCAACGGCAGTAGGAATAGACGTTGTAGAAATCCTGATGCAGATGCTTCGGCAGCAGGAAGCTGACGACGTGGAAATTTTCGTAATGACTGGTGGCAAGCCAGCGCGTGTACTGCAGCGCTTCGGCTTCCGTCCACTCCCGTGCCATCGCCTCTTTGCTCAGAGCGAAGTCGCGGGGAAGAAGATACCCGTTCATGGAATGATCGCAGTCTTGAGCGGGCCGCAGCCCTCAATGAGGCGGAACAAAACGTTCGACAAGCTGGCCAGCGGTTCGTGCGCCATGACAAAATCAACGGCACGCACGCCGCCTGATTCGAGGATGTCCAGAGCGTCGCGGAAGGCGCGGGGCGTATGGTGGAAACTTGCCTTACAGGTGATTTCGGAGTAATGCAGCAGGTCGCTGTCGAGTTCCAGCTGGGTGCCGCTGGGGGGGCCGCCAAAGAAATTGACGACACCGCCGCGGCGCAGCATAGCCATAGGCCAGCGCCACGTTTCCGGTTTGCCTACGGCTTCGATGACGATATCCGCGCCGCGTCCGCCGGTTAGCTCGCGAACCGCCCCAACCGGATCAGGCGTTTCTTCCGTCGCAATTACCCGGTCCGCGCCCAGATGCAGGGTGTGTTCCAGCTTTTCGCGTCGCCGGCCGATTGCGATTACCTGTGCGCCGCGCAGTTTGGCCAGCCGCACAAACATAGAGCCGATAGGACCCACGCCAATGACGACAACCTTGTCGCCCGCTTCAATTCCGGTATCTTCGAGACCCTTGGAAACACAAGCCAGAGGCTCTGCCATTGCGGCATCCTCATACGTCAGATGTTCGGCAATTTCGTAAGTGTTGCGTTCCACGATGCGAGCCGGAATGCGGATGAACTCCGCGTAAGCACCGTTGTTGAAGAGCAGATCTTCGCAAAGATTGACGCGACCGCGCAGGCAATAGAAGCACTGGAGGCAGGGCGCTGAATTCGCCGCTACAACACGCTGGCCCACCTGAAACCGGGTGACGCCATCGCCCATTGCAACTACGTCTCCGGCAAATTCATGGCCGAAAAGAGCTGGCGGGACAATCATGCGCGCGTGGTAGCCACGCAGAAATACTTTTAGATCGGTACCGCAGGTGAGGGCAGTGCGTACACGCACCAAAAGTTCACCAGGGCCAATTGACGGGATCGGAACCTGTTCCAGAGACAGGTGTTCCTTTCCGTAAAGTACTGCCGCGAGCATGGTGGACTTCAACCTGACGTTTCCTGTGGACTCACTATTATTTTCAGCGGACTCTCGCCCGGAAATTCTCCCGGGTGAGTAGCCAGACGGAAAGCAAACGCTATTTTATCAAGCGGCACGCGGTGAGAGATGAGGAGATGAAGCGGAAGCTTGCCGCCGAACACCAGATCCACCCCCAGCTTCTGAATATCGACGGATGCGCTGTAGGAACCCAGCAGCATTCGCTCACCCACGCAGATGGAAGCGCCCGAGAGTTCGATCCGTTCTTTGTCGCTGGTCTGGGCGAAGAGCATGATCTTTGCGCCTGGCCTGGATGAAGCCAATGCTTCTTCGACGAGGCCCTTTACGTTGGTGGCCACGAAGACCATATCTGCGCCGCGTCCTTCGGTGAGTTCGCGAAGTGTGGCTGCGACATCGGTTGTGCGGGGGTCAGCTGCAACTTGGGCTCCGGACTGGCGGGAGAGATCGAGCCGCATGGGGATGGTGTCTGTTGCGACTACGGTACAGCCGCGCAGTTTCAGGAGCATGGTGAAGATGAGGCCGATCGGGCCCTGCCCCTGGACCAGAACGACATCGCCAGGCTGCGGGTTGCATTGATCTACTGCCTTGACGCAAGTGTTGACAGGCTCAACGAAAGAGGCCACCTCGAAAGAGACGCCGTCAGGAATTTTCTCGACACCGCGTTCAACAATCCAATCCATAACGCGGACATATTGGGCAAAGCCGCCGCCTGCGGGTTCGAAGCCCGCGGTTACGCCGACTTTTTTATAGACCGCGCACTGGGCGTAGAGCTTGCGGGCGCAGTAGAAGCATTCGCCGCAGGGGATGTGGTGGAAAACGATTACGCGGTCGCCCGGCTGGAATTTGGTTACGCGGCTGCCTGTTGCGGCGACTACGCCCGCAGTCTCGTGCCCGTAAATCCGGGGCGGCGTCAGCAGGTTGTATTCGATCTTCTTGAGATCCGTGTGGCAGACGCCGCAGGCTTCTACGCGAATGAGGATTTCGCCTTCGCCGATGACCGGGGTGGCTACCTCATCAACGGAGACTTGGCTTTCACCACGGTAGACGGCGGCGCGCATGGTTTGCGGCATTTCAGAAATTACAGTCGGCAAGAAACTCTCCCAGGTTTTTGGCGGCAAGAGCGGTCCGTTTTTG
This sequence comes from Terriglobia bacterium, assembly GCA_025363475.1. Classification (GTDB taxonomy): domain Bacteria; phylum Acidobacteriota; class Terriglobia; order Bryobacterales; family Bryobacteraceae; genus BOG-234. The sequence continues at coordinate 22,572 of JANYDS010000029.1, forward strand.
CAGGCGCAGCAGTTCACTGAAGCGCTTTTGAGGACTGGCAAAGGCACCGGCCACCAGACGCAGCACGCTGAAGTGGCCTTCCGGCGTTAGTGCGGCATTGAAGTCATTGGCGAAGTCTTCGTCCGCGAGATCGCTCACAGCACGAACACAGTAGAAAGGAACTCCCAAATCTTCAGATGCGCGGGCGACCCCGGCGGCTTCCATTTCTACAATTCTGGCTCCGGTGGCGAACAATTCGCGCTTTTCGCCGGCGGTTTGGGCGACGTGATTGATGGAGGCGACACGTCCAAGTGCGCTGTCCGGGCCTTCGGGGTTGAGGGTTGCCCAGACGCGGTCTGCAGTCTGAATTTCTGTTGCTACTACTATGTCTCCGATATTGAGGGCATCATCGAGCGCCCCGCAGAATCCTGTGCTGCAGACTGCGGAGATTTTCCCAGCCATGATCACGGCGGCGAAAGCCCGGTCTGCGCCGGCGCCGTTGGCGATTGCCGCTACGCGACGGCCTTTCCATTTGCCTGTGCGCGCCCAGTTCACGGCCATGCATACGGGCTTGACCTCTTCCCAGCGTGAAACCCAGCCGTTGAATTCGCGCGGGTCGGCGGCAACGAAAAGCAGAGGGTCAGTCATTTTTTGAAGCCAGTCTCAAACCACTTCACGGCGTCAGCCAGGGCGGCGCGGGCCGGGCGTGGGGTAAAGCCCAGTTTAGATGCTGCTTTGGCGTGAGTCACCCACATCTTCTGGCGTGCCATTTTGACGGCTTCGAGAGGGGCGCGGGGTGCGACTCCGCTGATTTGGGCCCAGGCGGTGGTGATCAAGCCGGCGGCATAAGCAAGGGCGTAGGGAATCTGGATGGAGGGGGCTTTTTGCCCGGTGAGGTCTGCCAGCATGTGCAGAATCTGGCCGAGGGTCATGTTCTCTGCGCCGAGGATGTAGCGCTCTCCGACGCCCCCGTGTTCGCAGGCGAGCAGGTGGCCTTGCGCGACATCATCCACGTGGACTACGTTCAGACCGGTATCGATGTAGGCGGGCATGGCGCCGCGCATGAAATCGACGATGATCTGGCCTGTTGGCGTGGGTTTGAAATCGTGATCGCCCATGGGTGCGGTGGGGTTTACGATGACTACCGGGAAGCCGGAACGGGCGAATTCCAGGGCCACTTCTTCGGCCATGAATTTGGAGCGTTTGTACGTTCCGGCCATGGAATGGAGCGAAACGGGCGTGGTTTCGTTGCCGAGGCCGCCCGAGGGGATGCCGATACAGCCCACGGTACTGGTGTAGATAAAACGTTCTGCGCCTGTTTCCCGCGCGGCGGTGAGGATGTTGCGGGTGCCGTCAACGTTCGATTGGTAGAGGTCTGAGGGATTTTTTGACCAGAGCCTGTAGTCTGCCGCGACGTGATAGACGACGCCACACCCGGTTGCCGCGCGAGCGAGAGATTCGGGGTCGCGCAGGTCTCCTGTGACTCGCTCGACATCGAGGTCAGGGAGCACGCTGGAGGCGCGAACGAGGGCACGGACGCGCTCTCCCCTGGCGAGCAGGAGACGTGCAACGTGCCAGCCGATGAATCCGGACGCACCAGTGACCAGGGTGGGCTTCAAGTTATCTTATGGTGCCATGGGGTTAGCAGCGATGAACTCGCCCGGTTCCTGGATGGAAGTTAGCAAGGCAGGCGTTTCAGGCACGAGCATCAGTAAGTGTGAGACGCGTGTGCGCGGCGAATGAGCCGGTTTTCCATGAAGCGCCACGACAACTGAGCCAAAAGAAGAGTGATGCCTGCGGACAAAAGCACAGAAGAAGCAACCCACAACGGGTTCAGGCGTCGACCAAATGAGGGGAGGAGCGCTGCCACCAGACCGTGAACTCCCTGGTGAAAGATATACGCGCCATAAGAGACTTTGCCGAGGTATTGAAGGGGCGACAACGCCAGCGCGAGGCCGAGGTGTCGCGGAGGGCACGAAACAGACAGCAGCACGAGCAGCGCAAAGAAGGCTGCAAGGACCGTGAACCTATCAAGTGCACGGTTATCGAGCACCGCGGGGAAGTAAGAGTCGACAGCCACGATGAGAAACAGGAATCCGCAGGCGCCTGATAGCAGGCGTGAGTGGGAAGTAATCCAGAGCCACCACGTCTGATTGCGCAGAACTAGCGCAAGAATGACCCCCCACGCCAGCCCATCGAGCCGAAATGCCGTGGCAAAGGCCCAGCCTGCGTTTATTATGTGGATTCGCGGCAAGAAGAAGGTGGTGGCCGACCGGCGAGAGGACAAAGGATGGCCGCTGACAAGCAGAAGAGAACGGAACGGCTCAAAATCTTATGATCAGCGGGAGCACGGCGTAGAACTGCTCTTCGATGGCCAGGGACCAAGACATGCCAAGCCAGCCAGGAAGGTCTAAGTTCAGCCAGAGCGGTGCGTTGTTCTGGAGAAACAGGGGGTAGAGCCAGCCGGGGACGGAGGTCTGGAAGAGTGCGGTGCCGAGTCTGTGGTCAAGATCAAAATCGCGACCCACCCAGTACAGCCCGAGCCAGCCGAAATAGAGTGGGAAAATGCGGTGGATGCGCCGGGCGTAGAAGGTTGAAAAAAAGCGGCGGGAATGTCTGGAATCGACCAGTATGCCCGTGATCAGGAAACCGGACAGAACAAAGAACAGGTCGACACCACTCCAGAACAAATGCAGACTCTGCGTGAGGAGTCCCCAAAGCGGATTGCGGGGGGAGCCGATGGAACCGACGTAGTGAAAGACGAGCACCATCAGGATGGCGATGCCCCGAAGGCCGTCGATTTCGATAATTCTGCCGTTAAGCTTTTGATTGCGCCAATCGGTACTGGTCACGGGTTAAAAATTCAACAAAGTAGTGATGGCGTCGATCAGGTCGTCGGTTTGGGGGAGAATTTTATTTTCAAGCTGGGGCTGGTAGCCTACCCAGGTATCCATCGCTGCTACACGTTTCACGGGGGCGTCGAGATTTTGGAAGAGTTCGTCGGCTATGCGCGCCGCGAGTTCCGCGCCGTAGCCGAAACTGAGCGTATCTTCGTGGGCGATGATGACGCGGCTGGTCTTTTCCACGCTGGTCTTGATGGCTTCCCAGTCATAGGGGGCGAGAGTGCGCAGGTCGAGGATTTCGATACTGACTTTGGGATCGCGCTTTTCGATTTCCATCGCGGCCAGGACTGATTTCTGCACCAGCGCGCCATAGGTGACGATGGTGAGCGAGCTGCCCGGTTTAACGATCTTCGCTTTGCCGAAGGGGATGGTGAAATCCGCGCCGGGGTGCGGGTCGCGGTTGTACATTTCGCGGTAGAGCTTTTTGTGTTCGAGGAAGAGAACAGGGTCGCCACAACGGATGGCTGTGCGGAGAAGGCCGCAGGCGTCCTGGGCGTTTGACGGGAAGACAACGCGGAGGCCAGGAAGGTGAGTAAACGCCACTTCGCCGCACTGGCTGTGATAGATGGAACCACCGTTCAGGTAGCCGCCGATGGGCACACGGATCACGAGCGGGGCGGAATACGTGCCGTTGGTGCGCCAGCGCAGACTGGCCAGTTCATCCCGAATTTGCATCATGGCTGGCCAGATGTAATCGAAGAACTGAATTTCGGCCACGGGCTTGAGGCCAGTGAGGGCCATGCCGATGGCGCGGCCAACGATGGACGCTTCCGCGATAGGCGTGTTGAAACAGCGTTTGCCGCCGAATTCGGCTTGCAGGCCCGCCGTGAGTTTGAAGACGCCGCCTTTGCCTTTGACTTCAGGCAGGTTGCCTTCGCGGCTGCAATCGGCAACATCTTCGCCGAAGACCATAACGCGGTCGTCCCGGCGCATTTCTTCGCGCAGGGTGGCGTTGATCAGGTCAGACATCAGCTTCGGCTCGCCTTCGGGCTGGGCGACGGCGTCGAAATGGGCTGAGGCGGGGCTGTTGTCTTCTGAATAAAGGTGTCGTAACGCGGTATCGCCTGCGGGCAGTTCGGCGCTGAGGGCTGTTTCCGCGTCTGCCATGACTTCGCGGTCGATTTCGCGAATGATCCGGTCGAGTTCTGCCTTTTCCAGGACGCCTTCGTCGAGGAGCAGGCTCTTCAGCAGAGTGAGGGGATCGCGCAGGGCTTCGGCTTCGCGTTCACGTTTGGTCTTGTAGAAGCGTTCGTCATCACTGAGCGAGTGGGAGTAGGGGCGGATGACGTGGGCGTGGACGACGGAGGGTCCATGGCCGCCGCGGCACCAGGCTGCTGCCGCGCTCATGGCTTTGTAGGAAGACGTGAGGTCCGTGCCATCGACCTCGATGGTGAGCAGGCCGGGGAAGTTGGCCAGAAGTTTCGAGATGGAGCCGCCGGGGGTCTGGCTTTCGACGGGGACCGAGATGGCATAGCCGTTGTCTTCGATCATGAAGATCACGGGGAGGTGGTAGAGGCAGGCCTGATTGACGGCTTCCCAGAATTCGCCTTCGCTGGTGGCACCTTCGCCGGAACTGACGAGGACGAGCCGGTCTTCACCGGGATGGAGCGCGCGGCAGCCTTCGGCGCAGCCTACGGCTTGGGTGTATTGAGTGCCGGTGGCGGAAGATCCGGGGAAGACATTGGCGCCGACGCTGCCCCAGTGGGAGGGCATCTGGCGACCGCCGGAAGAGGGGTCGGCGGAGGCTCCGACGGCCTGGAGGAACATTTCGAGCGGTGTGATACCGAGGGTGAGTGCCAGTGCGCGGTCGCGGTAGTAGGGGAAATACCAGTCGTAACCGGGCCGGGTGGCGAGGCCGGCGGCGATCTGGATGGCTTCGTGGCCTGCGCCGGAAATCTGGAAGTAGATGCGCTGCTGGCGTTTGAGGATGATCTCGCGATCGTCAATGCGGCGGGAGGTTTGCATCAGGCGGAAAGCTCTAATGAGAGTTTCCGGATCGAGCCCGGCTTCGCGTGCCGCTTTGAGCCTTTCCGTGGCGGATGGCGTGGTAAACGACGTGATCATCTATTTCTGATTTCTGTTAACGAACCTTCATCAATATAGCAAGAGTGGGGCGGGAGAAGCTGGAGTCAACTGATATGTTCGTTCTCCGTAATACCGCCTGTTGAGGTTAGAATCTTGACAACCTGATCCCGCAGGATAGGGCAGCGATTGGCTGCTGCCAGCCATACGATTTCCCACTCGATACCAAAATACGCATGAACCAGGATGTTGCGAAACGCAATGATCTGCAGCCAAGGGATGTGAGGATGGCGTTCCCTGAACTCCACGGAGAGGCGGGAGGCTGCTTCACCGATTGTGATCAACTTCTGAACGACAGCGCTTCGGAGAAGTTCGGAACTCTCAAATTCGTTCTAATCGATTCTGTGGAGGAATCCCGCTGAATGATCAGCCGCTTCAATATTATCGAGAAGATAGAACCTTTCAAGCCGCATAGAGCAGTCTGGCTTCGTTTAATACAAACTCGCGGATGAGGGGTTTCAAACCCTTTTTTGAGACGAGATCCACCTTGCGGACTAACAAATGCGAGAGGGCCAGCATCAAACCGGCGTAGTCGACGAGGTCGATTGCAGAATCCGGCAGGAATTCGACCAGGATGTCTATGTCGCTTTCGGGGCGCATGGCTCCGCGTGCGGCAGATCCGAAGAGGGCAAGTTCACGGACTCGGTACTGATGGCAGAGATCAGCCAGTTTGGCCTGGTCAACAGGCGCGTCTCCGAAAGTGGGGTTACCGGTCACTTTTTCCGTTCTCCGTTTTCATTATGACGGAAGGGTCGAGCTTTTTTTCGATGCGATCCAGGCTAATATCAAGGCGTCATGAAGAGCAAGAGCGCGCCGCAGTCAGTTGCTTTCCTGGCGGTCGTTTTCATTGAATTGCTGTTGCCCAGCCACTCTCAAGCGTGCTCCATGCAAAGCTGCCGGGGCAATGGCAAAGAGTTCGCCCCAACTTTTTCTGTCCGGGTACTACACGACAAGAAGCCACTGTCAGGAGCCACTGTCACATTGCATGGACGGACCCCAGTGGGCACGGAAGTCGAGTCTGTTATCGTGACAGACTCCAATGGAATCGCGGGCCTTCACCCCGGAAATTACTGGATGACAGCGGAATTTCTTGGGATAGGGGCTTGGAGTGACTGCTTCCACGTCAACTCGAATTCTTCTATTTTGGCGACACGGCGTGTGACGGCCGAATGGGGTAATCTTCCCGATTTTTCGAGTGACAACATTGACGGTACCCTGGTCGAATCACGTATGCCCTCAACCGGGACGCTGGTTTGGCGAGCCAGTCATTGGGCGGAAGTTGCCCTTTGATGGAGTGCACCTCAAAGCAACTAACGTCGAAACTCGCGCCGTCGTTGCTGCAACAAGTGGTGTTGACGGCACGTTTACATTTGGCTCGCTCCCGGATGGTGATTGGGTTCTGCACATTGACGACTCCGAAAGTATTTCGGGCTACAACCTCCTGTTTAGCCTGAATGCGCGGTGGCATGGGAAGCCGCTGACCATTGAACGAAGAGAAAGCGGTTGCGGGACAGGTTTCAGAGTCCGCTGGAAATAAACTATTGCGCGCGGCGTGAATCTGGGTGCCTCGCGATCAAGCGCCAGGCGATATAGCCCAGGACAGGGAAAATGCTGGCGATGCGGAAGGCTGTCCCGTAGTTCTTCTGATCGAAGAGCATGCCGAACCAGGGGCTGGTGAGGGCGACCATGGCTCCCCAGGAACCTCCTCCTACACCGGCAAGGAGTCCGGAATGGCCAGCCGGGAAATTGCGGACGGCGTAGCCCACCGCCATCACCACAAAGCCTGCAAGGGCGAACATCGCGAGGAACATTTCGCCCAATACCAGCTGCGCGGTGGGGAGTGAATCCGTCCAGAACAGCGGCAGACTGAGGATCAGCGATGTGAACATCATGCCGCGGAAGCGGGGGCCGATGCGGTCGAGAAGCGCTCCCCAGACGAAGTAGCCGACTTCCCAGCCGAAGGGCGGAATCCAGAGTGTGTAGCCGAGGTCTGTGGCGGTGAAGGCGAACCGCGCTTTCAGGTAAAGCGAAGAATAGTAGAGGATGAAGCCGAGCGGTGTTGCTCCCAGAGCGTAAGCGGCCATCAGCGCCCAGACAGTTCGCTGTCTGAGTAAATCCATGAACGGCAGAGGCGGGGCGAATTCTTCCATCTGGCCTACTGCACTGGCTTTTTCGACACTCTTTGATGTCAGGCGCCAGAAAATGATCCAGGCGGCTCCGAGGAAACCCGTGAATAGAAACGCTCCGTGCCAGCCGAATGCCGCATAGACGGGCGTCACAATGAGCGGGGCTGCCATGGCGCCGAGTGAACCGCCGCTATAGGCGATAGCCATCCCGCGTCCGCGCTTGGCGGGAGAGAGGGTGTAGGTAACGGCCCGCAGGCCTCCGGGAAACGTTGCGCCTTCACCTGCTCCGAGAATCGCGCGGGCAATTCCGAAGGTCCAAAAGCCGGTCGCCCAGGCGTGGGCCATGGACGCGAGGGTCCAGATGGTGACGGCGGCAGTCATGCCGCGGCGGAGGCCAACACGATCCAGAATATAGCCCCAGACGGGGTTCGCCACCATATAGGCGACGGAAAAACAGGAGATGATGAAGCCGTATTGCTCGGCGTTCAGATGGGTTTCGGCGAGGATGACCGGGGCGAGGATGGCGAGCGTGTTGCGGTCGATGTAACTGATGAGGGAGACCAGCCACATGGAGATGGCGGGGAGCCACCGGTCGGCCTGGTTCTGGTGCGCGAGGCCTTCAGGCGCGGGTATGGTTACGGGCTTCAAAGCAATTCACGATGATACACTGACGGAGACCTTACTACGCCTATCAAATCATGCTGCTTCCACGGGAGTTCGTAACTTACCTGTCCCGCCAGATCGTGCACAAGCTTGTGCCTGCGACGGTAGAGACACACCATCCGGAAAAGGTGGTGGAAATGGTAGATACGCTGATTGCCGATGAACTGGAAGCCGAAGACCGGCTGAACGACGAAGTGCGGGAAATTCTGGAAGAGTACAGCGACTATATGCGCCGCGAAGGCGTCAGCTACCAGGAAATGTTCCGCAAGGCCAAGAATCAGCTGATTCAGAAGAAGAAGATTGTGAAGGCTTCGGGTCGTGACACGGGCGACGCGATGAAGCTTTCGCGGGACAAGATCACCGATATCTCGCACAAGCTGGTGGCACTGCTGAAGAAATCGCGCGAACTGCGTGTGCGGAAAGATGCGAATGATGTTCGCCTTGAAATCGTGAAGGCGTTCACTGACATTCTACAGGTGGAAGAGAAAGCCGACCGGGCGTCGCGGGATAAGGTTCGTTCCATCAAGCGCGAGATTTCCGAAGGCAGCGAAGAGTGGGACATTCTGCAGAAGAAATATTATGCGGAAGAGATGAAGAAGTTCGGCATCGACCCCGGCAGGTAGGGCGCTGTGGGCCGCATCAGAGTACTTTCGGACCACGTCGCAAACAAGATTGCGGCCGGCGAAGTAGTTGAACGCCCGGCGTCGGTAGTCAAAGAACTCCTCGAAAATTCCCTGGATGCGGGTGCGACCAGCATTCGTGTGGAAATTGAAAACGGCGGGCGGCGGCTGATTCGTATTGTCGATGACGGCTGCGGGATGCTGCGCGACGACGCTCTTCTGGCGTTTGAACGCCATGCGACCAGCAAACTGCATGACGTAAAGGACCTGCTGACCATCGATACGCTGGGGTTCCGCGGGGAAGCGCTGCCTTCCATCGCTTCCGTGTCGCGGTTGCTGCTGGAAACCCGGTCTCTGGATGAGCAGACGGGAACGCGTGTAGAAATTGCGGGCGGGAAAATTCTGGTTTGTGATGAGATTGCACGCGGGGCCGGGACGGCTATTTCGGTGCGTGATTTGTTCTTCAATGTCCCGGCGCGGAAGAAGTTTTTGCGTGCGGAACAGACGGAGCTGGCGCATATTGCGTCGCTGGTAACGCATTACAGTCTGGCACATCCGGACAAGACGTTTGAACTTTGGAACGGCGGAGCGAATCTGCTGCATGCGACGCCGGTGGAGACGCTGCGCGAACGCGTATTTCAGGTGTTTGGCAGTCAGTTGCTGGAAGATCTGATTGATTTGGGAACGCGTTCCGCAACCCTGCAAATGCAGGATGAGGATGAGCCGGCGCGCTTGTTTCAGGTGCGCGGGTTTGTGTCGCGACCGCAAGTCCAGAAGAATAACCGGAATTCAATTTTTGTTTTTGTGAACGGGCGGCTGATTCGGGACCGGCTGGTGTTGCATGCGCTCTCGGCGGCGTATCACAATCTGATGCCGTCGGCCTGTTTTCCATTTGCTCTGTTGTTTTTGGATTGCGATCCGGAAGAGGTGGATGTGAATGTGCATCCATCGAAGACCGAGGTGCGGTTCCGGCACGGGAGCTGGGTTCATGATTTTGTGCGGGATGCGGTGCGGGAGCAACTGATGCAATCGCGACCCGCGCCTTCGTTTGTTTCGGCGATGCCAGCGGCTGCTTTTACGGCGGGTGGAATGCCTCCGGTTGGGGAGTTTGCTGAGGGTTTGGCCGAAGAAGTGACCGGGGCTGGTTTCCCGAATTTTACGCTCCAGCCGGTGGTGCCTCCGGCGGCGCGGTTTGATTTCGGCGATGCTTCGATTTCATTCAGTAATGAACCTGCGCCGGTAAAGAGCGGGGCGGAACCGCTGCGGTTGAAGGTGCCCGATACACATGGCGCGTTTCCGCTGGATGCGGTGGCGATGCAGGGTTCGATGTCGAACATCGGTGAGCTGCGGCCGCTGGGGCAATTGCATAACAGCTTCATTATTGCTGCGGGCAAAGACGGGCTTTGGATCATCGACCAGCATGTGGCCCACGAACGGATTCTGTTTGAGCAGGTGCTGGCGCAGCAGGCGGCGGGGCGGGTGGAAGTTCAGCATTTGCTGATGCCGGTGATTTTGCAGCTAACGCCGGAGCAGCAGATTGAATACGCACGCATTGCGGATGAACTGCAGAATTCCGGGTTTGAGACGGAGCCGTTTGGGAATCGTACGATTGCCGTGAAGGCTGCCCCTTCGGCGGTGGGTCAGGGTGATCTGGAGCGGGTGATTCTGGAGATTTTGGAAGTGGCTGAGAACGAATTGCGCGGCGTTTCGGTATCGGATTTGCGGCGCGGGATTGCGGCTTCGATTGCATGCCGGGCGGCAATCAAGATTAATACTCCGCTGGATCAGCGCAAGATGGAGTGGATGCTGCGGACGCTGGCGGCTACGGATTACCCGATGGCGTGTCCGCATGGAAGGCCCGTTGCATTGCAGTACAGTACGCGGGATATTTTGAAGTCATTCCACAGGATCTAAATCAGGGAGCAGAGCATGGAGCCTGGCGCCTGGCGCATCGTCGATCAGTCTGGCTGCTAAAGATATTGTGGCTTCAAGACCGTCATGGGGGATGCAAAGCAGAACTGGCTGATCCTGAAAAATGGGGATCAAGTAACCGGATTATTTCAGGGGATGTTTGAGGAGAACATCCTCACGTTCAGAAGGCACAACGGGTGGAGCTTCAACAAGAGGCGGATGAGAATACGACCGGGCTGGCCAGCTTCATTGCGGTGGAGCCTGACGGAAACCCGATCCTTGTCGATCAGCACGTTTGAAATTATTTTAGAGCGTCTTCAACCAGACGTTTCTGTTCTTCCGCGTGGCGCTTCGAAGAACCTACAGCGGGACTGGCGTTTCTGGTCCGGCCGGCATACTGAATCACGCGACTGAGGCCTTTAAAATAGCTATAGACAAAGCGCCAGGCACCCATGTTGCGCGGTTCTTCCTGGCACCAGATGAGTTCGGCGTTCTCGCGGTAGCGGGCCAGAAGATCTGTTACCGCCTGATCGGGGAACGGGTAAAGTTCTTCGATGCGAACGACGGCGATATCATTCACCTTTTTCGCGGTGCGTGCGGCCACCAGATCGTAATAAACTTTGCCACAGCAGAAAACGATCTTGCGAGCAGGCACGGGGTCGCCCGCATCACCCAGCACCGGCTGGAATTCGCCGCTGGTGAGTTCTTCGAACGTGGAAACGGCCGCAGTGGAACGCAACAAACTCTTGGGCGAGAAAAGTACCAGCGGCTTGCGCTGCGTGGTCATCTGGCGGCGCAAAATGTGGAAGTATTGCGCCGGTGTGGAGCAGTTGGCCACGCGGATGTTGTCTTCTGCGCCGAGAACCAGGAAGCGTTCCAGTCGTCCGCTCGAATGTTCCGGACCCTGGCCTTCGTATCCATGTGGCAGAAGGAGTGTGAGGCCGCTGACCTGGCTCCATTTCTGCTCGGCCGTGGTGAGGAACTGGTCAATGATGACCTGCGCTCCATTGGAAAAATCGCCAAACTGGGCCTCCCAGAGAGTGAGGGTGTGTGGATCCGCCACGCTGTAGCCGTATTCAAAACCGAGTACGCCAAACTCACTGAGTGAACTGTCCAGGACTTCGAACGGGGCCTGATTTTCATCGAGGTGTTCCAGCGGGACATGACGATGCCCATTTTCAAAATCGTAAAAAGCCAGGTGGCGCTGGCTAAAAGTTCCGCGGCCGCAATCCTGTCCGCTGAGACGCACCGGAGTGCCTTCGAGCACCAGACTGCCGAACGCAACAGCCTCTGCATAGGCCCAGTCCACTGTGCCGTTGGAGGCCAGAGAGTCGCGCCGCTTGCGAATAAACGTTTCGAGCTTCGGGTGGAGGTGGAACGTGGCAGGCAGAGTAGTGATGCCCGCGACGACCTGATCCAGAACAGCGCGCGAGATGGCCGTTGTGTAGTTTTCGGGAGTCGGTTTGATGACCGGCTGCAACACCCAGGGTCCCGCAGCTTTATTGGCATCGAACGCGGCGTTGAGGTGGTCGGCAACCTTCTTGCGGACTCCATCCACATCTGCGGCGCTGAGCACTTTCTCTTTGACCAGACGCGCGCCGTACAGCACTGCCGACGAGGCAAGGGCACGTATCTTGCGGTACATGATGGGCTGAGTGTAGGCCGGGTCATCGGCTTCGTTGTGGCCATGACGGCGGTAGCAGACCAGATCGATGACGACGTCCCGTTGGAAGCGCTCACGGTAATCGAACGCCAGTTGTACAACGCGCAGTGCGGCTTCGGGGTCATCGCCGTTGACGTGGAAAATGGGAGCCTGCACCATGCGCGCGACGTCGGTGGCGTAAGCAGTGGAGCGCGATTGTTCCGGAAGGGTGGTGAAGCCGATCTGGTTATTGATGACCAGATGCAACGTGCCGCCGGTGCAGTAACCATCGAGTTGCGAAAGGTTCAGTGTTTCGGCCACCACACCCTGGCCTGCGAATGCAGCATCGCCGTGGATTAACAGAGCGATGAATTGGGCGCGCGCCACGTCACCGGTCCGGTCTTGTTTCGCGCGGACCATGCCTTCCACCACGGGGTTGACTGCTTCCAGGTGGCTGGGGTTGGCGGCGAGTGAAATGGTGATGGAGTTGCCCGCTGGCGAAGTGTGAACGCCGGTTGCGCCGAGGTGATATTTGACATCACCGGAACCCTGCGCAGAGGCGGGGTCGATATTGTATTCGAATTCGGAAAAGATCTGACCAAGTGGCTTGCCGATGATGTTGGCGAGCACGTTCAGACGACCGCGGTGGGCCATGCCGACAATGATTTCCGCCTTGTGGCAATCCGCAGCAAGGCTGGAAATTTCGTTGAGGATGGAGATGGTGGTTTCTGCGCCTTCCAGAGAAAAGCGTTTCTGCCCGATAAAACGGCGGTCGAGAAAGAGTTCAAATTCTTCCGCGAGCATGAGGTTTTCGAGGATGCGGAGTTTTTCCGTGCTGCTTAACGAAGGCGCGGCGGGTTGTTCGAGCCGGTGTTGCAGCCAGCACTTTTCTTCGGTGCGCTGGATGTACATGTACTCGGTGCCGATTTTGCCGCAGTAGGCCTGGCGGAGGTGGTCAACCATTTCGCGGAGGGTGGCTTGTTTACGGCCCCCGAATGCGTCCTGCAGAGTTCCAGTGTAAAAATGACGGTCCAGATCCCAGATGGTCAGGCCGTAAGTCAGGGGGTCAAGCTCTGCGTTGTAGGCGGGTTCTTCACCGAGAGGATCGAGGTCAGCCATGAGGTGGCCGCGCACGCGGAAGGCGTGGATCAATTGGGCGACAGCCGCTTCCTTGACGATCTCAATCGACGGTTCGGTGACGGTAGCGGCGATGGTTGAGGCTGTTTCCGCAGCCCAGACGACGGGCTTGTACGGAATGTGCAGCGCTTCAAAAATTTCGTCGTAGAAATTTTTTGCCCCATCAAGCAGCGATTGCAGCGAGCCAAGGAACATGCCGGATTCCGCACCTTGTATGATGCGGTGGTCGTAAGTGCATGTGACCGACATGATTTTGCTGATGCCGAGCGAAGTGATGGCATCCGGAGCTACGCCACGGTATTCGGCGGGGTAATCCATAGCACCGACAGCGACGATTGCGCCTTGGCCGTCAACAAGTCGCGGCATGGAGGCCATGGTGCCGACCGTGCCGGGGTTGGTGAGAGAGATGGAAGTGCCTTGGAAATCAGGCACACCGAGTTTGCCGTTGCGGGCGCGGCCCACCAGATCGTCAAACGCGGCGACGAATTGCAGGAAGGTGAGCGAACCTGCATTCTTGATGTTGGGGACGAGCAGGTTGCGGGTGCCGTTCTTGCCGGGGACATCGACCGCGAGACCGAAATTGATTTCCTTCTTGACGACGCGGAACAGTTCACCCGCAGGGTTGGTGGCGAAGGCGTGGTTCAGCGCAGGGTTGGCCTGGACGGACTTCACGATAGCCCAGCCGATGATGTGGGTATAGGAAAGCTTGCTCTTGCCGAGCAGAGTCCGGTGATGGTTGATCAGACGGCGGTTCTCGTCGATCACTTTCACCGGGATGATGCGCTGGGATGTCGCGAGCGGTATATACGCGCTGGCGGCCATGTTCTCAGCGATGCGGGCGGGAGCGCCGCGCAGGGGCATCAGCTCTTCTGAGGCAGACAGAACGGGTTCTGCCGCCGCACGAACGGCGGGGCTGATGGGGCCGGCTGAACGCGAAGTGACAGGCTTCTGACCGTTCGCACCAGTTATTCCGTTTGAACTATTAGGCTCGAAAAGTGTCTTCCAGTCCTTGTCTACTGATGTACGATCAAGGCGGTATTGCTGCAGCAGCTCATCTTCGAGCCACGAATTTATGCCCGATTGCGGGCCAGGGTTGGATTCCATACGGCGGGAAATTGCTCCGTTTCATGATATCTGACGTGTTCCGGCGGCTTGTGACACTGCCCAGAACCCTGCCTTCAACATAAGATCAATACTGAAATGAAGCTGCTGATTTTTTCAGACATCCATAGTGATGCGAGGGCGCTGGAACGCCTGATGGCAATTGAGGCAGATTACTACTTCTGCGCGGGCGATCTGGTGAACTGGGCGCGGGGTCTTGATGTGATGGGCGAGATTCTCAAGAAGCGCGCGGACCGGATGTTTGTGATGCCAGGTAATCATGAATCGGCCCCGCAGATCGAAGAGTTTTGCGGACGCTTCGGGTTTCGCAACTTCCATGAAGGCCATGTGGAACTGGGTGGCTTTCATGTAGTGGGAATGGGGTACTCGAATCCAACTCCGTTCGATACGCCGGGCGAATATTCGGATGAAGAACTGGGGCAGCGCCTGCATGCCTTCGATGGTTTAAAACCGATGATCGCCATTTGCCATGCGCCGCCGTGGGGTACGATGCTCGACCGGATTACGAATTTGAAACATGCGGGCAGCCGGTCTGTGCGGGAGTTCATGCAGCGCGAACAGCCACGCTATTTTTTCTGTGGTCATATCCATGAAGCTGCCGGGGCGCAGGAAAAGCTGGGCGAGACTTCGGCGATGAATGTTGGCAAGAAGGGTTATCTGCTCGATTTGGACAAGCAGGCAGAACTGGGGCTCATATAGATATGGCGACTTTAGGTTTTGTGGAATACGCGGACGCGACGGCTGATGTGAAGGCCGTATATGAAGACATCATGGCGACGCGGAAGACAGACCGCGTGAATAATTTCTGGAAGGCGCTGGGGCATGATCCGGTGACGCTGCGCCGGACATGGGCGAGCGTTAAGGAAATTATGGGTCCCGGCGGCGCACTGGATCCATTAGTCAAAGAGATGATTTATGTGGCGGTGAGCGCGACCAATGGCTGCGGGTACTGCATCACGTCGCACACGGCTGCGGCGCGCAAAGGTGGCATGACGGATGCCATGTTTGCTGAACTGATGGCCGTGGTGGGGATGGCGAACGAAACCAACCGGCTGGTGAACGGGTATCAGGTTGAGATCGACGAGCAGTTCCTGACGAAGTAATGTTCGAGAAGATTCTGGCCACAGTGCGGCGGATTCCGAAGGGGCGCGTAGCTACCTACGGGGATGTTGCGGCGGCCAGCGGCTTTCCTGGTTCTGCCCGTCAGGTAGTGTGGGCGCTGCGCACGGGCAAAGGTCTGGCATGGCACCGGGTGTTGGGTGCAAAGGGTCGGTTGTTGCTGCCGGGCGAGGCGGGGCTGGAGCAAAGACTGCGGCTGCGCCTTGAAGGCGTTGAGATTCATGGCGACCGCATAGACCTCGAAACCTATGGCCATAAGTTTCGACGTCAGCCTGCAAAGCAGCAGTTAAACTGAAGGCTTGGAAAACCGCGAATTCGCACGTATTCTGGCTGAAACTGCCGACCTGATGGAGATTGCCGGTGAGGATGGTTTCCGCATCCGCAGTTATCGCAACGGGGCTTCGACGATTGAGGGTTACACCGAAAGCATCGGCGATATTCTGGCCGATCCGGCACGCAAGGTTACCGATGTGCCCGGCATCGGCAAGGGCCTGGCTGCGGTGCTGCAAGAGATTGCGCTGCGCGGGAGCTTCGACAAACGGGATGAACTGCTCACGAAGTTCCCTCCCGCTGCGCTCGATTTCCTAAAGATACAGGGGCTGGGGCCGAAGGGCATTGCGCTCATCTTTGAACACTTCCGCATCACCACACTTGATGAACTGGAGCAGCTGTGCCGCGATCAGAAACTGCGGGACTTGCCGCGTATGGGCGCCAAGCTCGAAGAGAAGGTGTTGCGGAGTATCGCGCACCTTAAGGAACGGAGCGGTCGCTTCCTGCTGAGCTTTGCTGACAATGTGGCACAGGAGCTGAAGGAGTCCCTCGCAGGTCTGGCAGGGATCGAAGCGATCACGGTAGCGGGGAGCCTGCGGCGTGGACGCGAGACGATTGGTGATCTGGATCTTCTCGTCACGGGGCCGAACGCGGAGGCTGCGCTGGATAAGGTGGGGGCGAATCCGCGGGTGCATGAAGTGCTGGGGCGCGGACCGACCAAGACAAGCGTGAAGTGGGGGCGCGAAGGCCTGCAGGTGGACGTGCGTGCTGTTGACCACGCGAGCTTTGGAGCGGCGATGCAGTACTTCACAGGCAGCAAGGAACATAACGTTGCGCTGCGGCAGCGCGCGATCCGCATGGGCTTCAAGCTGAACGAATACGGGTTGTTCCACGGGGATGGTGAGACGCGCGCTGCGGGCGAGACAGAAGAGGGCATTTACCAGGCGCTGGGGCTGGACTGGATTCCGCCGGAGTTGCGCGAGAATCAGGGCGAAATCGAACTGGCAGAGGCGCATGCGCTGCCTAAGCTGGTGGAGCAGAGACAGGTTCGTGGCGATCTGCACATGCACACCACGGCGACTGACGGCCGGGCGTCGCTGGAAGAGATGGCTGAGGCGGCGAGGGCGCTGGGTTATGAATATATCGCCATCACCGATCACTCCAAAGCGCTCGCCATGACGTTTGGTCTTGATGAGAAACGGGTCGTTGAATTCGCGCGCACCGTTCGCAAGGTCAACGAGACGGGTGATCTGGGCATCCACATTTTTTCTGGCGTTGAGTGCGACATACTTCAGGATGGCGAAATGGATATCGCATGGGATGCGCTGGCCGAACTGGATCTGGTGATCGGCAGCGTCCATGGCCATATGAATCAGGAACCGGCTGTGATGACGGACCGTCTGCTGCGTGCGATAGAGTGTCCGCATCTGACGGCGCTGGGCCATCCGACGGGGCGTCTGCTGTTGCACCGGGAAGCATTTGCGTTCGACTTCGACAAGGTGATTACAGAAGCCGTGGCGCAGGGCGTGTGGCTGGAAATCAATTCCAGTCCGGAGCGGCTGGACCTGAGTGCGACCCATGTACGTGCGGCGAAGGCAAAGGGCGCAAAGTTTATTGTTTCGACGGATGCGCATCATCCGAAGCATCTGTTGAACATGCAATACGGGATACTGACCGCGCGCAGAGGCGGCCTTGAGGCTGAAGACATAGTCAACACTTACACGCGTGAATGCTTTGCTCAACAACGGCGCGGAGTCAAATCATGAAAATCACAAAGTCGAAGGAAGTCTACCGGTGCAGTCTGTGTTCGGTCACTGAGAATGAAGCCACCGACAAAACCGGCTGGCAGTTCAAACGAAACATCGTTCGCCATCGCGGTTCCGCAGTGATGATGGCGGTGGATTCGGAAGACCACGTGATGCTGGTGAAGCAGTGCCGGATGCCTGCTGACCGCTTTCTCTGTGGGCTGCCTGCGGGAAAGATTGATGAGGGCGAGACGCCGCTGCAGGCTGCGAAGCGTGAACTCGTGGAAGAGACAGGGCTGCACGCGAAGAAGTGGAAGCGGCTGGTGGAGTTTTATCCGAGCCCGGGTTTTCTCGAAGAGAAGATGACGATCTATCTGGCGACGGAACTGAAGCAGGGTGAATCAAAGCCGATGGAAGACGAGCGCATTGAGACGCGCTGGTTTGCGAAGAAGGACCTGCGCGAAGCAATCAGGAAGAACATCATTCGCGATGCCAAGACGATGACTGGCTTCCTGCACTGGGCTCGGTTGTAACGGCTCTGTTATTGGTTGGGGCTTGTTTGGGGTAGTGCGGGAAGGAAAATAAACCGACGGAGGAAAGACCGGGGCAGACACTGGCCTGCCCCGTTTGTACAACTACTTCTTTGCAGCGGCCTTCTTTGCAGGGGCCTTTTTGGCGGGCGCCGCTTTCTTTGCAGGCGCTGCTTTCTTCACCGGTGCTGCCTTCTTGGGGGCGGCTTTCGCGGCTGCCTTCGGCGCGGCCTTTACGGCTGCCTTCGGAGCTGCTTTCGGTGCTGCTTTTTTTACGGCTGCCTTTTTCGGGGCTGCCTTCGGTGCTGCTTTGGGTGCTGCCTTTTTTGTAGCCATGGTTTTGATTCTCCCGTGTTCACATTATGAAACGAAATCGCGGAAGATACACCATAAAAGTTGAAAAATGTTTTGGAGTGTGGTTGAGGGTTGCGGACCCGCTTCACGAAACAGAGAGTGGTACAACCAAAATCTGGTGAAGAAAATTCAACTAATCACGGATGGCTCATGCCTCGGCAACCCTGGTCCTGGCGGGTGGGCAGTCATCCTGCGCTATGGCGCGAACAAGAAGGAAGTATATGGCTGCGAGCCGCACACGACAAACAATCGAATGGAGCTCACGGCCGCTATTGAAGGGCTTCGCACGCTGAAAGAGCAGTGCGAAGTGGAGATCATCACGGACTCTGAATACGTGAAGAACGGCATCACAACATGGATCGCCGGCTGGAAGAAAAAAGGCTGGCTGACGGCAGCGAAGAAGCCTGTGGTTAACCGTGATTTATGGGAAGCGCTGGACGCTCAGGTGGCACGCCACAAGATGACCTGGTCCTGGACGAAAGGTCACGCATCACACGAAGACAACAACCGTGCAGACGAACTTGCGCAGCTCGCGGCACGCGGTCAGAAGACTTCTTCCTGAACCTGGAAGGCCGCTCCCGCTAAAATTCAAACATGGCTAATGAAACATTCGCAGTCTTCGATACAACCGAAGGCCGCTTCAAGGCAAAGCTTTTTCAGGACGAGGCACCGAAGACCGTGCAGAACTTCGTGGAACTCGCGGAAGGCACAAAGACAGGCAAGCCGTTTTACGACGGTCTGGTTTTTCATCGTGTGATTCCGGACTTCATGATTCAGGGCGGATGCCCCGAAGGCAGTGGCCGCGGCGGCCCTGGCTACAAGTTCGCGGATGAATTTAATCCTTCGCTCAAACACACAAAGCCCGGTCTTCTGTCGATGGCGAACTCGGGTCCGAACACCAACGGCAGCCAGTTCTTCGTGACGGTTGCTCCCACATCGTGGCTCGACAACCGCCATGCGATCTTCGGCGAAGTCATTGAAGGCTTTGACGTGGCGGAAAAGATTTCAAAGATGCCGCGCGATGCTCAGGACCGTCCCAAAAAGGAAGTAAAGATCAACACGCTCAAGATTGAACGGAGCTAACGCAAGTGGCTTCAGGCGGAACAGTCCACCTTGGGCTGTTCGGGGGAACGTTCGATCCGGTACATGACACGCATCTCCGGATCGCGGGTGCGGCGGCGGACCAGTTTGGTCTCGGCGGGGTGTTGTTCATCCCCGCCGCGCGGCCTCCCCACAAGACGATGGGCGCATCGGCGACGTATGAGGACAGGGTACGGATGCTGCAACTGGCTTGCGCGTCTGACCCAAGGTTCGAGGTCTCGCGTGTTGAGGCCCCTGCAGACAGCGATGATGCCAGACCGAGCTATTCCATTTTCACGATTGAAAGACTCAGGGCGCAGGGCTCGGGGCCGATGAGCTTTCTGATTGGCGCGGATGCGTTTGCGGAAATCAGGACGTGGCACCGCTGGCAGGATGTTATTGAGTCTGTGGAATTCATTGTTGTAACACGGCCAGGAGCAGTGATCACCATTCCGCCGGGTGCCACGGTGAGGCAGCTGGACGGCGTTGAATCGCTGGACTCATCGTCATCGGTTCGCGCGAAGTTGATGCTTGGTGACTTCGATGTACCAGTTCCTGACGCTGTCATTCGCTATATCCGCGACAAGGGCTTGTACCGGTCACGAGCAGCTTAAATAATTTCAACTAACTTCTTTTTCAGCGTCTTACCGGGAATTCCAGGCATTGACCTTCGACGCTTTTTGGTCTTCCGATGCTATTGATGTCGCGTGAGCATGATTCGATTTACCACGCTTCGATTCAACCGGGAGGATGTAATGGCTCTTTGCCAAAAGATAGTGACGCTGGTCGCATTGTGCGGCCTGGCCCTGTTTCAGACAGGATTCGCGCAGACAGGATTGACCACAATTCAGGACACCCTGTTTAAAGCCGATGGAGCAAGATTCAACGGCACACTGACCATTCAATGGAGCACTTTTGATGCTTCCAGTATTGGAACGATTATTCAGCAGAGCAAGAGCGTCACCGTGGCGAATGGCAATCTCCAAATTCAACTGGCACCGAATCAGGGCGTACAGACCCCTGCCAACGTCTACACCGTGCAGTATCAGAGCGACGGACGGAATCAGTTTACCGAAACGTGGACTGTTCCCGTAAGCGCGCAACCGCTCGCCGTGAGCGCCGTGCGGACGGGAACGCAGACTGGCTCCGGGACCAGTGGTACGGGTGCAACCGGTGGTCAGACGCCCATTCCGGAATCTTCTGTTATCGGCCTGCAGGCTGACCTGAATCAGCGACCGACGAAAGGCGCAGGGTTCGGAACCAACGGCGTCGCGATTGTGGATGACAACGGCGTCCTGCAAACGGTGGCGGGCCAGGTAGGCGATTGCGTGCTGGTGGACGGGACGTCAGGACCATGCAGCACGCCGACTTTCGTTGATGCTGAAGTTCCGGCTGGCACAGTAGACGGCGCGAACGATACATTCACGCTGGCGAATGCACCAACCGGAACGAGTCTTATGCTGTTCCGCAATGGCCTCTATTTGACTACCGGCTTCGACTACAGCCTGGTGAATGCAACGATTCAGTTTGTTGCGGGGGCAATTCCCAGAACCGGGGACACTCTGACTGCTTCTTATCGGGTGGACCCTGCCGCCGCGGGCAGCGTGGGTGTGCTTACTAACGGCGGTAGTGCGGTTCGGTCTGTCTCTTCGGCACAGGTGATCTGCAGCGCGCAGGGGCGTGCCAGTGCGGCGATTGTTATGACGACACTGGGGGCTTGCGATATTCCCGCAGCACAAATGAACCCGGGGGACCGGATTGAAGTGCGCTTCACGTTTGCTCATTCGGGCATGGCTCTGGGGTTTGACTTCCAGATGGACTGGGGTTCAACCGCAGCGCTGGCGCGGCACGGTGATCCGCGGGACGCCGCAGTGGCTGGCAGCGCTGATGTCGTTCTGCTGGAGAATGGTGCGCAGATCAGCGCGCAGAGCTGGGGAACGGTGCTGGCATTTCAGCCAAAAATCCTGATGGCGCCTTTGCAGCACGGTGTGCGTGTGGTGCTTCGCGCGGCGATGACGCCAGGTGCTGCGGCGGGGGCATCGGACAACATCCGGTTGACTAATTTCACGGTGCTGAGGTATCCGGCCAATTGATATCGCCAGGAGCACAGCTAAACTGAGAGTGTGAGTTTCCCGCGAAAAATCGCGATCGGCAAAATTGTGATCGAACCCGCCACTGTTCTCGCGCCCATGGCGGGCGTGACCGATACGGTGTTCCGGAGGTTCATCCGGAACCTGGGCGGGTGCGGTTTGATCATGACCGAATTCACGAGTTCGCATGGTGTGAGCGCGGCGGTGCGGGCGAAGAAGCCGACGCGCACTATCGAACGTTACCTCGCGTTTGAGCCGGAAGAGCATCCGATTTCGGCACAGCTGTTCGGGTCAGACCCGGAGGTCATGGCAAATGCCGCGCGCGTTTGTCAGGATCTGGGCTTCGATATCCTCGACATCAACTTCGGCTGTCCCGTGAACAAGGTTGTGAAATGCAACGGCGGGTCGGGAATGCTCCGCGACTTGCCGCTGGTTGAAACGGTACTGAAGACCGTGCGCAAGGCCATCACGATTCCCTTTACCTGCAAGTTCCGCGCGGGCTGGAGCGATGAAGAATTGGTGATGGTTGAGATGGCCCGGATTGCAGAGGATTGCGGGCTGCAGGCTATTGCGCTGCATCCGCGCACACGTGAGCAGGGTTACTCGGGGAAAGCGGACTGGACCCGGATTGCTGCCGTCAAGGATGCGGTTAAAATCCCGGTCATCGGTAACGGAGATATCATCACGCCGGAGGATGCTGTGCGAATGGTTGAAGAGACAGGCTGCGACGCCGTAATGGTGGGCCGCACGGCTTCTTCAAACCCATGGATTTTCCACCAGATCGAACAATACCTCGCGACGGGGCGGTACGATCAGCCCACCCATCAGGACCGCTATAAAATGATGGGGACCTACTACGACATGCTGCTGACGAACGGGCAGGATGATTCTGTAGGCAAGATGAAACAGTTCGCCACCTACTTCACGCACGGGGTTAAGGGCGGCTCGCATTTGCGAACTTCAATCTACCAGGCCAAAGAAGCGGCTCAGATTCGCGGGATGGTGGATGAGTTTTTCTGCGGCCCGCAATCACCCGGTGACGGGCTTGCGGGCGATCAGGAACGTCCGGATCTCGTTCTCGCCTGACGCCAGTTCAGTCCAGCCGGTAAAGTGTTCCCGATACAGCGAGAGCGACGTGGCGAAGCGCCCCGTTGTTCTTCCGGCTACGGCAACGATGCCTCCGGGGAGAACTCCGCGAGCGATTTCCGGCATCAGGTCCGATTGCCAGTAGAGCCAGCAGATGATCAGATCCCACGCGGCTGGCTGGACCGTAAAAACGTGCGCTTCGAGATCTGCAATCACAATGGTGACAGCGGCGTCAGGCGTGGCCGCCTGATCAACAGCCATCACATCCCAGCCGTGCTGACTTAGCCAAAAAGCATGACGTCCGCGACCGCAGGCCAGATCCAGCGCTCTGCCTGCGCGGATTTCTGCGAGGGCAGCTACCAGTTCGGGTGCCGGATTCATGTTTTGGCGTCGGGTTTCGGTTCGCTTTGCGCGGTGTCGAGAACCACCGTTCGCGCGGTGTATGCCAGCACAATATTCTCCCGCCGCAGGCGCTTGAAAATTCGTTTTCGCAATTCACTTTGAGCCAGATACTGATCTGCAAATTCGGAGACGCTAACGCTCACCTGAAAGCCGAGGCCGGTATCGCCGGGGCCGGGGATAAAACGAACAAAAGGCGCTGGCTCCGCAACCAGACTGCTGACCTCGCCGGCGGAGGTGAGCACTTCATCCAGCAGAACGGCTTCCACGCGGTCGATGTCTGAGTCATATGCCACCGTGAACGTTACTTGAAGCACCATCCGCCGTTCCGGCAGAAAATAGTTGGTGAACGTGGCCTGACCCAGTTTGTTATTAGGGATCACCACCAGATTGTTGCTGTTGCCGCGCATGGTGGTGCAGCGCCAGTTGATATCAGTGACGTAGCCCTCTTCGCCGGAGTTGAGTTTGATGTAATCGCCGATGCGGATGAGGCCGGAAATGGAAACGTAAAAGCCTGCAAAGAGATTGGAAAGAGTATCCTGCAGCGCCAGCGCGACGGCCAGACCACCCACACCCAGGGTTGCAAGGATGGGCGTCAGGTTGATGCTGAAAACCACTCTGAGCATCCAGACCGCGCCCAGAATCACCACAATCAGCTGCGCCAGTTTCTGCGTGAGACTTGTAACCGGCATCGCACTGCCGGTAACGCGCCCGCCGTAGAACCGCACCATATTACCCGCCAGGCGGCTCATCGCGATGGTCAGCGACAGAATCCACAGCAGCGCCAGCGCAGAGGGTATGTAGTGCAGGTAGCGTGCCGGGATTTCCGAATTCTGCGTGGCGACGTGCAGCCCGAGGATGATTGACCAGAGAATGATGGGGCCGCGCAGGCTCTCTGTGATCAGGACGTCGAGGTGGTGTTCGGTCTGGGCCCAGCCGCGCACCACATGGAAGAGGACGCGCCGGAAAATGAAGCCGCCCAGCACTGTCACACACAGCAACAGCAGCGGGACGACGAAGACGAAGGGGTCTCGGAGGAGTTCTCCGGCATGAACCATTAGTCGCTATTGTCCCTGATCCCCCTGCACAGATGCAGGGTGCTGAGCGTCAAACTTGTTTGATCGCACGATTTCATGCGGTTTTGTGCGCGGCCGGGCTGGCGCTGACCTGCGCGGGAACGGCCGTACCGGAACAGGATTCCGCCAAAGAAGCAGCGATGGCGCTGGCCCGCCAGGCTAAGCGCGCGGACAAGGCGGGGAAGGGTTCCGAAGCCTACTTACTCTATTCTCAGGCTGCTGCACGACAGCCCAGAGACAAGAAATATCAGCTCTTGATGGAAGCGGCAAAGGGCAGGGCCGAACGCGAAGCACAAGCTGCAAACCACAAGGCCGATGCGAAGGAGCAGCAGGGCGCTCTCTACGAAAAGACAGGGCCACCGGTCTTCGACAGCATGACCGCTCGTGAAGCCGCCGCTGGACGACAGTTGCTGGAACCGCCCGCCCTGCGTGCAAAAGAGGGCCGTAATGACTTCGACATTACGGGGAGTGCCCGCACTTTGTTCGATGCCGTGGCGAAGCGTTTCGAGCTGGAGACTATTTATACTGAGGGCTTTCCAGACCCCGGACCGCCCGTACATTTCAAAGTCTCGGGAGTCGACTATCGCGAGGCCCTGCACGATCTGGAGGCGGCCACCGGGGCTCTGGTAGTTCCTGTGTCAACCCGCCTGTTTATGGTAGCGCAGGATACGCCATCCAACCGGAACGACCTGGAACAGTCTATTTCCGTCTCGATCCCGGTGCCTCAAGCTGTGACTCAGCAGGAGTTGACTGAGATCGCCCAGGCCGTGCGGCAGGCAACCAATATTGAAAAACTGGCATGGAGCACAGGGCGCGGCGAACTCACTTTGCGCGACCGTATTTCACGCGTTCTTCCGGCGCAGGCGCTTTTGCAGGAACTGCTGGGCTTTCGCGGAGAGGT
This sequence comes from Terriglobia bacterium, assembly GCA_025363475.1. Lineage (GTDB taxonomy): Bacteria > Acidobacteriota > Terriglobia > Bryobacterales > Bryobacteraceae > BOG-234. Next base: position 47,407 of record JANYDS010000029.1, read on the forward strand.
GATGCTGGACGTGGAGTTCATCGAAATTTCGGACAGCGATGTGCGGAACTTCGGGTTCAAAGTGACGAACAGTTTTCAGGCGCTTTACCTGGGACAGATTCTGCACAATGCCATTACCGCTCCCGCGGGAGTCGCGAACCTGTTGACGCTGGGTGGGGGTAAAACGCTGATCGGGTTGGGGGTGGCTCAGGTACAGGCGATATTGACTCAGACCAGTTCAACGTCACGGACTCTGTTTCGCGCGCAGATCCGCACGACAGACGGTCAGCCCGGTACATTCCACGCGGGCGAAAAATATCCCATCGTGACCGCCGGTTTCTACGGTGCGGCAGCAGGTGCCCAGGGGCAGACATTCGCGCCGCCCCCGTCGATCACCTATGAAGAGCTGGGTGTGTCCGTAAAAGTGACACCACGCATCCATGATCAGGGCGAGATTACGCTGGCGGTGGATACTACCTTTGAATTACTGTCCGGTACGGCTGTGAACGGAATACCTGTCATCGGGAGGCGGCAGCTTGTCACACAGGCTCGTCTGCGTGACGGCGAGGCGGCTATCGTGGCTGGCCTGATTGGCAAGACCGACGCGAAATCGGTGGCCGGATTTTGGGGTCTGGCGCAGATTCCGCTGCTGGGCAACCTGTTCAAACAAACGTCGCTCGATAAGGAAGATTCCAGCGTGCTGGTTGTAATCACGCCGCACGTTCTCTCATTGCCGCGCGACCAGGCCTCGGTGCGCAGCTTGCGAACTGGTTCAGATACCCGACCCTACAATCCGCTGTAACGAAAATTTCAGAATTTGGGCGCGTAGTAGCCCTTGCGGGCCCGGATCACCAGATCTTTACGTCCCTTCGCGCGAACGGTAACAGGGTGATAAAGACCGTCAGCCTTCAACGGCTCGGGCCGGTAAAACACCGTGTACTGATGGCGGAGTTCATTGGCGATGTTTTCAAAATTCTGGTCGAGGTCCGAAATCTTAAAGGGGAAGAAAGCCTGCCCGCCGGTTTCTTCTGTCAGGTACCGCAGAACCTTGTCGCCATCGCTGTCCTCACGTTTTATGTTGGTGGAGATAGCGTAGATGACCACGTCGGCCTTCTGTGCCATTTCGAGTGCCTGGTCGCGGGTGAGGCGGCTTTCAGTATCGTCACCATCGCTGATGATAATCATGGCGCGGCGGAATTTATCGTGAGGCTGATCCATCATCAGCTTCTCTTTGGCTGCGAAATAAATGGCGTCGTAAAGGGCAGTGCCGCCGCCGGGCCGCATCCGTTTGATCCCTGCCTCCAAAACACGCGGGTCATCTGAAAGGTCAGACACCATTTCGGTCACATTGTCGAAACTCACGAGCATCAGTTTGTCGGCGTGCGGCCGGACGACACTTTGTACGAACCGCACCGCCGCTTCCTGTTCAAAGCGGAACTGGTCCCGGATACTGTTGCTGGTATCGATTAGCAGCGCGAGGCGCAGGGGCAGGTCGGATTCCGAAGCAAACTGCTGAACGGTTTGCAGCTTCTTGTTTTCGATGACCTCGAATTCATCTTTCGTGAGGTCAGTCACGAAGCGGCCTTTCTTGTCCGTCACGGTGAAGAGGATATTGACGCGGGTGACGTCGAGCCTGATCGGTGTCTGGTCGTCTGAATCAGAGGGCGCGGTCTGGCCTGCCGGTAGCGCTGGCCGGGCCGGTGCTGGAGCCTGCGCCACGCCGGACGTTGTGAAGAGAGCCGTGGCGCAAAGGGCGGCGAGGCAGAGCAGTTTCATATGGGTCTATTCTATCGTTGCGGCGAGACGCTGGCTGGGGGAATCAGAGTGCTCTTCCAGGCTTCCAGCTCAGGCGGCAGCGCACACTCAACCACGACGTCCTGAGCTGTGGCGGGGCTGCGAAAGGTGAGTTGATGGGCGTGGAGGAAGAATCGGTCCCACGCTGCAGGCTTCGCGCCATAGAGCCAGTCACCGGCAACAGGATGCCTGATTGCTGCCATGTGGGCACGGATCTGATGTGTCCGGCCAGTACCGATATGAATGCGAAGCAGGGTGAAACCGGTGAAGCCTTCAATCGTCTTCCAGTCTGTGAGTGCCGTGCGCCCCGTGGTTTGGCGAGCCGTCATACGTGCGCGGTTGTGCGGGTCACGCGTGATGGGCTTTTCAATCCTGCCTTCTCCCTGCAAGCTGCCTTCCACCAGAGCCATGTAGATCTTCTTCACTGTTCGTGAAGAGAACTGGAGAGCCAGATTCTTGTGCGCCTGATCTGTTTTTGCCACCAGCAGGATGCCGCTGGTGTAACGGTCCAGCCGGTGTACAATTCCCGGACGGAGATCGCCACCCACGGAAGACAGGGTTTGAAAGCGGTGGAGCAAAGCGTTGACCACAGTTCCGCTGTGAACTCCGGCGCCCGCGTGGACAACCATCCCCGCAGGTTTGTTGATGGCGACTACGCTCGAATCTTCATACAGCACGGCCAGCGGAATGTCTTCCGCTTCGGCGTGCAGGGGGGCCAGATCTTGCGGTTCCACGGAAACCTGCTCCGTCCCGCGGATCACATAAGAAGACTTGGCCGGGCTGCCGTTCACCAGAACGCAACCGTCTCGCACCCAGCTCTGAAGCCGTGATCGGCTGTAATCCGGAAGCTTTTCGTGCAGGAATGCGTCGAGCCGTTTGCCTGCGGCGCTGCTCGCGGCGCTGAGTTCCATCGTCAGGCGCTGGCGCGTTTCGTGCGGCGTGCTTTCCAGTCCGGGTGGAGCGGGTGAAAGTCGCCGAACTGAATGCGGCAAAAGGTACAGTAGTAGAGGGGAAAACCGATCAGTCGCAACACGAAGCGCAGAGGGTTGAGGCTCATCGGGTCAATTTTGTCAGGGCGCCTGAGTCTGGTCAGCTCAAAGTTGTGACAGGTGGGGCAGTAGGCAAACCACTGGAAAACGGCAAACACCGCCCGGTAGTAGTAACGGTTCAGGCCGCAATTTTCGCAGTGAAATGCCGAACTGCAAAAGATGCGGCGGAACAGACCGCGGCTTTTGCGCGTGTATAGCCTGCCGCAGCGGATGCAGCCCGTATTGATTCGTCGGAAAAACAAGGGGTCTTGTATTTGTGACTCAGCGGAAACACACAGCGTAACATCTTTATGTTACAGGAAATCAAGGTATGTTACAGGAAATCACGGTCTCGGGCGCTCGTCAGCACAATTTGAAAAATATCAGTGTGCGGATTCCCCGAAATTCGCTCACGGTAATCACCGGTCTGAGCGGGTCAGGCAAGTCGTCGCTGGCATTTGACACGATCTATGCCGAGGGCCAGCGCAGGTACGTGGAGACCCTGTCAACATTCGCGCGACAGTTCCTTGACCAGATGGAACGCCCGGATGTGGACTCCATTGACGGCCTGAGTCCTTCCATCTCAATCGATCAGAAAACCACAGGGCGAAGCCCGCGCAGTACCGTCGGTACTATCACGGAAATCTACGACTATCTGCGCCTGCTGTACTCTTCGATCGGTATTCCCCACTGCCCCGTTTGCGGGAGCGAAATTTCCCGGCAGACCACTGAACAGATCCTCAAGCACGTCCTTTCCCTGCGGCCGGATGAGCGCATTCTGGTTCTTGCCCCTATAGTTCGCGGGCGTAAAGGTGAATTTCGCAAAGAACTGGAAAAGCTGGCGCGGCAGGGCTTTGTAAAGGCGCGGATCGATGGCGTTATCCGTTCCCTTGAAGACACGATTACTCTGGATAAACGGCGCAACCATTCGATTGAAGTGATTGTAGACCGTTTATTAGTCAAACCAGGGATTGAGAAGCGTCTGGAAGCATCCATCGAAACGTCAACCAAACTGGCTGACGGGCTGGTGCTGATCGCAGTGGTGGATGGTGAAGAACGGCTTTACTCGCGCAAACTCGCCTGCGTGGAATGCGGCCATAGCGTCCCGGAACTGGAGCCGCGGTCATTCTCTTTCAACAGCCCGTATGGGGCCTGTGAGGCGTGCGCGGGTATTGGCAGCACGTGGGCAATTGACCCTGACAAGATCATCACTGACACGTCTAAACCTTTGCTGGAGGGCGCACTGGGGCCGGGAGCAGGGTCAGCGCTCGTAGAGAACAAGATTCAGACGGCGGCAAAGGCGCTCAAGATCAAACTGAAGACGCCCTGGGAAAAGCTGACACTCGCGACGCGGAACGTTCTGCTCCACGGTGGTACGGGATTTGACGGACTGGTCCAGATCCTCAGCGGGATTTATGAGAATGCCTCGGATCACTACCAAGAGTGGCTGAGCGACTACATGTCACCGGCACCGTGTCCTTCGTGCGCGGGTAAACGGTTGCGCTCGTCGAGTCTGGCAGTTCGGGTTAAGAATATTTCCATTGCTGAATTTACCGGGATGCCGATTTCCCGGGCCCTGATTACGGCGCGTTCGTGGCAACTGGGTGACAGGGAAGCGCAGATAGCGGGCCGGGTGGTGGATGAAATCCGGCGGCGCCTCGAATTTCTGGAGTCCGTGGGGCTGCACTATCTGGGGCTGGACCGGCCAGCGTCAACACTGTCGGGCGGCGAGGCTCAGCGCATTCGGCTGGCGACACAGATTGGCTCCAAACTGCGCGGCGTGCTTTATGTGCTGGATGAACCTTCCATCGGGCTGCATCCGCGAGACAATGACCGGCTGCTCGATACGCTCACGTCACTGCGCGACATGGGGAATACGGTGCTGGTGGTTGAGCACGATGCGGAAACCATTGAACGTGCGGATTATGTGATCGATCTCGGGCCGGGCGCAGGCAGGCTGGGCGGTGCGCTGGTTGCGTGCGGCACTCCCGCAGAGATCCGTGCGAATCCGGAATCGCTGACGGGGCGGTACATGGCTGGCACGCTTCAGATTCCTGTTCCGAAAAAGCGCCGGGCCGGGAACGGGGACTGGATTCGCATCAAGGGTGCCAGTGAACACAACCTGAAAAATATTGATGCGGAGTTTCCTTTGGGGCGTTTGATTGTCGTCACCGGCGTTTCGGGAAGCGGTAAATCGACCCTGGTGAACGACATTCTTTATCGCTCGCTGGCGCGGGAAATTTACGGCTCGCATGAAGCACCTGGCGCGCATGGAGAGATCACAGGTATCGACAAGATCGACAAAGTCATTCGAATCGATCAGTCGCCGATCGGGCGGACGCCGCGCTCCAATCCGGCCACTTACACCGGACTGTTCGCGCCGATTCGTGATTTCTATACTCTGTTGCCGGAATCACGCGAGCGCGGATATAAGCCCGGGCGTTTCAGTTTCAACGTGAAAGGCGGGCGCTGCGAGGCTTGTCAGGGCGACGGACTGAAACGCATCGAAATGAACTTCCTGCCCGATGTATACGTAACGTGCGACGTGTGCCGGGGCAAGCGCTACAACCACGAAACGCTGCAGGTGAAGTATAAAGACTGCTCTATCGCGGACTTGCTGGCGCTGACTGTTGAAGAAGCGCTACCGTTGCTCGAAACCAATCCGCAGATCCGCCCGAAGCTGCAGACGCTGCTGGATGTGGGTTTGGGCTATGTACACCTTGGTCAGTCTTCCACCACTCTTTCGGGAGGCGAGGCACAGCGCATCAAGCTTTCAAAAGAACTCAGCCGCCGCCAGACAGGCCGCACTTTCTATGTGCTGGATGAACCTACCACCGGGCTGCACTTTGAAGATGTCCGGAAACTGCTTGAGGTTCTGCAGCGGCTGGTAGATCTGGGTAATACTGTGCTGGTGATTGAACACAACCTCGACGTGATCAAGAGCGCTGACTGGATCATTGATCTGGGGCCGGATGGTGGTGAAGATGGTGGCCGTATGGTGGCTGCGGGGACTCCGGAGCAGGTGATCAAATCCCGCAAGAGTTTCACAGCAGCGGCGCTGCGCAAGATGGCGGGGCACGGAAAGTGAGCGAACGTTACGGAATCGCTCCGATTGATCTTGCGGAGTTGAAAACCATTTCGCTGGCAGCGCGCGGTGGCAAGGTGAAGCAGTCAGATTTTGCCCGCGTTTACAGCAGGGGTTCAGGGATACCAGGCTTGATCGACAGCCTGCCGCATATCCTGGCAGGTGATTCGCTGCGAGCTGTAGTTGAGGCCGTTCTGAACGCCCGCCGCTTAAACAAACCGGTGATCTGGGGCCTCGGCGGGCATGTTATTAAGTGCGGTCTGGCACCGGTTTTGATTGATCTGATGGACCGCAGTTTCGCTACCACGTTCGCGATGAATGGCGCGGCTTCCATTCACGATTTCGAAATTGCACTGGCGGGCAATACCAGCGAGGATGTTGAGGCAGTTCTGCCCGACGGGCGTTTCGGCGCGGCGGAAGAAACAGGCCGGCAATGGAATGACGCGCTCCTGGCCGATTGCGGAGCTGGCGAGGCCCTTGGCCTTGCTCTGGACCGCCTTTCGCCCGCCGAACACCGCAGTGACAGCATTCTGCTGCGGGCCTGGCAGAAGTGCATTCCGGTAACGGTTCACGTCGCCATTGGTACCGACACGCCGCACACGCATCCTGCAGTGAACCCGGAAGCCCTGGGTCGCGCGACGCACCGGGATTTCCGGCTCTTCTGCACCCTGGTCTCGTCACTCAATGGCGGCGGTGTTTTCATCAATGCGGGCTCAGCAGTGGTGATGCCTGAGGTGTTTCTCAAGGCCCTTTCGACGGTGCGCAATCTGGGCCACGAGGTGCGGAATTTCACTACTGTGAATCTGGATTTCCTGCAGCAGTATCGTCCCCGCGTCAATGTAGTGGAACGGCCCCATGTGCAGTCCGGTGGCAGAGGGTATTCGCTCACCGGTCACCATGAGATTATGATTCCGCTGCTGGCGGCGGCGTTGATTGAGGGCGATAAATGACGCCCCTGATTCTGGCGGAACGAGATCAGCCGTTTTGGGGCTTCGCCGAAATCATCCTTGTGGCTGCACTATTTCTTCCGGCGGTCTGGCTGGGCAGCATTGGCGTTCAAAAAACGTTTGGCTACTCCAGTCCGACAGAGCTGAATGGGTTTGGTTTGGTGACTGCCGAATTCATCGGCTATGCGCTGGTGTTACTTGTGCTCAAAATTTTATTTTCCCGGCATGGCAGACCGTTGTTTGAATCGCTCGGCTGGGTGGCGTCACCCTTCTCGGCAGGCTCCCTGATCGCAGTGGGATTCGGCCTCGCGCTCCTTGTGGTGATTCTGGGTAATCTTTTGCAAATTCCGAACACCGAAACACCGTTCGACAAATTACTCGAAGACCCGGTCAGCCGCATTGTAATTGCAATATTTGGCGTGAGTCTGGGGCCGGTTGTTGAGGAGTTACTCTTCCGTGGTTTCCTGCAGCCGGTACTGACAGATTCTTTTGGCGTGCTGCCTGGCATTCTCACGACTTCGGCCTTGTTCGGGGCCATGCATCTGGTGCAAAACGCCAATATCTGGCAGAGCGGCGTGCTCATCACGGTGGTGGGCTTCGTGCTCGGCGTGATTCGCCATGTTTCCGGTTCCACACGCGCCTCCACTATCACCCATATTTCGTACAATTCATTGCCGTTCCTGGCCGTAATGCTGTCGGGAAACCCTCATAACAAATGATCCAGACCATTCTGTGGAAACCCGAAGGCGTGGTCATGATTGACCAGACACGCCTGCCGCTCGAAGAGATTTACGTTACGTGTCAAAGCTATCAGGAGGTCGCGGATGCGATTCGCACCATGGTCATTCGCGGCGCACCTGCGATTGGTGTGGCGGCCGCGATGGGGGTGGCGATTGGCGTTCAGCAGGCGGACGCCGCCGGCCTCGACGCGCAATTCGAAGCCATCTGCGCCGAACTTGCTTCCACCCGGCCCACGGCGGTAAACCTGTTCTGGGGCATTGACCGCATGAAGCGCCTGTATGCGTCGCTGCGCCATTTGTCACACCGCGAAATTACGGAACGGCTGGTGGCCGAAGCTATTCTCGTGTGCGAAGAAGATATTGAAATCAACAAAGCAATTGGCCGCCACGGAGCGCCTCTGGTTCCTGACAACAGCACTATACTGACCCATTGCAATGCGGGTGCGCTGGCGACTGCGGGCTATGGCACTGCGCTCGGCGTGGTGCGTGCAGCGGTGGAAGCGGGCAAGACGATCGACGTGTTCTCGGATGAAACCCGGCCCTTTCTGCAAGGAGCGCGGCTTACCGTTTGGGAACTACAGCATGACGGTATACCGGCCACGCTCATCACCGACAACATGGCTGGGCATTTCCTGCACTCAGGCCGTATCGGATGCGTGATTGTCGGTGCGGATCGCATTGCCGCAAACGGCGATGTAGCCAATAAAATCGGCACCTATGGCGTGGCTGTTCTAGCGAAGGAGAACAATGTACCGTTCTACGTTGCCGCTCCCGTTTCAACGCTTGATCTGACGCTGCCGGATGGGACGCACATCCCCATCGAAGAGCGTGCATCTGCTGAAGTAACGCATATTCAGGGCGTGCGAATGGCACCGGAAGGTACGGTGGTGCGCAACCCCGCATTCGATGTCACCCCCAATCGCTACGTGACGGCTATCATTAGCGAACGGGGCGTGGCACGGGCACCCTTTACTGAGTCGCTGCGGGAGCTTGCGGCAAAACGAGGCTCACTATGAAACTGCCGGTAATTTTTCTTCTCGTCACTCTGGCTCTCTTCGCTGCCGGAGAAAATTCGAACCGTCGTGCGCCGGGCTTCTCAATCGTCGATACCCATTTTCAACAGCATGATTTACAGGACTATCGCGGCAAGATCGTCCTGGTCGATTTCATGAAAACCGATTGCCCGGTGTGCAACCAGCTGGCAGACACTTTTGCAGAGTTGTCATCGCGTTACGGGGACAGGGTCGCCCTGCTCTCGATCGTTACACTGCCCGACAATTTCGAAACCGTCGACAAGTTTACGGCTGCCCATCAGGCGAAATGGCCGATTCTGTTCGACGCTGGCCAGGTCATGATGTCGTATTTACAACTCAAGCCGACTGGAAACATGAACGTGCATTTCCCCCACATCTTCGTGATCGATGGCGCAGGAATGATCCGCAACGATATCGACGGCGCTGACCCGAGAGCGCTCACCGTTGGAGCGCTTTCGATTGAGATTGACAAGCTTCTGAAGTAACCCGAACTCCTAAGCGGAGGCCAACTGGCGAAGAACGAACGGCAGAATCCCGCCATTACGGAAGTATTCCGCTTCCTGCGGCGTATCCACGCGTGAAGCAGCTTCAAATTCGATGACCGAACCATCCGGCGCAACCGCCCGAACCTGAACCTTGGCGCCGCTTTCCACGCCTTCGCGGACACCGGTTATCCTGAATGTCTCTTTCCCCGTGAGACCCAGCGACGCAGCAGTCTGCCCTGCCAGATACTGCAACGGCAGAACGCCCATCCCCACAAGGTTTGTGCGGTGAATGCGCTCAAAGCTTTCCGCAATGACCACCTTAACGCCTAGCAGCATGACGCCTTTAGCCGCCCAGTCACGCGAAGAACCTGAACCGTATTCCTTGCCCGCCAGAATCATCAGTGGAGTCCCTTCCTGTTGATACTGCATGGCCGCGTCATAGATGAACATCGGTGTCTCATCCGGCATATGTGCCGTCCAGGGACCTTCCGTACCAGGGACCAGCTGATTCCGCAGGCGGACGTTGGCGAGAGTCCCGCGCACCATCACTTCGTGGTTACCGCGCCGCGCGCCGTAAGAGTTGAAATCGACAGGCTGAACGCCCTGCGCGATCAAATACTGACCGGCCGGACTCTTGGCACTGATGTTACCCGCCGGCGAAATGTGATCGGTGGTGACGGAATCGCCCAACACCGCAAGGGCGCGCACACCGGCGAAATCCGCAATGGGCGTAGTGGGGTCGATCATGTTGTCGAAATAGGGCGGCCGCTTGATGTAAGTGGAATCGGCTTCCCAAATGAAGGTGTTGCCAGTCGGGACAGGAAGATGCTGCCAGTTCAAATCGCCCTCAAAAGCCTTGGCATATTCCGACCGGAACATTTCCGCATTAATCGTCGCGCGCATCGCTGCGTCCACTTCCTGCGGCGACGGCCAGATATCGCGCAAATAAACCGGCTGACCATCGGACCCAATACCGAGAGAGTCAGTGGCCATATCGATATCAACGCGCCCGGCGATTGCGTACGCGACCACCAATGGCGGTGACGCCAGATAGTTGGCTTTCACCTGAGGATTGATGCGGCCTTCAAAATTACGGTTGCCACTCAGGACCGCTGCGACCACCAGATCGTTGTCTTTGATGCCAGCCGAAACAGCTTCCGGCAATGGTCCGCTGTTGCCGATGCAAGTAGTACAGCCATAGCCCACCAGGTTGAAATTCAGAGCGTCCAGATATGGCGTAAGGCCAGCCTTATTCAGATATTCCGTGACAACTTTGGAACCAGGAGCAAGGCTGGTCTTCACCCAGGGTTTGCTCGTGAGGCCCTTTTCCACGGCCTTCTTCGCGAGCAGACCTGCACCGATCATCACGGAAGGGTTGGAAGTGTTCGTGCAACTTGTAATAGCCGCAATCACAACCGCGCCACTCCCCAGTTCACCCGAGACGCCGTTTATTGCGACCGTGACTTTCTTCGTGGATGCATCTTTAAAAGCATCCTTGAAATTCTGCCGCACCTGACCCAGCGTGAGCCGATCCTGCGGACGTTTCGGACCTGCCATGGACGGTACTACAGTCGACATGTCCAGTTCCAGCGTGTCAACAAATACCGGGTCCGGGGTCTCGTCCGTACGGAACAAACCCTGCGCCTTCGAATAAGCTTCCACCAGCTCTACCAGTTTTTCGTCGCGGTTCGACATCCGCAGGTAGGCGAGCGTGCCGTCATCAACAGGGAAGAAGCCAATCGTCGCGCCATACTCAGGGGCCATATTGGCGATGGTGGCGCGATCAGCCACGCTCAACGCACTGAGACCCGCACCATAGAACTCGACAAACTTACCCACAACACCCTTCTTGCGCAGCATCTGAGTCACAGTCAGCACAAGATCAGTAGCCGTGCAGCCTTCCGGCAATTTGCCGAAGAGCTTGAACCCCACCACGGAGGGAAGCAGCATGGAAATGGGTTGGCCCAACATGCAGGCCTCGGCTTCAATCCCGCCAACGCCCCAGCCCACAACGCCCAAACCATTGATCATGGTGGTGTGCGAATCGGTGCCGACAAGTGTATCGGGGTATGCCGTAACCGATCCATCCGCTTCCTGATTGCGGAATACGACGCAAGCCAGATACTCCAGATTCACCTGATGCACGATGCCGGTATCCGGCGGCACCACGCGGAAGTTACGAAACGCAGTCTGGCCCCAGCGCAGCAGCGTGTAGCGCTCGCGGTTTCGCTGAAATTCCAGCGCGGCGTTGATATCAAAAGCACCCTTCGTGCCGTATTCATCCACTTGGACCGAATGGTCAATCACCAGATCAGCCGGCATCAAAGGATTGGCTTTGGAAGGGTCAGCACCCATTGCTGCCAGGGCATCACGCATCGCGGCCATATCCACCACGGCGGGAACTCCGGTAAAATCCTGCAGCAACACCCGCGCAGGCATAAACGAAATTTCTTTCGGCTCGCCTTCACTGCCACCGCGCGCAATCATTTCAATATCAGCGGCATGAACCTTGCGGCCGTCTTCGCAGCGCAGCAGGTTTTCCAGCAGGATACGGTGGGAAAAAGGCAGCCGCGAAATGGTCGCGATTCCCTTTTCTTCAAGCGCGGCAAGGCGGTAATAGCGGTATTCGGCACCTGCCACGGAAAGAGTGGAGGCGCTGCCAAAACTGTTCTGACTCATGGGATTACAACCACTATATCGGACGGGTTTGGACGCCCAATCCACGCGAACGGCAAAGGTTATACCCCGGCGGCTTCGCTGGCTGGGGAAAAACGTCCGTGCTGTTTCATCATGTACATCGCGGCATCTGCCAGCCTGATCAGATCCGAAGCGCTGCCCACGTCTTCGGGGAAGATAGCCAGACCGCAACTGATACGAATCGTCGCAAGCTGGCCCAATAGTTCCACTTCGCCTTCCACTGCAGTGCGAACGCGGTCAATTAAGGCATGCATCTGGTCGCGGGATCGTGCATTTTCCACCAGCAGCAGAAATTCATCACCGCCCACTCGCGCTAAACAAATGTCCGCGCTGATGACACTCCGCAACCGGTCCGCAACCAGCTTAAGTGCCCGGTCGCCGCCTTCGTGGCCGATCGTATCGTTGATGGTCTTGAAATCGTCCAGATCGCAATACACCAGAGCCAGAGGCTGCCCGCTTTCGAAGGCCCGTTTTTCCGCCTGCTCCAGCCGTTCTTCAAACAGCCTTCGATTGGGAAGGTTGGTTAGCGAATCGTAGAGCGCCAGTTTCTCGGTCTCGCGATGCAGCTTGAGATTGGTTGCCAGGCTGAGGCCAAACGTACAACTGATGGCAGCCAGATCCACGGTCATCGACCCGACAAAATCAATGACTCTGCCATCGAAAAGATCCATGCGAGGTCCGCTGTTCCACGCATCTGCTGTCCGGAAGAGCATGGTCACGCCATTGATCGCAAATCCGGCGGCAGTGACCCAGTACACGGGACGGTCACGCGCGGAAACGTCCCACGCCATGCTCCAGGCTGCGAGGATTGTGGGAATGGCGCAAAAAAATGTTTCTACCGCCACGCGTGTGTTGACCTGGTCGTCTACCCAAAGCCCATAAGAAATGGCAGGCAGGTAAAGCACGGTCGTAACAGCATAAAAAACTCGAAGGCGGGGCAATTCGCGAAATGCGCGGATGCCATCAAGAATACAAAGTACGCCCGCAAAAACTACAACATTCGGGAGCAGTATGATCAATTTTCCAGGAATTGCCAGACGCGCAGGATAAAGGGAAAAGCCCAGGCAAAGTAGAAAACTGGCGAGGCTGCAGCGTTTAATCCCAGCGACTTTGCGGTTCAGGTTTGAAGCAAGCCACAGAGTGACTCCCGTCACAAAAGTAATGACGACCGTTACGACATCGAGGGTAAAGAGGTCGAGGCGATGCACAGGGGTCCTGGTACCTCCAATACTACCCTGGATTCCGGCCCGGGGTTCTGGTAGTCCCAGTTGGTCAACCAGCATTTTCAGCCAGGATACGCTATAACTGCTACACTTTGCTCTGAACGGCGTACCTCCCATGACTGAAATAATCCGCGAAACGGCCTCTGGCGGAACCTACCGCCGGGAAGTCGTTCGCCGCATGGTGGATATCTCTGAACGCCAACTTCGCTCCTGGGAAAAACAGGGTTTTGTTTCCGGTGGCGAGACGTTTGGCTTTTCCGCTCTGCTTGCCTTAAAAACGCTCAAGCGTTTGCGTGAGCTGAAGATTGCTCCGCGCCAGATCCAGCGGGCAATTGAAGCCCTTAAATCCCGACTCGAAAACGTCACCGAACCCCTGTCACAACTGCGAATCACTGCGGAAGGCCGCCGGATTGCCGTCCACATCGGAGGCAGCCGCATGGAGCCCGTCACCGGGCAGCAGTTGCTCGATTTTGACGAGAAGGAACTGGAAAAACTACGTTCATTTCCGGTCAAAGCCGACCCCGTCGCGATCCCCGACGATGGGCTCTCTGAAAAATGGTTCCAAAAAGGCCTGTCGCTGGAGGAAACGGGAGCTCCCGTGAACGACGTGATCGCAGCCTACCGGAAAGCGATCGACGCCAATGCGAATGCTTCAGGTGCGCTGGTCAATCTGGGTACAATCGCGTTCCGGATGAAGAAATTCAAAGAGGCGGCCGAATACTATTCCCGCGCTATACAGGCGGACCCGGCTTACCCCCTTGCACATTTCAATCTGGGGAATCTGTTTGACGAGAAGGGTGATTTTGCAACGGCGCGCATCCATTATCTGGATGCCATTCGCCTGAACCCGCGCTACGCCGACGCCTATTTCAACCTGGCCCTGCTTTGCGAACGCAACGGGCAATTGCTCGAAGCCATCAGCCACTGGCAGAAGTATTTAAAACTTGACGGCACCAGTTCCTGGGCCAGTACGGCGCGCAAACAACTGGACCGCCTCAAGAATTCCGTCCGGTCGAAATAGCCTGACTATTTCAGTTCGCCGCGGATCACACCCGCCACGGTTTGGGGCTCAAACGGGCCATTAAATTTCTTGCCGTTGAAGTAAAAAGTAGGAGTTCCGCCAACACCAGCGGCTTCACCTTCCTGTTCTTCGCTGCGCACCCTTGCAGCATGTTTGTGGTTGTCCACTTCGTATGTGAACTTGTTCATATCGAGGCCGATCTCCTTCGCGTACCGGATCACCGTACGGCGCGAAAGATCGGGAAAGCCGGCATACAACCGGTCATGCATCTCCCAAAACTTACCCTGCGACTGCGCAGCCAGAGAAGCCTCGGCACCGAACTGGGCGTCGGCGTGTGAATCAAGCGGGAACTGCTTGAACACAAACTTGACGTCGTTCGGGAACTGCTTCAGGATTTCCTTCGTCGGCCCTACAACTTTGGAGCAGTACGGGCATTGGAAGTCGGAAAATTCAACGATGGTAACCCGCGCATTCGCGGGACCCTTAAACGGAGCGCCCGCGATATTGAGCTTCTGGGCCTCTTCCAGCATCGGAGGCGGCTCACCGGCGATTTTCTTGAGGTCTGCGCGGACTGCGTCGGCATTCTTGCCGTCAACGAAATCCTTTACCGCGGCATTCGAAAGTTTGCGGCTCACGGCGCACGAGGGGTCACCCACGCGGCACTCTGCCAGCTTCATGCCGCAGCCGCAGGTGCATGTTTCTTCCCGCAGGAATTTGAGAACAGCAGGTTTGCGGGCAGCGGTGGTGCCCTGCCAGTCAACGCCAGGAAGCTCGGTGACGGATTGCCAGGGGGCCTGAGCAAGTGCCAGAGCAGTCAAAACAAACAACGGGGCCAGATTACGGAGTCGCACATTAGATATTATGGCGCATTCCCAGGGGCTATGCTTTAACCCGTTGCTATCCTGAAGCCGTGGAGCAATACCGATCTTGAGCAGCATCATTCTGGCGTTCCGAGCGTTTTTCGCGCTTCTTTTCGGCGGCAGCCTGCCCGACGACCTTGTCGCGCAGCTGGGTCTGGCGCCCAAACAGGCCCCTGCACCCAAAGCGCAGCCAACACCCCCGGTGCCTGTAATTAAGCCTGCGGACGGGGCGCTACAGCTCCTCGGCATGCTGCAAAGAGAGGCTCGTGCGGTTGATTTCTTCATGGAAGACTTCGGGGCCTACACCGACGAGCAGGTGGGTGGTGCCGCGCGTGAAGTGCATGACCGCACCCGCGAAATGCTGGTTCGGCATTTTGCTCCCGCGCCAGTGATCGACGCCGTGGAAGGCAGCACGGCCAACCCTCCGGGCGGCAACGCGGCGCTGATCAAATACATCGGTAACGTGCCAGCTTCAGGCAAGCCCCCGGCTGGAGTTCTGCGGCATCGGGGCTGGCGTGCCACCTCCGTTTCCCTCCCGAAACTCAGTTCCCGGGAAGATCTGACCGTGCTGGCGCTGGCCGAAATCGAAGTGGAGTAGGTTCTGTCCCGGTATTCCATTGGCATCGATCTCGGCACCACCAACTGCGCCCTCGCGTACACGGAAATCGCGGCTGACCTCTCAGTTCTCGTCGCAGATATTCCTCAGCTGATAAGCGCCAACGAAATTGCCGCAGAACCGCTGCTGCCATCATTCCTTTTCATCCCGGGGGAACGTGATTTCCCTCCTGGCGCCATCGCCCTGCCTTGGAATGCTCATCCGTCTTATGTAGTGGGCAAGCTGGCGCAGCGGCGTGGCGCTGAAGTTTCCGGCCGTTTGGTTTCCTCGGCTAAAAGTTGGCTATCCTGGTCGGCGGTGGATCGCACTTCGGCTCTGCTGCCGGTGAATGCGGTGGAAGGCATCCAACAGATTTCGCCGGTGGATGCCTCGGCTGAATACCTCAGGTATCTGCGTTCGGCCTGGGATCAGGAGCATCCTGATGCACCGTTCACTGATCAGGAAATTCTGGTCACGGTTCCCGCCTCATTCGACGCCATCGCCCGCGAGCTTACCGGGCGTGCCGCTGAAGCTGCCGGCTACCGCAACCTCACGATGCTGGAGGAGCCACAGGCGGCTTTTTATGCCTGGCTGGAGCGGCACAGTGACTGGCGCGAAAGAGTACAGGAAGGCGACCTGGTCCTGGTCATCGATATCGGCGGAGGCACCACAGACTTTACCCTGATCGCTGTCACGGCGAAGGCAGGGCAACTGGAACTCGAACGGCTCGCCGTGGGTGAACACATCCTGCTGGGTGGCGATAACGTGGATCTCGCCCTTGCGCACGCTGTCGCGGCTGAACTCTCAGCAAAAGGAACAAAGCTCGATAAGTTCCAGATGCAGGCACTCTGGAACCACTGCCGTCTCGCCAAAGAAAAATTGCTTGACCCTGCCACCACGGCCAGCGAAGTCCCGGTTACACTGCTCGGCAAAGGTTCCAGTCTGATCGGTGGAAGCATCAAAACCAGCCTGCGGCGTGAACAACTGGAACAGGTGCTTGAGGGGTTTCTGCCGCTGGTGCCCAGTTCAGAAATGCCGCAAGCACTACGTCGGTCCGGCTTACAGGAAATTGGTTTGCCTTATGCATCTGATCCGGCAATAACCCGTCATCTGGCCCAATTCCTCCGGCAGAAGGCGTCTGCCACCGAAGCCGGAACCGTTCGGCGCGGACCCAGTGGTCTGGCGTGTCCCACCCACATCCTCTTCAACGGTGGTGTGCTGCATGCGCCGTTCGTGCGGCAGCGCATCCTGGACGTTCTAAACGGCTGGCTGACAGAGGAAGGGTTCCGCGCAGTGCAACCGCTGGCAGGTGAAGACCTGATGCAGGCCGTTGCCCGTGGCGCGGCGTATTATGGAGCGGCCAGACATGGCAAAGGAGTTCGGATCAGGGGCGGCATCGCACGTTCCTACTATGTGGGAATTGAAACGGCGATGCCTGCCGTGCCCGGCATTCCGGCCCCGCTGAAAGCTCTCGCCGTCGCGCAGTTCGGTATGGATGAGGGTACTTCCGTCCGCATTCCTGACCGCGAATTCGGGCTGATCGTAGGCGAACCCGCCGAGTTCCGGTTTTTCTCTTCGACCCGCCGCAAAGACGACGCACCGGGCGTCCTGATTGAAGACCTGGACGGCGATCTGGAAGAGCTTTCTCCGGTTGAGGTCAAACTCACTTCCGAACAGGGCAGCGGCCTGGTCCCGGTATCATTTGAAACGGTAATCACAGAAACCGGAATGCTCGAGCTATGGTCGGTGGCACGCGACGGACGCCGCTGGAAACTCGAATTCAACGTCCGGGCAACAACATAAAAGCCTATGAACGTCGGTATCGATCTCGGAACCACGAACTCCGCACTCGCGTGGATTGACCCCGCGCAGGCGGAAGACACCAGCTTTCCTCCCATCCATATTTTCGATATCCCGCAATTGGTGGCAGCGGGAAGGGAAGAACCTTGCCGGACGCTACCTTCGTTTCTGCTGCTGGAAGAAGGCCAGCCTGTGGGGACTTACGCACGCGAGCAGGGTGCCATTGTTCCCACCCGCCTGGTTCATAGTGCGAAGTCCTGGCTCTCCAACGGTGATGTTGACCGGACTGCGAAAATTTTGCCGTGGGATGCTGGCGAAAGCGGCCGTGTTCTTTCCCCTGTAGAAGTCTCGGCACGTTTTATCGCGAAGATGCGGGACGCCTGGAACGCCAGCCCGAATCAGGTAAAGTTCGGCTCTCTCGCGGAACAGCAAATCGTTCTCACTGTACCTGCTTCGTTCGATGAAGAGGCTCGTGAACTCACGGTTAAGGCTGCGAATGAGGCTGGCCTGCCGAACCCCACGCTGCTCGAAGAACCGGCTGCGGCATTTTATTCCTGGATCGCTAACAACTTTGCCCGTTCTCGCAGATTGCTGTTTGACGGCCAGATCGTTTTGATCTGCGATGTCGGCGGCGGCACCAGCGATTTCTCCCTGATCCGTGTTTCGCGCGAGGGTGACAAGATCGATTTCACTCGCACCGCTGTCGGCAAACATCTGTTGCTCGGGGGCGACAACCTCGACCTCACTCTGGCGTGGCTAGCGGAATCAAAACTGGGCAAACAGCTTTCCATCCGCCAGCGCAGTGGCCTGCGGCGGCAGTGTTCCGCCGCGAAAGAATTGCTGCTTTGCGACCCCCGCCGTGAGAGTGTCGAAATCAGCGTTCTCGGCAGCGGCTCTTCCCTCATCGGCGGTGCGCTCAAAACGGAAATCACGCGCGCGGAAGCACTGGAACTGACCCTCGAAGGTTTTCTCCCGCTCTCGTCACTCGGCGAAAAACCGACTGAAGAAAAGCGCAGCCTCTTCCGCGAACTGGGCTTGCCCTATGTTTCTGACCCCGCCATCAGCCGCCATCTTTCCGCGTTTCTGGAATCCGCCGGGCAGGTGCCGGACGCGATTCTCTTCAACGGCGGCTTCTTCATCCCGGAAACCTGCCGCAGTCGCGTGGCCGATCTGCTCGAAAACTGGTATGGGAAACGTCCGGAGATTTTCGAGAACCGCGACCTTGACCTGGCCGTCGCCAGCGGTGCCGCGTACTACTCATATGTCCGTTCCACCGGTTCGGGAGTGCTGGTGCGGGGCGGTTTGCCGCGAACCTATTATGTGGGCCTGACCGATACTTCGGCTGTTTGCCTGGTACCGCGCGGTGCCGAAGAGGGCGACACCGTGGAAGTAGATCGCGACGATCTGCAACTGGTCGCCAATCGCCCGGTCGCATTCCGCCTGATGAGTTCGCTCACACGAACCGATGACCAGCCCGGTCAGGTGGTGGAATTCGCTCCAGGTGAAGAAATTCACCAGCATGCGCCGCTCGAAGCGGTGCTGCGGTTTGGCAAAGGCGGTGAACGTCTGGTGCCGGTAAAATTGGGCGCGCACCTGACCGAAACAGGAACTCTCGAAACCTGGTGTGATTCCAAAATCAGTGAAAATCGCTGGCGTTTGCAGTTCCAGTTGCGAAAAGCCGCACCCGCGCAGGGGGCGTCTCGCAGGCCAGCTGCAGTAGTGAGTCAGGAAGCAGTGGCTGCGGCCTGCCAGCTGGTCAGGGATACTTTCGCGCAGGGTGCCATCGCGCCTGAAGAGCTGCCCTCGAAACTGGAAGCAGCACTGGGACTTGGTCGCAATTCCTGGCCAGTCGATGTGGCCCGCAATCTTGCCGATGTATTTATCGAACAGATCGAAAACCGCAAGCGCAATGCCGCGTATGAAATTCGCTGGCTCAACCTCGCCGGCTTCTGCATGCGGCCCGGTTTCGGCTGGCCCGGCGACGATTTCCGCATCGAACAAATCCGCCGTATTTTCGCGGGCGGCCCTGCTTTTGCCAACCAGGTGCAAAACGAAATCGACTGGTGGATTTTCTGGGGACGCCTGGCAGGCGGCCTCAACCGCAACCAGCAGAGCGACATGGTGCAGCGCCTGCTGCCTTTTCTGCTGCCGAAGCCCGGCAAGAAACCCCAGCGAATAAACAACAGCCTGTTGCGTGAAATGTGGCGCACGGCGGCCAGCATGGAACTGGTCCCTGCCGGGAACCGCATGCAGCTGGGCGATGCACTCATCAAGCAGCCTAAAGAGGACTACGTGCTGTGGTGTCTTTCGCGCCTCGGTGCCAGGCAGCTGTTTTACGGCCCGGCGAATCAGGCTTTGTCCCCCGCAGCAGCTTCGCGATGGATCGAAGCGCTGCTCACCGTGCCGAAAGCGGGTGACGCTCTGGTGTCACTGGCACGCCGCACCGGAGATCCCGTCCGCGATGTCTCGGAGACGACCTTCGCGTCCGTACTGGCCAAACTTACGGATCCGCAATTGACCGCGCAATTGGAAGGTGGCGAAGAGCGTGATGAACGCGCACTGGGCCGCATTTACGGCGAAGATTTGCCTTCCGGCCTGATCCTGGGCAGTTAAATTAAACACCTGCGCTCCGTACGACGGGCAAAGAGGTGTGGTCCCAGCTTGGGTCCAATCGTGCCCCCGGGGCCCGCGAGGGCGAGAGCCCTCTGGCGTAGTCGGCATTATTCTGCGCAAATTCATCGGCGGTGTTCCAGATTCGGACCTCATTGCTGGCAAAGCGGACATGTGGATAGTTGAGGGACGCAGCCCAAGTACCGGGACCGCGCGAATTGAAGGCCGTCATGAAATCGTCCATCGCTTTGCGGGCCTGGATCTCGGTTTTTGTGTCCGCGGCGAAAGACGGCACGCAGGCAGCCAAACACAGAGCGGAGACAAGAGCAAGTTTCATGGTGCTGCGGTTCTATCGCAACGCGCGGGTTCAGATTTGGGTCGCTCGCGCATCAGGGGTTCTCAAAAGCGCTTCGACGAAATGGCCGCCACATTCAACTCCTCGTGGGGGTCCAGGCGCGGCTGCTCTGGGATATCTCTGCGAACTCCACTTCCCCCGCTAATTAACTAACTCGCCGCGGCCCGGCTTGGTAGCCCTGCTCTTCTCCGCTACCGTTTGGGCAAAGGCGGCAACTGAACGAACGGATTGACCACCGGCTTCCAGCATTTTGCCGATCAAACGGGAAACGGATGTATTCTCTTCTGCCGCTCTGGTTCGTGCCCAATAGGCAACTTCTTCCGGCAAAGTTACTGTGACATTTTTAACAGGAAACCAGTGTAACACGAAAACACGAAACCAAAACGGAGGGTCCGCTGTACACGGCGGAAACGTCGTTCATCACGGCTTCGCCGACCCGAATGAGTGGGGGTCAGATCAGAATGCCCGGGTCCATTTTGGAGAGCTCGACGGCGCTCCGCCAGACACGGGCCGGAAAAGGTCAGATCAGAATGCCGGGTCCATTTTGGAGAGCACTTGGTGGGTAAGTTCTCGTGAGCGCTGAAGTCGACCTGATTTCAGCAGTTAAATCCCGGTTGGCCGCAAATCTGCTACTGATTTATGCAGATGAGCAGTGTCGTATTTGAGGGCGAAGACAAAAGAGCGGAAGCCCGTACGCCGCTGGCAACAGCTCTTCGAAGCCGGGTCATGGCGCTGCGACCCGCGCACTGGCTCAAAAACCTGCTGATTTTCGCGCCGCTGATCGCTGCCCACAAATTTCAAGACTTCGCTCTCCTGCAAAAATCCGTACTGGCGTTTGTCGCGTTCGGCCTGTGTGCATCTGCCGGTTATCTCTTCAATGATCTGATTGACTTGGAATCTGACCGTCATCATCCGCAAAAACGATTACGCCCCTTTGCGTCGGGACGTCTTCCGCTGTCCTACGGTTTGATTGCGATCCCGGTGCTCGTGATTTCCGGGGGACTTCTTGCCGCCTGTGTATCGCCTCTTCTCTGCGCCACGTTGCTCGGCTATTTTGTCCTGAGCACCGCGTATTCCCTGAAGATCAAGAACGTCGCTCTCCTTGATGTTCTCTTTCTTGCCGCGCTCTATACCGTTCGGATCATGGCTGGCTCTGTTGCCACAGGCATCTGGGTATCGCACTGGCTACTGGCTTTTTCGATCTTTTTCTTCTTTAGCCTGGCCCTGTTAAAGCGCTACGGGGAACTGGTCGTCATGCACCGCGCGGACGGTGACGGGGCAAAGGCCCGGGCCTACGAATTTGACGACAGGGAACTTTTGGTCGCGATGGGCCTGGCCAGTGGATATCTGGCAGTTCTGGTCATGGCCCTCTATGTAGCCACCGATCAGGCACCCCGGCTCTATGGACGCGGTGAAGTTTTATGGTTTCTTTGTCCGCTGCTGCTCTACTGGACCAGCCACATCTGGCTCATGGCGCACCGCGGAAGAATGCTCGGTGATCCTCTAGAATTCGCCACGAAAGACCGCACCAGCCTGATACTCATTGCCGTGATGGTGATTACCGTGGCGCTGGCGTTGTGAAATGATGCGGACCGCAGCCCTGTTCGCGACTGGTGGCTTCCTGGTGGGTCTGGCAGCCGGGGCGGCTGATGCACCTGCCAGCGTCCGCAGTATTATCGACCTGCAGCCCTACCAGATTTCCAGTTCCACCCGAATCCGGTCAGGCCCGGGTAAATCCGGCACGGCCAGACTGACGAATCTGAATCCGTCAGTCAACGCCTGGTTCCTGCTGAGTGTTGCATGGGATGGCGGTGGCGAGGCCTCGGTGTGGCATCTCGAAAATCCAAAACCACATGAAATGCAGGTAGTGCTGGAAGAGAAGTACCCGTCCGGACTCGTAATCGTCGAAGGCAGCAACCGGTATTCCTGCGACCTGTTCGGCGGTCGCGCCCCGCTCAACGCACTCGAACAGGGTCGCGACTCTCAGCGCATTTACTACCCGTTGTGTGGCGGGCGGCTTTACCTGCGAAATCCCGCCAAAGGGCAACGCACGAAATTGGAAGCAGCCACAGGCTTTCTCAGGGATCAGGTTTGGGGCGGCGAAAAGGTCATCGTCCTTTTCCATCACCTGCTGGCCGACAGATACCGCGATACCGGCGAACTGCGCACCACCAATCAGGCGTCGCTCTCGAATACTCCTGGCGGCCCCCTTCCCGCACTGCTGGCACCTGAGTTCGCCGACCGCGTCGTCATCCCCGAAAATCTGGGCATCACAATAACTCTCCCGGGCACCGTCGAACGTGGCATGGCGCCAGGGAAGTGGTACCCCGCGGAAGGAAATCCGGCAGTCTTTCTCAGCATCATACGGCCCAACCTGATTGCCGGTCAGATTCTTAAGAGTTACGGAAAACTGGTCAGCAATCTGGACAACGTTGAAGCAATATCTCTCGCCTACCTGATCGCATTTGACCTTGACCAGCTCGAACTCGGGTTTGCCCTGGGAACGCAGAACCCGGAAGTGGACTGGTCGGAGCACATGACCAGTCAGATGAAAAATTCCAGCCTGCCGGGCCCTGACGGTATCGGCAGCATCTCCCCGCTGGTCTCAACCGGTCTGATCCAGCCTGACAATGGTCGCCGAACCATCGCCACTTTCACTGGTGGTTTCAAGCGCAATCACGGAGCGTTTAACTCTGGTGCCCTGTCTCTCCAGAACCATGGCAGCCACTATGGCTTCATCGAAAATGGCGTGGTCTTCAGCAAACTACAGCCCGGTCTGGCCACCGCGATCACCATGAACGACGGCAATGTCGACATGAAGACCTGGCAGGAATCGGACAATAAACTCCTTCCCGCAATCCGGCACGCCCGCCAGAACGGAGTCCCGCTGATTGATTCCGGCGTTCCGGGTTCGCTGGTAAACCGCTGGGGGCCAGGCAATTGGTCCGGCTCAGAAAATGAAAAATTGCGTTCCATACGTGCCAGTGCAGCCATCCAGAAAAGCGGCGGCAAGCATTTCCTGATCTACGCTGTTTTCTCCGATGCCACTCCCTCAGCGATGGCCCGGGTATTTCAGGCCTATCAATGCAACTACGCCATGCTTCTCGACATGAACGCGCTGGAGCATACCTACCTCGCTCTCTATCGGAGATCCGGTTCGGAATTGTCAGTGGAACACCTGATTAAGGGCATGAATGTGTTGGATCAATCATCGTCGAGTGGCATTATCCCGCGGTTTCTCGGGTACCCCGACAACCGCGATTTTTTCTATGTCATGCGGCGAAATCTGAAAGAGGTCAAGCCATGAAATCCCAGTTCTATCTGGTTGCCGGGCTGTTTGCTTTCCCTGCGGTATTCGGATTCGGCGCCTCGCCCGCTTCGAGTCAGGCCCTTCGCGCACAAAACGAACTGATCTATACCCAACTCAAACAAATCCGCGGCCTGGCGGATGATCAGATTGCGGCCATCCGCAAAATATTTGAAAAATCCGGCATGATCGGCCAAGGCAATCCCTCCATCACCCAGCATCCGGTTACACCGGCGGATTGTCAGGCTAAGCTGACTCAGCAGTCCGTCCACTATGAGAATGCCCGCTTTGAAAAAATCTGCGGCGGGAAATACCTGGCACCGCTTTACGACCCCGCCACGCAGCAACCTGAAGAGGCAAAGGTCTGCATTGACCAGTTTGAATTTCCCAATATCCCCTGTGCCTATCCCGTCGTCTGGGTGAAAGCTCGTGAAGCGGCAGAGATTTGCTGGGCGGAGGGCGAACGCCTCGCTGATGCCGATGAATGGGAAGGTGCGTGTCAGGGAAACCTGACGCGGCCTGATTACAATTTTGACCTGTCGCGCGATGGCAATCCGGCCCGCATGCGTGCGGCACATAATCAGGCAACCAGCGCCGATAAACGCTGGAGTTATGGCCCTGCCTACCAGAAAGGAATCTGTGCCACGTCAGGCACGAAAACTCCCGGCTGCAATGGTGGAGACTGGGCGCATTGCGGTTCCAATACATTCCCCGCCGGCGATTTTCCTGCCTGCCACAGTCCCCTCGGTGTTTATGATCTGAACGGCAACGCGGCGGAACATATGAATCTGCCCCTCAGCGCCACCCAAATGTCGAGCCATGGCAGCCGCGAACTGGGTGTTACAGAAATGAAAGGCAGCTGGTTTATCTTCGATACCTTCCGTGCGCACGAAGACTGGTGCCGCTGGCGCGCACCGTACTGGCACGGAACAAAGGTGATGGACGAACACAGCCACTCCAACTACCACCTCGGATTTCGTTGCGCGAAAACCGTGAAACCAGCTTCCTAAACCGGACCACAACCGCCATCGGCCGCATGCGTCATGAAATCACGAAGGTGCGGGATCGGCCCCTCATCACTCAGAATCTTTGACAGCTCCGGATCGCTCAGGACGTCATAAACTGACGTGGTCTTGCCGTCAATAATCGCCGTTTCACTTACAAGCCGGATACCGTGGCTGTAATCGGCGTAACAAGCGCCATGCACAGTGCTGAGCGGCTGAATCGGCGCACCGTTAAGACGATGCCAGCCGTAGATCGCGATCTTGCCGGGATTGTTCGCCAGAACGCTGGCCACCACAACATCTTTTTTGTCGCCGGAAACCAGAGCGCCTGGTTTCACACCCAGGGCGCGTTCCTGTTGTTCAATCTTTGCGTTATGGGCCTTGTAGTATGCCGTGGAGCGCATTTCCGGGCCAGCAGTCATCGGCGACGGTGTCAGATGAAATGCCGCCTGCTGATAAATGGCATCCACAATCTTCCGCGTCGGCAGAATGAAGCCCATCCGGCTGGCAACACTGGCGGCTGTATACAGGTTCATGGGGATGCGCAGGAAATCGCTGTCCGAACCGATCGCCAGGTACTCAGGCATCACAAAAATAGTGGCCGTAAGCGCCTTCCCAATAGCTGGCTGATATTTTAGCTGTACCGGAATCAGGCCCCGCAGAAAACCCGGCAGATTGCCGCCCAGCACTTCTTTGCGGATAGCCTTCTCGCGCTGCCGCTCATCCATACCTGCCACATATCCGGCGAATTGCGACCCGGTAAGCGGTTGGTGTGAACCAGCGGGAATATTCCCGATCAGCGTGGCGATTGAAAAACCCGGAGAGCTAAAGCCTGGAAAGCCGAAGCCAGCAAAAACAGAATCATCGGCCGCCGCGCACTGCGTCCCAAGGAGCGACAAACTGAGAAGCCCGGGGACGAGTTTCGTGCAGAGTTTGGAAAAGCGCAATACCCCAGTCTACCGCTAGTACGACGTGAATAGTTTTCCCCAGTCGGTTTGCAGTGCTTTCTCCACCCGCTTCTTCCCCACGAAGTTGTACCAGTAGCCATCGTGATACAGGCGGGAAGCGATATACGAGAGCGGCGCAAGCTGAGTGCGCAGCAGAAAATGTTCCAGCGGCTTCAGCGGACCCCAATAGATCATCTTCTGGCAACGACTGGCAAAAGTTTCGCGGTTGGCGTCGAAATGAAAATTGACGTCGGTAATCTCCTCGCCCACGATTTCGATCTCCCGCACATCGCCGCAACCCAAACCTCGTTCATGCGCCAGCCGTATGAATTTGATCGAAAGCGGATCGAAACCCATCATTTTCGCGGCCACGGCATCGATGGCAACCATGTCTGCGCTGGCCAGGATGAAATTTTTCACATGGGGCACCATGCAGCGCGGTCCCGGCCCGTCGCCGGCAAAAGTGCCGTCCATTACAGCGAACAGGCCGGGGTGAATTTCCTTCTGAATTGCCAGCAGGTCCACCAGGGTTTCGTGGATCACGCCGTGCGTCCAGTGCCGTTTTTCGAACAACAGCCCCCCGAAGGCGTTTTTCATGGCCCCGGTCATTCTGGTGAAAACATGCGTTTTCATGGTCGGCAGGTGGATGATGTTTGACCCTACAAGCCGTTTCGGGATGACAATGCCTTCCGGGAATATTTGGTCCAGCACCAGCATTTTGGCTTTGGGTTCGTAGTGAATCCACTCCTCGCCGTCTTCGTAGAGGTGGACATTGCGCAGCCCATACTTTTCGAGTACAGGTTTGTGCTTATTGGCGATTTCACCCACACGGGCGTTCACTACTACGGTCCGATTGTGACAGCCGTAGATCTTCTCCCGGTCATACCCGTCTTCGAGCAGAGTCGCGATCACGCCCTGAAGTTGCCACGGTGTAGTGGAACAGGCGGGATAGTAATGTTGCCAGCTAATGTTAATTTTGAGTGCGGTTTCGTTCTCCGGGGGCAGGAACTGACGGTAGTTGGAGAGACGCATGAGACGCCCGTAATCGCCGATAACGGATGCTGGAGTGGTTTTCAATACTGCTACACGGGAGCGCGTCATCTTTGGTGGATTACGTCAGCACTTGGTTAACCAAGTTGCACCTGTGCTACTTTGACGGGCATGTTGAAAAGATCCCTTCTGGCCCCGTTGGTTGCTTTCGGGTTGATATGGGCTTGGCCCGCTCCGGCGCAGGAGGAGCTTGACTCCTTGAAAGTCTGTACCGAGACCCAGAAATTGCTGTTCGAGAATGCGTTTGTCCGGGTGATTGACGACGTGATTCAGCCGGGAGTGCGGGAGCCGAAACACCGCCACCCCCATGGTCTGGTCATAGCGATGGTGGATTCGGACACGGAGACTACCGTTTATCCAGCTGGTAATACCGTGCGCGGACGAAGCAAGGCCGGGGCAGTGATCTGGTCAGAGACCACAGTCCATGAAACCCGGAATCCGGGCACTGTGGCCTCGCACTTCATTCGTATCGATTTGAAATGAATATCGACTGAAGGCACAGTTGCCCGATACTTCATCTGCCTGTCAATGCGAGTTCGTATCGAGGCCGCGCAAATACTCCACCATGTCTCCGCGATCTTTCCCGTCCGGTAAATAGAAAGGATGCGGAGCGGACGCACCACGCTGCGGGTCCAGCAAATCGCCGAGAGAGGGAGCCGAGTTGTCGTGCAGAAACACCGGTTTGCGGGCCAGATCCAAAAGTAACGGCAGCGCGATGCCCCGAATCCCTCCTCGCATGCTGGCGTTGACTACGGCCATTTTGTCATCGAACGGATTCCCTGGCTTATCCTGCACCGGATTCAACGGCACCTGCCGCTGTGCGAGAATCACCGGATTATCCCCCGGAAAAATTGATTTCATTGCAATCATGCTCAGCGGCACTGGTTTGCCCTGGTCAACGTTATGGCATCCGGTACAGCCTGCAGTCCGGAAAATTTGACGGCCATGCGCGGCTACCTGCGCATCAACTTTAGCGCCAGCAGGAGCCTGCAGGCTGACAAGACAGGCATTCAGATCCAGCAACTTCGCGTTGTCCACGCGTAAGCCTAACGGCGCTTCTTCGGTGGCGGCATGGGGCGAGTTCTTTGTAAACGGGTAACCTTTGACGCCCGTCGCAGCCAACACTTTTACATAGCTGTCCGCGATTTCGTTCCCCGCGGCTCCGCCCAGTTTATGCAGGAAAGCGCGTCCGCCCGGCGTGGTTAAGTTGGTGGGGTCGAGTAGTGCCGTATAGGCCAGATTGCCAAAGTTGTCGAGGCGGGCGATACTGCCTTCGCTTCCATACGGCGCAGCCAGATCCTGCCGGAAAAGCGGGCTGTTGTGCATCGGGTCGCCATTGCCGTCAAAGCTGTCGTCGAACATACCGACCGGGTAATACTGGTTATTTGAAAGATAGGCGTCCACCTCGGCTTCAGTGGATGTATCCGTAAGGCCGGATGGGGCACGCCCCAGCGTCTTACCCCCATTGGCTTTCAGCGTCAATTGAAGCAAAGGAAAAAGTGCGCGGGAGTTGGCGGCGGTCGCCAGAAGTTCCCCCGTGTGCAGGGTGTGGTTAGCCGGGCCGTCAATGCGACGGCCTATCGACCCGCCGTTCGCGAGCTGAAAAACAGACCCGTCGGTGATAGTGTGGCAAAGCGCACAGCTGACACCGACTTTGTTGCCCCTCGCCGACATTCCAATGACCGCGTTCGCTTTGACCAGTTTTTCGGTCGCATTCGGATCATTCAAAACCGTCGAAGTCTGACCGGTGGGATCTGTCTTCAACTCGGCGCTGAGCTTTTGCAGCGTTGTCCGGTCAATCGCGTCTGAATCGACATACAGACCCAATTGCAAAACTCGCAGCGGCGTCACCTTGCCAGCCTTCATACCTGCGGGCATGCGCGCTGCATCTGTCCAGAAACCTTCATTCCCAAACGTCTCGAAGCGGAAGACGCCACGACCAGAATCGGCGTTGCCATCCTGTCGCGGGACAACTGCCTCAGTTACAGCGGGTCCATCTGATTCGGTTACACCGCTTTTCGTCGCGACGGGCTGGCTCGTGGGCGAACAACCAGCCAGAAGTCCAGACACTAGGACAACAAAAGACGTCGCCCAGCGAAATTTCAAAGGCAACGCAGAGCTTGGTAAGGAGTTAAGGTTTTCCATTGGGCGGAGTCACATGTCAGGCGGCGTGAGGATGCAGGAGCACTTTCGTCCACCCCGAATCGCGCCGGTCGAAGTGTTTATAGGCTGTCGGTGCCTCCGCCAGCGGAAGCTCATGCGAAATGATCAGGGACGGGTTCGCTTTACCTTGGTGAATCAACGCCATTAATCGTCGGTTGTAGGCTTTCAGGTTGCACTGCCCGGTCCCCATCTTCTGTCCCTTGAACCGGTACTTTCCGAAATCGAAGGCGAGTTGTCCCTGCTTCTCCAGCTTGTCCTCCGCCTTTGGATCCAGCGGGATGAAAACGCCAACAACACCGAGGTGACCGGTAGCCTTGACGGAATCGACCAGCGAGTTCATCACCAGATTAGGCACTTCCTTCCCGGCTGAATTGGTGCACTGGTATCCAACGCATTCGGCACCGCAATCGGCCCCGAGCCCGTCGGTGGCTTCGCGAATCTGATCACCAATATCGCCATTCTTATCGTCAATCGCCGTGGCCCCGATCTTTTTCGCGAGAGCCAGTCTGTCGGCATGTCCATCTACGACGAAGATCTGGCTGGCACCCTGAATTCGCGCCGACAGCGCTGCCATCAGTCCCACTGGGCCCGCTCCGTAAATCACGATCGATTCACCGGGCCGGAGGCAAGCCAGACGAGTGGCATGCCACCCGGTCGGGAAGATATCGGACAGCATTACGTAATCTGTTTCCTTCTCTTCCGCATCCGCAGGCAGTTGAAGGCAGTTGAAGGCAGTTGAAGGCAGTTGAAGGCAGTTGAAGGCAGTTGAAGTCGGCGTAGGGCACCCGCAGATATTCAGCCTGCCCACCAGAATAAGGCCCCATGCCGGCGAAGCCGTAAGCTGCCCCGGCCATACCTGGCATAACGCTTTTGTCTGCACATGTCAGCCAGTATCCTGTCAATCCCTGTTCGCAGTTCCTGCAAAATCCGCAACCTATGTTGAAAGGAAGAACTACTCTGTCGCCTTTCTTGACGACATCGACGGCTTTGCCCACTTCCACGACTTCGCCCAGGTTTTCGTGACCTGGAATTTTTCCTTCCTTTACATCTACATCCGTGCGGCCTTAATACATATGAAGGTCAGACCCGCAAATGTTCGTCGAGGTGAGCTTGATGACCACGTCTGTCATTTTTTCCAGCCCGGCGTCCGGCACGGTGTCAACTGACACTTTGCGTGGGCCGTGATATACGAGCGCTTTCATTCTTTGACCTATTCCTTCGTTTGATCTGCGGACCGGAGCTGGCTCCGCTCCTGTCATCGCGAGAAACTCATGCAATCGGTCGTCCAAAGTTGGCCTGTGGCAAATGGCAGCTCCTCTTGAAAAATTTTCAAATTTAGATATAATCTAATTCTTGACGGACGCCGAAGCGATTAAACTGTCGTTGGAAAGCAGCGGGGTGCGCTGCACTGCACAGCGCTACGCCGTGATGGCATTCCTGATGGAGAACAACCGTCATCCCACGGCTGCGGAAATCTTCGAAGCCGTCAATCGAATGGATCCGCGATCTTCAAGAGCCACCACTTATAACAATCTGCGGGACTTGGTGCAGGCGGGTTTGGTACGGGAGGTGGCCGTCGAAGGCCGTGCGGCGCGATTCGATGCAACAGGCATGAAGCACCACCACTTTATCTGCGATCACTGCGGCAACGTTGAGGACATGGACTGGTATGACGTCCCCCGGCCTGCGTCGGTGTCTCTCGGTGAACGGATTCTTCGTGAATCTGAACTCATTTTCCGAGGCCTCTGCGCGAAGTGTGCGCTGCGGCAGTGATTGCGCGAATTTCATTTCAAGAAAGAGGAACCTATGGATCAGGAAGTCACAGCGACAGCGGCGGCACTACCTAATAATGAGCAGAGCATTTCAGGGGCAGGCAAGTGCCCCGTGGCGGGCGGTCCCCGCACACACACGGTAGCCGGAGCCCCCACCAATGCAGGCTGGTGGCCCGATCAGCTCAACCTCAAAATTCTGCACCAGCACTCCTCCCTGTCTGACCCTATGGACAAGGATTTCAATTACGCTGAAGAATTCAAGAGCCTTGATCTCAACGCCGTGATCGCTGACCTGCATGTTCTGATGACCGCGTCGCAGGCTTGGTGGCCCGCCGACTATGGCCACTACGGGCCGTTCTTCATACGTATGGCCTGGCACAGCGCCGGTACCTACCGCATCGGCGACGGTCGTGGCGGCGCGGGTTCAGGCACCCAACGTTTTGCGCCTCTCAACAGCTGGCCCGATAATGCGAACCTCGACAAGGCACGTCGGTTGCTCTGGCCGATCAAGCAGAAATATGGCCGGAAACTCTCCTGGGCCGATCTCATGATTCTCGCCGGCAACGTCGCACTGGATTCGATGGGATTCAAGACTTTCGGTTTTGGCGGCGGGCGGGAAGACGTATGGGAGCCTGCGGAAGATATCTTCTGGGGACCTGAGGGCAAATGGCTGGGGGACGAGCGCTACAGCGGAGATCGTGAACTCGACAATCCTCTGGCAGCGGTTCAGATGGGTCTGATTTACGTAAACCCGCAGGGACCCAACGGAAATCCTGATCCACTGGCTGCGGCCCGCGACATACGCGAGACGTTCGCCCGCATGGCGATGAATGACGAAGAGACCGTTGCGCTGATTGCCGGCGGGCATACTTTCGGCAAGACGCACGGCGCTGGCGATGCGGACAAATACGTGGGTGTCGAACCCGAGGGTGCCGACATCGAGCTGCAGGGCTTCGGCTGGAAAAACACCTATAACAGCGGTACCGGTGGCGACACCATTACCAGCGGCCTCGAAGGCGCCTGGACTACCACTCCCGCGAAGTGGAGCAACAACTTCTTCGAGAACCTGTTCGGCTTTGAATGGGAGCTGGTGAAGGGTCCTGGTGGTGCCCATCAGTGGGCTCCTCAGGGTGGGGTTGCGGCAGGCACCGTGCCGGATGCCCACGATCCTGCTAAAAAGCACGCGCCCTTCATGCTGACTACCGACCTCTCGCTCCGGGTGGACCCGAACTACGAGCCCATCTCAAAGCGTTTCCATGAAAATCCGCAACAGTTCGCTGATGCGTTCGCGAAGGCGTGGTACAAACTGACGCATCGCGATATGGGCCCGCTCGCACGCTACCTTGGCCCGCTCGTTCCTGCGGAAACTCTGCTGTGGCAGGACCCTGTCCCCGCTGTGGATCATGAACTGATTAGCGAGCAGGACGTTGCTGCGCTCAAGGCCAAAGTCCTGGCATCCGGCCTGTCGGTTTCGCAACTGGTCGCAACTGCATGGGCCTCGGCCTCGACGTTCCGTGGTTCCGACAAGCGCGGTGGTGCGAACGGAGCGCGTATTCGCCTCGCCCCGCAAAAGGACTGGGAAGTCAACCAGCCTGCGGAACTGGCCGGGACCCTGAAGACGCTGGAGGCGATCCAAAAGAATTTCCCGAAAAAGGTTTCGCTTGCCGACTTGATCGTTCTCGCTGGCTGCGCAGCAGTCGAGGAAGCGGCAAAAAATGCCGGGCACGACGTGAAGATTCCCTTCTCGCCGGGGCGTACGGATGCTTCGCAGCAGCAGACCGATGTGCATTCTTTCGCCCCCCTGGAGCCAGCTGCTGACGGGTTCCGCAACTATCTTCGGAGCGGACGCCATCTGCCGGAGGAAGAACTGTTGGTGGACCGCGCGCAGTTGCTCAGGTTGACTGCCCCCGAGATGACGGTTCTCGTCGGCGGTATGCGCGCTCTGAATGCGAACGCCGGACACTCCAAACACGGCGTCTTCACCAACCGGCCAGGAACGCTGACGAATGATTTCTTCGTCAACCTGCTCGATATGAACACGACCTGGCAGGCATCCTCTGCATCCGCAGGTGTGTATGAGGGACGTGATCGCACGACGGGCGAAATCAGGTGGACCGGCACTCGCGTTGATCTTGTCTTTGGTTCTAATTCCCAACTCCGGGCAATCGCGGAGGTCTATGCGTGTGACGACTCGAAGGAGTCGTTCGTGAAAGACTTCGTGGCCGCGTGGAGCAAGGTGATGAACCTTGATCGCTACGACTTAGCCTAAGTTTTGATCGGAGGGCGGGATCGTCCCGCCCTCTGAGGTCACACTTTAAATTTAAGACGAATGAGGGGCAGTGCGACCGCATTTTGGAACCCGTGCCTCCCTCAGGCCTTGATCAGCGCGGCTACGTTGCGGGGCAATTTTCCCAACAGCCAACTCAGCGGCTTGCCAATGTGGATGCCGGGTCCGTACAAACTTTACTCGATTTCCCGACCGCACGGAATCCCTCACCGCAAATCTTGAACGACCCGAAGTCTTTGTATCAGCGTCCCTCAGGCGCGTCCGGGGAGTGCTTGCGCCACTCTTCAAGAGCAAACAGATCGTCCATAGAAATCTTCCGTTCTTTTGCGCGCTCGAAAAGATCCTAAAAAGGTCCGGTGGCAAGTCTCACCATTTAATCCTTGGCACTAGTCGCCAAAGGTTATGTGTGCGAGTTCGCGGCGAAGCTGCTCCGTCTCCACTGGATCAGTGGATTTTTGGAAGCATCCCGCAAGCCTGAGGAAGCTCTCTCTACCCTGTTCGTACGCAGCAATCGCTTTCCGCAAGAGGTCGGCCATCGCGCGATCCCGGCTTACGTGCCGGGCGACCGCGATGGCGTCGAGCCTTTCGGCCATGTCAGCAGGAACCGGAATGTCTACAGTTTCATTGCCTGAAATAGTAACGGCCATGCGCCTTCAGGATACACCCGTTTTCAATTTGAAAAGTGCTCGCGGTGGCGGGGTGGCGGGCAGGCAAAAAGGGGGATGGTGAGCGCGGTGGGAATCGAACCTACAACCTACTGATTAAGAGTCGCTGCGAGCATCTACGTCAGGATTGTTCAGAATTGCTATAAGTTTATCGTTGTGAGCGCCTTGCGGGGTGTGTAGCTTGTTTACGAGTGAGCACGGGTACCCACACTTTTGAATCGTAGTCCCCACAAAATCCCCCACACTTTCGGGAAGCCCTGCCATGCAAGGGGGTGAGCACAAATCTGTGAACAGTCAACGCGCCCTGATCGGATCATCTCTCCGTCCATTCGATCAGAGTTTCATGTTTCCCTGAATCGGCGGCCCGGAGCTTCAACGTCCATCCGTTTGTCGGACTTGGAGGTTCGAGCACTGCGAAAGGCGAGTGCACGACTACAGATACCGGGATCTGCGGCAGAGTCCCGTCGATTCGGCCCGACGAAGTGCCGGTTCCCGAAATCGTAATAATCTGGCCCTTGCTCACCTTCCCGTACCACGCAAGGGAGCCTCTTCGGAGCGGGATATTCCCAACACCGGCATTCGGCCTGCTGTCCGGCATTTGTGATAACCGCGGCGATTGCGTGGAAGCCCTCTCAGCAGGCCGCGCAGCCGTCGTTGGCTGATTGAGCGAGGTAGCTTTCTGAGCAGAGGTTGCGGCGTCTTGGGGAGATGCGTATTGCGTGGGCGTTGCTGTTTGGGGCACCACAGGCGGCGATTGCGCGGAAGGCGTCTCCGTCGGCATTTCCAAAGGAATCCCGGCATTCGTTAGCTTTCGGTTGGTTTCAATCAAATCCTGCCGAGCTTTGGCTTCATATTCGCGGAATCGATCCTGCGAAGGCATCGCGGTTGCACCCGTCAGAACGCGCGCGCGGCAGACGCCGATATTTTGCTGTTCATACCATTGGGCTTGACCATCGTCGCGGGTGGGGTTTGTAGCCCGCGCAAGGGCTTCCGTCTGCTTGATCGTGAAGCGGCAATATGCTGTAACTGCGTCATTGGGAGTTGAAGCGGTGAGAATCGCTTGGACGGCGTCTATGAGGTCCAAATCATATTGCCGACTGTCTTTCAGACGGTTCAGTTCCTCTGCGGTGAGAGTTGTTTGTCCTGGAGAACCGGGTTCTTCATTTGCTGCTTCACGTCTTGCGCCCCGACTCTCGGCAGCGGCTGGCACGTACAAAGCGACGGTGGAAAAACGAAAAATGAATTCGGGATCATCGATCTTCCCACGAAGGGTCATGCTGGATTCCTTGACACAGCCTTCCCGCTCCGGGATAAACACGCCCGAGAACGTCACTTGCTGGCCTTCCTTCAGCAACGAAGCGGCCTGGAACAATTCGGTCCGTGGCTCAAGGAGCGTCCCATCGCCAATATCGGAGAGATCATTGTTCCAAGTTTTCAACGTAATGTCCCTTGCGATTGAAATCGCCACAACACCCTTGCCATCACTATTCGAATCGACCTTCGTGACGGTACCGATCCAGTTCTCGCCTCTGAAGCCGACCGAAGATAGGACTCTGCAAATGGCTTCGTCTCGGGTAGCTTTTAGTCCCCCTCGTTGCATGTCATTCCCCGCCTGCGGCGATCCGCGTTGGGCAGTAGAGACCACATTGATGAATTCCGCTTCCGATGGCGGGAGGAGCGGTGTGCTCTGTGAATTTCCGGGATTGGAACCTTCCGTCACCGAGGAGTTTGAAGCGCCATTTTGAGAGATGCGGGTGACGATGCCAACAACGAGGATCGCGGCGACAATGAACAGAGCCTTTCGCGATGAACGGCGCTTCACAGGCGGCTGCGCTGCGGGCGGGAACTGAACCGGCAAAGATGCGCCCTGACTCTGGAACCGGGCGGTTCCGCAAGCCTTGCAATATTGGCCGTCGTCAGCGTTGCTTATTCCACATCGGCACGCCCAACTCATCGCGGC
>JANYDS010000044.1 GCA_025363475.1 Terriglobia bacterium
CTACCAAATCCTACAGATTCTCAGCCTCTCGCTTTTCGAAAAAACCCCCATTCTACAGGCCCTTCAGCCCTCGGATTACACATCCGATTTACTCGACCCCGGCAAACAACTCATTCTGTTCGACTTGTAGCCGGACAGCAGCGACCCTGCATACAGAGCCCCGGGCTGGGCTGAGGACGGCGTCGTATTTGCGATCCTCACCTTGCCTTGGAGTCCGCTGCTGTTGATAGTGCTGACTGGCATTACTGCTTTGGCCCCGCCGTCGAAGGGCATAGTAGACCTCTGGAGTGCGGGGATCAACGCCTTATTGGTGCTCTGTGCCGGCAGCCTGAATGCCGCGATGATCGCGGGATTTGGCAAGACGCGGTCCTGTCTAGCGAGTTTTTCGACCAAAAGATTATTTGTGGCTGGGATCGCTCTTTTTTTTGATATTGGCGGCAGCTATTCTCGCAGGAGAGCTTGGGATGTGGAGACCGGCAAACTTGCCTCGGGAAGCTACAAAAACAGATAGTTTTTGGATACAGTGTGCTGCGGATCAATCTCAAACATTCGCCCATTGCCGCATATGGCGGACTTACGTGGAATTCCTTCGGGATGCCGATTGTTCGCCGGAGGATAACGTCCCCAGAGTGACCATCGCTGAGATGCAAGTCGAAGCATTTACGACACCAATTGTGGAGATCCGACTTCAGAGCGATCGCGTGTTGAAATCGAGATGAGGAGAGTGGTGGCCAGAGAGGGACTTGAACCCCCGACGCCAGCCTTTTCAGGGCTGCGCTCTACCAACTGAGCTATCTGGCCGTTATAGTGCAGAAAAATCGCGGCGGAAAACTTCCTCGCGATGAGGAAATCCCATTATAGCAAGTCCGGTTCTTATGCAGGTTGCAGGTGTTCCAGCGCCCCCGCTGTCGCCTTTTCCACATCCGCATGAAGGCTGTTGCCGTGGGCATCCATCGTCACAATCGCCGGAAAACCTTCCACACGCAGGTTCCACATCGCTTCCGGAACACCGAATTCGAGCAGGCTGACACCCAACACCTCTTTGACAGTACGGGCATAATACTGGGCCGCGCCGCCAATCGCGTTCAAATAAACCGCGCCGTATTCCTTGAGCGCCGCAGAAGTCTTCGCGCCCATCCCGCCTTTACCAATCACCACCCGCACGCCGAAGTTCTTAATCACATCGGCCTGGTAAGGCTCTTCACGAATACTGGTCGTCGGACCCGCCGCTTTCACGGTCCATTTGTCGCCGTCCTGCATCATCACCGGACCGCAGTGATAAAGCACGGAACCATTCAAGTCAACCGGTGGCGGATTCTTCATCAAATACGCATGAACCGCATCGCGGCCCGTATACACGGCACCGGTGATCAACACCACATCGCCAACCTTTAACTGCCGAACCGCCGCCTCACTCACCGGCGCAGTCAGCGTAATTTCACGACCGGTCAGCGGCAACCCTTCGCCCTGCGTCATCTTTTCCACCGGACGCGACGGATCGCGGTAAAGCCAGCTAGTAATCGCACCGCTGGCAGCATCAAGACGCACGCCCAGCCGCCGGAAAGCCCAGCAGGAATAGGCAACCGAAACAAAGAAACTGGCAGGCAGACGGTTGGCAGCAGCGATCTTGCAACCGATCAGCGAAACACGCCCGCCGAAGCCCATGGCACCCACGCCCAGCTCATTCGCTTCCTTCATGATGCGGGCTTCAAGCCCGGCCAGAACAGGTTCCGGATTCGTATCGTCTAAGGTGCGGAAAAGCTGCTCTTTCGCAACGTCGTAGCCGTGCGCACGGTCGCTGCCGATACAAACGCCAAGCGCACCCGGAGCACAGCCCTGGCCCTGCGCCTGCCACACAGCATGCAGGATGCACTTGCGAACACCTTCCAGCGTGCGGTCAGCACGACCCATGAAGTCCAGACTGGCGGGCAGCGAATACTGGATATTCTTGTTTTCGCAGCCGCCGCCTTTGAGGATTAGTTTGACCTCAACTTCATCCTGCTCCCACTGCTCAAAATGAATCACCGGCGTGCCCGGACCAAGGTTATCGCCGCTGTTATGCCCCGTCAGTGAATCCACGGAATTGGGGCGAAGCTTGCCCAGCTTCGTGGCCTCCGCAACCGCAGCGCGAATCGCCTTCTTGATCACCAGCTGATTCACACCCACCGGCGTGTGGACAAAGAACGTCGGCATTCCGGTGTCCTGACAGATCGGGCCGGTATCTTCCACTGCCATGTCGATGTTCGAAAGAATAATATTGAGAGCCTGCGATGCCTGAGTATTGGGCTTTTCATTCACCCCGGTGGCCGCCATGGCCGCGCGCACGTCGGGGGGCAGGTTGGTGGACGTCTGGGTAATCAGTTCTACGAGGCTGCTTTGAAGGAAATCCATGATCAACCTCTAATTATCGACCCAGAACCCGCGCCGCCGGTTTCGCGAAGTAGGTGATGATCAGATCTGCCCCGGCGCGACGCAAACAGGTAAGGCTTTCCATCATGGCGCGTTCTTCGTCCATCCAGCCGTTTTGGGCCGCCGCCATGATCATGGAATATTCGCCGCTCACCTGATAGACGCAGAGCGGAACATCGAAACGATCACGCGCCTGGCGAACGATATCGAGATAGGGCATGGCAGGTTTCACCATGATCATGTCCGCACCCTCTTCAAGATCCAGCTCGATTTCGCGCATGGCCTCGCGGGAATTTGCAGGGTCCATCTGGTAGCTGCGGCGGTCACCAAACTGCGGTGCAGATTCAGCCGCCTCCCGGAACGGCCCGTAAAAAACAGACGCGTATTTGGCGGAGTAAGCCAGAATCGGCGTAGTCAGATAGCCGTTCTTGTCGAGTGCTGTACGAATCGCGGCCACCCGGCCATCCATCATGTCGGAGGGGGCCACCATATCTGCCCCGGCACGCACGTGAGAGACAGCCCCGGCCGCCAGCCATTCCAGCGTGGCATCGTTATCCACGTAGCCGTCTACAACCTTGCCGCAGTGGCCGTGGCTGGTGTACTCGCAGTTGCAGACGTCGGTGATGATCAGCAGTTCCGGCACGGCGGATTTGATGGCGCGAATCGCCCGCTGCACAATCCCGTTGTCGTCATAGCCTTCCGACCCGCATTCATCTTTGGTGGCCGGCAGACCAAACAAAATCACCCCGCCGATCCCCAGCGCGTGGATTTCCCGGCACTCTTCCACCGCCGTATCGATCGAAAGCTGACACTGCGGCGGCATGGAACTGATGGGTCTGCGAATGCCTTCGCCCGGGCAGATGAACAAGGGCAGAATGAAGCTGGCCGGGTGGAGACGAGTCTCGCATGCCAGCGAGCGCATGGCTTCGGTGGTGCGCAAGCGGCGCGGACGGTGGATGGGAAAAGGCATTAGACTGGATTTTACTTCTTGCTGTAGCTTAGAATAATTCGTAACCCAAGCTTTGGAATATGCAGACCGCCTGCGAGCACAAAAAAACAGTAATGATCGCCCGTCGCGACGGCGTTGATTATGTGGAATGCCTTGACTGCCGCCAGATCTTCGAAGCTGAAGACCTGGAACCTGTAGCAGTTGATGCTGACGAAGAATAAGCCAGCCCGGTTGCCTGGCAGCCACTTCCCCGCAAATTAAAAAACGCCCCGGTGCGGAGTTCAATCCGCGCGGGAGAGATTTTGCGCGATCACGGCGAAAGCCCCGGCGAGCTTTTGCAGGGCGACGGTATTCACCGCCTGCGGCCACCGGTCGGCCGGGCTGTGAAACAGTTCATTCCCTCCCACCAGCGAAATATATTTGCCGCCGCCCCTGTGGATGTTTCCGGCTTCACCGGCAGGTGTCTGGCCCAGCGGCCGCTGATTCATCTTCATGCCCGTGGCCGCCACCTCACGCATGGCGAGCGACCGCATGGCTTCGTCTGAGAACTGCATGGTTCCGGCAGGTCCGGTGGCGGCACCGATATTGGCCCCGAAATGGATCCAGGCGTGGGCCTCTTTGATGATTTCGCCGTGGCCGTGGATGAACTGATCCAGCCCGAAATGGCCCAGCTCATGGCCGCTGGAAGCGACGAAGATCACGTCGCGGGCCGGTTCCGTCACGGCACGCATCACTTCCAGCCAGCAAAAAATGCCGCCACCCCGTTCGCTCGCACAATTCCACCAGCCACTCCGCGGGGTCATCACCACCACCGGCGCGAGCTTGGCGTTTGACCCTTTGCGCACGGCAGTTACATTGAACGCATCCACCTCTGTGCGCGCAACCTGTGCCACCAGCCGCGCTGTTTGCCCGGGAGTTGCAAAGCTCCGCAGCCATTCCGCTTCTTCGCGGGCCACAAGAAGAACCGGCGGACCGTACGGATGGGCGAAATTCGCCGCATTCACCGGTGACAACCCGGACCCCGCGCCTTTCGTGACCGCGACAATCGCCCGGTGTTTGCCGGAACGCCGCAGTTCCAGCAGAAACCCCGCTTCGTTATTCGGCACCACTTCAATCAAGCCGATGGGCGCATCGGAACCTGCGAGGCCGATCCGGCCGGTGATCCCCGTCGCATCCGTAAACGACCCGTCAAACATCGGCAGGCCTTCGATGCGCCGGTCCGGGCCTTCAAGAAAACATAGTCCCGGATCAACCCGGTTCACCCGGAAGGGGTCCAGCGAGGCCGTCAGACCCAGACCACGAACCCTTCCCGCGAGCCAGTCAGCCGAAGCCCGGTCAACAGCACTGCCCGTGCGGTGAATTCCCTGCTGATCGTATTCCGCAATCGGGTGCGCGTCTGCGGCAAAGGCACGGCGGGCAACA
The DNA here is from genome assembly GCA_025363475.1 of Terriglobia bacterium. Lineage (GTDB taxonomy): Bacteria > Acidobacteriota > Terriglobia > Bryobacterales > Bryobacteraceae > BOG-234. The sequence goes on from JANYDS010000044.1 coordinate 4,781, forward strand.
GCGATGGCAGCTGAAAACGCAAGGAAGTCTCGGCGCGGAAGCATGAAATGAGTATATGCGCTGGTAGCATACCTTTATGCACGATTTAGGGGCGTTCCGCGCCAATATTGACGCCATTGCCTCTCGGCTGGCCACGCGCGGATTGGTGCTGCCGGTGGAACAGTTCAAAGAACTGGACGTCCGCCGCCGTGCCGCGATTACCGAAGCCGAGCAGCTACGGGCGGCACAAAATGCACAGTCTCGCGAGGTGGCCCAGCTGCGCAAAGCGGGGACCGATACGACGGCGTTGCAGCAGGCCTCCCGCGTGATGGGTGACCGGGTCACGGAACTCGGCAAGAGCGTGGAAGAAGTGGACGCCGCGTTTCGCGAAATGCTGGCGGGTATTCCCAATGTGCCGCATGAATCAGTGCCCGTAGGGAAAACTGAGCATGACAATGTCGTGATTCGAACATTCGGCACCCCGCCCGTTTTCGATTTCGAACCCAAAGCCCACTGGGATTTGGGGCCGGAACTCGGCATTCTCGATTTTGACCGCGCCGCCAAGGTAACGGGCGCACGCTTTGCCGTGTATTGGGGTCTCGGAGCGAAGCTGGAGCGCGCGCTGATTAATTTCATGCTTGATACCCACACCCGCGAGCATGGTTACACCGAAGTGCTTCCCCCGTTCGTGGTGAATTCGGCCAGCCTCTATGGGACAGGACAGCTTCCCAAGTTCGCCGAAGATCTGTTCAAGCTCGAAAAGAGCGACTACTGGCTGATTCCGACGGCGGAAGTGCCGGTGACGAACCTGTTTCGCGATGAAACGCTTGAAGCCGACAAACTGCCCATCAGCCTCTGCGCCTACACGCCCTGCTTCCGCAGCGAAGCCGGGTCCTACGGGCGCGATGTGCGAGGGATCATACGACAGCACCAGTTCCAGAAAGTGGAAATGGTGAAGTTCGTCTCGCCTGACCAGAGCTACGACCAGTTGGAGCGCCTGACCGATGACGCGGAAGACATCCTGCGCCGATTGGGACTGCCCTTCCGCACCATTGTTCTCTGTACCGGAGACATGGGGTTCAGCGCAGCGAAAACCTACGATATTGAGGTCTGGCTGCCGGGACAAAACGGTTACAAGGAAATCTCTTCCTGCTCGAATTTCGAAGCGTTCCAGGCCCGCCGTGCCAATATCCGCTACAAGGGCGGCAAGAAGGCCGAACTGGTCCACACGCTGAATGGCAGCGGTCTTGCCGTGGGCAGAACCTGGGTGGCGATTGTCGAGAATTACCAGCAGAAAGATGGCAGCGTGGTGATTCCTGAAGTACTGCGTCCGTATCTGAATGCTGAGCGGATCACAGCCTCCGCCGCCCTCAAATAACTCTGTTATCCATTTTTTTTATTTTGAGAAATCTAAAGTTGTAGTTTAGAATTCTCATATAAGAATTTCGCGTATCATCGGCCCCCAGATACTGAGAGCCGCTCGCGCGTTCCCCGCCATCGTGATCACCGGACCTCGACGGGCGGGCAAAACAACGCTCATCCGTCAGCTCTTTCCGAAGGCGGAATATGTACTTCTGGAGGACCCGGACATTCAGGCCCGCGCCCGCTCCGACCCGCGCGGACTGATCGATGAACTTCGTCCTCCCGTGATCTTCGACGAGATACAAAACGTACCGGAGCTTTTCGCCTACGTTCGGACCCGTATTGACGAGCACCCCCGCTCCGTCGGCCAATGGTTGTTTACGGGTTCTCAGGAGGCTCCCCTCATGCAGGGTATGAGCGAGTCCATGGCAGGCCGCGCGGCCGTTCTGCAACTGCTGCCGTTTAGTCAGCCGGAATCGTCCAGGGTGAGCCTCCTCCATGGCGGTTACCCTGAGGTACTGGCCCGGCCCGCCAGCCGCGCCCTTTGGTTCAGTTCCTATATACAGACATATCTTGAGCGCGACGTCCGGGCGATCACCAATGTTCGTGACCTCGGCACCTTCCGCCGTTTCCTCTCGATGGTGGCCAGCCGTCACGGCCAGATATTGAACAAGACAGACCTCGCGGCACCGCTGGGTGTTTCCGTTCCCACCGTGGGGGAGTGGCTCCACATACTCGAAATCACCGGACAGATCATTCTGGTCCCGCCCTACCTTGAAAATTTCGGCAAACGACTGGTCAAATCCCCCAAGGTATATCTGGGTGATTCCGGCATGGCTTGTTATCTTTTGGGAATCGCGTCCCAGGCCGAACTGGACAGGTCTCCATTTCTGGGATCACTGTTTGAAGGCTTCGTTGCATCAGAGATTCTGAAGAGTCAGATCAACCGTGGAGGAAGAAAGGAGCTTTATCATTTCCGCGATCAGCAGGGACTGGAAGTGGATTTTCTTTTCCCCGATGCCAAGGCGGGCTTGAGGATGGTCGAATGCAAGGCGTCACGAACGGTATTGCCCGCCATGGCCGCGCCCATGCAGAGCCTGCGGCGGTCGATCAAGACACAAGCTGCTGTCCGTATGAGCGTCGTCCACAGGAGTTCACCCAGCGCGCCGAAGACCCGCGTATTACAGCCCGGAGTGGAAGCGCTCAATGTGCGTGAGTTTGCCGTTGACCTGAACCCGGCGGTGCCTGGCCACCCGGGCAGGAATCCGGGACACAGCCGGAACCGATCAGCGGGGCAATAGTTAACCCGCCGAAAAGCGTGTCCGACGAATATACTCAGCGTATATATGCCGTCGATATTGATCCAACTCGACAACGCTACTTTTGAAGCTCTGAATCATGTCGCACCACAGCGAAGCGCCTCCGCACCGAGTTCATCCGCCAGGCGGTTAAGGACGCGATTAACAGGCAGGAACTAGCTCGGATCCAAGAGGCGTACTTGCAACAGCCCGATTCGGCGGCGGACTCCGATGACTGGTCGAACTGCGAGGAGTTCAAGTCTTGACACTTACGAGATCTGGTGGGCGGACCTTCCGGCGAGAGCCTGCGTGGCCAATTGAGACAACCTCCGTACCGTCTCAAAAGCGATCCTGACCGAACGCGTCTCGCGGCTCCCGGCCAACAGGATCGGCGAAGTTAAGCGAGCGATCGGCTACGCATTCGACTGGGCGGAGCTGACTTAAAACTTGACCGGGCCGTCATAGCCAGTCATCTCCAGATACCCAACACCCGTGTGGGTCCCTGAATAATCCACCGCTCCTTCCCAGTAGCTGGGGCCGCCCTGCTTTGCGCGCAACTCCTGATTCGGCAAAAGCGCCCGCGCGGTGACGTCAATATTGAGCGAAGGCACCTTCACGCTCCACTCCACCGGATACTTATGCCAAAGCGATAAGGGCTTCAACGCGAAATCCGCCGCCCTTAAATGATGCCCCGTGCCCTTCGCATCAATGTACGTTCCAGACGAATAAGGATCCAGCGAACCATCCTTGCGACGAAGCTCGAACAGCATCAACTCAGTATGGTTATTCAGCTGAATACTGAACCAGTCCCAGCCCGTTTGATCCGCCGCCAGCTGTTCCGTAAACCATTCATGATCCATCCACGCGCGGCCCTCAACTTTCATCGCATTGATCGTCCCCGTGGCAGCAAGCAGCGGAAACGAAACGTAGTGGGAAGCACGGCCTTTCCCTTCAGCCTTCTGGCTCACGCCATTCTCGCCATGAATGATCGGCAGCGTCTCAGGCTTCAACTCCAGATGCAGCCGAAAACCAGAGGCAATAGCATCCAGCGTTTGCGTTTCGTTATGCCACTGCGCGGACCAGTTGCCGTTCCACACCCGCTGCTGCGCCAGACTGGCCCCTGCAATACCCGGCCCCGCACGATTCACCCGCTCATCAAAAGAGAATTTCTTGCCCTTCGCATCCGTCATTGCCGCGTGGGCAAGATACAGGTCTTTCACATCCCATGGCGATTTGGGCGTGCCCGCACCGGCTTCCCGGCCAGCCCCCTGGCGGAAAAAAACTAGTTCAAACCCAAACCGTTCACCCTGCGCACCACTCACATTACCGGTGTAATACCACCATTCAGTGCGAAAGTCTTCGTGTTCGAAATGATCGCGGGGAAACTGGTAGGCATAACCTGGCAGTGCCTCCCGCCAGCTAAATCCACCGCCCATCAGCGGAAGGAAAAGCAGCAGCAGAAACGGAAGGCGTCGTGGATTCATCCTGTTACCATGAGACTTCATTGTGATTGTTGAAGCCCGTTTGGCTCAATTCGACAGCATCGCGCTCGAAAGCGGGGCCACACTTTCTCCGGTTGAAATCGCTTACGAAACCTGGGGGCAGCTGGACACTCTGCGCTCCAACGCCATTCTCATCACCCACGCGTTTACCGGCGACGCCCACGCCGCAGGCATCAGTCACGAAACCGGCCGGCCGGGCTGGTGGGACAACATGATCGGGCCAGGCAAGGCCTTCGACACAGACCACTATTTCGTCATTTGTTCCAACGTGCTGGGTGGGTGTCAGGGAACTACCGGGCCGGGTTCTCTAAACCCTGCAACGGGCCTCCCCTATGCGATGTCGTTTCCTGTATTCACGATTCGCGATATGGTCCTGCTGCAAAAAAAGCTGGTGGATTCGCTCGGCATCGAATGCCTGCTCTGCGTCGCGGGCGGTTCCATGGGCGGCATGCAGGCTCTTGAATGGGCCGTGAGCTACCCGGAGATGGTCCGCTGCGTGATCCCCATCGCCACCACCTGGCGGCACAGCGCGCAACAGATCGCCTTCAACGAAGTAGGCCGCCAGGCCATCATGGCAGACCCTGACTGGTGCAGCGGCGACTATTACGATAAGAAACCGCCGGCACGCGGACTGTCTGTGGCCCGCATGGTCGGCCACATCACTTATATGAGTGATGAATCGATGCGCGAAAAATTCGGACGCAAACTCCGTGACAAAGAAAAATTCGGTTTCGATTTCGGCGTTGAGTTCGAAGTGGAAAGCTACCTGCGCTACCGCGGGACGCAGTTTGTCTCTCGTTTCGACGCCAATTCCTATCTCTACATCACCAAGGCGGAAGATTATTTTGACCTCGCCAACGGAACCGGCCAGTTGACTGAGGCATTCCGCACTGTGGACACCCGGTTTCTGGTAATCAGTTTTACGTCAGACTGGCTGTATCCCAGTTATCAGTCGCAGGAGATCGTGCGTGTACTGCGGCGCCTGAATGGCGACGTCGCCTACTGCGATCTGCAGTCCAATTACGGGCATGATGCGTTTCTGGTCGATGTTGCCGAGCAAACAGAAATCGTCCGCGGGTTCCTCGACAGCACCGCACGGATTGCGAGGGCCGCTTGAGCACGGCAGCTCCCGTTCATCATCCGGTGACGCTGGCCGAACGGCCTGATTTCCATATCATCGGCGAGATTATTCAGCCGCGCAGCCGCGTGCTCGATTTAGGTTGTGGCGAAGGAGAATTGCTCGCGTGGCTGGTAGAGAACAAGAGCGTCCTGGCGCGCGGCGTCGAAATTTCCGCGCAACAGGTACGCAAAGCCATCGCGCGCGGCGTCTCGGTTTATCAGGGAGACATCGAAGAGGGGCTGGCCGATTACCCCGACAAGGCTTTCGATTACGTCATCCTGAGCCAGACGTTGCAGGAAACCCGCGCGCCTCTGGAGGTTCTGAGAGCCATGTTGCGGGTGGGAAAACAGGCCATCATTTCGTTTCCTAATTTCGGCCACTGGCGCGTGCGGGCTTCCATGCTTTTCAGCGGTCAGGCACCCAAAACCCGCTTGTTTCCCTACGACTGGTACAACTCGCCCAACATTCACTTCCTCAGCATCAATGACTTCGAAGACCTGTGCAGCGACAATGGGTTTCGGATCGAACGCCGCTATTTCCTGGCCGGTTCGCGGCGCATCAGCGTGCTGCCAAATCTACTCGGCCAGACAGCCGTGTTCCTTGTTGGCTGACGCAACATCACGACGCGAACTTCTCACAGGCCTGGGCCTGCTGTGGGCAGGAACAGCCTGCGGTCAGGATACGGCATCGTTCTCTTCAGATGTCCAGGTAGTCAACCTTTTAGCCACAGTACGGAACAAGAAGTACGAAATCATCCGGGATCTGAGCAAAGACGATTTTTCACTTTTGGAAGATGGTCACCCACAAAACCTCCGCTACTTCACCAGAGAGTCCGATCTCCCGCTGACCGTCGGCCTGATGATCGACACCAGCATGAGCCAGCTTCACGTGCTTGATGCTGAGCGCGGCGCGTGCTTCCGCTTCGTTGACGCCGTGCTGCGGGAAAACAAAGACCAGTTCTTCATCATGCAGTTTGATCTGACCGTGCAGACGCGCCAGCCGCTCACCGGCTCGCGCAAAGCCTTGAATGACGCCCTCGCACTTGTCGATACTCCAACACGCAGCCAGTTGAGCTCTCAGTCCGGCGGCGGCACACTGCTATTCGACGCCCTCGTTTACGGCTCGCAACAGATCATGAAGAAGCGCCAGGGCCGCAAAGCCATGATTGTTCTTTCAGACGGCGGCGACAACGGCAGCGACGTCAACACGGCAACCGCAATAGAGGAAGCCCAGCGTGCCGAAACACTCATCTATTCGATTTACTTCACAGACGGGGGCTTCGATGGAGGCGAGGGCAAACACATTCTGCAGCGTCTAGCCAAAGAGACGGGCGGCAGTTACTTTGAAGTCTCGAAAAAGCTGCCCGTTGACCAGGTCTTCGCCCTGATTGAGGCAGATCTGCGCAGCCAGTACAGCCTGGGCTTCGTTTCAGATCGTCCGGCTCCTGTTTCCCAATTCCGCAAACTCCAACTCAATGTGGCGAAGCGGCCTGGGCTGGTTGTTCAGTCGCGCGACCGCTACTGGGCAGGTCCTGTATCTCCATAAAAAAAGGGGCGCGGAGTTTGATCTCCGCGCCCCTTCTCTTTACCGCCTGACAACTGAAGTTAGAAAATAACTTTTACCGCCAGCTGCAAAATGCGCGGGTCAAAACTGCTGAGAGGCCGGAGGTAATCCGTCCGCGTAGTAAACGTATTCGTGATCGAATTGAACGCATACCTGCTGTTCTGAATTCCGTTGAAGTTAGCCCGGTTGGTGGCGTTGAAAGCCTCGCCAATCAGGCGAATTTTCAGCTTCTCACCCAACACCGGGATGTCGCGGGACACGCGCACATCAACGGTCTCAAGGTTCGGTCCGTTGATGGTATTGCGTCCGATTCCAGGAACGCGATCCGTAGCTGAATTGCCATCGTTATTCATATCGATACCGCCGCCAGTGGTGTTTACCACCTGATTGAAGTGGCGACCCGACTGGATCTGTGCGATGGTGGAAATCTGCCAGCCGCTGAGCAGGAGCTTGCCCACTTTGTTCGAAGTCAGGCCGGCGTAGTTGATGTCCCACACACCGGAGAAAACGAAACGGTGGCCGATATCGGCGTTGCCCGGACCCTTGTCAAGGTTCGGATTGAGCGTATCCTGCGCGATTTTGGAATCGTCCGCGCCGACAACGACTGCTGTCTGCTCCGGAAGGTCGTCAATCACGTGCGACCACGTATAAGAGGTCAGGAACTGGAAGTTATGCGCATAACGTTTCGTCAGCTGGACCGACAGGGCGTTGTAATCAGAATTCGCGCCGCTGTCAAACAGACTGATGCGGCCGAACGCGGGATTGGCGCGCGCCGGGCTGTTGGTACCCGGATGACGGTAGTAAGTCACGGGCGTACCGTCGGGCAGAACTGCGGAAACGGGAACGGCCGGGAACAGATTAATGTCCCGTGTTCGTGACAGGTGCTCGCCGCGCACGCCAAGATAACCAACACTCAATGAAAGGTCATGTCCGAGCGCCGTTTCGACGTTCAGACTCGCCTGCTGAGTAAGTGGTGATACAAAATCCGGTGCGAAGACGTCAATGCTGGGCGGTGCACCCGCGGAAGGTGCGGCACTTAGAACAGCCGGATATTTCGGGAACAGCGGGTCCGTCGGGAAGATCGTATAGGTGCGGACCTGAACACCGTTTTGAGCAAGCCCCGTATTGATCAGGATGGACGGGGTGCGGGCATAGAAAATGCCATAGCCGCCGCGAATGACAGTTTTGCCGGTACCCCAGGGGTTCCAGGCAAAACCAAAACGGGGAGCAATGTTGTTATGGTCCACTGGAACTACGTCGGTTTTGTAACCAGCCGCCAAAAGCGCTGCGTTGGTGTTCTGAATGCTGCCCTGTGCGTAGTCAAACAAGTCATAGCGGACGCCGTAGTTGAAAGTCAGCTTCTCTGACATACGGAACACACCCTGGCCATACACCGCATATTCAGTGACGTTCGGGTAAGTAGTGGCACCCGTCGTGGAAGGGCCGCCAAACGCCTGGGTAAATGAAGTCGGCGTACCTGCTGTAAATGCAGCGTAGCTGGGGAAGGTATAGCTGCCGCTGAAATATCCGGGGAAGTAATTCGTGATCCTTTCAATGTTGACGTCGCCGCCAACTTTGAAAGTGTTCCGGCCGCGTACCATAGAGAGAGAACCAATGATGTTGTTGGTCTTGTCATTGGCATAACGCGGGCTGAAGTTGTTCTGCCCGAACGTTACGCCGTTTGAGATGACGGTTTCCGGATTCGTCGTATTGGCGAAGCCGGGCTCGTTGTCCCGCACAAAAATATAGCGCAGATCCAGCACTTTGCTGGCGCCCATCACTCGCGAATAATTGGCTGCGATGTTATCGGTCAGCACCTTGCTGTCGCCGGTATGCTCCAGGGCACTGGTACCTGAGAACGCTTCGAAATTCTTGCCGGTAAACCGGTTAATGTTGTAGCGAACATTCAGGTGCTGGGAATCGCTGATATTCCAGTCAACCTTCGCCAGAGCCACGTCGTTATTCGCACCCGTGACATAAGGAGTCAGGTACTGACCGAGCGCCGCCTGGTTAGCCGCCGGTATAGCGATATTCGGAGTAATGATCTGCGGTGAGGTATTGCGCTGGCCGTCATAGTTCAGGAAGAAGAACAGCTTGTCTTTCTTGATCGGGCCACCGATGCTGCCGCCAAACTGGTTGAAGTGATACGGCTGCCGGGGAATGTATGACGCAATACCTAAATCAGTATTCGCCCGGTTGTTAGTAAACGTATTTGCGTTCATCGCGCGGTCGCGATAAAACCAGAAACCGGACCCATGCAATCTGTTGGTGCCGGACTTGGTGACCACATTAATCACACCACCGCCCGCACGGCCGATTTCCGCGGGATAAGAGTTGGAGTTGACCTGGAATTCCTGCACTGCCTCTTCACTAAAAGAGTACGGGCGGAAGCCGGTACGCCCCACGGCCTGGCCGTAGAAAAGGTTGTCACTCGAACCACCGTCAACCAGTAGCGAGTTCGCCGGGCCGCGCTGACCGCCAAACGAGAGATCGCCACCGCGCGTCGGGTCAACGACAACGCCAGGTGTGAGTGTAGTAAAGCTGATAAAGTTGCGGCCATTCACCGGCAGCGACGCGACTGCGCGTTCGTTCACCGTAGTCGAAGCCTGCGAACGTTCAGATTCAATCAGGGGGACATCCGCAGTGATTGTGATCACGTCGCTGGTCGCACCAACCGCAAGACTGACGTCGAGCGTGACCACTGCACCAACGCCCAGATAGATGCTTTCCTGTTTCGAAGTGCGGAAGCCTGATTTCTCAACCGTCAGCGTGTAGGTTCCCACGGGAACGCGGTTGAAGCTGTAAAGGCCCGCTTCGTTTGATGCAAGCGACCGGTTGAAGCCGGTTTCCGTATTTGCCAGTTTCACTGTGGCTCCGGTGACGACTGCCTGTGAAGCGTCATTAACCGTGCCGTTGATTGTTGCGCCGCCGACTTCAGATTGGGCCCAGGCGCTGGTAAACGCGAGGATGCCAAGTAGAGATAGAGTTGAAATTTTCTTGAACATAAGCTATTTGTGGACTTTTTCAGTTTAGCGTAATCACACTCCTGATTGCTCCTGCCAAGGCTACCGAATACCCTGAAAGATCATGCAAGCGCTTGGAATCGATTTCGGCACCACCAATAGTTCGATCGCTCTGGCCAGCGGTGAGGGTGAAGTGGAACTTGCCCGTTTCTCCTCCGCAACCGGCCTGACAGACTCTTACCGGTCGCTACTCTATCTGGAGCAGCACCTCGAAAGAGGCATCAAGAACCTCAAATCGTGGACTGGTCCCGCGGGAATCGAAAAATATCTTGCGGCGGAAACCAAGGGTCGGCTCATCCAGTCGCTCAAATCGTTTCTCAGCAGCCGTACGCTAACGACTACTGACGTCTTTGGCCGCCGCCGCACACTGGAAGAACTGATCGCGCGGATACTGAAGGATCTCCGCTCCGAAGCAGAAGAGCAGTTCGGCGTAGAAATTCGAACTGCTGTTGTGGGCCGCCCGGTACGATTCGTTGGCGCGGAATCGGGCGACGACAGCGGCTATTCAGAAGGCAGACTCCGGCAAGCGTTTCGCCTGGCGGGGTTTCAGTCTGTCGAGTTCGAGATGGAGCCGGTAGCGGCGGCGCACTTTTATGAATCCACGCTCGATCACGACGAACTCATTCTGATTGGCGATTTCGGCGGTGGCACGAGCGACTTCTCTCTAATCCATGTCGGCCCCTCTGTGCTCGCACGTGGTCGCCAACCGCAGGATGTGCTGGGCAACAGCGGTCTGGGGCTGGCAGGCGACGCTTTCGATGCGCAGATTGTGAAGCATCTGGTTTCCCCCGCTCTCGGTGCCGGAACGCAGATGCGTTCAGTGGGGAAGATTCTTCCGGTGCCAGTCTGGGTCTACGCGAAACTGGAACGCTGGCATCATCTTTCGCTTCTGAAGACAAAGGAAGTGATGGATATGCTGCGCAGCGTCCATGCCCAGGCGGTCGAGCCGGAACGTATTGCCGTTCTGCTGCACCTGATTAGCGAGGACCTTGGCTATCAGCTCCACCGTTCGGTACAACGGGTTAAGATTGAACTCTCCGCTCACGAACAGGCTGTTTTCCGGTTCTCCGATGGCTACATCGAACTCGAAGAGGCTGTAACGCGGAGCGATTTCGAAACGTGGATCTGCGGTGAACTGGGCCAGATTTCCGGCTGCGTGGACTCGCTCTTGCAGGGCGCGCATGTGAAACCAGGACAGGTGGATATGGTATTCCTCACCGGCGGTTCTTCCCTGGTTCCCGCAGTCCGCCGGATCTTTGAAGACCGCTTTGGCGAGGAGCGAATCCGCACCGGCAACGAATTTACTTCCGTCGCCCGCGGCCTGGCCCTTAAGGGCCTTGCAGATACCCGTTTACGGTAAGATTCTTGATTGGAGTGAAGCCCTTGCCCTTTACCGGAATCCCTGAACGAGTCCTGATTATTGCCCTGATCATCGCCTCCGGAAGCCTCTTCTGGCTGCGGTTCCGCAAAGTGGTTGAGATCCTCTTGGCCGCAAAGTCGGACCCGAATTTTACTCTCGGGTCACTGCTTCCGCGAGCGCGAGTCTTCGTGTGGGAAGTCTTGTTCCAGGCCAAAGTGATCGAGCAGCGCCCGGTAGCCGGAGTCGCCCACGCACTCGTATTCTGGGGCTTTCTCGCCTTCGGCCTGGTCACCGTTAATCACATCTCAAGCGGTTTGGGGCTGGTGCTGATCTCCCGCGACAGCATGTTTGGCAAAGCCTATTTCGGCTTTGTGGCCCTGTTTGCGGTAGCGGTGGCAGTGTCAATTCTCTACCTTGCCTTCCGGCGCTACGTCCTGCAGCCCGTATGGCTGGGGAAAACAGCGCCGGAATCGGGCATCATCGCCGCACTTATCACAACGTTGATGCTTAGTTACCTCGCCGGGCTGGTACTGCCGGAATCGGGTGTGGCGGGGCACTTCATCTGGTGGGTGCACACTCTGGCACTCCTGGTATTCCTGCCGCTGGTACCGCATACCAAGCATTTGCACCTGATTCTGAGTCCGGCAACCGTATTTCTGAAGCGACCCGGCTTCAGTGAAATCCCCAAACTTTCCGGCGATGAAGATTTCGGTCTCGTCACAGGCAAAGACGTTACGAAGCTTGATGCTTTGCAGGCACTATCCTGCGTGGAATGCGGGCGCTGCACCGAACATTGTCCCGCTTATAACACCGGTAAAATTTTGAGCCCCAAGCAACTAATTTTGGGGATGCGGGCCTATCTGAAAGAGGAAGGCCCCGGCTCAGAAATGACGCTGTTGGGCGATTACATTTCCGAAGAAGCGGCCTTCCAGTGCACTACTTGCGGCAGTTGCGAATTTCAATGCCCGGTGGGAATTCAGCACCTGCCCATGATCATCGGTTTACGTCGCGGGGCAGTGAATACAGGGGCGTGGGAAGATTCCTACGGCACTAAACTGTTCCTCACCATGGAACGCAACGGCAATTCGCTCGGCATGGCCTCCAGCGAACGCCAGAAATTTATCGATAAAAACGCGATTCCGGTCTACGACGGCACCCAGGAATATTGCCTGTGGCTGGGCTGCATGGGAGCCTACGACCCCGCTGGCCGGGAGACCATCCTCGCGCTGGTCAAAGTCCTGAACTACCTCGAAATCACCTTCGGCGTTCTGAAAAAAGAAAAGTGCAATGGCGACCCGGCCCGCCGCCTGGGCAACGATCTTCTTTTCACCACACTCGCCGAAGAGAACCTCGAAAACATGGGGGAGAAGAAGCCCGCGAAGATGCTGAGTATCTGTCCCCACTGCGTGCAAACCATGGGAACGGACTGGAGCGAAGCCGGTCAGACAGTCCATATTGAACACCACTCCGAACTGCTGGCGCGCAACAAGTCGCGCTTGCCCGTAATGGCAGCGGAGGCGCAGGAAAAAATCGTCTATCACGACCCCTGCTATCTGGGGCGTCACCGGGGTGTTTACGATGAGCCGCGGGAAGTGCTGCAAAGGTCGGGGGAGGTATTGGAAGCGCCGCGCAACCGCGAGCGTTCATTCTGCTGCGGTGCCGGTGGCGGCCAGATGTTCCTCGGGGAAGAGAAAGGCAAGCGGATCAATCTGACGCGCGCCGAAGAACTGGTCGCGACGGGTGCCGACACTGTAGCTGCCGCCTGCCCTTTCTGCGCTTCCATGTTCCGGGATGCACTGAAAGCAGTTTCAGACAATCCCCCGAAACTGTTGGATCTGGTGCAGATCGTGGCTCGCGGCCTCGACTAGAAATTTCGGCTACGATGTTTTTAGACATATGGTGCGCACAACGGTACGACTGAACGAAGCCCTGCTCGATGAAACCAAAGCTATCGCCCGGCAGCGAAAAACTACGTTAACCGCGCTGATTGAAGACGGCCTGCGACTTTCCCTCGCGGCAGACCATGCACTGCAAAACCGGCGGAGAGTCGTGTTGCCCGTAGCCTCTCAGTCAGGTGACACATTTCCAGGAATCGACCTCAAGGACAGTGCCGGCTTGCTCAAAATAATGGAAGGACGTCGCTGAGGGGTTAATCCTTCCCGACGTAAGTGTTTTGCTGCAACGCGTTTCGCCGGGATGCCTCTGAACACGCTGCTCACAGCGCTGGCAATTGAACACGGTTGTGGATGGATTACGGGGGATCGGGATTCCCGAAAATTTCCCGGCCTGCGATGGCGCGGAATCGAATAGCGCGGACGGCCCAAAATCAAACCGTCCGCCACACAACGAAAAACTAACCCTTAGCCTGAGCAGCAGCGGTCATAGCTGCAATATTCGCCTGCATCGCACGAGTCAAGGGCGGTACCGCCCCAAGCAAACGCTGAATCAGCATCAACTGGCCGCGATGATGCATCTCATGTTCCTTCGCACTCAGCAGCATTTCAAAACGAGTCTTGGTCCGCGGCATCATGTGCGGCGGGTAAGTAACGATCTCAGCCAGAAAATCATCTGACAGCCCTTCCAGCCATGACGCAAAACCCTCGCCTGAATCCTTCAACAGCGCAATAATGTCCGCCTTCATCCGCGGCTTTCCTTCCTCCGCTGCAATCGCCTGCATGACACCGAAAAAATCAAAAGTCGCCAGATCGCTCACATGCTGCACTTTATGGATCTGTTCCGGTATCCCGGTAACGCACGCCATATGCGTCAGCAACTGCGCCACAGTCCGGGTGCCCTCAGCCGGGCTGTACCCGTAGTTCTCTTCAGCAATCTCTTCCGCGATCACCAGGGTGTTCTTCCGCACTGTGCGGAAAGCCCCTGCCAATGAATGTGCTCCGTAATGATTCATAGATCTGATTTTACCGCACGAAGCGAAAACGGCGCGCGTTGAGTTCTACTGTTTCGAGGTCCGCGTCGCTAAATCCGAACAGACTCCGTGCGATCGCATGCTCATCCGCGAGGCCCGATTCAAAAATACCCGGATCATCCGTATTCAGCGTGATCAGTACGCCCGCATCGAACAAACGCCGCGCTGGATGCTGCTCAAGCGAGGCCACCGCCCCGGTGCGCACATTACTCGAAATACAAACCTCCAGCGGAATCTGTTCCTCGCGCAGACGGCGAACCAACTCCGGGTCGTCGATAGCCCGAATGCCGTGTCCAATTCGTTCGGCCCCGATCGCCAGCGCCGCCCGGATGGAATCAGGGCCATCCGTTTCCCCTGCATGCGCTGTGAGATGCAGGCCCGCATCGCGAGCATACCTGTACGCGTCCCCAAACAGGTGAGCGGGCCCAGCAACCTCATCGCCGCCCACGCCAAATGAAATGGCACCGTCATCCACATAATCCGCGGCCACCCGCGCCACCTGCATCACATGATCAGGTCCGAACTGACGGATCGCATCCAGATTCCACCAAACCTCAACCGGCGATTTTTCAAACGTTTCCCGTTGCGCTTCCCGGATTGCGCGCCAAACCTCATCAAACTCAAACTCGCGCCAGAGGACTACTCCGGCCGATAGTGTCACCTCTGCGTAGCTGACTCCCTGTTCCGCCAGCGCCTGCATCATACGGCGCGTAACCAGACCGTAATCGTCCGGACCCCGCAGCCGCTGCGCTACAAACTTAAAACACTGAATAAATCCGGCAAAATTGTCGAACGCCCACGCCGCGTCAACTTCTGCGCGAGTGAGCGATGGGTCAAGCATCATCACTGTCTCGCGGTCGATCGTCCCTTCCAGATGCAGGTGGAGTTCAGTCAACGCCATATACTTGAAGTTCTCATGAGCGCAATGAAAATGGAAGCCGCCGGGATGGAAGCCATTGTTCATGGCTATCACGGAGACTCTTTTGGCGTGCTCGGTCCACACGCCACCGCAACCGGCAAAGGCAAACGAAGCTGGGAAATCCGGGTGTTTCTGCCCCAGGCGCGGGCAGTCAGCGTGGTCGACGGGGACGCAATTTTACCCATGATCAAGCTGCACGCTGAAGGTTTTTTCATCCTCGAAACCAAAACCGCACCAGCAGCCTATCGCCTGCGCCTGGAAACCCACGAGGGCCTCGCCCTGGAACAGGAAGACCCCTACCGCTTCCCGCCGGTCATGACTGAGTTCGACCTGCACCTGCACGGCGAAGGCACCCTGCATGAAGCGTGGCACTCCTACGGCGCGCACGTCACCAGCATCGAAGGGGTGGAGGGCGTTCGTTTCGCGGTATGGGCACCGAACGCCGAGTGCGTCTCAGTCGCCGGTGATTTCAACCAGTGGGAAGCACGGCGCAATCCCATGCGCCTGCGCTCGGCCGGCGTCTGGGAAATTTTCCTCCCCGGGGTGAAACCAGGCGACAGCTACAAATATCTGGTCCGCTCCAAAGTCATGGGTTATCAGCAACTCAAATCTGACCCTTATTCTTTCCAGAGCGAAGTGCCGCCCCGCTCCGCGTCAGTGGTTTGCGACCTCGACAGTTACGAATGGCATGACTCCGCCTGGCTGCAATCCCGTGGTGAACGAAACTGGCTGCGCGAACCGCTCTCAATTTACGAATTGCACCTTGAATCCTGGATGCGCGGGCCGGATGGTAACGTACTCACCTACTCCGAATTCGCCGTTCGCGTAGTCGGTTACGTCAAACAGATGGGTTACACCCACATCGAACTGATGCCGGTGCAGGAACATCCTTTTTCCGGTTCCTGGGGCTACCAGGTAACAGGCTATTTCGCGCCCACTTCCCGTTTCGGTTCCCCACAGCAGTTCATGCATTTCATCGACGCCTGCCACGCTGCCGGCATCGGTGTGATCCTCGACTGGGTACCGGCTCACTTCCCGAAAGACGCCCACGGGCTGGCCTTTTTCGACGGTACGAAGCTTTACGAACACGAAGATCCGCGCCAGGGCGAGCACCTTGACTGGGGCACACTCATCTTCAATTTCGGACGAAACGAAGTGCGGGAATTTCTAATCTCCAGCGCGCTTTTCTGGCTCAAGCGATATCACATCGATGGTTTGCGCGTGGACGCCGTTGCTTCCATGCTCTACCGCGATTATTCCCGCAAAGCAGGCGAATGGGTCCCCAACCGTTTTGGTGGCCGGGAAAATCTGGAAGCCATATCTTTTCTGCGCCGCTTCAACGAACTGGTGCATGAAGTACCTGGCGCCATTACGATTGCCGAGGAGTCAACATCGTTCCCTGGAGTCTCCCGTCCGGTTTATGCGGGCGGTTTGGGCTTTACGATGAAGTGGAATATGGGCTGGATGCACGATATGCTGCACTACTTTGGCACCGATCCCGTCCACCGCAAGTACGCCCACAACAACATCACCTTCAGCATGTTGTACGCATTTACTGAAAATTTTGTCCTGCCCGTTTCGCATGACGAAGTAGTCCACGGCAAGCGCTCCCTGCTCGCGAAGATGCCCGGGGACGAATGGCAGAAATTCGCCAACGTACGCGCTTTCCTCGCCTACATGTACGCGCACCCCGGCAAAAAACTCTTGTTTATGGGGGCAGATATCGGCGACTACCGCGAGTGGAACCACGATGGCAGCGTCCCGTGGGAGATTCTGCAGGCCCCCATGCACGCCGGTCTGCAGCGGTGCGTGCAGGCGTTGAACAGGTTGTACCGCGAACAGCCCGCGCTTTACGAAGTGGATTTCGAACACACAGGGTTTGAGTGGATCGATATTTCAGACGTGGATCAATCCGTCATTTCATTTCTGCGCCGGGGGGCAAACCCATCCAACTACATGATCTTCGTCTGTAATTTCACACCGGTTCCGCGAAGCTCATATGCAGTCGGCGTGCCCGAGGGTGGTTTCTACGAAGAAGTATTGAACACGGATGCCGGGGAATTCGGCGGGAGTAATGCAGGCAACCTCGGCAGCGTAACCGCCGTGAACGGCACCACACATGAGCGCCCGTTCACACTCTCTATCGTGCTGCCACCGCTCGCGGTAGTGGCCTTCCGGCGTCGCCCCTAAGGCAGGCGCTATTTCGCCGGATAGGCAAGCGCGCCCGCCATCAATCCAACGCCAAGCAGCAGGAAGAGCAACATCAGCATGACGTAATAGCTGACTTTGCTGTCTGCCGCACTCATTTCTTTCCAGTACGCGACGCCCCAAACCGTCGCCAGAACCACACTGCCCTGCGTTAGAGCATATGTCAGGCCAGCAGGAATGACACCCCGACCGTCCGCCCGCGCCACCGCGAAACTCGCCAGTGCGCCCAAATACCAGATAGCGCCGCCAGCGATGCCGTTTACATGAAATTTGCTCTTCGCACGGAAATATTCCACCAAATCGACAGGCTTGCCCTCCACGGGCAGGTTCATGAAGAAAAGATTGAAAAGAAACGTGGAAAAAACAACGCCGACAGCAAAAATCACACCCAGGGAATACGGTCCAAGGCCGATTTCAGAATCGCTTCCCAGTTGAATCAGCTGCGGGAACGACCCCAGAAAAAGGCCCGCCACCAAAGCCAGAACCGTCCCTTTCGAGCTGACGATTTTCTTCGTGGATCTCGTCTTGCCCGATTGAATCAATTCGAGCAACCGGGCCTTCGCGCTAATGCGGTAGGCGAGGACACTCACGAAGATGGCAATCAGAATTGCGACAGACCCGCCTATTCTGTAAACAACGCTGCCAGCCGGGCCGAGGAAAGTGCTCCAGATCGCGGCTACAATCAGAGAAAAACCAATTCCGACCGGAAATGCCAGAGATATACCCGCAACCGAAACTGCGGCCATCAGAAGCATGTTTCCCAGGTTAAAGACGAGGCCCGCTACGAATGCGAAAAGATCCTGACGTTTGCCCGCCAGAAGTGTATTGTCGATGAACGAAAAGCCGTCCCACCCGAAGCTGCCCAGGCTAAAGGCAAACACGAGCGCCGCAAGCAGGACACCAAGAGCGAAATCGAAGTAATAAAGCTCGAACCGCCACTTCGGGCCCGCTTTTTTAAAGGTATTTGCCCATGAGCCCCAACAAATCAATGTGAGGACTAGCAGGAGCAAAGATGCGATATAACTGCCAGGTAATATCATTCGGAGTCTTAGTTACCGTACAACGCGTATCGGGTCGCGGTCAAGGGTCAGACAATTCGGTAGTTCCATACCGGCATAGTAAGAGAGGCCATAAGCGATGGCGCGGGCCCGGTTTTCCGCGCAGGCCGGGTGTTCACGTAACCACACCGGACGGGCCGACGCCGCCTGATCCAGTGCGGGGAAACTGTTGATTTGAAAACACATAAAAATAATCCCAGCCATCGCCATAACAATCGCCGGTGCCAGCCTCCGGGCATACACAGCTAAACCGCAACCCAGTAATCCACTCAGAACCAGCGCTACCGTCACCTGCGACCACGGAATATTGGCGGCGCGAAGCCCGTGAGCCAGAGCGACAGGAAGAATCTGAGCGATGACCGGCAGCAGCCCAAGAAGTGTGACCGGACCAACCATCGCCAGTCCGGGGCGCGCCACCCGGCTCAGCCCTGTTGCCATCAGAATGCACACAACCGGCGTAAGCGGCAGCACATAGCTGGGCAGCTTGTTTACAGATGCGGAGAAAAACAAAAACCCAAATACAACCACAGCCAACAGCGCGCGGATCCGGGGATCAGCCTTGTCGCCGCGCACGACGAAAAGCAAAGGGAACCAGGGGAAAAGCAGCAGCATCATCGACGGAATGTAGAACCACCAGGGCTGAACATGTTGCAATGCGGAGGAGCTGAACCGGCCCAGTTGGTGCTCCAGAAAGAAAATTTTCAAAAATTCAGGTCCGTTCGCGGCGGCACAAAGAACATACCAGGGCAGCGCGCATACGGCAAACGCAAGAAGCGGCAGGGGTCGAACCCAGTCCCTCGCCCGCCTCCAGCCCACAGCGCATACCGGAGTGAAGAGTACCAGAGGCACCAGTCCCTTGGCCAACACGGCGAGACCGAGGCAGCCGGCGGCAGCTGTCAGTGTTGTTCGTTCACCACGCGCCAGCCATGGGAGCGACAGCAACACAGCAGCAGCGAAAAACGCCGAAAGCGGCAAATCGGTTACTGCGACATGGCTGTAAGCCAGCCAGCCACCGCTGGTGGCCAGCATCGCGGTCGCGTATGTTGCAATCCGCGCATTCCATTCGATTCGCAACCGCCACCAAAAGAAAGCAAGAAAGCCTACACTCAGCAGCGCAACCGGCAGCCGAGGGGCAAGATCCGGCCCCAGTTCCAGCCGGTAACCGCCAGCTGTCATCCAGTAAAGAAGCGCTGGCTTCTCAAACCACGCCCGACCCCAAAGTCGCGGAGTAATCCAGTCACCGGATTGCGCCATCGCACGGCCGATCGCAGCGTA
This sequence comes from Terriglobia bacterium, assembly GCA_025363475.1. Lineage (GTDB taxonomy): Bacteria > Acidobacteriota > Terriglobia > Bryobacterales > Bryobacteraceae > BOG-234. Next base: position 24,374 of record JANYDS010000044.1, read on the forward strand.
TCGCGGCTCATCCGGACCCACAAGGCCCATTGTTGTGAGCTGCCCCAAATACAATGCGGCAGTTAAGGCACAGGCGCACAATATCCCTGCGCGACGGATGACAGACGACATGGGTTCAGCGGAAATTCGCAAACCAGTAAGGTACCCAGGCGGCCGCAAGAACAATGTCCGTCAGATAAGCCCGGCGGTTCGGAGCATCGCGAAAAGCATTCCATGCCGACCAGAGACCGAATGCCCCGAACAAAAATATCGAGATCCGGAACCAGTTGTAGAATACCCGATACGTGCCTGCTGTCATGTGTCCGCCAGACCAGCGCATGATCATCATGATGGCGAGGGTAATGCCGATAAGCGTCCGGAAAGTGACCCGCAGGTTCATGCAGTTTACAGCTTAACCTGTCCCGGACAGGGAAGGATCCGGGCCGAATCCCGCCGGGCAGTTCCCGAATACCTTTGGAGGGACTTCGGACTAACTCCAGGGATTGATGAGTCGCAGGCCGCCGCCTTCAAAATCACGAGTATTGCGGGTCGCCAAGTTGGCGCCATGAGACAACGCGATCGCGGCAATCAGGCCATCGAAAGCGCTCATTAGGGTGTCCGGCCTTTTTCCTTGCTGAGGAAATAACAGCAAAGGCAGGGGCAGCAGGCTCGTCAAACGCCAGAATCCGGCCTTCGAAATCGATGGCGAGCATTTTTTCCACTTGCTCCTCCAATTGCGTCCGGCCTCCGCCCGTTCGGCAAAGAATGCACACCATACAGCATCTCCGCCTGGGACACCGAGGTTGTATAAATCGTTTCCGCAGGTTGCGCCGCGAGCCAAGTCACAACTGGCTCAAACGGCACAGGCTTCATCACTTCCGAAAGCAGGTTTGTGTCGAGCAGTGTCATTCGAACGCCGGAGGCTCACGCACAGGGTGACGAGGATACTCCGGAAGTTCCACTCCGCCCAAAGGTTCAAACCGTGCTCGAATCGATTCCACAAGGTTGCCAGGCCGCGCGCCGTCCGTCGCCAGGGTCGTCCGAAGTATTTCTCGTGCTTCTTCTTCCATGGATCGGTTATTGTGCGCCGCACGGATTCGAAGTCGGCTCTTTACCGAATCTTCAAGGCGACGTATGGTGATATTTGCCATGCAATCAATGATAGCAATGAAATCACTATCAGCTTGAATTCCGTCTCGTCGTAGAGTGTATAGAGGAGCACGTAATGGGACTTATCGCGGGATTGCGAGCGCTGTTTGGTAACCGGATCTCAATGGTTGAAGAGATGGGAGCGCGGACTCCGCGCATCGGCAGAACAGACTTCGGTCGCCTCAGCGTCGTGCTGGTCAATGCGCCCGACCTGGTTCCCGCTGTACTTCTCGAACATGTGGACGACTACCAGAAAGGCCCGGTCCTGCGAGTGATCGCCCGTCCCGTACTTGGCGAGGGTCTTCTCACCAGTGAAGGCGAAACCCACCGGGAACGGCGCAAACTGGTCGCCCCTGCCTTCGCCCACCAGCGCGTCTCAAAGTATGCCGCCGTGTTTACTGACCACACGAAATTCGCGATGTCGGGTTGGCGGGATGGCCAGGAAATCAACATGGCGCAGGAAATGACACGGCTCACGCTGGGAATCGTTGGTCGAACCTTGTTCGATGTCGATTTGCTCGACAACGCCGACTCGCTGGGTGCGGACATTACCGCAGTTCAGCATTCAGCGGACCGCCAGATGCGCGTGCCTTTTAAAATCCCCTTTCAGTGGAGTGCGGAAGCAGCGCTGAAACGTCTGAACGCGACCATCTTCGGCCTGATTCGTGAACGCCGCATGAGCGGTGAAGACAGAGGCGATCTGCTTTCCATGCTGCTGATGTCCACCGATGAGGAAACAGGCCAGCACCTGACAGATCAGGAGGTGCGCGACGAAGCCATGACTCTCTTCCTGGCTGGCCATGAGACAACCGCGCAGGCCACTGCGTGGGCCTGGTATCTGCTCGCTCAAAATCCCCAGTATTTCGAACGCCTCCGAAATGAGGGTGCACCGTTCGCACTCCAGGTGATGAAGGAATCGATGCGGCTTTATCCGCCTGCGTTCCTTTTGGCACGATCCGCACTACGCGACACCATGGTCGGCGATTTCAAAGTACACAAAGATGAACTGATCATGATCGCTCCGTGGCTGTTGCACCGCGATGCGCGCTGGTTTGAAGATCCCCTGCGCTTTGACCCTGACCGCTTCCTGCCAGAACGGGAAGCGAAATTGCCCCGGTTCGCCTATATGCCCTTCGGCGGCGGCCGTCGCATCTGTATCGGCAATCAGTTTGCTCTTATGGAAGGGCAGATCATCATTAACACGATTGGTCAGGAAGTCAGCATGGAGTTGTTGTCTAAACAGCCCATCGAGCTGGAGCCGTTCATCACACTGAGACCTAAAGGTGGTGTTCCCGTTCGCATCCACCGCTACGCGCAAACGCTCGCGCGAACAGCCTGAGGGCGCGCCGTCTGCCCTGCTACCATAACCCTGTTTGAACGATTATTTGCTCGCTCTGTTCCTCGGCATTGTCGAGGGTCTCACCGAATTCCTGCCTGTTAGTTCCACCGCGCACCTGCGCCTTGCCGAAAAGCTGCTGGGCATGGACCTCGCCGATGGTTACTGGAAGATGTTTACTATCGTGATCCAGCTGGGTGCGATTCTGTGTCTGCCCATCTATTTCCGGCCCCGGATTGTTTCGTATTTTTCCACCTTCCCTCGCGGAGCGCGCGGAGAGAAAACTGTTTTCACCCACCCGCTGTCGCTGACCGCCATGGCTTTTGTTGTGACCTCCGCAACCTCTCTGCCATTAACCAAACTGATCGGGAAAAATCTGGAAAGCCTGGTGGTCATAGGGGCAGCCCTGCTGATCGGTGGCGTCGTCATGTGGGTGATCGATGCGCAGTACGGCAGCCGTAACGGCGAACCAATCGAAACCATGACCGCCGGTCAGGCCCTCTGGATCGGGCTGTGCCAGACGCTGGCTCCGGTTTTCCCTGGCACCTCCCGCTCCATGGCGACCATCGCGGGCGGACAAGTCTCCGGGCTTTCGAGAACCGCAGCGCTCGAATTTTCTTTCCTGCTTTCCATTCCCACAATGGCGGCCGCCACCGGGTACGATCTGCTCAAATTTTTGAAGCTTCCGAAGGTCCATGTCGATTCTCATGGCTGGGTTGTCCTCGGAATCGGCTTCGTCGTTTCTTTTGTGGTTGCGTTCGCAGTAGTGGCCTGGTTCATGAACTGGGTGCGAAACCGCGGCTTTACCCCGTTCGCAATCTATCGCATACTGGCAGGAGCGGTGGTGCTGGTCTGGGCCCTGAAATAGTGGCCGCTAAGAATTCCAAGGAGAATCAATAAATGAATCGCAGAAACGCAATAGGATCCATGGTTTTGGGAACAGCAGCAGTGGCTGCCCCGCTGGCACTGGCCGCTGAAAAGGGCATCGACTCCATCAACGAACGCTGGGCTGCTGCCAAGGCGTTTACCATGCTTGTCGCAGACGCAATGCCCGCCGATTCCTACGACTTCAAACCGAAGCCGGAAATGCGCGGCTTTGGCGACCTGATGGTTCACATCGGCCAGGCCAATATTTTCTATCTGTCACGCCTGAGCAAAACCGCTGTTCCTGATTCTCTTAAGGCCCCGAAGCCCATCGACAAGGAAAACGCCAAAAAGTATCTGGCGGATACGTTTGACTTCTGCGCGAAGACCCTGGCGGCACAGACCGTGGCCGACCTCGACAAGTCCTACGCCGGTCGCCCGAACACCCCGTCGCTCTCTGGCTGGGATCTCGTATTCAACGTCTTTATCCACACGTCGCACCACCGCGGTTACGCCGATGTGTACCTGCGCGAAAAAGGCCTCACCCCTCCCACCTACGCAGTCTAACCGGCGGGAAAATGTTCAAGGGCTTAATTGCCCCTTTCGCGATAGCGATCCTCGCCCTGCCGAATCTGGCAGGGCAGGCGCCGGCGGGGGGCACAACCAACGATTTTCTCATCGTGCCAGGCATGCGCGTGGGGTCGGTAACCGCCACCACAGTGCGTGATGACTTGAAGAAGCTGTTCCCCGGCGTAACCATCTCTGAACAGGAACTGGAACTCGACGAGGGTATGGTATTTCCGGCAACGATGGTGGCGCAGACTGTGCAGGGTGAATCCTTGGCGATTGTCTGGACCGGCAAAGGCGCGGACGCACACCCGAAGCAGGTCTTCATGTGTCGCGGTCGCAGACGCGGTGCCTGCAAATATCATGCTCTCGCACCCGGGGGCGATATTGCCACGGGGACCAAACTTCTTGACCTCGAAACCATGAATGGAAAGGTATTCACCATAGGCGGTTTTGGCTGGACCTATGGCGGGAATGTCACCTCCTGGGACGGCGGCAAGCTTCAGGCTTATGACTGCAACGGCAGCCTTTCAATAGCACTGGACGGGGAGCGCAAAGGCGAAGGTGCGCTGGCCATGTTGCTGACAGAAGATGAACGGGCAACCTTCACCGGCAACCGGCCGGTACCCACCACAACTCCCGCGTTGCGCAAACTCAACCCCGCGATTACGGAGATGCTTTTTATTTTTCCTGCCGCCGGGACCAGACCCTGCCCCCGGTAGCCTGCACGCCCTTGCCGGTGGCGGTGCCCAGTCAGCAGCGCCGCCGTGAGATCTGGCAGCGTCTGAGTCAGTATCTGCCGATATGGTTGTCATCGACGTGAATCGGACTAATGGTCACGTTGCCCCGTCCTTGAGAGTAAGGCGGCCACTCAAGGCTTATGGGGGGGCCGTGGCACGAGAGTTTGTCATCTTTCGACAGCTTCCCTGCCCTGGTTGGCTGAAAGGGGCACTCAACTTCTCTGCAATTGTTCGGCGGGCGCAGAATGGCCCCCGGCTCGCGCCAGGTCAGTCACTCGCTTCAGATCCCGGGTGAAATCATCCAGCGCTATGTAGAATTTATGAAGCTCAAAACCCTGGGCCAGCGCCTGATCCGTTTGGCGAAAAATGATATCGGTTCGGAGTGTGATTTTTGATCGCGAAGCTGATGGCCCGCTTGATGTAGTCTTCTACGATCTGCTCCAATTCCCGGTTCACAGCGGCTCGTGTTTAAGTGTGAAGTTGTCCGGGTCGGGCCAGACATTTTCTTCGCTGTGTTAATTAACCGGTGTCGGCATTCTCCGGTCCGAGTCGGGAGAAATTACCTTCGGTAAAACCGGATAGGGTCTAACTAATTTGGCTGGGCAAGTCGAACGTCGGAAAAAAGGAGAGAGCCGAGAGCCCCGAATGGCCGCCAGTTGCGCACGCCAGGCGGGCACTCCCGGGGCTCCACCCCTTGGACAAGAGGAACTCTAAATCAAAAGCGCCCACTCGACCCGAAGATACCAGGTAACGTCCGCAACGGATAACTGAATGGGGCCGGACTGGAAAGCGTTCACCCGTCCGGTCCCGGGATAGAACGCGATCCTCACCGGCAGGACGCGCTTCATGCATTGAAGCGCGTCCTTTTCACTACTTCACTTCAGGTCGAACCGGTCGAGTGTCATCACCTTGTCCCATGCCTTTACAAAGTCCTGACCGAACTTCTCTTTTCCGTCGGACGCGGCATAGACCTCAGACACGGCGCGCAGTTCGGAGCTTGACCCGAACATCAGGTCAACCGGAGTCGCCGTCCATTTCAGCTTGCCGGTGCTGCGATCGATTCCCTCGTAAATGCCCGGCGTCGTGGAAGACTTGGTCCACCTGGTGGACATATCCAGGAGGTTGACGAAGAAGTCGTTGCTCAGGGTTCCGGGCCGGGTAGTGAATACCCCGTGCGCGGACTGACCCGCATTGGCATTCAGCGCCCGCAAACCGCCTACCAGCACGGTCATTTCCGGGACTGTCAGGGTCAGGATCTGAGCCCGGCCTACCAGCAACTCTGCCGGGGACTGTGTTTGGCCCTGGTGGAAGTAGTTCCGGAAACCGTCCGCTGTTGGTTCGAGCGCGGCGAAGGAGTTTACATCCGTCTGCTCTTGTGACGCGTCTGTGCGCCCAGGCCTGAAAGGAACGGTCAGGTTGTAGCCCCCGTTCTTCGCAGCCTGTTCGATGGCCGCAGCGCCACCCAGCACGATTACGTCAGAGAGCGACACTTTCTTTGCACCGGAGGTGCGGTTGAACTCGGTCTGGACGCTCTCCAGACGCCCCAGCGCTTTCGTCAGTTCGGCCGGATTATTGGCTTCCCAGTCCTTCTGCGGAGCGAGGCGGATGCGAGCCCCGTTCGCGCCACCGCGCAGATCGGTGCCACGGAATGTGACAGCAGAGGCCCAAGCCGTCCGGATCAGTTCCGGGATGGTTAATCCTGAGGCCAAAATCTTCGTTTTCAACTGGGCAACGGCCTTGTCGTCGATCGGCGCAGAAGTGACTTTCGGAAGAGGATCCTGCCAGATCAGCTGTTCGTTCGGAACCTCATTGCCCAGGTAGCGCGAACTGGGCCCTATGTCGCGATGGGTCAGCTTGAACCAAGCCTTGGCAAAAGCCAACTGGAATTCCTCCGGGTGCTGCTGGAAGCGTTTCGCAATTTTCTGATAGCTCGGGTCGAACTTCATCGAGAGATCCGTCGTAAACATCATCGGCGGATGCTGTTTTTGCTTGTCGTGTGCGTCGGGCACGAGGTTCGGCGCCTTACCTTCTGCCGGCATCCACTGAATCGCACCGGCCGGACTCCTGGTTTGGACCCAGTCATACCCAAACAGGTTGTTGAGATAGTCCATGGTCCAATACACGGGATTCGATGTCCAGGCGCCTTCCAGACCGCTGGTCAGCGTGTCGCCCGCATTGCCCTTGCCACAGGAATTGTTCCAGCCTAATCCCTGATTTTCTATATCAGCCGCAGCCGGTGCGGGTCCCCCGCATTTCGCCGGATCGTAGGCGCCGTGCGCCTTGCCAAAAGTATGGCCTCCGGCGACGAGAGCAACCGTCTCCTCGTCATTCATTGCCATCCGGCCAAAGGTTTCGCGGATGTCTTTTGCCGCCGCCAGCGGATCAGGATTGCCGTTCGGACCTTCTGGATTCACGTAAATCAGGCCCATCTGAACAGCGCCAAGCGGCTGCGCCAGTTTCCGGTCTCCGCTGTAGCGCTCATCGGCCAGCCATTTCTTCTCCGGACCCCAGTTCACCAGCTCCGGTTCCCAGTCGTCCCTGCGCCCACCGGCATAGCCGAAAGTTTTGAAGCCCATGGACTCCAGTGACACATTTCCGGCCAGAACCATCAGATCGGCCCAGGAGATTTTCTTGCCGTATTTTTGCTTGACCGGCCAGAGCAGCCTGCGCGCTTTGTCGAGGTTGCCGTTATCTGGCCAGCTGTTCAGCGGCTCGAATCGCTGTTGGGCACCACCGGCAGTGTTTCAGCGATTTCGAACTCCAAATGCTGGTGCGCCCGGCGCAGGCGCTCCTCAACCCGTGAGGCCGTTTCTCCGTAAGCGAACAGGAAACCGAGATAGGTGTTTCCCTCCGGCAATGGCAACACGAGCTGACCTTGTTTGGCGGTGATAATCACTTCGTCAACAAGCACCTCCGCATGATCGACACCGCCAACACCTTGATAGATGCCGGTGCGAGGTACCGGGATCATCATTACTCCCGCCGCCTCGTCGCGCATGCACGCGCGAGACACGTCTCCGCCGAGCGCATGCCGGACGATCAGTTCCTCCAGCGGCGCGCCGCCTTCAAAAACCAGAGCCTTGGCACAAAGGCCGCCAATCGGGCGCGGAGCTACTTCGAGCATCCACACGCGGTCTCCGTCAACGCGCATTTCAGCGT
>JANYDS010000051.1 GCA_025363475.1 Terriglobia bacterium
TAGAAGTTTTCCCTCTTGCTGAAAACGAAATGATCCGGTAGTTCCGCGATTACCTCGTAGTCAAGGGCGACGCGGCAGCAGCGTTCCGGTTCCGCGCGGATGTCCTTGACCAGCTCAAACGTTATCCTCGCATCGGTTCGATTTACCCCGGTATGCCTTCCGGACTCCGCTCGTGGCAAGTCAGCGGGTTCGAGGTGATCCGGATCGACGACCGCGAAGGTGCCGGAGGGCTTGCGGCAGTGGCGTCAGGAACGGGCGGCAAGAGCCGCGTCAGAAAACAGGCAATTGCAGTCCCGAAACGTGCTCGAAGTCACTTCGGTTATTTGTCGCCAGCGGCGCATTGAGAGCAAGAGCCGTTGCCGCGATCCAGGCATCCTGTGGACTCAGCCCTTTGCCTGCTGATCGCGCTTCCGCACGAACCTTCGCCCACAAAGTACAAAGACCATCGTCCGCATATACGACGCCAAATCCGGAGAGAAACTGTTCCAGCAGGCCGAGCCTGCGTGCGCCCCAACTGGGTGCCATCGCGCCCATTCGCATTTCTGCAATGGTCATGCAAGACAGGGTCAGACGGGCACCCCGCAGCGCATCGACGTAACGTTGGGCCGAAGAGTGCCGGTTGAACAGATAGGAGGCGACGTCGGTATCGACGACGATTTGGTTCATTTGGCGGGGGAAACTACAGCGGCGTCCCGGCGGTCAGCGTATATGGCCGCAACGAAGCTCTCGGTTTCACGATCCGAAGCAGGATCGATATACCGCAGCAGCTCATCAATGGACGCTGGTCCGGGATGGACAACGACTGGTGTACGGACGGATCCCGGCAGGATTCGGTTCTGAGTGTTCATTACGCGCCTCATTCGTAGTTTATCGGATTGCGCACAGAGGTTGCCAGGCTCCGATGAGCAGGTCCGCGAATGGCACCGTGATCCCTTTGACAGCCTGAGTACCATCCACCCGGGCGATGATTTCAGCCGTTGCGCCTGTGATCGGATCAATCGGAACATACCGTTTCAACTCGTCCGGAAAACGGCGGCGTTGCCTCGCCTTCTCTTCTGTCCCCGGGTGATGAATGCCGTGGCCCGGTTCTGCTACGGTCAACGCGCTGATGACGATGGTGATGATGACGATCGGTACATCCCCAAGCGCTTGCCGAAGACTCCGAATCACCTCGGGTGTCGTGATTTTCCCGCGTTCCCCTGTAACCAGAACGCTGGAATCAACCACCAGCCCCGCGACTAACTTCAGGCGGGCAGATTCCATGGCTTATTGCGACTTGCTATGCCTTCTTCCACATCACGCGCAAAGTCTTCGTCAACGATTCCGCAAGCCCCGCCCGCTTCCATCGCCGCGATGATTTGCGACATCGTGCGGGCTACCGCAACGGGCTTCATTACCGCAACAGGGCGGTGATTCTGCTCCACCACGACCTCGCCACCCAGCCGGACCTGCTCCAGAACCGCGTGAAGATCCCGCGCCAGTTCCGATTCGCTAATATGCAACGCCGCCATACTCTTGATCAATAGGTCTTTCGCCCGCTATCGTTGCCGAATTGGCAGCGGCACGGCCAAATTCTGAACCGCCTCCCGGTCCGCCACTTCAAACCCGGCGTTTTCCGCCATTGGCTGAATCAGGTCGCGTTTCGCGGCTTCCCGCTTCAGTATCCGGCCCATCAGGCCAGTTTGGACTGTTTGCGGGCTTCAAATTTCCTGAGCGCTTCGCCCCGGATGTCGTCCCAATCTTCACGTGTTAATTCAGAGGGTTGGCCGCTCTGAATTCCCTCCAGCAGCAGAGCCGCAAGTTTTTCCTGCGAGGCACGCTTCTCGTCATCACGGATGAGCTCACGAACATATTCGCTTGCGGTACTGTAGCGACCGGAACCAACCTGATGTTCAACGAAGGCTTTGAGCTGGTCAGGGATCGAGATATTCATGGTTTGCATGGTTGCCCTCTGTAGTGGAAATTGTTCTTCACACTAACATGGCAACAAATGACCTTTAATGCCCATCACTCGCCCGCCCCCAGCAGGTTGGCGGACGGTCACCGGTACAGCGAAGAGAAGTTCGAAAGTTCGTCTGGCGCGCTCGGGACCACTGCTGGAATCGATGCGTGCGCG
>JANYDS010000063.1 GCA_025363475.1 Terriglobia bacterium
CGCCTCCTCGGCGACCTTCGCCTTCAGGCTGGGCGGATGACTCTTTCTCGTTTTTGGCATTGACTCTCCTTCATTTTCAATGCCGCCTTTCCTGTCTAAGAAGCGGTCCTTTTTTTGTCCAGGTTTTGGGGTCCATTACACAGTTCCGGATCTTTGACTCATCTCGAGAATTGGATCTGGTCACCAGGCGCAGCCAATGACATTTATCCATCTACCGTGATTTGAGTGCTTTCTAACGGGCCGCCCGAACCTGGTCCAGCCTGCTTCGGTGGATCGGGCTAAGGTTTTTGACAATAGGCTCAGTGATGACGCCAGCTTCGTCAAGATCCTTCAAGTGCATCTGATCCTTCAGGCGAAAGCTCGACAATTTCATTTGAATCAGGATTTCCGCGGGGACGAGGCGAACTCCCTGCAGAATCCTTGGCGGCAGCATATCAGGGGTCCCTTCCGGATACTGTGCCATCACCTTTTCACCGCTGAAAACCATATGCACCGCACGGCGGGCAGGTTGACCTTTTTGGAGCAGCATATCGACTCCCGCCACATGACGATATTCAAGGCCATACCGTTCAACGGCGCTGGCGATTGCGGGGAGATCTCTGCGCCGGACCACAATATCGATGTCCCGTGTCAGGCGCCCCGCGTCCGGTTCGCGCTCCTCCACATACATGTAGGTAGCGAGTCCGCCGATGATGGCGTAGTCCAGCTTCGCCGCTGAAAATGCCTCTTCCAGCAAATCGGCCAAAGCAAACAGATTCTGCACGCGTTCCTCGAAGAAGGTGTTGACGTACGTCGCCACTGAGTCTAAGCATACCAGGACTCTGAACCTTCGGGGTGGTTGTCTCCGGTCTGTCATGCAGGAGCGCTCCGCCGCGGAAATAAAGGCGTAATCCCGCGTGGATTGGAACTCAGGCATTAATCAGGATCACAAGTGGATCGTGTCGGACAGAACGTCGGTAGTGCCGCTCTCAGGATTGACCATAACGCGCCCCGGTCAGAACCCACCTGCCTTAAGCGATGTGACGCTCCCGCTCCGAAATGTGTTTGCCCGCTTTAGCCCACTCGACGGGGATAGCGTTCCATCGCTCTGGATACTTGGCTTTGACCAGCGGTGACGGGCGGTCCGAAGTGAAGAGCGCCAGTCCCGTGCTTTCGGGAAACGGCTTTGCCCTGCCTGCTTTCTTACCGACCATCACCACAGCCGAAAGCTTTGGCAGCAGCGAGATTAGTTCCTTGACACACTCGATTCCCTCGCGCAGTTCTGCTGTAGCAATCTTTATCGTTCCGTTCCACCACGGGATCACATTCCATAAAACCGTCAACTCTCGTGCAATGCCCGCCGTTTGCATAAATGCAATCGTTGCTGCGGCGGTGGGATCGTCGTTGTTGCGACTGATGAAGCCTGAGCCACCGTTGAATGTGCCGCCGTCCGCTGTCATGGGTCCAGTCTTCTCCAGCAGAAACAGTACCCGCGCATTCACGCCGCCGTCCAGAGGGTCAAATTGCAGTACTTCACCTAAGCCGCGCAAGTGCAATCTCTCTGCATATGCGGCCACCGGCAAAATGTGTGGCAGCTCAAGCATTTCCTTGCGACGCAACCGCACTCCCTGATCGCGCAGAGCGCGAGGGTAGTCGTCATCAACCTTCGATCTCAGGCAGTCAATCATCCTGTCGGTAATCGTTGCACAGGGATCCGTTCAGCCCATTCCCTCCCATCACTTCCGGGCTTGTAAAAATCCGCCGCAACTGTTGCATTGGCTTTAGAATGCCTCTTCGTCAATCAGCTATTTGATCGTGATCTTTTCCACGGTCCAAGTCGAGCAGTCGCCCTTATAAATTACCTTGTCCGACTTGCAGTGAATCTCGTGGATCAGGCAGCTGCTTGAACCATGGCCAAGGCTTGTTTGCGCCCAGCCCAGCAGTTTTCCGTCGAGATCGAACTTGTAGATCCTGCCGTTGCCCCCGTTACCGCTATAGAGGACCCGCGGCGCAGCGGCTGTCGCCGGCGAGACACAAACGGCCCACGGCGCACCCATTCCCGTAATCGTTTTCTGCAGTTTCAGATCCGTGTTGTACACCTGTATCCGGTTGTTGCCGCGATCTCCAACGTAAATATTGTCTTTCGCATCCGAGGTGATTGCATGCGGCGTGTTGAAGTGATCGGGGCCAGAACCATACGTACCAACGGAACCCACCCAAGTGCCATCTTTCCTGATCTTTACCAGCCGCGAATTGCCGTAGCCGTCGCTGACGTACATGTCATCATGCGAATCCCAGGTTATGTTGCTCTCACGGTTGAACGTTCCCGGCGTGCCGACCGGATGACGGTCCTCATCCTTCTCTTTCCGTTCTACTATTGGGGACCCCGCCTCACGGTGCCGTGCTGTACCAGATGTCGCGAAGAGAATTGTATTCAGCAGGATGTCCGCAGTGGTCACACGTGATGTAGAGCGACTCGAAATCTCCATGCTTCAGATCCAGACCGTCGGCGTCGAGCGTAAATACTCCACCGCATAATTTGCACTTGGCGTGGGGCAGTTCCGGGTGTTCCATCCGATCACATTAACAGTTCCTCGGAGCGGTGAGAATTACCCCCGGTTACACGGGTGGCTATTCCTCGTGCCCCTGAAACGAAACCGGGAATCCTCGCACTAAATGTAAGTACTATAAGTACCGGTACCAAGAGAACCGTATGAAAAGAATTCGTGTTCCACGCAAATCCGGGCTACACCAATCATGGATACCCTATAGCCTTCTCGTCGTTCTCGGAACAGCCTTGTTAATCACCGCGGGTGTTTCCGGCGAAGCGCAAAATAAACTGCGCGACCTGTTCCCCTTCCCCAACTCCGCCGGTGTCCTCACCACCCACAACACCAGCGGCAACGGCGACATTGATCTGAAAGGGCCGTTCTTCCAGCGTCTGGGAACCAATGGCCGCACTTGCAACACTTGCCATAAGCCAGATCAGGGCTGGACCATTTCGGCAGCCCGCCACCGAGCGTCTGTTTAATGAGACGAAGGGCACAGATCCCATCTTCCGCACCAACGACGGCTCCAATTGCGATCACAATATCGATACTTCCTCGGTCGATGGCAGAAAGCACGCCTACAGTCTGCTCACCAGCCGGGGACTGTTTCGGATTGCGCTCGACGTGCCTGCCGGGGCCGAGTACGACGTGGTTAGCGTCAACAACCCCTATGGCTGCACCGAACTGTCCACCGTTTCCACCTACAGGCGTGCCTTGCCCACAACCAACCTCAAGTTCCTGAGCACCGTCATGTGGGACGGGCGCGAATCCACGGGCCCGTCCACCCAAAAGATCACCTTCGCCACCAACCCCGTGGATCTGCTGGCCGATCTTGCACATCAGGCCGTAGATGCAACCAACGGCCAAGCTCAGGGAACCACACCTCTCACAACGCTGCAACAGCAGATTGTGGATTTTGAGACCCACCTCTTCACGGCGCAGTCAATCGCTCGCGAGGTGGGGGCTTTGGATTCCCACGGCGCAACCGGCGGCCCCGCAGCTCTCTCGAAACAGGATTTCTTCGTGGGAATTAGTGACCCTCTGGGCGGAAATCCGCACGGCACCGCGTTCACTCCAGCAATCTTCAATCTCTTTGAGGTCTGGACCAAATCCCGCGGCCACGATGACGATGACCAGGACAACAAGGGTGGGCGCGCCAGTATCGTGCGCGGAGAAGCGCTGTTTAATTCCAAACCCATCAATATTACCGGCGTCGCAGGCTTGAACGACACCCTGAATACGCCCCTGATTCCAGGCAATTGCGGCACCTGTCATTCCTCGCCGAACGCGGGCAATCACTCGGTTTCGCTGCCGATTAACATCGGCGTGGCAGATCTGTCCAGTTCGCTAAACCTCAGCTATCTGCCCGTGGTTACGCTGCGGAATAAGGTCAGCGGACAGATGACCCAGACAACTGATCCGGGCCGCGCTCTGATCACCGGGAAATAGGTCGATATCGGGAAAATTAAAGGCCCGTTACTGCGGGGTCTGGCGTCACGTGCGCCTTATTTCCACAATGGTTCCGCGCGGGACCTCGGCGACGTGATCGATTTCTACAACAACCGGTTTGCGGCGGGAATCACGAAGGATGAAAAGCGCGATCTCGTGGCATTCCTGAATTCGCTTTAGCCGGGCTCACCGCCATGGCAGCGACGATCGCCGCTGCCATCGCTACCCTGTGATGCTTGCCCCACGGCGGCCCGATGGATCTCCTCAGTTCCAGCAAGTGATCGTCGAGGCACGGGGCATCAAGCACTTTTTCGCGTCGTACCAGTGCACCGCCCAGCCGCGCGCCTCAGCCGCGCCAGCCAGCGCCTTGCGGTACATCACCCAGTCGGCCACGTTCTGTGCCCGGTAGTCAGTGATCCGCTCAGCAATCGTTAGCGGCAGCTCCGTGCACTGGCGAAGCGTGATGCCGAGCGTGCGTCCGGGCAGCGTCATCGCGACAGAATTCAGGGCAAGCGCAGCGTGCCGTTCCGCTGACTCGCGGACGCGCTCCACCAGTGCCACCGCCTCGTGGATCGGAAGCGTTTGCCCTTCACTGTGGTTCGGAAGCGTTAGCCCTTCACTGTGGTGCGGAATCTTTCGGCAGGTCATCGTCCACCAGCACGACCCGCCGGCGGTCGAGGAGCTTCCCGTCGTCCGCTACCGTCACCAGCACCGCCCACCCGCCGTGATCAGAGACCCCGATGATAGCGTCGTCCTTCGGGCCTTTGTTCGCGTCTGTGCTCATTGCGTAAAAGTAAATATTACCGCTCAGCGTGGTCCTGCACGGCATCCGCCAGCGCATCCACAAAACGCCGGTTCAGCTGCGAGAGGATCCCGATGTCGCTCTCGCTCCAGTCGCACAGCACCTTCGACAACAACCGGTGCCGGGCCGCAGTTATTGCCTGGACGATCTTGTCTCCCGCCCCTGTTTCAAAAGCTGGCGACTGATCGCCCCAGGCAGGACAGTATGCGTTTGACCACACTCTCGCCTGGAGCGGGAAGATCGCCGACGCCCATTGCCACCAGGCCCCTAAAACTGCCCCGCCTGCGTATAGAGGCGAATTCCGGAGAGATTGATGCCGCAGCGGAATTCGCTGTTCATCTGAGCGATCTACACCAGGCGTTCGCCGAGTTTTCGACCGCCTGCGGGGCTGGAGACAGTTGGCAGAAAGTGATACCCTCGAAAAATGTTCAAGCTCAAGGCTCCGGCCACGCTGGTATTCGGTGCCGCTCTCAGTTTTCTGTCACTTGTCGGCTGCAATCAGGCTGCGCCCGATAACCGCGAGGTAGATGCGAAGGCACTCAAGGAGTTGGATGCACAATGGTCGAAGACCGCCGGGTCGAAGGATCTCGACGCGACCCTCGCCTTTTACACAGACGACGCCATGGTGCTGCCCGGCGACGCACCGGTCGCCGGCACGCGACAGATGATTCGCGAGGTCTGGGCACCCATGCTCGCTCTGAACGCTTCGGTTTCGTGGCAGGTCAATGATGCCGAAGTGGCCCGGTCCGGCGATGTCGGCTACGCCAGAGGCGTCTATCAACTGGTCATGAAAGACGCGGCGGGGGTTCCCGCGACTGAGCAAGGTAAGTTTTTGGAAGTTTGGAAAAAGCAGCCGGATGGCAAATGGAAGTGCGCGATAGACAGCTTCAGCGCGGACGCTCCACCGCCGCTTGCCCCGGCGAAGAAATAACCCGAAATCTTCCACCAGCGCACGGTTATGACGATGGCACAATCGTCGAGATACTGCTGTGGCGCGTTCCGTCGCCGGTTCCACCGTCGATGATGCCTCGCGTCGGTTCATCAATGCGAAAACCAAGTGCCCTGGGACAAAACGCACCCAGTTGCTGTTCCATGAGATGAAAAAGTCCTGCGGAGAAAAACAGGCCTGAAGACCGGTGTATGAGTCAGATCCGGATGGGATACCCAGGCGTGGTGACGCTATCTGCGGAGACTCCGTCATAAACGGTTACTCCGTTTTGCGAAGGTAATCGCAGTCAAAACTCTCGCTTTCCGCGTCGCTTCTGACGGGGCGGTTCCGCGATGAGAGCGACATCGATGCTCTGCGACTCAGGGTGGTTTGAGCATATACTTTCGGGAGTCCGGAGTCTCGTCTGCTGTTGCGGCAACTCCCCGTTTTGCTGCCCTATCGCCGTGGCAGGCTAAACTGGAAGTTCCGCTTCGACTGCCAAATTCATGCAACTAGAAAAAGTGTACGAACCCCAGCGGTTCGAGCCTCATTGGGCTCAGTGGTGGGTAGAATCCGGTATTTATCACGCGAAACATGAGCCCGGCAAACCGGTTTTTTCTCTGGTGATTCCTCCGCCCAACGTTACGGGTTCGCTCCACATGGGCCATATGCTGGAGCATACAGAAATTGATGTGACGGTCCGCTGGCATCGCATGAAGGGCTTCAGCACGCTCTGGCTGCCCGGTACGGACCATGCCGGCATCGCCACGCAGATGATTGTGGAGCGGCAACTGGCCGCTGAAGGCAAGAGCCGGCGGGAAATGGGCCGTGAGGCTTTTGAAAAGCGCGTATGGAGCTGGAAGGAAGAATCCGGCGGGACGATTAAACGGCAGATGGTGCAGCTGGGCGCGTCGTGCGACTGGTCGCGGGAGCGGTTCACGCTTGACCCGGGTCTGTCCCGCGCAGTTCGCGAAGTATTTGTAAGCCTGCATGAAAAGGGTCTGATCTATCGCGGCGAGTATATGGTGAACTGGTGCCCTGGGTGCCAGACGGCGATTTCAGATCTGGAAACCGCCCATGAAGAAACGGCCGGGCACCTGTGGCATATCCGCTATGAAGTGGTGGGGGAACCGGGCCGGTATCTGGTGGTAGCGACGACTCGTCCTGAAACCATGCTGGGCGATACAGCGGTTGCCATTAATGCGAAAGATGAGCGGTATCAGGATCTGCATGGACGCACCGTGCGTCTACCGCTGATGGACCGTGAAATTCCGATCATTCTGGACGATATGGCGGACCCGGAATTTGGGACTGGCGTGGTCAAGATTACTCCGGCGCATGACCTCAATGATTTTGAGGCGGGACGTCGGCATCAGCTGCCCATGATTCAGGTGATCAATAACGAAGCGAAGATCACGGACGCGGGTGGTGATTATGCGGGCCGTGATCGTTATGAGGCACGCAAGCGGGTGGTGGCGGATCTTGAGGCTTTGGGTCTGCTGGAACGCACGGAAGAATACAAAGTCAGTTTGGGTAAGTGCTCACGCTGCAAGACAGTGATTGAGCCGCTGGTTTCCAAGCAGTGGTTTGTGACTACGAAGCCGTTGGCTGCGCGCGCGATTGCTGCGGTTGATGCGAAGGAAATCGAAATCATTCCGGAGAACTGGGTTAAGACCTGGAACGAGTGGATGCATAACATTCGCGACTGGTGTATTTCGCGCCAGTTGTGGTGGGGCCACCGCATTCCGGCGTGGTATTGCGATGCGTGCGGCGAGACGGTTGTGGCGCGGGAAGACCCGGATGCGTGTCCAAAATGCAGCGGGGCGTTGCGGCAGGATCAGGATGTTCTCGATACCTGGTTTAGTTCCGGGCTGTGGCCTTTCTCTACGCTGGGCTGGCCGGAGCAGACGGAAGATCTGAAGGCGTTCTATCCGACATCGCTGCTGATTACCGGCTTCGATATTTTGTTTTTCTGGGTGGCGCGGATGGCCATGCTCGGGATTGAGTTCATGGGTGAAGTGCCTTTCAAACAGGTCTACATTCACGGGCTGGTTCGCGATGCGGACAAGCAGAAAATGTCGAAGACCAAGGGCAATGTAATTGACCCGCTGGTGGTGACGGAGCAGTATGGGACGGATGCGGTGCGGATGGCGCTGCTGAGTGGTGCGGCTCCCGGCACGGATATCGTTTTCACGGTTGATCGTATTGAGAGCTCGCGGGCTTTTGCCAATAAGATCTGGAACGCGGCGCGGTTTATTCAAATGAACGTGGACACGGCAGCCGTGGTTGAGGGCACCGGGGTTGAGGGCACCGGAGTTACGTCACTCGAAGACCGGTGGATCTGGTCACGCCTCAACACTTGTGCGGCGGAGATGAACCGTGCCATTGAGACGTTCCGTTTCCATGAAGCGGCGCAGATTGTCTGGCACTTTATCTATGACGATTTCTGTGACTGGTATATCGAACTCAAGAAGATCCGCAATGACTGGAATAACATCATGGCGGTGTTTGAGCAGACGCTGTGTTTGCTGCATCCGGTGATGCCGTTTATTACGGAAGAGCTTTGGCATCAGTTAGGGGCGGCGGCGGAGGAATCGATCTCGCTGCGGCCTTATCCGCAGTATGATGCGGCGCGGAATGATGCGGCGGCGGAGCGCGAGATTGGTGTGCTGCAGGCTGTGGTTGTTGCTTGCCGGGGGATTCGGGCGGATCTGAGTCTGGATCCGAAGCTGCCGCTGGAAGGGCATATCTCGGCTGTGGTTGATTTTGAAGTGGTGCGGCGACTGGCAGGGGTCACGCTTACGGTGGGGGGTGTTGCGACCACTGGTGCGGTGCGGTCCACGCCTGATTTCGATCTTTCGCTGGATGTTCCGCTGGCGCAGTTGGAAGCGCAGCATAAGCGGCTGGAAAAGGAACGTGAGCAACTGCAGAAGAATGTTGCTAATTCGCGGCGGCAACTTACAGATGATGTGTTTTTGGGGAAAGCGCCGCAGAAAGTTGTGGATTCTATTCGTTTGAAGCTGGCGGAATATGAGACGCAGCTGGCCAAGGTTGAAGCTGGTTTGGGGCTGTAGTTTTTATGATTCACCGGCTGCGGACGACGGTGTCGACGATGCTTGATGCAGCTCGGCTGGCTGCGGGCGGGGCGGCTCACGGGGATGTGGTGGTGGCTGAGGAACAGACGGGCGGCATGGGTCGGCATGGACACTCGTGGCATTCTCCGGGGGCTGGTTTATATCTGTCGATTGTGCTGCGGCAGACTGGTTCGACACCAATTCTGACGATGGCGCTGGGGCTGGCGGTGCAGCGCGCAGTTGATGATGTCGCGGGTGTGTCGACGGATATTCGCTGGCCCAATGATTTGATTCTGAATGAGAAGAAAATTGCGGGGATTATGGTGCAGTCGGCGGAGCAGGGTGCGGTGGCGGGGATTGGGGTGAATGTGAATCAGACGGAATTTCCGGAGGAGATTCGGGGGATTGCTACTTCGCTGCTGATTGAGACGGGGGTTGAGCAATCGAAAGAAGAGTTGCTGCATCGTGTGGTGGCGGAGTCTTTGCGCTATGCGGGGCTTAGTAAGGCTGCGGTGCTGCGGAAGTTTGCAGAGTGCTCGACTTATGTTCGCGGGAAGCAGGTTGAGGTGGATGGCCGGATTCGCGGGATTACGGCGGGTTTGGATGATGATGGTTTTTTGCTGGTTGCTACTTCGGCGGGGATTGAGCGGATTTTGGCTGGTGGGGTTCGACCGGTTTAACGGCGGATTAGTTTTTCCATTTTGGTGAAGGCCTTCACCATGTCTTGTGGCTTTTTTAGGACTCCTTTGAATAAATCTCCCACGCTCTGGAATCTTTGGGGTGCGTTTTTGATGTTGAATTGTGTGGGGTGCAGGTCGGGAGTTACTTCATCCCAGGCCAGGGGCGTGGAAACCGGGGCACCTTTGTATGCTCGCGCTACGTAAGGCGCTGAGATGGTTTTGCTGCAGGCTATCTGCAGATAGTCGAAGTAGACCCGGTCTTTCTCGCGGGCGGCGACCGAACGCGGCGTGGTGAATAAGTCTGGCCGCTCCGCAGCTACCAGACGTGCGATCACTTCGGCGAAAGTTCGTACCTGTTCATAGGTGTAAACCGGTTTGACGGGGATGTAGATGTGCATGCCGTCTCCGCCTGTAGTTTTGGGATAGCCTTTCAGCCCGATCTTGTCGAGCTTCGTTTTGACCAGCAGTGCCGCTTCGACCACCTTTGCGAATTCACACTGGTGCGGGTCGAGATCGATGAGAACGAAGTCGGGGTGCTCCAGAGAACCGATGCGGCTCATCCATGGGTTCTGGTCTATGCAGCCGAGATTGGTGAGATACATCAGGCTGGGTTTGTCATCCGCAAGGACATAACGAATGCCGTCAATCAGTTCGGTGCGCAGCCAGGACGGGTAGCTCTCAGGCGTATTTTTCTGAAAAAAGAACGCTTCGTGAATACCGTTGGGATAGCGTTTGAGGGAGAGCGGACGGTCCTTGAGATGCGGCAGTATGAGCGGCGCTACCTGGTCGTAGTAATGAAGGACGTCGCCCTTGGTGAAGCCGTCTTCGGGGTAGTAAATTTTGTTGAGGTTGGTTAGTTTGGGCGCGCCAGTTTCGGCGACTACTTCAGGGGCTGGCTTGTCGTTGCGGAGGCCGAGGAATACGGGGGCGCGCAGTTTTTTGTCGCTGGTCCAGTTGGCATATTTAACCTGAGCGACGAGTTCGGGTTTGACCCATTCGGTGTTGCGGGGAATTTTGTCGTCTTTCGCGAACGGCCGCTTTTGGATTTTGAGAGGTTCGAGCAGCTTCCATAAATCACCTAGTGATTTTTGGGTGAAGCCTGTGCCGACGTTGCCTGCGTAGAGCAGTTGTTCGTCTTCGTACACGCCCAGAACGAGCGAACCGAAGTAATCTCGTTCGCCGGGGGTGTAGCCGCCGATGACAAACTCCTGCTCGGTGGTTAGCTTTACTTTCATCCAACTGGCGCTGCGGCGGGATTCGTAAACGCTCGCCGCTTTCTTCGCCATCAGGCCTTCGAGGCCGCTGGCTTTGGCGGCTTCGAGGAGCAATTCCCCGCCCGCTTCGAAGCTTTCGGAAATTCGCAACAGGGGCCAGTGCTTGATGACTTTCTTGAGCAGCGCCTTGCGCTCTGAGAGCGGTTCGCGGCGCAGGTCGCGACCGTCGAGCCAGAGCAGGTCGAACACGATCAGGTGT
The DNA here is from genome assembly GCA_025363475.1 of Terriglobia bacterium. Classification (GTDB taxonomy): domain Bacteria; phylum Acidobacteriota; class Terriglobia; order Bryobacterales; family Bryobacteraceae; genus BOG-234. Next base: position 10,935 of record JANYDS010000063.1, read on the forward strand.
ACCGGATTTTTAACCGGCAGCTTTAATTCGGTGTGGATGCGGGGCTGGATGAGTTCGAATTTCGAGACTCCTTTTTCATCCATCACGACGAGTTCGGCATCGAGGATGGCTTGCTTCGCTTTTACGTATTTCGCGAGTTCGTGCAGTTCCGGGTAGTGGTGTTCGCAGCGGTTTTCATTGCGGGTGAAGATCTTCAGGCGGCCTTCGTCGAGATGAACCAGGGCGCGCACGCCGTCCCACTTGACTTCGAAAATCCAGCCATCGCCTTTGGGTAGTTTGTCGCTGAGCGTGGAACCCATGGGTTCGAAGAACCCTGGCATTGTTGCAATTTTCTTTGCCGGTTTATCGGCTGCGATTTCATCCTGTGTTCGGCCGGTCTTGATGCTGACGGCGTAGTCCTCAATATCCCAGGGAGATTGCGAAGCTTCATCCAGTTTCTTAATGAGCAGCCACTCGTTGCCCTTGCCACGGTTCTTCATGTAAACGATGGCCCAACAGCCGGCTATCTTTTCGCCGAACAAGCGGAACTTCATATCGCCGCGTGCGATTTGCGCGAGGGCCGGTTCGTCTCCTATGAGTTCAAACGTGCCGCGATCCCAGAGCATCACGCTGCCGCCGCCATATTCGCCTTTCGGAATGTTGCCCTCGAAGTCACCGTAGTCGAGAGGGTGGTCTTCCACCATGGCGGCGAAATGTTTTACGGCGGGGTCAAGCGACGGGCCTTTGGGTACAGCCCAGGATTTCAGAGTGCCGGCGATTTCGAGGCGAAAATCATAGTGCAGGTTCGTGGCGTTGTGGCGCTGAATGAAAAAACGACCGGAATGCCCATCGCTGCCGGTGCCTTCGTCAGGTGCAGGCTCGGTCGTTTTAGTGAAGTCGCGCTTGCGTGCGTATTCGTTCAGAGACATAACACGTTGAAAATGTTCGCAGTTCCATGTTATAGCTTGATCATGGCGACGAGCGTTTGGAAGGGTCATTTGACCTTTGGACTGGTCTCTCTACCGGTGCGGCTGTTCACTGCGGCGCGGAGCGAAAGCCTTAGTTTCAACCAGCTTCACAAGCACGATAACTCACGCATTAAACAGGTGCTCTTCTGCCAGGCGGAAGACAAACCGATCCCTCGGGATGAGATTGTGAAGGGCTTTGAATATGAGAAGGGCAAGTACGTCGTCATTGCCGATGAAGACATCAAAAAGGTCGCGCCGAAGACCGCGAAGGTGATGGAGATCCAGGAGTTTGTGAAGGCCGGTGACGTTGACCCGGTCTATCTGGAAAGCTCTTACTACATGGCTCCGGATGAAGGCGGCGAGAAACCTTATGCGCTGCTGTTTGAAACCCTGAAGCAGACGAAATACTATGCGGTGGCGAAGATTGCCATGCATAACCGCGAGCACATTGTGATTGTGCGGCCGGGCGACCGGGGCATGGTGCTGCACACCATGTATTACTCGGATGAAGTGCGTCGCACGGAAGAGTTTCGCACCGACGTCAGCAATGTCACCGAGAAGGAAATGAAGCTGGCGAAGATGCTGGTGGAGGCACTGGCGGCGGAATTCGAGCCGGAGAAATATCACGATACCTATCGGACGAACCTGCAGCAGATGATTGATGACAAGGTGGCGGGCAACGTTATCGTGGAGACGCCGGAAGTGCAGATGGCTCCGGTGATCGATATTATGGAAGCTCTCAAGCGGAGTCTGGAAGCGCGCAAACCACCAAAGGTGGCTGATGCGGCGGCGGGTTCGGCAGTACAGGAGATCTCGAAACCGAAACGCGCGAGGAAATTCAGGAGCGCGTAGTTTCGGGCTGGCAGGTCTTCAATAAGTCTTCAGCCCAGATGGCCCCGCGCGGGTCTTCTTCGTGTTTGAAATAGACGTAAGCATCGCGACCGCTCGCGAGCACTTCGCGGACGCGGGTGGCGATTTCGGCTCGCCCTTCATCACTGTAATCACCCTTGCGCAGCCTGAAATAGCAGAAATCCGCAGTGAATACTTTCGGGACTTCCAGCTTGTCTGATTCGGCTAAACAGAGCGCCATGTTGCGGGCGGTCAGACGTTGGTAAACCTCTTCGGTGAGCCAGGATGCGTGGCGGAATTCAAAGGCAAAGCGAACGTCATCCGGCAGCAATGGCAAATAGGCGTCGAGCCTGGCCAAATCGATTTTGAAAGTGGGCGGGAACTGATAGAGCACCGGGCCTAAACGCCGGGCCGCACGCAGGGGTTCGAGAGACTTCAGGAACAAGTCAGTGAAGCTTTCGGCTTCCTGCAATTTCATGAAGTGGGTGAGATTTTGATGCGCTTTACAGGCGAACGCAAAGCCGGGGGGAGTTACATTCAGCCAGCCTTCGAGCACTTTCGCACTCGCAAGGCGGCGGAATGTATAGTTCGCTTCCACGCTGTTCAGGCGTGTGGCGTAGTACTCAAGGAACTTCTTCGCTGGAACGTTCTTCGGGTAGAAATCCGGCTTCCACGCGGGGTACGAGAAGCCGGAGGTGCCAGCGAAAAGCAAGAGAGCCTATTTGTCGGTGACCGGTTTTTCCGGTCCGAAGTAGTCGTCTGAAATGGTGACCTTCGCAGCCTTGCGCATAGCTTCCACCGACTGGCGGGCCATATCCGGTTTCAGCTTGGCCGAGATTTCTTCTTTCACGTCGGCCAGTGATTTATTGCTGTGGGCTTCCACTTTGATGATGTGGTAGCCGAAGGGGGACTTCACGGGTTCAGTGATGTCACCGACTTTGGCAGCGAAAGCAGCCTGTTCGAACGGGGGCACCATCATGCCTTTTTTGAATTCGCCGAGGTCGCCGCCCTGGGCGCCGGAACCGGTGTCGTCAGATTCAGCCATGGCGATTTTGGCGAAGTCTTCGCCTGCGACCAGACGCTTGCGGATGTCCTGCGCTTTGGCGAGGGCCAGTTCGTCAGTGAGTTCGGGCTTGCCTGGCGCGGCGGGCATGGGCGCATCTTTCACGCGGATCAGAATGTGGCGGGCCTTGACCATTTCGTAATCGGTCTTGTGCTCGTCATAAGCCTTCTGGATGGCGGCGTCATCAACCTTCACGCCTTCCTGAAGCTTCTGGAACATCACACCGGCGAGGATGTTGTCACGGCTGAAGGAAATCTCCATACGTGCTTTGGCTTCCTGATCCAGCTTCTGACGGGTGGCTTCGGCCGAGAGGATCTTGAGCTGTACGATCTGTTCAGCGAACTCGCGGCGGCCAGCGCCACGGGCGTTCTGCTGATACTGCGGAGGCAGGGCCTCAATCAGCTGATCATATTCTTTAGCAGTGATCTTCTCGTCGCCGATGGTGAGGACAAGGGTATTGCCATCCTGCATGACAACTTTGGTGGGGCCTGCGGGCGCCTGGGCGAGCAGGGCGGTGACGGATAAGGCCGCAATGGCCAGACAATATTTCACCTTAATATGTTACCGCGCCGGTTTATCTGGCTGGTGCGGGGTTACCGGGAGCAGGTTCGACGACGGCGGACATGGAGCCTTTGGAGCGTTCGAGTCGCGGGTCGCGTCCATAGCCGTGGATTTGATCGCGGGCGAATTCGGCTTCAGGCAATTCGCATATGATGAGCACGGTGCGACCGATAGCATCCACTTCCTGGGCGTGGTTCAGCGCCTGTTCAAAGCCGAAGAAGAATATCTTCTGGAGCATTTCGATGACGTAGTCGTAGCTGTGGTCATCGTCGTCGAGCAGGACGACGCGGAAGAGAGGACTCTCTACGTCCTTCTGGCGAAATTCCAAGCGTGGAGTGGTGATGGTTATGGATTCAGTATAGAGGCTGGACAGAGGCCGCGGTAAAAGGCGCAGGAGCGGCAGCGGTTTGTCTGGTTGAGGGGGAAGTGTAACTGGTGCTGGGCAGAGCGGAGGTCGGCGATCAGGTTGAGGGCAGACTGGATGGCGGCGTCGTCGATTGGCACCTCGATCAGGGCATTGGAGCGCAGGTAGTGGAGGTGGGCGGTGGCGGGGCGGTGGCCGAAGGCGCGTTCGAGGGCGTGGGCGTAGAGCGCGAGTTGTGTGGCGTAGTCTTCGGGATGGACGGTGGTGTCGGTCTTGTAATCGACGATGTGGATTTGGCCGTTTTCTTCGAACCAGAGATCGATGGAGCCGCGGACGAGGGTGCCGCTAATGTCGACAATGAAATCCCATTCGCGGGCTGATCTGGTTGCGGCGGCGGCGCGCTGGCCGAGGTTGCTGGTTGTGAAGACCCGAGCCAGATCGTGCGCTTCCTGAGGCCAGGTGCCTTCTTTGCCTGCGAGGATTTCGTGAACAAACGAACCTAACTCGGCGGCGGGGGTATTGTCTTCGGGCGAATCGGCGGGGAGATCTTCAGGGTCGAAGTGACGCGCGCGTCCGCCGCTCCAGCCGAGGTAGCGCTGCAGGTAATACTTTCGCGGGCAGTTGGCGAAGACGGCGAGGGATGTGACGTTGACGGCTGAATCGTGCTGATCTGTTACGACCGGCTGAGCAATTACCGGAGGCAGCGATGCCGGGTCGCGGTCTGATGCCGAAGGGAGGACCGGGTCTTCGTCGGTATTGGGAACGGAGATGGGGAAGCCTGTGGTTGCATTTGGTTCTGTCCATGCCTCCAGGAGTTTCGCCCAGTTGGCGGGCTTTCTGTCGTTGACGGAATAGGAGAGGATGAGGTGTTCCCCGGCACGGGTCATGGCGACGTACAGCAGGCGATTGCCTTCTTCTTTTTCGCGCTGTTTCAGAAATTCGGTATTGCGCAGCTGCCAGGAATCTTCGATGCCATCTTTGCCGCGTTGATCGTGCCATTTCAGGCCGAGGCCGAATTCGGGCGTGTACGTTACGGGAGACGATGTCCGCTGCGTTCCCTTCTCCATCGCAGCGATGATGGTGACTTTGAATTCGAGGCCCTTGGCGGCGTGAGCTGTCATGACTTGAACGCAATTGCCCTGATCTTCATCGGAAAGTTCAGATTCCGTATTGACGGCTTTTTGCAGGCTGTCGATCTCTTGCAGGAAGGCACCGATGCTGCGACCTTCACCGCGTGTACGTGCAAGGTGGAGGAAGCTTTCGAGGTTGTCATTCATCGTCAAGCCGCAGGTGGAAATGATGCGGCTCAGCAATATATCGAGGGGCAATACGGGCTGGTCTGTTCGCCACCGTTTCAAGTTGGTACAGAAACGTTCCAGTTTACGGGCGTCTTCGGGTTCAAATTCTGCCAGACGGGTGGGTTCAAAAGCCACTGTGTTGAGGCCGCCGGTTATCGAACCGGTCATGAGGCGCAGACGGAGCAGAGCCTGGTCGCTGACCGCTGCAAATTCGGAACGGAGCACGGTGGCAAGGGCTATGGCATCGCGCGGGTTGGCGATGGTGTGGAGAACCGCCGTGATATCCATGCCTTCACGTGAGAGCAGGAAGGACTGGCGGCGACCTGATACATACGGGATTCCGGCGCGGGTGAAGACTTCGAGAATGGGGCGCATCGACTCGCTGTTGCGGCAGAGTACAGCGTAGTCGCGGAAGGGGCGGTTCAGGGAGAGGATGCGGTGGGCGATCCAGCGGGCTTCGCGAACGCCCGCGTCATCTTCGCCGGTTTGTACGCGCAGAATCTCAATGGACGGATGTGTGGCGGGATCGAATTTCTTGCCTGCGGAGAGTTCGCGGCTGCGGATGCCTTCGGCTGCATTGAGCAGGGCTTCAGTACATTTCAGAATTTCCTGGCGGCTGCGGAAGTTATCGAAGAGCGAAACGGAATGTTTGTTTGCCGCAATGATCCCGGCTTCGTAGCGGTTGAAGATCTGAGGGCGAGCGTGGCGGAACCCGTAGATGGACTGGTTGTCATCGCCCACTGCGAAGAACGCGTCGGGCGCGCGTACGAGTTCGATCAGTTTCCACTGCTGCTCGTTGATGTCCTGGAATTCATCGAGCATGATTTGGCGGAACTGACTGCGGACGCGGGCTTGAACGACCGGATTTGTTTCCAGCAGGTGGATGGTGCGGCGTTCCAGATCATTGAAGTCGAGGGTACCGGCGGTGGTTTTGCGTTCGGCGTAGAGTTCGTCGAAGCGGGTCAGGATGTCGAAGATCATCGCGCGGAAGGGTGCGGAGTAACGATCTATGGCCCAGCCTTTGATGGCTTCGCGGAAGGCTCTCAGGGGGGGCCGATACTCCATCGGGATGCGGCCCATGTTCAGCTTCCATTCGGCTACCAGAGAGGCGAGTTGAGGGGGTGGAGCGGTTTCGTGGTCCGCGAGTAAGTCTGCCCATTCGAGAATCTCGTGATTGGTGGTGGCCTGGAGAGTCGTGATCCTGCCAGTCCAGCCGGAGAGCAGGTCTTTGAGTTCGCGGGCCATGGCGCGCGGCGTGATCGTGGGCGTGGGACAGGGCAGCGCACGCACGGCGGCAACGCTGGTACCGGCGGAGCGCATGGCGTCAAAGGCGCGGAGCAGATCGCCGGAAAGCTCTGGAGTGTGCAGGGCGGGGATCAGTGCCAGCACGTCCGCGCGGCGCAATTCGGTGAATTCATCCAGCGCGGAGTTGAGGCATTCATACTGCAGGCCTTCGGACTCGCGGGCGTCGAGTAATATGAAGCGCGGATCGATGGTGGCGGCAATGGCGTTCTCGCGCAGAAGGCGGCTGCAGAACCCGTGGATGGTGGAGACCCAGCCGGATTCGAGTTCACGCAGCATGACGGGATCGTGCCGAAACTGTTCAGAAACTTTGGCCTTCATGTTGGCCGCAGCCTTTTCCGTGAAGGTGATGGCCAGAATTTCGCGGGGCTCGAAGTCGTGGTCAGTAATGAGTGACCGGTAGCGCTCAACCAGCACGGTTGTTTTGCCGGAACCGGGCCCGGCCACCACACACGCGTCGAGTTGTTTCCAGTGGATGGCGTCTGCCTGCTGCGGGGTGAAGATGGTTTCGGGCCTAAGCATTCATGACCCTTTCGATGGTGATGGTTTCAAGGGTGATGGTTTCGGGTTGTTGTTCAATGCGGCAGGCACCTTTGAAATCGCACCAGCGGCAGCCTTCAGTCTCTTCAGGCAGGACTTGCACATCACCGGCGAGGTAACCGCCGAGACGCGTGACGATGTTGTCGCGGGCGTCTTCCATCCAGTTTGCGGGGATCGGCAGGAACTCGTCGTTCGCACCAGGAATGTGGCCCCAGCCGAAGCGTTCATCATCGCGAACAGCCCAGAAAACCATTGCCACCGGATTGAGGTTCATGCGTTCGCGAACGGCGAGGGCGTAGATCGGCCCTTGTAATTTGGTGCGGCTGAGGGGGAGTTTTTTGACGTTCTCAGTCTTGCTGCTTTTGTAATCGATGATGACGCAATCGTTGCCCCAGCGGTCGATGCGGTCTATACGGCAGTTGATGGTGACGCCACCGGGGAAATCGAGAGCGAGGGAGACCTCGGCTTCGGAAGATTCAGGGAGCCATTTTTCGTTGGTGTTGATACGTTCGGCGATTTCGCGAAATTTGATGCGCTCCACTTCGAGTTTGTAGCCTGCGGGGATGTGTTGCTGGCGGCAGGTTTCGTCGAAGGTTTGTTCGAAGAGCTGGACGAAATTCTGGTCGCGATTGGCGATCCAGAGTTCGAGGGCGGAATGGAGGATGAGGCCTGTGAGGCGGGCCTGGAGGCGTTCGCCGGGGCGGTCTGGTGCTCCTTTGAGTTTGAGGGTGCGGCTGCCGAAGAATTTGAAGCGGCATTGGGCGAGATCTTCGAGGCCGGAAAGGCTGACCGATTTGTGGAGCGTGGTCATCTCTGCGAGCAGTTCCGGTGCGTGGATGCTGCCGGTGAGGCCGGGGGTTTCGGGTGGGTTCTTTAGTTCGGGACGACAGGGAACTGCCGGGATTGCGGGCTGGCCCAGATCTGCCAGATAGCGGGATGGCTGGGCGCTGCGGCCGCCCGTATCCTGCTTCGGGTATGTCAGCACGAGTGCTTCGGTGGCGCGTGTTTTTAGTGAATCAAAGAGCGCCCCTTCTTCATTAGCGAGGTCAGCGGCTTTGCGTACGGGAATGCCTGCCTTGTGCAGAATCTCGATTTCAGAATCGGGGAAGAGCAGGTTCTGCGGATGGCGTTTGGGAAATTCGCGGTCGAGCACGCCGCAGACAAAAAGCGCCGAAAGATCCCACTGGCGGGCTTCGTAAACGCTCATGATCTGGACGATATTGGCGCGGTCATCGGCGGCGCGGATGACTGCGCCGTTGAGTGCAACCGCGGCGACACTCCAGAACGCTTCGAGCGAGATAGCGGCTTCTGCGTCTGGCCAGAAAGCGGTGATGGAATGGACGGTGGCAACCCATACCTGGCGGGCGGCGACATGGGTGCGCGCGATCGCTATTGACTGGTGGTCAGAGGGTTCGTCGAGGGTGCCTGTGCGGTAGAGGGTGGTAGCGAAGTGTTCGAAGCGCCACGCCCATTCTGCGGGGCGCTGGAGCGTTTTGGTCCACTCTTCTGTTGCCACACATTCGGTGAGCGCAGCTTTGAGCGGCTCGTCTTCGCAGAGATTCAGCAGCGCTTCCGCGCCGCGCCCCGGCATGGCTTCGCGGACCTTAAAATCGAACCTGTCAAAAGATGCGCGGGTTCCCCATTTTGGATGCGCACGGAGGGCTTCCAGCGCGAGTTCAAAATCCCAGCCGTTGAGCGCACCGTCGATCAGGCCGTTGAGAAAAATGGCTGCGGGGTGGGAGCGCAGGGGAGTACTGAAGTAGGCGCGCGCGGGAATGCCGAAACGTTCGAAAGTGGCACGGAGGAGGGGCAGATACGTGCCGGGTTCGCGCAGGGCGACTCCGATATTGCGGAATTTGATACCGGTGCGGTTGAGTTCAAGGATCTGGCGTGCGATTTCATCGGCCTCGCGTTCCACTGAACGCGCTTCAATGATGGCGGTGGCGGGCTTGCGCGGACGGGCGGGAAGGTATTGATTGGTGGCTTCGAGACTCAGCGCCAGTTTGTGGCTGTCAACGGTGGCTGCGGATTCTGTCAGCGTTAGCGTCAGGTCTGATGTTTTGGCAAGGGCTCGAATCAAGTCAGCTTCGAGGGGGCTGAAGGCGAGGAAACCATCGAGCCAGATTGTTGGTTTCCGGGCTGGGGTTATGGCGCGGCTTGCGGCGCAAATCATGTCAGCGCGACTGGCAAAACCGGTGGCGCGAATTGCTTCGTCAATCGCTCTCCAGAGTTTTTCGAAGGCTTTGGCCTGGGGCTGGAGTTTGCGGAGCAGCGGAGTTAGTTTGTCCGGGGTGCAGGCAGCGTTTTCGAACAGCGCGATGGTTTCGAGAACGGTTGCGACCATGCCTTCGGTGGTGGCGATTTCCTGAAATTCCGGGACGCGGATACGACGCAGGCAATCGCGAGTGATGGCGGTGAGCAGGCCTTCCGGCACTGGCTCAATTCCCTGAGCGCGTTCACGAATGAAGCGGTTGAGGGAGATGACGGCGTTGGGGGAAAAGACGACGCCCGCACGAGCGAGTTCGTGCTGATAGTGGCGGACCAGGGTGGCGGTGGGGACCACTATGCGGATGTCGGTCCGCCCGGTTTGGAGCGCTGCTTTGAATTCTTTGAAAACGAGAGCAGTCTTGCCGCTGCCTGGCGCGCCCCGGACTAATCGCATGGATGGTTATACGGTAACGCAGCGGGCCTACGGCAGGGTGTATTCGAAATCGTAGAAGTGCTGCTTTCCTGTGATGGTGATGGTCATGGTGCCTTGGAGGCCTTTCAGTTCATCGCTGCCGGAATCCGGAATCACTGTTATGGTGAGCTGCTGACCGGCACTGGTGGCGATGCCGGTATGGTGCAGCATGAAACTGCCCTTGTGGCCGTGGAGCGTGCCGGTGATGCGCTCGATGGCGACATAAACGGCTGAGCCGGCGTCGCCCATGCCGGTCAGCATCTGACCTTTGCTCACGCCTTCGAGGTCGCCGTGGATTTGCTTTTCGAGCAGCATTCTGCCGCGTGATTTGTCATCTGGTGTTTCATCGGGCGGTTGCGGGGTCACTTTGACATCGAACGTTCCGGTGGCGTGTTTGGGCATGAGTGGTTTATTTTGCGGTGAGGCGGACGGGACAAGAGCGAATACAAAGATGATCGCGAGAAGGGATTCTTTCATCGGGTTTAACTGTTCTTCATGTTATAAGAAAGAGCTTGAACTTCCGCGTAAAAAATGTAACTCGCGACGTCCTGATCGGTGATCACATTGGCCGTGCGGATTCAAGTGCGGAACGACGAACTGGTTTGTTGAAACATTCAGGGCTGGAACAAGGCTCAGGTCTGTGGATTGTTCCTTGTGAAGCGGTGCATACCTTCTTCATGAAATTCGCGATTGATGTGGTTTACCTGGACCGTCGGCTGCGGGTGAGGAAAGCTGTAAGCGAACTGGTGCCGTGGCGGTTTTCCGGATGTTTGCCGGCTCATTCGGTGCTTGAACTCCCAGCGGGTACGATTCTGCGGACGGGAATCGTCAAAGGCGATGAACTGGCATTTACTTCGACAGACGCGGTAAACCTTAGTTAGCACTGGACGTTTTACTAAAGGAATTCTTGTCGGATGGCGGGATTCCTCTTAGTATCGGGACGTGGCTCCCGTTGTCGATCTAACCGACTTACAAAATGTAGTGGGCAAATATATGGACCAGCACAACATGATTGTTGCTGCAGGTCCGCTCACTGCCGCTACCGTTACGCGCGCATTTATCACCAAGAACAAGCTGGTATCTGGTGCGGTGGTGGCAGGCGGCGCGTGGTTTGCAATCCAGGAGCTGTCCACGCCCATGTTGAAGTTGATGAATGATCAGTTCGGATATCTGCAGTCCCTTCTGGGTGCATTCCGGGGCTGAGTGTGAAGCGATTTATCCGCATTCAGAACAAGATCGTACACCTTGACAGCATTGCGTATGTGGACTTCCTGGAGTCTGGTCGCGCGGTTATCTTTATGCGCGGGCTGAGTCTGGAAAAACAGAATATCCCGGTTGAGCCGTCGGATGCGGTCAGGCTGCGTTCGTTTCTTGAGCGCGAGTGCGTGGAGATAGCCGGCTAAAGTTCGTTTAGACCTCACTTAAAGCACAATCGGTGCCTGAGGACATGCCTCAGGCACCGATGCCGGTCTCTGTCGCGAAACCTTCAGACGTCGCTCGACTGGTCTTATTTGATCGTCACTTTTTGAACATCCCACATGCTGGCGGAGCCGATGAAGACCACGTTCGGATCGCGGCAGTCGAGCTGGTGGATCAGGTTACCCGTGTCTTCCAGGCCGTGATCCTGGCCGGTGATGAACATGCCGAGGACTTTTCCGGACATATCCATCTTGTAAACCTTGCCCGTACCGTCGCCGCTGAACATGTACTGGGGGGTGGTGTCTGTGGTGCAGAGTGCCCAGGGGGCACCGACGCCAGTGATGGACCTCTTGAAGTTCAAGTCGTTGTCATACACCTGAATTCGGCGGTTGCCGCGGTCGGCCACGTAGACGTTGTCCTGCTTGTCGGTGGCGATGGCGTGCGGGGTGCTGAACTGGTCCGGCCCGCTGCCATAAGTGCCCAGCATCTTCAGCCAGTGGCCATCGGGGGAAATCTTCACCACGCGCGAGTTGACATAGCCGTCCGGGACGAAGATGTTGCCCTTGGAATCGAAGGCCACGTCGGTTTCGCGGCCGAAGGCGCCCTTCCTGCCGACCGGGTGACGGTTCTCGGTCTTTTCCTTGCGTTCGATAAATTCTTCGAGGTAGTCGATGGCTTCCGGCGTGCGGCCCAGCCAGAAAATGTGCTGGCCCGTCGGGTCGTACTTGACGATCATGCCGGAACCTTCGTCAACCTGCCACACGTTGTCCTGCTTGTCCACGCGGACGGCGTGTGCAAACGATTCGGCGTAGTTGTTCGGACCCCATTCCTTGACGAACTTGTAGTTCTGATCGAATTCAAAAAGCATCGCAGCCTTGCCGCCACGCGCAATGCCCTCGTTCTTCGTGCGGGTGTATACGAACAGGTGGCCCTTTGAATTTGTCGCCACTCCCATCGTTTCCCCCATCGTCTGGCCAGGGATGGCGAGGCGAAGGTACTTATCATCGATCTGCAGCTTGGGATAGCCCTGCTCCAGTCTCGCCTGTTCGGCTTGTTGCTCGGAGGATCCGGCAATGCCTTGCGCCAGAGTCGTGGCGGGTGAAAGCAAAAGCATGGCCGCCATAGTCACCGCGCCAAACCCGAAAGACGATATCAAAATATTCTTGTTTTTCATGTGTATTGAATTCTCCTGTGCAAAACGAACGTTTCACCGGGACCACCCGGATGCTTGCCGGCGGGCGAAGAAGCAAACCCGCCGATTGGTTTCATTGGAAATTGCGTCTGCGGGAATTCCATCTTTGGACCGCTCCGTCATTCACGCAGGTCTAGTATATATCCGGTGCCCGACACAACTGAGCTTGCCTGTAAAGGCAACTGTCCGGGTGATAGGTCGCGGTCATGTCGCGGTCAGGAGCCCTAATCCCGTTTTACACTTGAACGACGGAAGGGAGACAAGCCCTGAAACGAACCTTCGCCATGATTTGTGCTGCCCTTTTCGGCGGGCTTGTGTACGGCGTGCTCACTGATCCGCGCGCTGCAGGTGGTTCGCAATCCAGACAAGTTGCGACATCTGGCAACCGCGCGGGGTTAAACACGCTTAGAGCCGGAAGTAATCGGCGAGGGTCTTCACCGCTTCAAAAAACCAGAGTTTGCGGCCCTCCCGGTGTTTCCACCAATGGCCATGATCCCAATATTCATTGGGCGCTTCCACTACATGAACTTCGAAGCCGGGTGCTTCGCGCCGGAAGATGCGGCCTGCACGGGCGGTGTGAAAAGATGTCGTCACTAACGTGAACCGATGGATACCGCGGCGCCGTAGTTCAGCCACAACCGCGTGCGCTTCATCCGCTGTACTGAGTGCGGGAAAGAGGAAAGGTGTGAAGTCTTCGCGCGGGAAGCCGTTCCGGACGGCCAGGTCGATGGCGAGTCCGGCTTCATGCCGTCCGTAAATGGCCCCGGAACCACTGACCAGAACCGTGGGAGCGAAGCCGGCGCGAACCAGTTCAGCGCCTTTGGTAATGCGGTCGCCCGCGAAATCTCCGCCAATCACGACAACGATGTCAGTTCTTTGCGGAGGCTCTGCGTTCACGAGCCAGGCACCCATTTGCCACAGGATCTGGTTATGAAAAATCCCGGCGGCGAGGAGGCAGGCTACAAACAACAGAACCAGGCCGACGCTGCGGCTTTTAGTGCGCTTCAACGTTCTTCGCCGGAGTTGCCCGGCTCGATATGACCCACGGTTTTCAGGAGGAAATAGAGGCGCTCGACTTCTTCCTCGTCTTCCTGCCGGAGCACCCGGTAGCGGGGTGCACTCATCTGTTTGGCTTCATTCGCACCTAGCAATTCACCCCAGTACTGGCGATACGGAACGCCGTCGATCATGGCCCCGATGGACATTTGCCGCAGGGTTCTGAGCAGGTGCTTGCAGCAATCCACCTCACCGGGATAGATAATGGTGACGATTTCATCGTCACACAGGGTGAGCTTCGCAACCAGGGGAGAAATCCAGCCGGTGCGGTCTACGCGGCGGATATCATGCCACGGGATTACCCGCTTGCCAATCTCGATGTGTTCGTTAAAGATTTTGATGGCGGGGCGAAAGGCGAGGGCGAGAAGCAAAGCCGCCGTGAGGAAAAAAAGGGTGGCGGGGACGAACGCCGGGTGCCACGAAATCCCCAGCCAGCCGGAAAAACCGGCAAGCGCCATGGCTACGATTCCGAAGGAGATGTAGTGGCGGGCGGGAACGTAGCGGTTCATGTCGGTTTAAAGCCTAATTCTCTTACTGCTTTCTATCCTAAGACTACTCCCAGGCAAGTCGCGGGTCAACGCCGTGGGTCAACTCCTTAGGTAACGAATGCCGCGGAAGGTGTAGTCGGCGGCACTGATCAGGGCCAGTGCAGCTACGGCCCAGATGAGAAGTCCGGCGGCCTGATTAAAAGCATCGTTGCCGTAGGCGCGGGCCGCCATGACGCCCACCGCCGCCATAATCTGGGCGAAGGTGCTGGCTTTGCCCCAGACGCTTGGTTCCAGCTGGCGGAACTGGGTAAAACGCAGCGCAATGGCAGAAAGCAGCAAAATCCAGAAATCGCGGGCGAAGATGACCACAACCACCCAGACCGGCATGGCGTGAGCCATGGCCAGGCCGATGTACACGGCGCTCAGCATGATTTTATCCGCGATGGGGTCAAGGTACTGACCGAATTTCGACTGGCCGCCGAAACGGCGTGCGAAACCGCCGTCGAGCACGTCAGTAAAAGCGGCACCACCGAAGAGCCAGCCGCCGGTCAGGTAATGACCCTTAGCCAGTTCCATTAGGATGAACGGCGTCATGAGAATCCGCGCGAAGGTGAGCAGATTGGGAATTACGAGCCACATGCGGTTGGGGATGGCTAATCGTACACGAAATGAAGGAGTTTTTTCAGGTCTTCCCAGGCTTCGCGCTTGGCGTTCTGGTTATAGGGACGCAGCAGGTACGAGGGATGAAACGTGACCATGAGCGGCAGTTGTTGCCACTTGTGCCAAGTGCCGCGCAGTTTGGTGACACCGTCTTTGCCGCCGAGCAAAGCCTTGGCCGCGGTGGAGCCCAGCGCGCAGATCGCCTTGGGCTGTATGACTGAAATCTGGCGGAAGAGGAACTGGCCGCAGGTCTCCATTTCGTCTGCCTCGGGCGTGCGGTTTTCCGGCGGACGGCATTTCACTACGTTGCAGATGTAAACGTCCTCACGCTTGATGGGGATGCCTTCCTTTGATGACGTCCCTTCGATCATCTGCGTGAGTAACTGACCGGCGCGACCCACGAAGGGGAAGCCCTGGGCGTCTTCTTCAGCGCCTGGCCCCTCACCTACGAATACGATCTTTGCTTTCGGATCACCCACGCCGAAAACAATCTTGTTGCGGGTGGCCCCGAGGCGGCAACGCTGACAGTCACCGATATCGCTGCAGATTTTGTCTAAGGTATCGTTTTCGGGCATCAGGCCCGGCAGTTCGACAGGAATTTTGAGGGGTGGCATTTCCGATTGAGGTTGCAGCGTCAGAGGGGACCGGCGGTACAGGTCTTTGAAACCGAGGTCGCGGTAGAACTCAAGCTGGTGGCGCAGTTCATCCGTGGTCATTTTCGGAGCTTCAGGATCTGGTTTAGAATCTGTTCCGCTATTTCCCGTTTGGAGGCTTTGGGTAAGGGCAGGAATTCACCGGTGCGGAGCGCCAGCACCACTTCATTTGCATCCGATTCAAATCCGGTTTCCGAATTCTGGCCCACCAGATTCGCTACGATCATGTCGCAATTTTTGGTTTCGAGCTTGCGGCGGGCTTCTTCACGCAAATTCTCAGTTTCGGCGGCGAAGCCGATCAACAGCCAGTTGCCACGCTTGCGGCCGAGTTCGGCGAGGATGTCCGGTGTGGGGTCGAGTTCGAGCGAAACACGGGCGGCGGTTTTCTTGATTTTCTGTTTGGCTTCAGTGGACGGTCGAAAGTCCGCTACAGCGGCGCACTTGATCACCACGGTGGTGTGTTCGAGGTTGGCGAACACAGCATCGCGCATTTCGGCTGCGGTGGTGATGCGTACGACTTCGACACCGGTGGGGGGAGCCAGTGCAACGGGTCCGCTTACCAGAATTACGTGTGCACCGCGAACGGTAGCAGCTTCGGCGAGAGCATAACCCATCTTGCCGCTGGAGCGGTTGGTCAAGTAGCGGACGGGGTCAAGCGCTTCCTGCGTGGGCCCGGCGGTGATGAGAATGGTTTCGCCGTCCAAATCCAGAACCTTGGGCTGCAGTGCCTGCTCCACAGCAGCAAGGATCTTTGCTTCCTCGGCCAGACGCCCGGGGCCGTATGTCCCGCAGGCCAGGTAACCGTCATCAGGATCGACAATCATGTGCCCGCGATCGCGCAGGGTTTTCAGATTGGCATCCGTTGCCGGGTGCGACCACATGTTGTTATTCATCGCGGGCGCAAGCACTACCGGACCGCGAAAGGCAAGATAGAGGGTAGAGAGAAAATCATCGGCGAGGCCATGGGCAAATTTCGCGAGCAGGTTGGCTGTTGCCGGGGCCACCAGCAGAAGATCATGTTCCTGAGCTACGCCGATATGCTCCACGGAACTGGAAAGCGCAGCTTCCGGGCTGGCCGAGGAAAACAGGTCTGTAATGACTTTTTGGCCGGTGAGAGAAGCGAAGGTGAGCGGGCGGATGAACTCTTCGGCGGCGCGTGTAAGCACCACCTGCACCTGGTGACCGTTGCGCATAAGTGAGCGGGCAAGCTCCGCAGCTTTGTATGCCGCGATGCCGCCGCTCACACCGAGAACGATGCGCATAAATTTACGGGAGAGACGTTACCGGTTATTCGACGGTGCCGGTGTCTTCCACCAGGATGATTTCGTTCTGGATTTCGTACTTCACCAGACCGCGACGAGCTTCTTCCATGGCGATGACGGTGGATTTTTTGGACGAGGTGGGAAGCACGGGGCGCTGACCGCCCTGCAACTGCCGGGCGCGCTTGGCCGCCACGATAATAAAGCGGTAGGTGCTCTGGTCCGGATCGTCCGGGATGGAGCAGTGGGTATTGTTGCGCGGAGGTGTTTCAGTCATTTTTTTAAGCTCCAGATGCCGTTGAGTCCTTGTGCTTTTCAAAGCTGGCCAGAATCGGCTTGAGCTTCTCTTCCACACGGACACGCCGCACGCGTTCGGCTCTAACGATTGACTTGAGCGTTTCCGCCGCAAGGTTCAGATCGTTATTCACCAGAACGTAGTCGTAAAGGCGGTAGTTCCGAATCTCTCCCGCCGCATCCGCCAGCCTGCGGCGAATCACATCTTCACTATCCTGACCACGCGCCCTAAGACGCATTTCCAGAATTTCGCGCGACGGCGCGAGGATGAAGATATTGACGGCGTCGGGAATCCGCTCTTTCAATTGTGCCGCACCCTGTACGTCGATGTCGAGTACCAGATCTTTTTGGGCATCCGCCGCGATGGTGAGAGCGTCGGAATGGGTACCGTAATAGTTGCCGAAAACCTCGGCGTGTTCCAGGAATTCGTTGGCTTTGACGCGCCGCTCAAAGTCATCACGGTCAATGAAATGATAGGCTTGGCCATTGATTTCGTGCCCGCGCGGTTTGCGTGTGGTGTAGGAAACGGAAAAGGTGAGGCCCTCGACGCCCTCCATGAGGCGCGAAACGAGGGTGGACTTTCCGGAGCCCGATGGCGCGGAAATAATGAAAACGGTGCTCATTCGATATTGAGGGACTGCTCGCGGATACGGTCGATTTCGGCTTTGGCTGCGAGGCCCAGGTCAGTGAGGGTCAGCCCCATTTCGCCCAGCCCGCCGGTTTTAGAGAGGATCGTATTAGCCTCGCGGTTCATTTCCTGGAGGAGGAAATCGAGTTTTTTGCCGGTTTCGCCCTCGGCTTCGAGCAGTGCGACAGCTTGAGCTGCGTGGGTTTTGAGGCGTACGAGTTCTTCGCTTATGTCGCTTCGTTCGGCGAGAAGTGCCGCTTCCTGAGCCAGGCGGGCAGGGTCAAGATGGGCGCCGCTGAGCATTTCCGCCAGGCGGTCACGCAAGCGCTGTTGGAAATGGGGCACGGCCCGGCTGCGAATGTCTTCCATACTCGCGGTAATTTCGCAGAGGGAAGCCGCACGGGAACGGAGTTCGATTTCGATGGCGCGGCCTTCCCGGACACGGAACGAATCCAGTTCTTCGATGGCTTCGGTGGCTGCGGAAAGTGCCAGTTCGCCTAGCAGTTCGTCAGAGGTTCCCGCAGCGGATTCTTCGCTGCGGCTCTCCATCATGCCCGGTAACCGGAGAGCCTGGTTCAGGTCAGGTTTGGAATCGAGACCCAAACGTTGGGCGATTTCACGGAAAGATTCGATCCAGGCGCGCAGCAGGGGTTCGTTAATGTAGGCTGCGCCTGATGTGCCCGTGTTGCGTTTGAAATGGACTTGCACCTGGACGTGGCCGCGAGTAACTCGCTGGCGCAACAGTGTGCGCAGTGCCGGTTCCACCGCATCGAGTTCCATCGGCATGTGAAAGTGCATGTCGAGGCCACGGTGATTTACCGTTTTAATCGAAAGTGTCAGCTCACCAGACGGCGCTGGCCGCGAAACCCGGGCAAAGCCGGTCATGCTGCGAATAGGCATGTCGGGGTGATGTCCGATTATGACATCACCCCGGTGGCGCTACTGGTTGTTCGGCGCGTGTTCATCGGCTTGGGGTGCGCGGCGCTCTGCGGGGGGCCTTTGTGGCCGCACTAGTTGCGGTGCGGGTGCCTGTGCCGCAGCAGGTGGCTGGGCTGCCGGTTGTGGCACCGGGGCGGGACGGACCTGCGGAACTTGTCGCATTTCCGGCGCCTGGCGCATTTCCGGTATCGGCCTGAATTCCGGTGCCCGGCGCATTTCAGGAATCTGCCGGGGCTGCGGAATCTGTCGCGGCATCTCACGAGGGCGATCCGGGAATGTCCGGGGCTGCGGATTGGCGCCCGGCGGTCGGGAATCGAGGCGCGGACGGATGGGATCGGGCATTCTTTGCTGGCCCCGATCAAAACCAGGTCTGCCGCCCGGAACTCCGGTCTCGGCGGCGCTGGTAGGGGCTCGGTTGATCACTGCGGCTGGCTGCTCCCTGCGTAACTGATTCACCTCAGAGGGTGCCAGAGGGCGCCCCTGATTCTGCTCCAGCGCCGGACGGCGGGCTTCAAACGACACCGGGGGCGAAGGAGGCGCGATACGCGTTACGACCCTGCGCGACATAACGGGATCGCGCGGCTGTGGAACGCTGCCATTCCCGCGAAGCCCTCCGCCCAAAACACTTTCGCGCCGCGGTGTCAAGGCTGCCGAGTTGCTCATCCGCGCGTTAGCCATTTGGGCAGCGGAGAGCCGTGTGGCTGCTGAAGGCACCGAGCGTCCGCCGATGAAAACATCTACTGAGACTCCGGTGGCCGCACCCGGAACGTCCCGGTTTCTGTAACGCCCGTCTAAATTCGCGCCGATATTCAGATTGCGTTCATAGACCGGTGAAACGTGGTATCCGGGCCGGTAATACTCACGCGGCCCCAGAGGGAACCAGCCGACTGAACCCGCGCCCCAGCCTCCGACAAATACGACCAGAGCCGGCGCATAGACTGGCCTTGCGTCGTACCCGCCGGGGAACCAGACCCAGCGCCCGCCGGAGACCACCCAGCGCCCATAGTGGAATGGTGCGAAGCCCCAGGGTGCATCGTCAATCCACGTCCAGCCCCACGGTTCCACCCACGCCCAGCGACCGTCGCGGTACGGTGCCCACGAGGGGTCGACCGGCGGCAACCAGACCTGACCATACTCGGGAGTGTCGCTCCAGCTGCCGTAGGTTTCCATGTCTTCGTACCCGCCCATGGACTGCGGCACGTGGCCGGAGCGGGTGATGCGGTTTTCAGCGAGATTGCGGCCTGAAACGAAGCGGTCGAAGTCATCCGGCGTGTTGGCATAGCGGATATCGGGGGCGCGGTCATCTGAGAAAAAACCGGTCTCGCGGTCGTGGACCACAGAGATCTGGCCATTGACCATGATTTCCGCTTCGCCTGAGCTAACGGTGACCATGGTTGCGTTCCGGTCAGGGTCTGTATCGATGCGGTAATCGCCTGCGCTGACCAGCGTCACAGCGCCATTTGGCGTATCGATTTCCCAGACATCACGATCACGCCCGGTATCGCGTAGGAGGATTTCCATCGCGCCCTCTGTAAAGCGCATCTGGACAGCGGAATCGTCGAGATTGAGGAAGCCGAAGTTGCTTTGTTCATCGAGCCGGATCGCATTGGGGCCGATGTGCATTTCGGCGCGGGCGGCCCGGTCGGTGTAGATATGGTCGCCGGTGGTTAAGGGGTAGTTGATGCTGGCGGGGGTCCAGGTGTCGATTGTGGAGGGCTGGAATGACACCGCACCGCGAATCCAGTTCAGGCGGGCTACGCGGGAGGGCGGATCGTCGGTGGGCGGACCCTGGGCCAGAATGGCGCTGGCCGCCAGAATGAGTAATATCGGCAGGCGGAATCTCATGGAATCACTCTCTTTTACCGGTCAGGATTACTTCTGAGCATTTCGATGGACCGGGGCCTTGCGCGGTTGCAGCGCTGAGCAATAGTGAAATGAAAATAATGTTGGTTGCGCTTGCGTTTATTTCAGGGCATTCCGGGTATTTAGTGGGTGGAAGGGATAAGGTCGAGGCCGCCGCAGTGGAAGTAGATGGCGGTTTTGAAGTTGAGCTTATTGCGAAAGCCGCGGGCTGTGTACTTGACCCACTGAATCTTTGAGTTAATTGATTC
>JANYDS010000086.1 GCA_025363475.1 Terriglobia bacterium
GCCGGGCCGCAGGAGTCAATGGAAGAAGTGCCATCGGAGGGACATCCCCTTGAAAGTGAGCAACGATGAGCCTGCTGACGGAGCGCGAGTGGAATGAGGGTTCAGTCCGGCAGAGAGTAGCCGCTGTTCCCGGTCTCCGAATTTATCCCCTGGCAATATTTTTGCAGGCGCTTTGCTTGAGTTTGGGATGCAGGTTTTTGAGTTGACCAGTGCCGGGTTTGGTGTGGATTCGTTACGCGCCTGTAAGGCGCATTTCCGGTTTGGTGGCGCTGGAAAATGGCCAGTCGCTCAGGCCTGCTTTTGTTGGGTTGTTTTCGATGTAGCGGGTTATACGCTGCTCTTCGGCGGAACTGCGGACCCAACGGTCAAAGTAGTCCCGGCTCCAGAAGGGACCGGATCGTTTCAGCAGGCCGTTGCATTCCTTCGCTGTGGTTTGTTTGATTCCGGATACGATTCGAGGGAGATCGGTTTGGGGATTAATCAGCAGGTGAACGTGGTTCGGCATGATTACCCAGGGACCTAATTCGTAGAAGCCTCGCTGATGGCCTGCTGTCAGGACAGAGATTACGGCATTTGCGATTTCCGGCCGGGTTAGCCATTGCGGGCCTGTGGCGCGGGCGTCGAGGATACGATCCGCAGCCAGGAATTTTGCTCCGGAGGTGGTGTAGAAGTCGGCGATCAGGCTTACCGGCAGCGAACCAGCAAGGCGCCAGGTGAGGAAGCAAGGAGTGTTCTGCCGGTTCCAGTGGGGGAGGTGCGTGTGGGATTGCGGCAATTTGGGTGGTGGCCGGGATGGGAAAGATTCTCACCTACGCGCCTGAAAGGCGCATTTCCAGGGTTTGGTCACTGGTTTTATTTTTATTTTTTTGACTGTCAAGTGTTTTGGTTTGTTGATGATGCGTTTTTCGCCAAGCTCGGTCGGTCTGGTTTTGCGTTGGACTTGTGGTATTTCCGGGTGTGTGTACTACGTTTGACGAGGATGATTTTTCGGTGGCTGCGGTGGAGGAATGCCGTCAGCCGGATGCGGTGGAATTTGTGCGCACGCGGCTGGGGTTTGAGCCGGATGCGCGGCAGTGTGAAGTGCTGCTGAGCGGGGCGCGACGGGGGATTTTGAACTGCTCGCGGCAGTGGGGGAAATCCACTGTGGCGGCGGCGAAGGCCGTGCACCGGACGTTTGTGAAGCCGGAGTGTCTGGTGCTGGTGGCTTCGCCTTCGGAACGGCAAAGCGCGGAATTCCTGAGAAAAGCGACGCGGATGGTGTCACGGCTGGGAATTGCGGCGCGCGGAGATGGGGACAATGCGCTGTCACTGGCGTTTCCCAACGGGTCGCGGATTGTGGGGTTGCCGGGAACCGAAAGTACGGTGCGGGGATTTTCGGCCGTTTCACTGCTGTTGATTGACGAGGCGGCGCGGGTGGAAGAAGACATGTATCAGGCACTGCGGCCTATGCTGGCGACCGGGGGCGGAGACCTGTGGCTGATGAGTACGCCCTGGGCGCGGCGGGGGTTCTTTTACGAAGCCTGGGAGTTTGGAGGGCCCGAATGGTGCCGTGTGAGTGTGCCGGCGACGGAATGCACACGGATTGACCAGGAGTTTCTGGAGGAGGAACGCGGAGTGCTGGGAGCGGCGGTTTTTGAGCGCGAATATATGTGCGGATTTATGGATGGCGGGGCCGGAGTATTCGACCGCGGGCTGGTGGAGGCGGCTCTCGATGAGAATGTGAAGCCGCTGGATTTTTCGTAAACGGCCATGTTTTATCTAGGGGTGGATCTGGGGCAGCGGCGGGACCATACGGCGCTGGCGGTGCTGGAGCGGTGGGACAAGGCACACGGGTATGGGAGCCGCACGCTGCAAAGTCTGGAAACGCGCTATCTGGAGCGGGTGCCGCTGGGAACACCGTATACGGTGGTGGTGGAGAGGATTCGGCGGATGACGGAACACCGGTCAGTGGCAGGTCAGGTGTCGCTGGTGGTGGATGCGACGGGGGTGGGGGCGCCGGTACTGGATTTGCTGCGACAGGCGAGGCTGGGGTGTGAGATTACGGCGGTTTCGATTACGGGCGGGGAGAGGGAGAGCCAGTCTGGGTCAGTCTATAACGTGCCGAAACGGGATTTGATGGCCGGGGTGCAGGTGATGCTGGAACGGGGCGAGTTGAAGATTGCGAAGGGGTTGAGGGAATCGCGGGCGCTGGTGAAGGAATTGATGGATGTGAAGTCGAAACAGACGAGCGGGGGCCGGACGCGGCTGGGGGCGGATGGCAGCGGGGAGCATGATGATCTGGTGATTGCGGTGGCGCTGGCGTGCTGGCGGGCGCGGAGGCAGGGGAATGGGTTTGGACAGGGTCGGTTACCGGTTGGTTAGTCGTAACTGCCTTCGATAAACCAGCGGCGGGAGTTTAGTTCCTGGAAGAGGCGGTAGAGGCCTCCGGCGGCGACTTCGATGTCCCATTCGTCGCGGTTCCAGTCTTCCTGTTGCCACCAGTCTCCTGAAGTTCTCCAGGGGCCTTTGGCCATGACTACGGACCCGCTCAGGGCTGGAGACGTAATGCGCGCGGGGCGCTCATGGATGACGATGACCTGGGCATAACGCGGGGGGCGGTAGCGGCGCAGGGCGAGGCGGGGGTCGGCTTGCTGTGCAGAAAACAGGGCAGAAGGTTTTGGCTGGCTGGAGACGGGACGGGGCGCGAAGCTGCGCAGTACGAAACTGTCGGGACGGTTGGTATCGACAAGTACGGCCGCACCTGCTTTATCGGCACCGGCGAAGTGTTTGATTCGCGCGATGGTGAGCTCCAGTTTTTCCGGCTCGGGGGTGGCGGGGACGAAGAGTCCCTGTTGTGTGCGGCGCGGTTTTACGGGTTCAGCTGAGAGCAGGACTTTGAGCACAGGCGCGGCGGGGGGGCGGGCGCTAAGATCGAGCTGCAACATCTTGAGAAACGCTTTTTCATCCAGCATGGGGACGGGCATTTCAAGTGCTGTGAAATGCTCTGGCGCATTCTCAAGAATGAGCCGCAGGCGGATCTGGCCGGCTGAGAGGGCGCGGGCGCGGAGGCGTCGGCAGATTTCGTTGAGCAGACGGGCGAGGATGAAGGACAGGGGTTCGAGCAGTTCGACGGGATGATCGAGATCCATGGACTCTTCGAACTGGAGCGGATCTTCGAGGGGGCGGAGCTGACGGTGGTCTTCACCACGGGCGAGGCGCTGGAGCCAGAGGCCCTCCTCACCGAGGCGGGCGGCGACGCCGAGGGGCGGGAGTTTGGCGAAGTCGCCGAAAGAGCGGATGCCCCAGAGGTCGAGCAGATCGGCAGTTTCGGCTGAACCACCCAGCAGATTGAGGGAGAGGGGGGCGAGGGCTTCGGCTTCGCGGCCCTTGGGGATGGTGGTGATGCCGCGGATGCCGCGGGCGGCGTGGATGGCGGCGTCCGGATTGGCGGCGATGGCGATGTTGGCAGGGAGGCCGACGCGGCGTTCAATTTCGCGGGCAAGCTGGGGCGGGGGGCCGTGGAGGGATTCGAGGCCGCGGACGTCGAAGACGACGGTATCGGGCGAGGTCTCTTCGATGTAAGGGGAGAAGCCGCGGGCGCATTCGATGAGCAGCGGCAGGTTGCCGGGGGAGTGGATGCAGGCGTACATCAGCGCACAGCCTCAAATTCCGCAGTGAGGGCCTGGTAGTGTTTGCGGCTTTCGGCGCCGGCGAGGAGGCCACGAAACAGGAGGCCGGACCAGAGGGGGCGTTTGCGGTGCAGTTCAATTTGCACGGTGGAACAGGAGCGGGCGTTGATGCGGGTTTCGGCGAGGAGCAGGGCTGTCGAGTTGCGTTCGGCGGCATGGCGCAGGCGAAACCAGGAGGCGAGGGGGATGCGGGCGGCTTCGCGGTCGGGGGTATCGGCAAGGTCGAGGACGACGAGGCCGAAGCCGCCGGCCTGGATGATGAGATCGGTGGCTTTGAGGGCGTGTTCGGTTTTTCCGGCGCAGTTGATCCAGAGGACGCGGTCGAGGTCGGCCCCGGCTTGGGCGGCGGAGAGAGGGTCAAAGGAACCGGTGGCGTCTATGAAGGCGCAGCATTCGCCCTGCCCGGTGGCCTGGGCGAGGAGTGAGAAGAGGATGGCGGTGCGGCCGCTGGAGACGGGGCCGGCGATTTCGGTTAGGGTTCCGCGGGCGATGCCGCCGGAGGTGAGTTTATCGAGGGCGCGGATGCCGGTGGGGAGTTTGGTGTGGTGTTCGCGGGGGAGAATCCCTGAGGGGATGTCGAAGCGGGTGGAGATTGATGCCCGGAGTTGAGAGACTAGACCCATATTCGCCTTTTGTTCGCCTGTTACCGGATTTTGGCAGAGGTTGGGGGGTGGCGTCAAGGGGTGAAGTTTGGATGTTAGTTTTGGGGCATTTTACGGCATTCGCGTTATGCTGAAGGCAGACAACGAATATATGGAGTCTGTGATTGCTCCCCCCTTCGATTTCAGAGCTGACCCGGTATCTGCCCGCGTTCTGTCGGCGGCACGGTATTGCGCGCGCTGAAGTTTTCGGCTCTGTCGCTAAAGGCGAAGCGGTGCCTGGCAGCGATCTCGACTTGATGGTTACGTTCCAGCCAGGCGTTAAACCGGGGCTTGATTTTTTTGTTATGCAGGACGAGCTGGAGCAGATTTTGGGCTGCCGGGTGGATCTTTTCACGCGGAGGTCGGTTGAAAGAAGCGATAACGCGATCCGGCAGCGCTCGATTCTTGAATCCGCCCGCGAAGTGTATGGAAGTTAGACAGTCGGCGTATCTTTTGGATATTCTGCACTCTGCTGAAGCTATTCAGAAGTACATTGCGGGTTATAACCAGGAAGATTTCCTTCGGGATCCGAAAACACAGGATGCTGTACTGCGCCGTCTTCTTGTAATTGGCGAAGCGGCCGGACGGCTCACACCGGAAACGGTTGCGGCTTTTGAAGGTCTTCCATTTCGAAAGATGGCAGGCTTGCGTAACCGGGTGGTTCACGATTACGGTCAGATCGATTTTGAGATTGTTTGGGAAACTGTCACCGGTCATTTGCCTTGAGTGCGCCGTGATCTCAGTTTGTTTTTGGTGATGAAGATGACTGACCTCGCCTGTCAGGAAATTTACTTGCGCGGCACATTTCGGGAGCAGAGAAATAGAACGCGTTTGCGGTGAGGCACTCTTTGCACGCTCCTTACAGGGTCTTGAGAAATTCCGGGTCGACGTTGCCACCGGAAATCACTACACCCACGCTGGTGATTTCTGCCGGCAGTTTGCCGAACAACGCGGCGGCGAGGCCGACCACTCCGCTGGGTTCGGCGATTACGTGGACATTGGCCATGAGCATCCGCATGGCTTCGCGGATCTCATCTTCAGTGACCAGGAGAATTGCTTCAACTAATTGCTGAATGATGGGGAAGGTGAGTTTGCCGGGGCTGGGTGAGCGAAGCCCGTCAGCAATGGAATCGGGCGGTGGGATGGTTACGCGTTCGCCCTTCTGCAGGGACTGGAAGGTATCGTTCCCCAGTTCGGGTTCGGCACCGAAGATGCGAATGTTCGGGTTGATGGATTTGGCGATTACCGCCGAGCCGGCAAGGAGTCCGCCGCCGCCGACACAGAGGACGAGCGAGGTAAGATCGGGGACTTCGTCGAGCAGTTCCAGGGCTGCGGTGCCCTGCCCGGAAGCGATCATGGGGTGGTCAAAGGGCGGGACCAGAATGCCGTTGGTTTCAGCCATGATGGCGGCGGCGATTTGCTCGCGGTCGTCTGTAAAACGGTTGTAGGTTACGATGCGCGCGCCCAGAGCGCGGGTGGCATCCATCTTGGCGCGGGGTGCATCTTCGGGCATCACGATGGTGGCAGAAGCGCCTACGTGTTTTGCCGCGATGGCGACTGCCTGGGCGTGGTTACCGGATGAGAAGGCCACTACGCCGTTGTGCAGTTCGGATTGTGGAATGGAGAGGATGAGGTTCGCTGCGCCGCGGATCTTGAAGGCCCCGCCGCGCTGGAGGTTTTCGCACTTCAGGTAAAGGCTGTGACCTGCCTGTTCATTCAGAGCGGGAGAGGTGAGAACCGGGGTTCGGCGGGCCAGGGGCTTGATGCGTTCGGCGGCTTCGCGAACGGTTTGAGCGGAGACGATTGAATCCACTTAACGCGCGGTCTCGAATTCCATGGAGGTCTGACGGTTGTGCCGGAGACGGTCCTGATGTTCCTGATAGAGCGTCCCAAGACCGACCCAGAAATAGCCGCCCACGAACAGTGACAGGAAGGGCAGCGACGCAAAGTTATAAGTGTTGATGGCGAACCAGCACATGTACAGGAAGTAGCTCCCGCAGGCCAGCTCAAAGTAAGGCAGCCAGCCGCTTTTGCGTTTGTATTTCGTGACCACACGCCGCTGCGGCTGATTGCCTTCAATGGCGAATTTCGGGGTGCGCACGAAGCCGCTCTTCACGTTGAAGAGCGCTTCCATGACGGCGCGGGTGTTGATGAGAGTGAGGCCTACGCCGACGGCCATAAGCATGGGAAGAAACAACAGAGAACGCTTCCAGTCTTTGGGATGCAATTCGCGCTGCGCGATGACGTAGAACGCCGCAAGGGAAAGGAACGAAGCTACGATGAGCGGGAAATCGAGCAGGATCATTTGCCACCAGCCCATGTAGAAACGCACGATCATGACGGGCAGCATCAGAGCGGAAACGAAGATCATCAGAGGGTAGGAAATGTTTGGCGTCAGGTGCATGATCGCTTCGAATTTCGACCGCTTTGAGATGTCAGAACTCAGGACGGAAGGCAGTAGTTTTTTGGCGACTTGCGTGAGGCCTTTGGCCCAGCGGAACTGCTGGATCTGGAAGCCGTGGATTTCGACCGGCAGTTCGGAGGGGCACTCGAGACCGGGGATGTAGACAAAGCGCCAGCCTTTAAGCTGGGCGCGGTAACTGAGGTCAGAATCCTCGGTGAGGGTGTCGTGCTGCCAGCCGCCGGCATCGTCAATCATGGCTTTGCGCAGAATACCTGCCGTGCCGTTGAAGTTAAAGAAATGACCGGCGCGGGAGCGAGCACCGTGTTCGAGGATGAAGTGGCCATCGAGCAGAAGGGCTTCCACTTCGGTGAGGAAATTAAAACCTTTATTGAGGTAAGCCCAGCGGGTTTGTACTACGCCCACTTTCGGGTCAGCGAAGTGGTGGATGGTGCGGGTGAGGAAGTCAGTGGGGGGGATGAAATCGGCATCGAAGACGGCGCAGAATTCGCCGGTGGCGGTTTTGAGACCTTCCTGCAGGGCACCGGCTTTATAGCCTTCGCGGTTATCGCGGTGGTGGTATTCGATGGGGTGGCCGATGTTTTTGTAGCGTTCACAGAGGGCGGCGGCGAATTCGTTGGTATCGTCTGTGGAATCGTCGAGCACCTGAATTTGCAGCAGTTCGCGCGGGTAATCGATTTTGACCACTTCGTCAATGAGGCGCTCCAGAACGTAACGTTCGTTGTAGAGGGGTAACTGGATGGTGACGCGCGGCAGCTGGTCGAAGTGAAAGGGCGGTTCTCCGGTGGCGTTTTTGCGGTGTTTGTAGTAGGCGCGGATGGTTTCGAAGCGGTGAAGGCCATAGACGGAGAGGATGGCGAGGATGCCGAAGTAGGGAACGAGAATTGCCCAGTCGAACCAGGAGAGCTGGTGGATTCCGGTGAAGGTGTCGTCGAAGAAACCGCGCGAGATGCGGTCGATAGTGGAGACCACCAGGAGGGACGGCGGCAGTGCGAAGTTGAACATCATAATGGCGACAACCTGTCTGGTGGGTAAATGGCACCAGGTGCTTCCTTTTATTTTACATCGGTGTCGGCCTGACGGTAAGACTTAGGGTGCTGGGGGTGTGCGACATAGAAATGACAGATTGTCGTCTGGTCCCTCACTGCCGCCATTATTTCCGTCTTCCGCTTGATCCAAAGTCTTGTTTGCCGCAAGTATCCATGCGACCTGCCGAGAAGCCATCTGGTTCTGATCGGGATGTTGGAGGACACGAACCGCCCGGAGTTAAGAGTCGACACTTCGTCTGTCCCCAGTAGCCCAATAATAGCCAAAAACAGTTTTTGGGCAGCCAATTCCCGGCTGAGACACACCGGAGGCTGTGCATCGCCTGTTCCTTAACTCACGAGCCAAATTTTGGTTTCATTTCGCGGCTGAAAGCGCACAAGGGCTGCGCCTGGGCTATTCTGATAGATGGCATCAAATTTGCCATACGAGGTGGAATGAGTAAGGAAGACAGCATAGAAGTAACCGGAGTGATTCTGGAAAAGTTTCCGAGTGGTCTGTTCAGTGTCCAGCTGGAGCACGAGCGTGTGGTGCTTGCGCACCTGGCCGGCCGTTTGCGCCGGAACCGCATCCGCGTTCTGGCGGGAGACAAAGTTACGCTCGAATTGTCGCCGTATGATCTGACCAAGGGCCGGATCACCTTCCGTCACCGCTAATATTCCAGCCTGCAAGCGCGGGCAAACCCGCATGAGATATTTCCCCGCGTCCGGCACTTGATTCGAAGATATGTTCAAGTGCCTGTTCGTCTTCGGAACCCGTCCGGAAGCCATCAAGCTGAGTCCGGTGATCCTTTATATGAAGGAACGCCCGGACGAGTTTGATGTGCAGGTGGCTGTGACGGCGCAGCACCGCCAGATGCTGGATCAGGTGCTGGCTGCTTTCCGTATTGTCCCCGATTATGATCTTGACCTGATGACGGCGGGGCAGACTTTGTCTGCGCTCACGGCGCGGATCATTGCGGGCCTTGAGAGCGTTTTGGCTGTGTCGCGTCCTGACATTGTCTTCGTGCAGGGCGACACGACTACTACTTTTTGCGGGGCACTGGCGGCGTTTTATGCCCGCGTACCAGTGGGTCATATTGAAGCCGGTCTGCGTACAGGAGACTTTGCAGAACCGTTTCCGGAAGAGATGAACCGGGTGTTAACCGGGCGTCTGGCGGCGATTCATTTCGCGGCGACCGAGGGAGCCCGGCGGAATTTGCTGGCTGAGGGAGTTGCGGTGGGACGAATCCATGTCACTGGCAATTCCGGAATTGATGCTGTGCTGTATGTCCGGGACCGGCTGGTTTCGGGTGAGCTTCCCGATGAAAAATGGGAGTTTCTGGACGCTGCGCGCAAGCTGATTGTAGTGACTGCGCACCGCCGCGAAAGTTTTGGTGTCGGAGTGGAAAGCATTTGCGGTGCGCTGAAGACTCTGGCGCGGAGGCCGGATGTGCAAATTGTGTGGCCGGTACACCGCAACCCGCAAGTAACGGGGCCGGTTTATGAACATTTGGGACAGCTGGAAAATATTCATCTGATTGAGCCGCTGGATTATGTTCCATTTGTCGGGCTGATGCGGCGCGCCACCCTGCTATTGACCGATTCCGGCGGAATACAGGAAGAAGGGCCGTCACTGGGCAAACCGGTTATCGTGATGCGGGACAAAACCGAAAGGCCGGAGGCTGTGGAAGCTGGGACTGTGCGCCTGGCAGGCACCGGGGCGGAACGGATTATTCATGAAGTCTCACGCCTGCTGGATGATGCGGGGGCCCGTGAAGCGGTGTCGCGCGTTCACAATCCTTATGGTGATGGACATGCGAGCGAAAGGATTGCCGGGGCAACGCGCACGTTCCTCGGATGGGATGAAAAGCTAATTCCATAAGCGGCGGAAGAGCAGTCACAACATGCAGGGAAATTTTTTTGCTGTGGTGTTCCATTACAAACAGAAGGACTTATGACAGAGCTGTGGTGGCAGGAGCGGGGTTGGCAAACCCCTGTTCCTGGTTCGCATCCGTATAATCGGGGCAAATTATGACTGATCGTCCGAAAAATCCCGCAGGAAACAAGTCGCGCAAGGCGGTTACCGAGCCTGCTATGGATCTGACTGCTGTTCTTGCTTCCAAGGTGGTGGGGCAGCCTAATGTGATCAGTGTGGTGGTCCCGTACGTGGAGATGTTCCAGGCGGGGCTGGCACCGGAGAATCGGCCAGTTGGCGTTTTTCTTTTGCTGGGTCCAACGGGCACTGGCAAAACCCGCACTGTGGAAGCGCTTGCTGAGGCGCTGCACGGGAGCGTGAAGAATCTGCTGAAAATTGATTGTGGAGAGTTTCAGCTGGAGCATGAAGTGGCCCGGCTGATCGGGGCACCTCCTGGCTATCTGGGACACCGCGAAACGCAGCCGATTCTTTCACAGCAGAGGCTTGTGAGTGTTACTACGGAACAGTGCGGTTTGTCGCTGATCCTGTTTGATGAGATTGAGAAGGCGGCCCCGGCGCTGACGCGTTTGCTGCTGGGCGTGCTTGACCGCGGTGTGCTGCGGCTGGGCGACAATACGGTGGTCAATTTTGAAAAGAGTTTGATTTTTCTCACCAGCAATCTGGGTTCACGGGAGATGATGCGTGAGATCAATCCTGATTTCGGTTTTCAGCCGGCAGGTGGTGCGGAAGTTCGGCAAAACCTTACGGGGAAACTGCAGAGTATTGCGATGGTGGCGGTACGCAAGAAGTTTTCGCCGGAGTTTATCAACCGGATTGACCATGTGATTACGTACCGGCCGCTGGACGCGGAATCATTTGCGGCGATTGCGGACCATGAAGTTACGAATCTGCAGAATCATGTGAATACTCGGCTGGGCAGTCGCTGTTTTGGGATTGATGTTCCGTTTGAAACGCGGCAGTGGCTGATTGAGCGGGGGACCAGCCCGGAGTATGGTGCGCGGGAGTTGAAGCGGACGATCCATAAACATCTGACACAGCCGCTGGCTACGCTGGTGGCGAAGAATCAGGTGGAGCCGGGTTCACGGATCCGTGTGGAGATTGCGCCGGATCGCGCGGGTTTGGTGTTGCGTTCCATGGAGCACGGAGAGGAAACAGCAGCGTCTCATCCGACGATTCTGCTGGTGGATGATAACCGAAATCTGCTGCAATTTCTGGAGCGGCTGATGGCGGAATCGGGCTGGGAGCTGGTTGCGGCGGAGAGTGCTAGTGAAGCCCGGAGGCTGGTGGCGCAGCGCAAGCCGGATGCGGCATTGCTGGATTACATGCTTCCGGACGGCAATGGTGTGGAGTTGGCGCAGCAGTTGAGGCAGACGTTTCCGAATTTGCAAGTCACGCTGATGACGGGGTCGCTGCTGGCACCGGAGGAAGAGGCTATTTGTGAAGAGTATGATTTTCCGGTTCTGCGGAAGCCTTTTCTGGCTACAGAAGTCATGAGTCAGATTCGAAGCAGGCTGGCTTCGCTGAGTTCGGGCGCGAAATAAGGCCGGTAAACATTGACGTTTGGGTACCCCGCACGGTAGGATAGTTGTGCGGGGTGGAGCAGTCTGGTAGCTCGTTGGGCTCATAACCCAAAGGTCACAGGTTCAAATCCTGTCCCCGCAACCAATTCCTTCAATCGGTTACGGGCACAAGCCGCCGCCACGACTGCCTTGCGCCGCCGTTCCAATCCCATGCCGATCAGGGTTCCGAACTACCGCCGTAATACCGATCGGTTTCAGTTCGGAATGCTGATCGACATCACTTCGGAACGCTGATCGACATCCCCCGGAATCCGCAGAGCTTTCATTTTATTCTTCGCCGCCTTATGTCCAGAGGGATTCAACTAATCCGCGCCCGGCAGAAAATAGCTCAGCCCAGCATGTTCAGCGCGCCCTGCAATTCGCTCTGTGTATGGGAATCGCCCGTCTTGCCGGTCACTGCGATGCCTTGGCGGTAGAGCGACTTCGCATCTTCGATACGCCCCAGTTTTTCCAGAGTCTGGCCGCCATGGAAGTAGCCCGCCGCATAGTTGGGATTGTGTTCCAGCAGCGCGGTGAACTGATCGACAGCACCCGCCAGATCGCCGGTATTTACCAGCTCCATAGCCAGTCCGTAACGGCCGAAAGCACCGGCCGGATCCTGTTCCACCATTGACCGCAGAGTTTCCAGACGATTGATTGCCATGTCCAATTGCTACTATAGCGTCGAGTCATGGCCTGTCCGCTGTTTATCCCTGTTGCGCCGATGAGCGGGATTGCGTCTGAACCCTCAACGCTTGGCGAACTCTATGGCGGAACCTGTTCGGCCGACCCGACGTTCGAGATTCCGGGGGAAATTCTGCGGGGTTGCTGCAATTCCGGCTATGCACGCACGAAGTGTGTACGTGCCGGCCAGGCAGGAGCAGACGCGGTGAGATTCCTGATTAAACAGCGCAACTTCAAGGGTCTTGAGATCGCCTGGTCTCTGGAGAACGATCATCATCCAGTAGCTACCGGGACGCTGTATCTGAGCAGTGTGGGTGAACCGCAGGATCCGGGTATTGGTTCTGTTTCAGTACTTGAGCGCCAGGCATGCGCCTACGCGAAATCAATGCTGCGGTGAGGGCTCTAAACGTCCTCATCTTTTTTGAATGCGATGAGGACTAGACGTCCTCATCTTTTTAAGAATGCGATGAGGACTAGACGTCCTCATCTTTGAACATGTACTTGATATTGCTCTTGTAAAGCAACAGGTTGGGGCCTTCATCACGGTTCAGCTTCAGGCAGGAACGGTCATACCATTCAATCACTCCCTTGATCACTTCACCATCTTTCAGGGTGATGACCATGGGCGTTTTCGACTGCATCTGCTTAACGTAGTAAAAATTTTCGGCGTTAGTCTGATCAGGCGGAATGGGACGTTTCTGTGGCCCGCCCGCAACGGTCTTGCGGGGCTGATCAGATTTCTCTTTCAGCTCATTGAACGACGGACGTATTAACTTCCGGTTGGCGGACTCCACAGGGTTCCTTTTAATCAGTGATAACACACCGGCAGAGCCGGAGCTTTAAACGTCGAGATTTTTGACGTCGAGCGCGTTGTCTTCAATAAATTTACGGCGGCTTTCCACATCCTCACCCATCAGCGTGGTGAAGATCTGATCTGTGGCCACCAGATCTTCCAGGCGAACCTCAAGCAGCGTGCGCTTCTCCGGATTCATGGTGGTATCGGCCAGTTGCTCGGCGTTCATTTCGCCCAGTCCTTTATAACGCTGGACCGAGGCATCGCGTTTGCCTTCCACTTTTACGTGGGCAAGCAAGTCGCGCCAGTTGCCGAGAACGTCTTTGTTATCGTTCTTGAAAACCGAAAACGGCGGCAAATTGCACTTGGCGATTTTTTTGGCCAGCAACCGGAATTTACGGTATTCGGGCTGATGGGAAAGGTCAATCCCGATGCGCCGTTCGGCGTTGGTTGCGTCATGGAACATGGCATAAAAAACCGAGTGTTCCTCGTCAAACAGCACTTCAGCAGGAACCCCGGCCTTGCCCAGTTCACTGACCAGCTCTTCCAGATTGCTCTTCTCGCTGAAATCCGTTTTGGCATCAACCTTCAAGTCGGAATTGGAGAGTACTTCGACAACGCGAGCTTCACGGACGCGGCGTTCAAGGCGGGTATAAAGCTGCTCGTATTCGTCGAGATCCATCAGGAAGGTGCGCAGTTCGCCGCCTTCCACGCGCGCCCTGACGCCATCTACTTCCGGCCCGTAATCCACCACCAGGCTTTCGGTGGCACGGCGCATGATTTCGCGGACGAATTCGGCTTCGTTCTTGATGTACTTTTCGCTCTTGCCGCGTTTAATACGATAGAGCGGCGGTTGCGCGATATAAATATGCTGCCGCTCGATCAACTCTTTCATGTGGCGGAAGAAGAAGGTCAGCAGCAGCGTGCGGATGTGGGAGCCATCGACATCGGCATCCGTCATGATGATGATTTTGTGGTAACGCAGCTTGGCCGGATCAAAATCATCCTTGCCGATGCCTGTACCCATCGCGGTGATGAGCGCACGGATTTCCTCATGACCCAGCATGCGGTCATAACGGGCTTTTTCCACGTTGAGGATTTTGCCCTTGAGAGGCAGAATGGCCTGGAAGCGGCGGTCGCGGCCCTGCTTGGCCGTACCGCCAGCCGATTCACCTTCGACCAGAAAGAGTTCGCATTTGGCCGGGTCGCGTTCCTGACAGTCGGCCAGTTTGCCGGGCAGGCCGCCGGAATCGAGAACACCTTTACGCCGGGTTAGATCGCGGGCCTTGCGAGCCGCTTCACGGGCACGGGCCGCGTCGATCGCCTTGGAGACGATCTTTTTCATGACGTTCGGGTTTTTGTCGAAAAACTCGCCCAGTTTGTCGTTGACGAGTTGCTGGACCTGACCCGAGATATCGCTGTTCAGCCGGCCTTTGGTTTGACCTTCGAACTGGGGCTGCGGAACCTTAACACTAATGACTGCGGTGAGACCTTCACGAACGTCATCGCCCGTCAGGTTTTCTTTGACATCTTTAAACAGGCCGCCCGCCTGGCCATAGGAATTGATGGTCCGTGTGAGGGCGCTGCGGAAACCGCTGAGGTGGGTGCCACCATCCACGGTGTTGATGTTGTTGGCGAAGCTGAACAGCGTTTCGGCGTAGCCATCGTTATATTGAAGGGCGATTTCCATACCCACAGTGCCGCTGGGGCCGGGTTTTTCGCCTTCGATGTAGATGGGGCTTTCATGCAGGACGGTTTTGCTGCGGTTCAGATACTTGATGAACTCGACAATGCCGCCTTTATAAAGAAATTCCGCCTTCTTCTCAGGCTCTTCGCGTTCATCGACCAGGATGATGTTGAGGCCTTTGTTGAGGAACGCCAGTTCACGGAGGCGGGTTGACAGGGTGTCGAAGCTGAACTTCGTCACCGTCATGATGGTGTTGTCCGGCAGGAACGTAATTTTGGTACCGGTCTTCTTGCCCGCTTTACCAGCTTGTTCGAGGGGGCGCTTGGGAGCACCCTTGGAATATTCCTGGGTCCAGGTATAACCCGCTTTCCAAACTTCAAGCTCGAAACGCTCCGAGAGCGCATTCACGCAGCTCACGCCCACGCCGTGCAAACCGCCGGAAACTTTATAGCTGTTGGAATCGAATTTGCCGCCGGCATGAAGCTTGGTCAGAACAACCTGAGCCGCGGAGACGCCTTCTTCCTTGTGCATATCGACCGGAATGCCGCGGCCGTTATCGATGACCGTGACGGAATCATCGATGTGGATGGTCACACTGATTTCAGTGCAATGGCCTGCGAGGGCTTCATCCACTGAGTTGTCCACGACCTCATAGACAAGGTGGTGCAGACCGGTTTCACCGGTGGACCCGATATACATTGCAGGACGCAGGCGCACTGCCTCAAGACCTTCCAAAACCTTGATGGAGGTGGAGTCGTAGGTTCCGGGCGTCGTCAAACCGTCATCTTCTTTTGCCATATTGAGAAAAATTCTTGTGGTTCCTGGGCTGTGCGTCAGTTCTGTGCGTTAGTGCCGTGCGTCAGATACGCATCGGCATTACAACGTAGCGATACTGCTCGGCTTCTTCGCCGCCAACTGGCTGTATTTCACCAGCGCTCTTTTGATCTTTGAGACCAAATGCCACTTGCTCCTGCGGAACTGCCCGCAGAAAATCGAGAAGGTACTGCGCATTGAAACCGATCTCGATATCGGGACCGCTGTATTCGCAGGGTACGCTTTCTTCAGAATCACCGGTTTCGAGCGCTGAGGAAAAAATTTTTACTTCGCCAGCCACGAACTTAACCCGTATAGCGCGCGAACGTTCGTCCGCGAATTGTGCCACACGTTCAATGGCGCCTTTCACTTCAGTCTTCGAGATGCGCGCGATGTGGATGTTCTCAGAAGGCAGAACACGTTCGTAATCAGGAAAGTTTCCTGTCAGCTTGCGGGTGATCAGCAGGCGCGGGCCGAATTCGAAGAACAAGTGATTGTCGTCGCCCCCAAACCTGACCTTGCCATCAACACCGGCATCATCGGCAAGTTTAGTGATTTCCGCCATCGCTTTACGGGGTACCAGGGCACGGTATGCCAGATGAGTGGTTGAAGCATCAGACGGCCTCTGGACGTAAGCGAGACGGTGTCCGTCAGTCGCCACCATCGTGATGGTTTTATCGCCCAGCAGCATGAGAGCACCGTTAAGGGTAAAACGGCTTTCTTCCATTGAGATGGCGAACATGGTGCGCGCGATCATGGCGGAAAGCTGTTTTACCGGAATCTCGGCGATAGTTTCCGGCATGTCAGGCAGCTCGGGGAAACTTTCGCGGCTCAGGCCGGCAATGCGCGTGCGCGACCGGCCACAGCTAAAGTTTGCCCAGTTGTTCTCGGCAAATTTGACTGTGATGTCGGCATCTGGCAGCAGCCGTACGTAATCGAGCAGCCTGCGCGCCGGAATGGTTCCGAAGCCTTCTTTTTTTACTTTGGCCGGGCACGATGTACGCAGCCCCAGTTCCAGATCTGTCGCCGTGAGGTACAGGCGGTCGCCGCGCGCTTCGAGAAGCACGTTGGACAGTATCGGAATAGTGGTTTTCTTCTCAACAACACCTTGAGACAAACCGAGCTCGCGGAGCAGATCCGCCTTACTGACAGTGAACTCCATGGAATGGCTCCAATCCCCTTCTTATGACGGTTATAGATAAATACACTAATACAACCGTATTAGTGGGGTCTGTTGAAAAGTGGAAGACTACCCTAAATTATACAAAACTTTAGAGCTTTCCGCTAATTCTTCCGGTGGAAACCGGGTGGGTAATAAGCGAACAAACCGGCATGTCACCCGATTTGGACAGACGTGAACAGGTAATCCACGGGTACTGGTGTGGATAACGGCGTAAACTCAATGGAATGAATCGATCAGGCTGTTGATCATTTTGTTGAGGTCGGGATCGTCTGTCCTCAGTTCAGCGATTTTGTTCACGGAATGGATGACAGTGGTGTGGTGTTTGCCGCCAAAGGCGCGGCCAATCTCCGGCAGCGACGCATGGGTGAGTTCTTTGGCAAGGTACATGGCAACCTGGCGCGGCACCACCACTTCCTTGCGGTTGCTCTTTTCTTTGAGCTGGGCGGGCTTAATGGCGAAGCGCTCGGCCACGGCTTTCTGGATGGAATCGATAGTGATGCGACGTTCCTGTTTTTGCAGCAGATCTTTAAGAACCTGCTGAGCCATGGAGACGGTGATGGGCACGCGGGTGAGCGACGAGAAAGCGGTGAGTTTAACCAAAGCGCCTTCGAGTTCACGTACGTTGGATTTGGTTTTCTGGGCGATGTAGGTACAAACGTCGTAGGGAAGGTTAATTCCTTCCACCTCGGCTTTCCTTTGCAGGATGGCCATCTTGGTTTCGAGATCAGGGGGTTGAATGTCAGCCATGAGGCCCCACTCGAACCGCGACCGCAAGCGCTCAACCAGACCGGAAATTTCTTTGGGCGGGCAGTCGCTCGAAATCACGATTTGCTTCTGCGCGTCATGGAGTTCGTTGAAAGTATGGAAGAACTCTTCCTGAGTACGTTCTTTGGTGCCAAGACTCTGGATATCGTCGATCAGGAGGACATCAACGCTGCGGTAGCGGGCCCGAAACTGGGCCATGCGCTCATGCTTGATGCCGGTGATGACTTCGTTGGTAAATTTTTCGGTGGTGGTATAGATGATGCGCATTTTGCCGCGGGCTGTGAGGGCGCGACCGATGGCGTGCATCAGGTGTGTTTTGCCCATTCCCACGCCACCATAAAGAAAGAGCGGATTGTAGCTGCGGGAGGGATTCATGGCGACCGATTGCGCGGCGGCATGGGCGAACTGGTTGCAGGAACCCACTACAAACGAATCAAACGTGAACCGGGGATTCAGCGCGAGGGGCGAATCGACGTCCGGCGTAAAATCGGTTGTGGTTCCGGGCAGGCCCGGCATTGTCCCTGCGGCCGCAGCGACAAAATCTACGCGATCAAGGCCGAGGCCGAGACTTACGGCCAGGTTGTCGATTAGTTGCGAATACTCTTCGCGCAGAATGCGGGCGGTGGCCCGATCCGGCGCGTTCACTACGAGGCTTCGGCCTTCAACTCCCGAAAACTTTGTGCGGCTGACCCAGTTTTCGAAACTCTCTGTGCTTAACTTCTTTTCCAGTTGCTCCCTGATCAAGTCCCAGGGATTTCGATGATCACCGCTCACGACGACAACACTCCTCCTGAGGTCACCAGGGACCCCGATTGTTTGAGGCACCCGCCTCACTTCAGACTTTCCGGGATTTCACTGCAGGACAACGGTCGTATTGGGTGCTGTCTAACGCCGCGAACAGCACGAGTCTAACACAGAAGGGGCACTTGAAATCCAGTTGTAATCCACCAAAAACGCGCGTGGCAAAATCTGTTTTCAGCGTGCGGGGTAAGCAGTAACAGGGTCACGGTCGAGGATATGATCGGTGTGGTGCCGCATATGTAAAACATAATCATCAAGGACGATTCCAAAGCATTTCAGCAAGTTGCTGGCCGATCGTAAATTTGCTTCGAAAACGCTCTTGCGACGATGAACCGAGGTTTGCACTATGCTGCCTGTATGGTAAATCGCAGACATTTGTTGGGTGGCGCGGGGGCTTTGCTGGCTCAGGTGCTAGTGGCCGAAGCTCTTGCCCAAACCGCGCCACAGGGTAATCCGGCTATTTTTGAACATGACCTGCCGGACCTGACGATGAAGAACTGGGCTGTGCGTGTGAACGAGATCAATTACAAGCCTGGTGGTGTTTCCGGGCCGCACAGGCACCCCGGCATCACGATTGTTTATGTGGTGGAAGGGGAGATTGTTTCGAAGGTGGGTGATGGTCCGGAGAAGACCTACGGGCCGGGTCAGATGTTTATGGAGACGCCGGGCGAGTTGCATGCCGTTTCCCGCAACGCGAGTGCGACGAAGCCGGCTCGCTTCATCGCACTGTTGCTGGCTGAAAAAGGCGTCCCGCTCAGCAAGCCTGCTTAGTATTTATTGGCCTGCAACTATCACATTGAAGGTATCCGGCTTGATGGAGCGGCGAGGCGGTTTAGTGGTATCGGCGTTGGGTGTCATCACGTATTCTGCCGCAGGAAGATAGAGCTTCTTTGTCCTGGGGTCGAACGCCATGGTCTTGGCGCTGGCCTGAGTCTTGAGTTGCTGCCCTGCTTCGTAGACGTCAGCGGATTTCTGCACGAACATATTCACGACGCCTTCACCGGCAGAGACCATCACGGTTTTAGAATCGGAGTCGAACTCGGCCCAGTCCGCGCCGGTGCCGATGGGGAAGTTCGAGATAACTTTGCCTGAGGCGGCGTCCATTACGACCATCATGGGCTTGTTGCGACAGGCAATGAAGAGGCGGTTGGTTTTCGCGTCGTAGGCGAGGCCGGTGGGTGTCTTCGCCACTCCGACGGGCATCCGCTTTTTCACTTGCAGTGTCTTTGGATCAAAGGCGACTACTTCGGAGGATTCTTCGCTGTTGACATAGATGAGACCATCGCTAGCGAAGATGGCCTGTTCACCATCGGCATCGGCTTTCACGGTGCCGAGAACCTTGCCGGTGTCGGCATCGAGCGCGGTCATATTGTGAGTGCCGTGATTGTTGGTAAAGATACGTTTGGTGGCGGGGTGGTAGTAGATACCGTCGGGCTCTTCGCCGACTTCGATTTTGCGGATGACCTTGAGAGTTACTGAATCGAACATGGTGACTTTGTTTTCGCCGCCATTTGAGGTAAAGCCGTGTTTGAATTCGGCGGCGATGGCGATGCCGTGTACGCCCGGTGTATCGGGAATTGCACCCAGAACCTTGCCGCTGTCGGCGTCGATTACGTTCACCTGGGTGGAGTGCGACATGTAGAGGTGGCGGGTGGAAGGATCGAGTGTTAGGTAGTCAAACCCGCCGTTGCCAGGTACGGGGTAGCGGGCGAGGATTTTGTAATCGGCTGCCTGTGTGGACATTGCCGTGAGCATTAGCAGGGTCAGAACTCTTAGATTCATGATTGAGGTCTCCTGACTGAGGCTACCGTTGTAGTCTGAAAATCAGATGAATTTGCACCCGATGGGGTGGATTCATGCGCCGAACACCGAGTTGGTGTGTTCGACGGTTGAACCTATCGCTGCCCTGCCTCATTTGTTACTATGGGGTTTGACAGGATGGCACCTGTCAGGCGAGACTTGAAGTTCCGCTTAAAAGCGGGAGTAACTCAGCTGGTAGAGTGCAACCTTGCCAAGGTTGATGTCGCGGGTTCGAATCCCGTCTCCCGCTCCATACATCTCCAATTCAAATGGACCCTGTACTTTCCGCACGTGAAGCCGTTGCCGCGGCCATTCAGGAATTCGGCACCTCCCTTGCAGTGCTCAGCAGTTTTCAGCGTGAAGACGTGGCGCTGACCGATCTGGTTTTGACGGTAGCTCCGGGTGTTCGTGTTCTGACGCTCGATACGGGCCGTGTTCCCCCTGCTACTGATGCGATTATTGCTGCCATTGAAGCGCGGTATTCAGTGAAAGTTGAGCGCATCATTCCCGATCAGGCGGAGGTTCATGCGATGGTTGCGCAACATGGCCTGAATCTCTTCTATGACAACGTTCCGAATCGGATGCTTTGCTGTGATATCCGCAAGTCTCGGCCGTTGAAGCTGGGTTTGGCTGGTATTGCGGCTTACTTCACCGGGTTGCGGCGGGCGCAGGCTAAATCGCGGGCTAATATCGAAGTTTTTGATCGTTCGGCTGAACAGGTGAAGGTGAGTCCGCTGGCTGACTGGAGTACGGACGATGTGGTCCGTTATACAACCGAGCGGGGGTTACCGGAACATGCGCTCTATACAGCCGGCTACACCAGCATTGGATGTGACCCCTGCACTCGTGCGATTGTGGCGGGTGAAGATGAGCGGGCTGGCCGCTGGTGGTGGGAATCAGAAGATGCGGTGAAGGAATGCGGGCTGCATTTCACGGCGGATGGTAAAGCGGAGCGGACGGTAGATGTTCTGCTGCGCGAAGTGTTGACGGTGGCGCAGAGGGCGTGACCCATTCCGGCTTCACTCTCTGGTTGACTGGTTTATCCGGCGCAGGTAAGTCCACGCTTTCAGAGTTGGTGATGGCGCGGTTGCGTGAGGGTGGAGCACGGGCTGAATTGCTGGATGGCGATGTGGTGCGGGCGCGGCTTTCTCCTGGGTTGGGCTACAGCCGTGAGGACCGGGATGCCAATGTGCGCCGGCTGGGGTTTATCAGTGAACTGCTTTCGCGCAATGGTGTGATTGCTGTTGTGGCGGCGATCTCTCCCTATCGGGCTACGAGGGATGAAGTGAAGAGCCGCATTCCGGATTTTGTTGAGATTTTCGTGGAATGCCCGATTGACGTACTTGCCTCACGTGATGTGAAGGGGTTGTACAAGCGGGCGATGGCTGGTGAAGTGGCCAATTTTACGGGTGTTTCTGATCCTTATGAAGCGCCGCTGGATGCTGCGGTGGTGGTTCATTCTGACTGCGAATCAGTGGATGAGAGCGTGGAGAAGATCTGGGCTGAACTGGTACGGCGAGGGCTTATTTCGTGATTGATCTGCATAGCCATACGGACCGTTCGGACGGCACTTTCACGCCGCAGGAGCTGGTGGCTGAAGCGGTGCGCGTGGGGTTGAGTGCGCTGGCCATTACAGATCACGATACGTTTCAGGGTTACTATGATGCGGTTCCGTTTGCGGCGGACGCGGGTTTGGAACTGATTTGCGGGATTGAGCTTTCGACCCGTTATCAGGGAAATTCCGTGCATTTATTGGGATATTTCCTGCATTCTGCTCCTTCGGCTGAGCTTCAGACATGGCTGGCTTTTCTGCTGGAGAACCGGCGGGAGCGGAATGTACGGCTGATTCATAAGCTGCAGTCGCTGGGTGTGGACATTACATTGGCTGAGGTTGAGGCGAGGGGCAAGACTTTGACGGCGCGTCCGCATTTCGCGCGGGTGTTGATGGAGAAGGGTTACGCGAAGGATGTTCAGAACGCGTTTGACCTTTATCTGGATGAATCAGCAAAGGGTTATGTGCAGCGCCATGAGGTGCCGATGGAGGATGCGCTGGAGCGGATTCTGAAGGCTGGAGGGATTCCTTCACTGGCGCATCCGGTGCGTGTGGCGAAGAATAACTGGGAGAAACTGGCTGGCTACGTTGAGGATTTGGCGGGGTA
Source organism: Terriglobia bacterium (assembly GCA_025363475.1). Taxonomy (GTDB): domain Bacteria; phylum Acidobacteriota; class Terriglobia; order Bryobacterales; family Bryobacteraceae; genus BOG-234. The sequence goes on from JANYDS010000086.1 coordinate 21,937, forward strand.
TGGGTTGCGTGCGGTTGAGGTTTACCACAGCGACCATAGCCCGGAAAATGTGTCTTATTACAAGTCCCTGGCGGATCGGAATGATTTGGCTGTGACGGGCGGGTCAGATTTCCATGGCGGGAATAAACCGACGATTGCGCTGGGTACCGGGCAGCGGGGGAATCTGAATGTGCCGGACAGCGTGCTTCTGGATTTGAAGCAGTTGAGTTAGGTTCTGGTGGGCCCGAGCAGATTCGAACTGCTGACCTGTCGCTTAGGAGGCGGCCGCTCTATCCATCTGAGCTACGGGCCCTTTTGAGGCTACTGCATTATCTCTCAAACCATCTTCTCAAACCACGCTCCCCAATGTCTCGCCTGTAGTGCATTCCTTCGAAATGGATCTGGCTGACTGCCGCGTAGGCTTTATCGATGCTGGTTTTCAAGTCCAGGCCTTTGGCTGTGACTCCGAGTACCCGTCCCCCGTTGGTGAGCAGGTGGCTGCTTTCGTGTTTCGTGGCGGCTTCGAAGACTACGGCGTCTTTCACGTTCTCAATTCCGGTGATCTGCTTGCCCGTTTCAAAGTGGCCGGGATAACCTCCGGAGGCCATTACGATGCAGGTCGCCGGTTCCGGTGACCATTCGAGGCTGTCGCAATTGAGCGAGCCACGGGCTGCTGCCATCAACACTTCACCCCAGTCGCTTTCGAGGCGCATCATCAGTGGCTGGGTCTCTGGGTCTCCCAGTCGTACGTTGAATTCGAGGACGCTGGGGCCATCGGCGGTCATCATCAAGCCGGCGTAGAGGAAACCGGTGAACTGCGTTGCGGCGATGACCGGGTTGATGATACGGTCCATGATGTGCTGTTGCTGGGCTTCCGTAATGATGCGGGAATCGGAGAAGGCGCCCATGCCGCCGGTGTTGGGGCCCTGGTCGTTATCGAAGACACGCTTGTGGTCCTGTGATGGTTCCAGCGGTACGGCGCGTTTGCCATCGCAGAGGACGATGAAGCTGACTTCTTCACCTTCGAGAAATTCTTCCATAACCATGGGGAATGGCAGTGTGGCGATGGCTTCTTCGGCTTCGGCGCGGTTCTGGGCAATGACGACGCCCTTCCCTGCTGCGAGGCCATCTGTCTTAAGGACCATGGGGTAGCGGAATTCGGCTAGTGCGGTTTGGGCTTCCGTTGCACTGGAAACGGTACGGAACCGGGCGGTGGGGATGCCGATGCGCTCCATAAAGCGCTTCGAGTGGATTTTGCTGCCTTCGAGGGCTGCATTTTCCGCTGTGGGGCCGACGATAGCGAGGCCGCGCGCGCGGAACTGGTCCACTACACCGGCTACGAGGGGTGCTTCGGGACCGACTACCGTGAGGTCGATGCCGCTTTTCTCGACAAATTGAACATAATCCGCATCTGCGCGGAAAATCTGCGTAACTGAAGGGGATTTCTCTAAACGCCAGCGCAGGGCATGTTCCCGCCCTCCGTTGCCAATGACCAGGACTTTCACAGATACAATGGTAACAGTGGAAACCTACGATATCGTGATCATTGGCGGAGGCCACGCGGGCTGTGAGGCTGCGCGGGCCGGGGCGCGACTGGGGCTGCGTACTGCCCTGATTACGATGAATGCTGATTTGATTGCTCAGATGTCGTGTAATCCAGCGATTGGCGGGATTGCCAAGGGTCATCTGGTTCGCGAGATTGACGCGCTGGGCGGGGTGATGGGTGAGGTCACTGATGCCGTGGGGATCCAGTTTCGGCTACTGAATACGAGTCGGGGGCCGGCGGTTTGGTCTCCACGGGCGCAGTGCGATAAGAAGCAGTACCGGATTCGCATGAAGGAAGTGCTGGAGCGTGAGCCGAACCTGCATATCAAGCAGGCCGAGGTGGCGGCGCTGATTATTGAGGGCGGACGGGTTTGCGGCGTGAAGTTGATGGATGGCCGGGGGATTCGGTGTCAGGCTGTGATTATCACGACCGGGACCTTTCTGAATGGCCGGGCGCATATCGGGGAGACGCAGTTTAGTTGTGGTCGGAATGGGGAACCGCCGTCGGAAGTGCTGGCGCAGCAGATCCGCAGCTTGAATTTGCCCTGGACGCGACTGAAGACCGGCACGCCGCCCCGTTTGGATGCCCGGTCTATCGATTTCTCTAAGTTTGAACCACAGTTTGGGGATGCGGAGCCAGTTCCCTTTTCATTTCTGACGGATAAGATCGACCGGCCGCAGATTCAGTGCTATCTGGCGCGGACAAATGCGGAGACGAAGCGGGTGATTCAGGAGAGTATTGGGCGCTCTCCTCTGTATAGCGGTCAGATTGAGGGGATTGGGCCGCGGTACTGCCCTTCCATCGAAGACAAGTTCGTGAAATTTCCGGACAAGGAGAGCCATCAGCTGTTTTTGGAGCCGGAAGGCCTGGATACGAACGAAATTTACGTGAACGGGATGTCGACGAGTATGCCTACGGATGTGCAGGAGGCTTTTATTGCGTCGATTCCGGGGTTGGAGCGGGCGGAGATGATCCGGCCCGGCTATGCAATTGAATATGATGCGGTGGATGCGCGGGAACTGGATCATCGGCTGGAAGTGAAGAAACTGCCTGGTTTGTTCCTGGCGGGGCAGATTAATGGCACTTCGGGATATGAGGAAGCGGCCGGGCAGGGGTTGATGGCGGGCATTAACGCGGCGCAGATGATTTTGGGGCGTGCTCCGGTGATTATTCGGCGGTCGGAGGGGTATCTGGGGATCATGATTGACGATCTGATTACCAAGGGGACTGATGAACCCTACCGCATGTTTACTTCGCGGGCGGAGTATCGGTTGCATTTAAGGGTAGACAACGCCGATGCGCGTCTGACGCCGATCGGGGAAGAGATAGGTTTGGCTACGCCGGAGCGGGTTTCGCTTTTTGCGCATAAACGAGCCCAAACGGAGAAGTTGATGAAGGCGTTTGAGACGGGGTCAGGTCCGGCGAAGCAAGGTGCGGCGCTGCGCAAGACGGAAGCGCGCATAAACGAACTGTTGCCATGGATTCATGAGGTTTTGGGCGAGGAACCCGTTCGTGGCGTGTTGATGACGGTGGAGACTGAAGTTAAATACGCCGGTTATATGGATCAGCAGCGGCGGCAGTTGGAGCGGTTGCAGAATTCGGATTCGAGGGCGATCCCGATGGAGATGCAGTTTGCCGGGATCCCAGGGCTTTCGCGCGAGGTGGGTGAGAAGTTGGAGCGGGTGAGGCCAGCGACTTTGGGTCAGGCGGCGAGAATTCCAGGGGTTACGCCGGCGGCTGTGGCGATTCTGGATATTTACCTGACCCTCGGCATGAATGTTTCACGTGAAACATGCTAGATTGACGACTTGAGCAGAGTCATCGCGATAACCAATCAAAAGGGCGGCGTAGGGAAGACTACGACCGCTATCAACCTCGCAGCCGCGCTTGCCGCGAGCGAGGTTAAAGTTCTCCTTATAGATACTGACCCACAGGGAAATTCAACCAGTGGGCTGGGAATAGCCAAAACAGACGGTTTGCAGACCATCTATCAGGTTTTAGTCGACGGGTCACCCGTTCAAGATGCAATTTGTCATACCGAAACCCCTGGTCTGGATTTATTGCCGGCAGACAAGAACCTGATTGGCGCAAATCTGGATTTGGTGGGCAGTGACCAGCGAGAGACTATTCTGGCCACAGCCATAGCCGGGATTCGTGATCAATATCAGTACATACTGATTGATTGCCCGCCAGCCCTTGATCTTTTGACGCTAAACGCTCTGATGGCGGCGGATGCGGTTATTATTCCCATTCAGTGCGAGTTCTTCGCTCTGGAAGGAGTTTCCGGGCTGATGGACACCATTGACCGGATTCGGGATTCGTTTGGCCATCCCCTGGATATTGAGGGGATTCTGTTGACGATGTACGACGAACGCACCAATCTGGCCCGCCAGGTGGCAGCCGACTTACGGGAATTCTTTGGCAGCGAAGTCTTCCGTACAGTGATTCCGCGCAGTATCCGTCTGGCGGAAGCGCCCAGCCATGGCAAATCAATTTTGACTTACGACCCGGCTTCCAAGGGATCAGAAGCATACATTCAACTGGCGAAGGAGGTTCTTGCAAATGGCCAAAAGCGATCCGAGAAAAGCGCTGGGTAAGGGGATCCACTCCCTTCTGCCCGCAAGGAATACCTCTTCGACGGCTGCGGCAGCAGTTCCGGTCAAGGAATCTCTGGTTGGGGTACAAGTCCTTCCGATTGAACATGTTGCGCCGAATCCACACCAGCCGCGCAGACTCTTTGACGAGGGCTCGCTGATGGAATTACAGCAATCGATTGAGCAGGATGGGGTGATCCAGCCGATCCTTGTCCGCAAGACCGGCCCGCAGAAATACGAGATTATTGCGGGCGAGCGGCGATGGCGCGCGGCGACCGCCGCTGGCTTGAAAGAAGTTCCCGTGATTGTGCGGGATGCAACGGATGAACGCGTTCATGAACTGGCGCTCATTGAAAACATCCAGCGCGAAGATTTGAATCCCATGGAACTGGCGGTTGGGTTCCAGCGGATGGCGCAACTTGGTTTGAGCCATGAAGAGATTGGGCGCAAGACAGGAAAGCAGCGGACCACGGTTACCAATGCGTTGAGATTGCTCCAGTTACCGCAAAAAATAGGAACGATGATTGCGGCGAACGTGCTTTCGGCAGGTCACGCGCGGGCGTTGCTCCGGTTTGATGATCCTGAAATGCAGTTCGCGGTGGCGCGGCGGGCTGTGGATGAACAGTGGTCGGTCCGGCAGATTGAGGATTTTACGCGGCCGGCGCCTGTTGAAGGAAAAAAGGCGAAGGGCAAGGTAGAACCGCCTCCGCTCGATGCCAATGTGAAGTTTGCCATCGATGAGATGGAGCGGGTGCTGGGTACCCGCGTTCGGATTTCAAGCAAAGGCCCTAACAAAGGGCAGATCGAGATTGAATACTACTCAGATGACGATCTCAACCGCGTTTACGAGGCCATAGTTGGCGCGCCGTAGGGTCGCGTTACTGTTGGTTTGCAGCGCCGGATTTAGTTTGGCGCAAGTTGACCCCGCGCGACTGGCCGAGGAGCCTGCCATCAAAGCCGCGCTGGAAGCGGTAGTGCGCAATGAACCTCATTTTCTGGAGGAACAAGTCCGGATCTGTGAGATTCCCGCACCTCCTTTCAAGGAGCAAGCGTCGCGGGCGCGAGTTTGAGCGGCTTTTCAAGTCCATGGGTCTGCAAAATGTGCGGATCGATCAAGCCGGGAACGTGATTGGGGTGCGTCCCGGGAAAACGGCCCATCCGAATCTGGTGCTGGCGGCTCATTTGGATACGGTTTTTCCCGAAGGAACTGATGTCAAAGTCCGCCGGGAGGGCAAGATTCTGAAAGCACCCGGATTGGCGACGATACACGCGGCCTGATAACTATGCTGGGTGTGATTCAAGCGCTGAATGATGCCAAAGTGGAGACCCGGGGCACTATAACTTTTGTTGCAGACACCGGCGAAGAGGGCCTGGGCGATTTGCGGGGCACGAAGAACCTCTTTCAAGACAGTCTGAAGGGCCAGATCGACGCATTCATTTCGATTGATGGTTGGGGGCTGGGAATAACGAACATCGGCGTGGGGAGTTATCGGTATCGGGCTACTTTCAAGGGACCGGGCGGGCATAGTTTTGGGGCCTTTGGGATGGCAAATCCGATTCATGCGATGGGTCGGGCAATTGCGAAGATCTCAGAGTTTGAGGTTACGGCCGATCCCAAGACTACGTTCAACGCAGGACGGGTGGGGGGTGGTACCTCAGTGAATGCAATTCCATTTGATGCGTGGATGGAAGTGGACATGCGCTCATCGGACAAGGCTTCGCTTGAAGCGCTGGACAAGAAGTATCAGGCCGCCGTGCAGGGTGCGGTGGATGAGGAAAACCGACGCTGGAAAAAGACTGGTCAGGTGACCGTGGCCAATGAAATCGTGGGTTTGAGGCCTGCAGGGAGCACGCCGCTGGATTCGCTGATTGTGAAGACGGCTGTCGAGGCCTCAGTAATTTTTGGCTATCAGGGCAAGCCGGGTGAAGGTTCGACGGATTCCAGTGTACCGATGAATCCGGGGATTCCGGCGGTTACGATCGGAGGCGGCGGGCGCGGGTCCGGTTCACATGCGCTGGACGAGGCATTTGATTGGACGGATTCCTATCTGGGGACGCAGCGAGCTTTAGTACTGGCTGTAGCGATGGTTCAGCAGGCTTATCGGAGCAGACCCAAAATATCGGCGACTTCCTTGCGGATAGTGGTCAGCGGGTTCGTCGGCGCGAAGAGTTCTTCCTGTGGTGTTGTTTTGTCGAGAAGGACTTTGCGCGCACCGTCGATGGTGAATTTTTTGTCGTAGAGCAGGTGTTTGATGGTGAGCAGAAGCTCAACATCTTTGCGCCGGAACATACGCTGGCCGCTGCTGGATTTCTTGGGTGACAGCGCCGAAAACTCCGACTCCCAATACCGCAACACATAGGGTTCGACGCCGATCAGTTCGCTTACTTCGCCGATGCGGAAGAACAGCTTGTCCGGGATATCGGTGGTTTGTTCAATCATCCTTTACTTTTTTCAACATCCTACAAAGACATCGTATCGCTACATACGTGTCTCGTGACTGAGCAGCCAGCGTTTGCGGTCGAGTCCACCGCCGTAGCCGGTGAGTTTGCCGCTGGCTCCGATGACGCGATGACAGGGAACAATGATGGCTACCGGGTTAGCACCGTTGGCGAGGCCGACCGCTCTTGATGCTCCGGGTCTGCCGATGCGTGTGGCCATCTCTCCGTAGGCTTCAGTCTTACCGGCGGGGATGTCCCTGAGCGCCTTCCAGACCTCACGCTGGAACGGGGTTCCGTTGGTTTGTACAGGAATCTTTGTAATTGCTTCGAGGTCGCCATCGAAGTACGCTTCCAGCAGACTGCGGAATATGGGCCTGGCGGTTTCCGGCTTGCAGACAGTGGCTCCGTAGTGGAGGCGGAGAAGACGATCCATGCGGTCTTCGTAGTCTGCAAAGTCAAGCGCGCGGACAGACTCGCCGTCGGTGACTAACAAGAGTTCGCCCACAGGAGAAGGGATGCGATCGATGAGTAAGTTCATTGCATTTTGTCTCCGCTTTGTTTCCACAAGTGCATGGTTGCGTAGGCGCGCCACGGCCGCCAGGCTTCTCCGGCAGTAAGTGCTTCTTTGGGTTTCTTCGTATTTAGAGCTCTCATGATGACAAGGTCACTGTGAGGAAACGCGTCGGGCCACGCGAGGGCTCGCATGGCTATGTATTGAGCGGTCCAGTCACCTATGCCGGGGATGGCTTTCAGGACTTCAATGGTGGTGGGAATGTCAACGCCCGGAGTAAGTCGAAGCTTGCCGGTATCGACTACTTTAGCGAGTTCAATGATGGAGTTTGCGCGGTTCGCGATGATGCCCAGCGATGCTATATCTCCGGTCTGAAGTTCGGCGACACGGGCAGTTTTTGGGAATGCAGTTGTAAGTGCTTTGAAGGGTGTAACTACCGGCTCGCCGAAGTTACTTACAAAGCGCCCGGCCAGGGTTCTTGCTCCTGCTACGGAGATCTGCTGACCGAGTACGGCGCGGACAGCAATTTCAAAACCGTCGAACGCTCCGGGTACGCGGAGTCCTGTACGGGCGGCTGCGAGCGTGCCGAGGATTTCAGCGATCTCCCGCGGGTTGCATGAGAGGTCGAAGAGGTGTTTCACGCGCGCGAGGACTGCTGGCAAGGTGTGGGCAAGAGACGCCGAGACGATGACGCTCAGGGTCGATTTCTTTTTTGACGGGCTTACCTGAATCCAGCCCTTGTGAGATTTCAATGCAACGATGCGACGGTATGCGTTGGGTTCCACTTCTTCCACGCCGCTGATGGCTCGCGCGGCGAGGAATTGCTGGATGGCAGGCCAATCGCAGGGAGGCCGGTAGCTGAGTTCGAAAGCGAGTGAATCGGGCAGCGCGGATTGCTTCGGATGCTTGCGCAGTTGCTGTGGTGTGAGGCGGTAACGCTGCTGGAAGAGTGCATCGAAGCGGCGGATGGAACCAAAGCCGGCGGCGAACGCGACGTCGGTGATGGACAGGGCGGTATCGGTGAGGAGGCGTTTGGCGAGGAGCAGGCGCTGGGTTTGGGCGAAGGCAACGGGTGTGACGCCGAACTCGGACTGGAATACGCGGCGCAGGTGACGGTCTGTTACGCCCAGGCGTTCGGCTATGCCATCGAGGCCGAGTTCGGTGTGGAGGCCGTCTTCGATGAGGGCGGCGGCGGACTGGGCCAGGCGGTGGGTGGCGTCAACACTTGCGTTGCCTGGCGCGAGTTCAGGGCGGCAGCGGAGGCAGGGCCGGTAGCCTTTCGCTTCGGCGGCTGCTGCGCTGATATAGAACGAACAGTTTTCGGGTTTAGGTGAGCGGGCTGTGCAAATGGGGCGGCAGTAGATTCCGGTGGAAGAGATGCCCACGAAGAAGCGGCCGTCGAAGCGCGGGTCGTGCGATCTCAGGGCGCGGTAGCAGGTTTCCGGGTCGAGGTGCACATTGCCAGTTTAGGCCGCGACCGGGGCTGGCGCTAGCCGTTTTCGGACATCAATGCGAGAAAGATGAACGGCTCATTGGGGAAGCGGATTCAAAATTCGGTTCACGTGATCCGGGTCGCGGGCAATCAGCGTCAAATATGCCCTTGTCGGCTGGTCCGGCTGAGCGCGGCCCTGTTCCCAATCCCGGAGAGTGCCCAGCGGGATATGGTAGCGAACAGCAAATTCTTCCTGTGTCAGCTCTTGTGCCCGCCGGATGATTTTGGCTTGAGGTGTACGCTTCATCCGCTTGAAGTCTGATTCGGTCAAGGGCTGGGCGTCGGAGTCTGACAGGGCCGCTGCCTCAACGGCTTCGGCACTCATGGCCCTCGCTCGCTCAACTATTCTGCTGGAAATATTCATCTTGTTCATTTTGGGTGACCTTGCGTGCTGAGATGATGCGGATGCGGTCATGTCGCTCTGTGTAAGCCACGTACAACAAGATGGCACCATCTGCCATGCCGATGGTAAGGAAACGCTCTCCGGAATAATCCATCCGGGGATCGAGCCACTCGATAGCAAAAGAGTCGTTGAATACAGCCGTCGCCAGTTCGAAGCTCACTCCATGAGTCCGCAGGTTGCTCCTGGCTTTTGTTTGGTGCCATTCAAATACCAGCCCCAATACTACGGGAAACCAGTAGTTTCAAGCCTGTTTGATCGGAGCCTGCCCCTTCCATGAACACATAGGCCGCCGAGCAGGAAATTTGTCTCTTGGAATGAGGAACTATCTGTCGAGGAGTTCGACGGTTAGCAGAATAGTCCGGCCTACGATTTCGAGGCTCTTTTGAGACACGTGGGCCATGGTGTCGGTGTTGGCGTGGTGGAATTCGCCCATCGAATCGAAGGTGGGGCCCATGCGGCCGTACATGGCGTCCACTACATCCACTGACGGAATGCGGGCCTGGATGAACGGGACGTGGTCATCAATGATTCCGGCCTCGTACTGGAAGAAATACTGGCTGTAGCCAAGTTGTTTGGCGGCCTGGGCGATGAAGTCCTGCAGCCAGCGTTCGGAGCCGGTTTCGCGGGCTACGCTCAGGTCTTTGTCGCCGATCATATCCAGGAGGAAGAAACCTTTTACGCGGGCGGCGGTATGGTCTGCTGCCAGTTTGGCGGCGAGGTGACGGCTGCCATACAGGCCATCTTTGTCGTCGAAGTTTTTGACGGCTTCTTCCAGATCAGTCCAGACGAGCCAGATCTGCATTTTGGTTTTGCTGGTGGCCAGCGCGTCCGCAAATGCGAGCAGGATCGCGGTGCTTGACCCGCCGTCATTGGCCCCTAAAAAACCGGGCCGGAAGAGCGTGTCGTAGTGGCCGGCAAGAATAAAAATTTTCTGCTGGGGGTCGGCTGTTGCGTTGAACTTGCCGATCAGATTGTTGACTTCAACTTTGCCGCGCGGAGTGCTGGCCGTAAAGTAGTCGGTTTCGATTTTCCCACCGGCTTTGGTGACCACACTGCGGATCAGGTCCTCTGTCTTCCTGTGACCTGCGGAGCCAGGCATGCGTTCGCCGAAGTTTACAACCTGCTGCGTATAGGCGAAGGCTTTCGCCGGGCTGTAGTTTTCATGCAGCGTGGCTGCGGATAGAGACGCAGTGAGCAGAAGCAAGCCGGACAGAATACGCATTCCATGCGATTGTAGCGTTATATGCGTCGTTTCCGTATTGGCGTCCTGTTCTTTGTGCTGGCTGCGCTGGCGCTGGCCGAGGAGGGTAAGTGGACTCCTCAGCAAGTCCTGCAAATTGACCCGACGTGGCTCAAGCAGCAGGGGTTGCAATTGCCTGCATTGAAGCTGTGGGACCCGAAGCGCGGGACGGGCCTGCTGGCGGCGGCTGTCGCGCTACCGGGCTGTACTGCGGCATTCGTTTCCGCAAACGGTTTGATCCTGACCAATCACCACTGCTTGTTCGGTCTGATTCAGGAACACTCGACGACGGACAACGATCTGATTACCAACGGGTTCATCGCCAGGTCACGTGAACAAGAGCTTGCGGGCAAGACGACACGGATCACCGTGCCGCGCAAATTCACCGATGTGACGAAGGCCATTGAGGCCGCAATTCCCGCTGGAGTGAATGATCTGGCGCGGTTGAAAGCGATTGAGGCGAAGCAAAAATCACTGGTGGCGGAATGCGAGCGGACGCCGGGGAACCGTTGTAGTGTGGCAGCGTTCGATGGCGGCTTGCAGTACACGCTGGTTGAAGGTTTTGAGTTGACTGATATCCGGCTGGTGTATGCCCCGCCCCGCGCGGTGGGCGAATTTGGCGGCGAGCCGGATAACTTCCGCTGGCCCCGGCATACGGGCGATTTCGCGATGGCCCGGGCTTATAAAGACGGCAAGCCGTATCAGTGTGAGTTCTTCTATCCGATTGCGAAGACCGGTGTGAAGGCAGGGGACTTCGTGATGCTGATGGGGTATCCGGGGCGTACGTTCCGGTCGATGACTGCGGATGAGATGGCGAATGAACGCCGGTTGCGGTTTGAGATGGCGAAAGATGTGTTTGGGGAATGGATCGGGCTGCTGGAGCAAACGACCAAAGGGAGCGCGGAAGGGACCATTGCCGTTTCAGTGATGCTGAAGAATCTAAACAATACGCATACAAATGCGCAGGGCCAGCTGGATGGTTTGGAGCGGGGCAAACTAGTCGAGAAGCAGCGGGCCGCGGATGACGCCGTAGTGGCCTGGGCGGCTGGCAGAGCAGCGTTTGCGGGGGCGCTGGCGGCGAAACAGGATCTGGAGAAACTGGCCGAAGCGCGCAGGGCCACGGGGGCTCGGGATTACCTTTACGGAGTGATTGGCACCGGTTCTGTGGCACTGCGTGAGGCTGCCTCACTAGTCCGCATGGCGGGTGAGAGGGCGAAGGCCGATGAGGAGCGCGAGGCCGGTTATCAGGAGCGGGACTGGATCCGCATCCGGGCGGCTCTGGCACGGGACACACAGAGTTTCTATCGACCCTCGGATGAGGCGATCCTGAGTTCCTGGCTGAGGCGCGCGCAGGCTGAGAAAATCACCCCGGCGGTTGGTCGGTCGGCACTCGATTTGTTTCGCGGCACGAAGATTACTGACCCCTCTGAGCGTCTGAAGATGTTCAACGAGAGTCTGGATCAGTTGCGCGCGAGGAATGATTCCATGCTGAATCTGGCTCTGGCTTTGGAGCCGGAGTTACGGGCATGGCGGGTGGCAACTGACACGCGTGACGGGGCGATTGCGCGGTTGCGGCCGGAATGGCGCAAGGCTGTGATTGCACATGCCGGGAAGCCGGTGGCGCCGGATGCGAACAGTACCCTGCGGGTTACGTTCGGGCATGTCAAAGGCTATTCGCCACGCGATGGCGTCATGTACACGCCGCAAACGACGCTTGCCGGGATGATTGAGAAGAGCACCGGTGAGGAGCCGTTCGCGATCCCCCGGTTCATTCTGGATGCCGCCAGGACGGCGAAAACGCGGGAAATTCCGCTCAATTTTATGGCGGATACGGATACGACGGGCGGGAATTCCGGGAGCCCTGTCGTGAACGGGCGCGGGGAACTGGTGGGTTTGAATTTCGACCGGCCCTGGGAGAACGTGGCAAACGATTTTGGCTATAACCCGGATGTAGCGAGGAACATCAGCGTGGATGTGAGGTTTCTGGTCTGGCTGCTGGAGGATGTGCAGAAGGCGGATTTCATTCTGAAAGAACTGGGTTTGAAATGAACAAGATTTTAGCCGGTGTGGCGAGATTCCAGGCGTCGATCTTTCCGCGTTACAAGGACCATTTCAAAAAGATTGCCGACCGGCAGGAGCCGAGGGCGCTGTTTGTGACATGCGCGGATTCGCGGATTTTGCCGAATCTGATTACACAAACTGAGCCGGGTGATTTGTTCATCTGCCGCGACGTTGGCAACATCGTGCCGCCTCACGGCGCGGCTTATGGCGGTGTCTCGGCCACGATTGAATACTCGGTTTCGGTGCTGAAGGTTCACCACGTGATTATTTGCGGGCATTCGGATTGTGGGGCAATGCGTGCGCTGCTGAATCCGGAAACTCTGGAGGGTCTACCGGGTGTTCTGGGCTGGCTGCAGTATGCCGAGGCTCCCCATCGAACCGTGACTGATGATTTCGCGCATCTGGAACCTGAAGAAAAACTGGCGAGGCTGATTGAAGAGAACGTGATTACGCAGATGGAACACCTGCGGACTCATCCGGCTGTGATCCAGGGATTGGCTCAGGGCACGCTGGGTATCCATGGATGGGTTTACGACATTGAATCGGGTGGTGTGCGCGCACTGGATGAAGCTACCGGTACCTTTAACAACATCGAGGCTGTGGCTGATGATTCCGGGGAACCGGCAATTGGTTTTGAACTAATGGCCCGCTGATTTTTTGGACGTCTGCCATTTCACGATGCCGACGCCCAGAAAAATGATCCCCATGGCCAGCCATTCGCGCGGGCCGAAGGGTTCGCGGAAGAAGAGCCAGCCGAGCCACATGGCTACGATGGCATTGAAGTACGGGTAGACGGAAACGATGGAAATGGGCAGACGGTCCATCGCGAAGATGAAGGCGCTGTAGCCCACGATGGAGCCAAAGACCACCAGATAGAGCAGCGCCAGTGTGCTGCGGGTGCTGAATATGACTGGGCCTTCAGGCACGAACAGCACGACCGGGATGTAGAGGATTCCCGCAGCCAGTTGCTGCACGGCACCGGTCACGATGGGGTGCGATTTGGAGGGCTGGCGACGCTGGTAGAGGGAGCCGAGGGTCCAGCCGATGACTCCGGTTTCGACGATAAGAAAGCCGAGCCAGGTGTTGTGGCTGACAGTGCCGCCGGTGCCGGGAAGCAGAAGCAGAGCGGTACCGGCAAAGCCCACGATCATGCCGCCAATTGTGGGCGGGTGCAGTTTTTCGCCGCCCATCATGGCTTCGAAGCCTACCAGCCAGAAAGGCGAAATGGTGATGAAGAGGCTGGCGAGGCCGCTGGGAATAATCTGTTCGGCATAGACCGCGGCAGCGTTGCCGATGCCCAGAATCAGCAGCCCGCAGGCGCAGGCGGTCCAGAGTTCACGCCCACGCGGGAGGTGGGCACCCTTCCAGCGGGCGATGGCAAGCAGGATAGAGCCGGAGAGCAGAAAGCGGGCGCAGACTACGAATGCAGGCGGGAGCGTTTCGATGGAAATGCGGATACCAAGATAGGTAGTTCCCCAGAAGATTGAGACGGCGAGGAGGGCGAGCCAGGCGGAGAGACTTGCGCGACGCGGCATGTTTCAGGGTATGACACTATAGCTGTTTGATCGTTACTTTGACCATCAATCCGGCGATTGACCGGACCATTGCCGTCGATCGTCTTGCTTTTGACGACCGGGCATATATTCTTTCGAGTAAAGACTCACCCGGCGGGCGTGGCATTAATGCTTCGTGCGTGATCCACTCCTATGGCGGGCGCACACACGCCATAGTTCCGGCTGGCGGGGAACGCGGGGAAAAGTTTAAGGAATACATGTCCGGGTGCGGCTTCCCTGTCACAGCGATTTCGATCTGCAAGGACATGCGCCTGAATCTGACGATTACTGACCGGCACGGGCTGACGGTAAAACTGAATGAAACCGGGCCGCTTCTGGATCGCGGGGAATTACTCAAGATTGAAGCGGTCGTAGATGAGCAACTGGAGGGTGCGCAGTGGCTGATGTTGTGCGGGAGCCTGCCGCCCGGAGTGCCGTCCGATTTTTACGCAAAGCTGATCGAACGGGCGAAGTCGAGGGGTGTGAAAACGCTGCTTGATACTGACGGCGAGGCGCTTTCGCAGGGGCTGGAAGCGGGTCCGGCGGTGGTTACGCCGAATCAGCAGGAAGCAGAACGGCTGCTGAATACGGTGCTGCTGACCAAAGCGAATTCGTTGGCGGGCGCACGGCGGATTCAGGCGATGGGCGCGGAGTCTGTGGTGTTATCGCTGGGCAGCCGGGGCGGGATTGGTGTGACGGAGGAAGGGACGTGGGAGGCGATTGCTCCGCGCGTGGATGCGATTTCTCCGATAGGGTCCGGGGATGCGATGGCTGCTGCGTTGGTGTGGTCGCTCAGCAGGGGCGAGGTATTCCATGAAGCGCTGCGCTGGGGCGTGGCAGCCGGCACCGCTTCGGCGAAATTGCCGGGGATGACATTTGCAACGCTGGAGCAGGCGCGGGAATTACGCGAGGAAGTTGATATACGCCGGGTTGATCCGTGACACCGGCTGCTTCATCTGACAACAAACATCAGGAAGACCCTCCACCGCATAAACGCGGGCTGTTGCAAAACGCAGGCATTATTTCAGCGGCAGTCGCAACCAGCAGGTTGACCGGAGTGATCCGCGAGAGCATTCTGAGCTGGATGTTTGGCGCTGGTGCGACCTACGATGCGTATGTTCTGGGTTTTCGCATACCGAGTCTGGCGCGGGAGTTGTTTGCGGAAGGCGCGCTATCGTCCGCTTTCATTCCTACGTTTACTCGCTATCTGGCGACGAAGACGCCGGAAGAGACACGCGAACTTTCGAACATAACCGCTACGATGCTGGCTGTGATTACGGGCAGTGTTTGCGCGCTGGGAATGATTTTTGCTCCGGTGATTGTGGATTTGTTCGCGCCGGGTTTTCACGCAGTGCCTGGGAAATGGGAACTAGCGGTGACGCTGGTGCGGACCATGTTTCCCTTTCTGTTGTTGTTGTCACTTTCGGCCCAGGCGCAGGGGATGCTTTATGCGACGCAGCAGTTTGGGATTCCGGCGCTGTCGTCAAGCTTCTTCAATTTCGCTTCGGTGATTGCGGGAGTGGTGCTGGGTTTCTGGCTGGGGCCGTGGCTCGGGATCACGCAAGTACGCGGTATGGCGATGGGAGTGGTGGTGGGCGGCGCGGCGCAACTGGCTTTTCAGTTGCCGAGCGTTTGGCGGGCAGGCTTCGGGTGGTCACTGCGGTGGAATCTGCAAAAAAATTTGCAGCATGAAGGTGTGCGGCATATTTTATGGCTGATGGGTCCGGCGGTGATCGGAACGGCTTCCGGGCAGATCAATAATCTGGTCAATACGAATTTCGCGGCGGGCTTACGTGATGCTTCGGGGCATGTAATGAACGGCCCGGTGAGCTGGCTTTCGTATGCCTACCGGTTTGCGGCGCTGCCGATGGGGGTGTTCGGGGTGGCAATCGCATCGGCTGCATTGCCTCGGATTTCGCGGAGTGCGGCGCAGGGGAACTTTGGGGAGTTTCGGGAGACTTTGTCGCGGTCGGTGATTATGATTCTGTTGCTGACGGTGCCTTCGTCCGTAGGTTTGGCGATTTTTGGTGAGAGCATGATTGGGATTGTCTTTGAGCATGGGAAGTTCCTGGCGTCGGACACACATCAGACGGCGATCGCGCTGCAGTGTTATGCGGTGGGACTGGCTGGATATTCGGCGCTGAAGCTGATTGCACCGGCGTTTTATGCGCTGGGTGATGCACGGACCCCGATGCTGGTGAGTCTGGCGTCAGTGGTGGTGAACGGGGTGACGGCGTTTGTGATGGTGCGGGTGGCGGGGTTTGGCCATGCGGGCCTGGCGCTTTCGTCATCAGTGGTTTCGACGTTCAGTTCGCTGGCGTTGCTGCTCTTGTTGCGGGTGAAGATTGGCGGGGTGGATGGGCAGGCGATTTTGGGAAGTTTCCTGAAGATTATAGTGGCGGCCGGGGTGATGGGAACGGTTTGCTGGGGAGTGCTCAGGCTGGTGCCTTCGTCCCGAATTGGCGGGGTGGCGCTGGGGGTTCCCGCAGGGATCGCGTCGTTCTATATTGTGGCGGCGGCGCTGCGGGTTCCGGAGCTCGCAGGGGCGAAGGAATCAGTGTTGAAGAGGCTGCGGGGCAGAAGCTGACCGGCGCGGTTTGTTAAACTCAAACTCGCCATGCTTCCTGATATTCAACACGCCGTACGGTTACAGATTCTTGATGACCGTTGTATGGTGCTGACGAAAGAAATCGCGGCGCTGCCGAAGCATATTGCCGAAATTGAAAAGAAGCTGGAGGCTGGTCACCGCCGGCTGGAGCTGGACCGCGCGGCACTGACGGTGAACCTGAAAGACCGGAAGCGTCTGGAAGGCGAGATTGTCGCCAATGAGGCTAAGATCTCAAAACTGAAAACGCAGATGATGGATGCGAAGACGAACGATCAATATCGGGCGTTCCAGCATGAAATCGATTTTTGTACCTCTGAGATTGGCAAGCATGAGGAACGGATTCTGGTTTTGATGACCGAATCTGACCCGCTGGATAAAGCTGTGAAGGCGGCTGAGGTTTCTCTGGCTGCTGAAAAAAAACAGGTCGAGGCGGGGAAGGCCAGTGCGCGTGAGCGTTCTACGGCTGACAAGGCTGAGATTGACGGCTTGATGGCGGAACGCTCCGGCATTGTCAGAGAGATGACGCCGAAGATTGCTTCGGAATATGAACGGATTCGCAAAGGTCGGCTGGGTGTCGCTATTGCGGAAGTGGTTCAGGGGCGCTGTTCGAAGTGCAATATCCAGCTGCGGCCGCAGTTTCTGCAGGATGTTAAACGAGGCGATGCGGTGCTGGTTTGCGAGAGCTGTAAACGGATGCTGTTCTGGAATCCGCCGGTGGCTGTTGCTGATCTCGCCGGCTGAGTCTTTCGCCACATTTTCTCCCGCCCCCGGCTTTTCTGCCATACTAAGAATGCTCCAGCTTCTTCTGCCGCCAGCGGATGAGGCTATTTACACCGACTGCGTCCGAACGCCTCAATGAGGTGACGGGACTACTATTTCTTGCCACAGGGCTTTTGCTCCTGCTGAGCTTCGCTTCCTTCCAACCGGTTGATCCCTCATGGGATACGGTTGCCGGGGTGGCACACACGCGGAATCTGATTGGGCCGGTTGGGGCTTATGTTGCCGATCTCGCACTTCAGGCGCTGGGCCTTGCTGCGTTCGTCCTGCCCCTGCTGGTTTTTGCTCTGGGATGGAAATGGGTGCGTTCGGAAGCCATCGCGGCTCCGGGGATCAAGCTCTTTGGGAGCCTGATGCTGGTGATTTCGTCGTGCGGAACTGCGGCTTTGCTGCCCGACTGGCGGCTTTTTGATCACACGATCATGCCAGGCGGCGCGGCCGGATTCCTGCTGGCTGACGTGCTGAAGCATTCGCTCAATCTGGCTGGCGCGGCGGTGGTGCTGGCGACGACACTGCTGGTATCGATTTATCTGGTTTCGAGTTTTACGCTGGCAAAGTTCGATGGCTGGCTGGCTCCTTTCTATGCGGTGATTGCACAGATTCTGGAGAACTGGCGTCGCTCACGTGAAGAACGGCGCGAAGCTGTGTTGCGGAAGCGGGAAGAAAAGCGCATGGCGCAGGAACAGGTGCGATATGAGAATGCTACGGCCCTGCTGCCCCCGCCGCCTGCTGATCCGAACGAGGCTGTGAAGCCGCGCCGGCGTGTCCCCTCCGCCGTTGAAGAAGAGACTCTGCCGTGGGATGATCCCATTCCTGCTGTCTTTGTGGAAACAGAAGACGGGGCGACATCACTCGACGAGATTCCGATCTGCCAGCTGGCGGATGAGCCTGTGCCTGCTCGCAATGTGGTGGAATTTCCCTTCAGTGCGCCGGTAAAGCGCGAGGCGGTGAAGCATTCGGCGGTTTACCGGTTGCCCTCGACAGAGCTGCTGAATGAGATTCCCTTGCGGTCGGCCTTCGATGAACAGGAACTAAAGAATACGGCTGCGGCGATTAAGACCAAGTTCGAAGAATTCAATGTCTTCGGGTCAGTGGTACAGATCAATCCGGGGCCGGTGGTGACCACGTTTGAATTCAAGCCGGAGGCGGGGATTAAGTACAGCCGGATCACCAATCTGGTGGAAGATCTGTGTCTGGGTCTGCAGGCGGAATCGATTTTGATTGAGCGGATTCCGGGTAAGCCTACCGTCGGAATAGAGGTTCCGAATGTGCGGCGGGAAGTGATTAGTCTGCGCGCGGTTATTGAGTCCGATGAGTTCCAGACGTCGAGTTCGCAGTTAACGATTTCGATGGGAAAAGACATCAACGGGCGCATCAAGGTGGCGGCGCTTGATTCGATGCCCCATGCCCTGATTGCGGGCTCGACGGGGTCAGGCAAGTCCGTGATGATCAATTCCCTGATCATGTCGATTTTGTATAAATCGACGCCGGATGAAGTGCGGATGATCATGGTGGATCCGAAGCGGGTGGAACTGGGGATGTATGAAGGGATTCCCCATCTGCTCACGCCGGTGATTACTGATCCCAAAAAAGCTACCAATGCGCTGAAGAACGCCGTGCTGGAGATGGAGCGGCGGCTGCGGTTGCTGGCGGAGCAGGGCGCGCGGAATATTGATCAGTACAACAAGAAGATCCGGAAGTTGCAGGAGGAACCACGGAGTCTGTTTGATGAGGATGCGGAGCCGGTTGAGGAATTGAAGCCGCTGCCTTACATCCTGATTCTGATTGATGAACTGGCGGATCTGATGATTCTGGAAGGCCGGAATGTGGAGGAATCCGTGACGCGGCTGGCACAGATGGCGCGCGCGGTGGGAATGCATCTGGTGCTGGCGACACAGCGGCCCAGCGTGGACGTGATTACCGGGATCATTAAAGCCAACTTTCCGGCGCGGATTAGTTTCCGCGTGGCGACACGTGTCGACAGCCGTACGATTCTGGACGGCATGGGTGCGGAACATTTGCTGGGCAAGGGCGACATGCTCTATTTGCCGCCGGGGTCGTCGCGGTTTACGCGGGTCCATGGGGCGTTTGTTACGGAGACGGAAATTAACGGCGTGGTGGAGTTCTGGAAGGCGCAGGCCAAGCCGGAATATGATCATGCGTTCCTGGTGGCGCCTCCGACGGATGATGGGGAATCGGAAGCGGAAGATGGGTCGCTGGCCGAGCAGGACGCTCTGTACGAAGAGGCTTTGCGGGTGGTGATGGAGATGGGGAAAGCGTCAACATCCACCTTGCAGCGACGGCTGCGGCTGGGCTATGGGCGCGCGGCGCGGATTCTGGATATGATGCACAGGGATGGCATTATCGGGCCGCCGGATGGCAGCAAGCCGCGGGAAGTGTTGAAGCGGCCGGAGTGGCTTCGCGAAGTGGACCACGTATAGCCGGTTAGTATCGGGATATATAGACACGAAGCACGGCCTGTCGTACTGTCGGGGTAGTTTGAGAAAAATCATTTCTCTGCTGACTCTGGCCGTCGCTATGGCGGGGCTGAGTTACGCAGCAACGGTCGCCGGACCGGCTCCGAAAGTCCAGCAGGACTCTCAGATTCAACACAGTATTGAAACGAAGTTCGCGAAGTCGAAGATCAATGCTGAACACTTTATTGTCAATGTTCATGCAGGGGTTGCGACGATCGAAGGCAAGACCGGAGTGATCCAGCACAAAGGCGTGGCTACGCGGCTGGCCAAGTCAGGCGGGGCGTCGTCGGTTAAGAACCATATACAGGTATCAGAAGAAGCCAAAGCGAAGGCCAGGGCGCGTTTGACAGGGAAGCAGGGCCAGACTGAGGTGGCCCGGGCAATGGTCTTGCCGCGGGCCGGTATTAAATAGACGCAGTATGGCGGTTACGACCACTCATTAGCCAACCACTATTAGCCTTCGACGACAGCCAGCAATTGTCTGGCGATGGCGTCCATGGATTGGGCCTGCGCCGCCAGTTCTTCGCTGGCGGCGGCGCTTTCCTGTGAGCTGGCGGCATTCCGCTGGGTTACCAGATCCACTTCGTGAATCGCGTGGGAGACCAGTTCCACTCCCCGCGCCTGTTCCCCACTAGCCGTTTCGACGTTGTCGACAAGTATCTTTACCCGTGCCGCACTTTCGGTGATGGCGCGGATGACGACTGCGACCTGCTCAAGTTTCGGGCTGCCGGCGGCAGCGTTGGCGATGGATTCCTCAATCAAAGTCGCTGTATCTTTTGCCGCCTGGGCAGACCGCTGAGCGAGACTGCGGACCTCATCCGCTACTACGGCAAAGCCTGCACCGGCGGCACCGGCGCGGGCCGCCTCAACGGCAGCATTCAAAGCCAGGATATTGGTCTGAAAGGCAATTTCATCAATCACTTTAATGATGCGGGCAATGCGGTCGCTCGAAGCTTTGATGTCGTTCATCGAAATAACCATCTCAGTCAGAGCGATATTGCCGTCACGAACACGGTGCTCGACTTTCCCCATCTCCTCAGCAGCCGAGGCGGAGTTTTCAGCGTTCCTGCGGGTGGTGGCGGCAATCTCTTCACTGGCTGCGGCGGTCTCTTCGAGTGAGGCCGCCTGCTGCGCCGCGCCCTGGGCCAGAGACTGGCTGGAAGCGGATATCTGAGCCACCGCGCTGGTGACCTGGGCCGTATTCTTCGACAAGCCATGAACCAGCATCCGCAGCCTGTTGCTGATGCGGGCCACAAAGAACCACACGGCCAGACCGGTGCAAAGGGACAAAGGTAACAGCCAGAGAGCAGCCTGGCTCATGCCCGCCCGGACCTGGTCATCCACACGGTCCAGTTTGGCGCGCAACAGGAACATCCCATGGCGGTCTCCGGTATGCCAGCCTTCCATGCGGAAGCCCAGCATGTCCCTGCCGTCCTTCCCTGGGCTGCCAGCCGGTTCGCCATGACAAAGCAGGCAGTCTGAACTCAACAGGATGGGTCTGGCATAAACAGCCTCATTCGCTTTTTCATCAACCTCGAAAAACTCAGCAAGGCGATCGGTTTCAATGAATCGCAGGATGCGCTCCTCGTCCGGTCGCGGGGAGTTCTTTGGGTTGCGCGGGTTGTGCGCAGGAACACGGAACTCATAGTTTTCCTTCTTCGCGACATCGGCCATGTAATCCCATGCAGCCGCAACGGGAATGGTCTTATAGATATTCGAGAGTCTGAAATCGCTCACCCGCCCGGCGTCCGCTTTAAGGGCTGCGTCATCGAACATTCGGGAATCGCGCATGTTCGAAACGGAACGGCGGACATTCTCGGCACCGATGACAATTGCGCGCATGGAATTCCGCGTCATCTCAATACCCTGATTTCGAATCACTGACCTCTGGATCACCAGCCCGGCGGCAGCAGTTGCAAAAACCGAACCAACAGCGACAATGACGATCTTCGTTCCCAGGACCATAACTTTTCTTAAGCTCCAGTGCGTCACGCTCACTGACTCCACTGGATGAACTATCGACTGATTGCAAGTGAACCTGTACGGCAACTCCCGTTGTTAAAACAGATCTTTTAAGGGTAAACGGATCAATAAAACCAGGGCTTCCACGGATGAACCTCTCTTCCCGGGAGGGCGTGGTTAGGGGGTTTATAAGTCTTTCGTAAGGTTACTTGTTACAGTTACTTAATGTTTTCTTGTATTTTTCATTACGAAAAACACCGTTGACACTGACTTGTCAATTGTATAAATTCATCCCAAGTGTTAGGGGTTTCACCGTAGGAAGACTCACGTCCACCGGGAACTTTCCTTCCAAATCATCAGGAGAAAGAATACATGAATCGTGGGATATTCGCGTGCATGTTCGCAGGCGTGGCGCTGTTTGTACTGGCACCATCGCAGGCATCAGCACAGAGCACAATCCAAGGGGTAGTAAAAGACAGTTCGGGTGCGGTTATGCCCAATGTCACAGTAACGGCAACGAGCCCGGCACTCATTGAGGGTTCACGTACGGCAACAACCAACGGCGAAGGCCGGTTCGACATTATTGATGTTCGTCCCGGAACCTACGCAATTAAATTTGTGGCGAACGGGTTTCAGACACAACAGCGCCAGGGCGTTGAGGTTCTCTCCAACACGACTGCCACAATCAATGCGGACCTGACTGTGGGTTCGACCGGTGAGACAATCTCAGTGGAAGCGGTTGGAGCGGTTGTCGATACCGAAAACGCGGCCAATCATCAGGTTCTGACGCGTGAGCTGGTGGATTCGATCCCGGCACCGCGCAACATGCAGGCGCTCGGCGGTTTGACGCCTGGCATCACACTGCGCAATGGCGCGGGCGCAAACCCTGACGTTGGTGGTTCCCAGCAGATGGAACAGACCTACATCACGGGCCACGGCAGCAACGCCAACCAGACCACGGTGCTGCTTGATGGTATGAACATCAACACCAATTATCTGGACGGGACGATTCAGAATTATGTCGACAATGGCATTGTTCAGGAAGCGACTTATCAGACGAGCGGCGTCAGTGCCGAATATTC
>JANYDS010000088.1 GCA_025363475.1 Terriglobia bacterium
GGCGCAACAGCGTGGAAGAGAACCCGGCGTTATCGTCGTGGCAGGGGGCATCAAAGAGCAGCATTCATCGTTGCGTGATTATCTTGACAGGAATTATCGCCTCGTTGATCGCATCGGTAGTTACCTGATCTACGGACGAACTGATCGGAAGTAGTCAATAACAAAATTCCTGCCATCGCATTAACCGAGTCGCTAGTCCCGGTGCTCGCCTTTAAAAAGCTGCTTAGGCGCATATGCCGAGTACAACCCAACGGATTTACGCAGCTGACGGTTAGCCCGTTTGTTTATTTAGCTGTCTCGGCAGTTCTTACGTGTCATGAGAGTTCCATAACATATCACATCAAAACTGGCACCGAATCTGCTTTGGCTTGCGATTGATCCCGGTCTTCAAAAGTTTCCTGCAGGCAGGCTACGAATGTTCAACCCACAAGCTCCGCAACGGCACGCGTCTCGACCTCGTTGCATCCACTAACCACGACCGCTTTGTATCTGAAGACTACGCTCTCCTTTCCGAATTCGGAATCCGGACGGTCCGCGAAGGTCTCCGCTGGCCCTTAATCTCTCCCACGGCCGGAGTCTGCGATTTCTGCACAGTTCTCCCCTTTTTGCGCGCCGCCAGAAAAGCAAACATCGAAATCATTTGGGACCTTCTCCACTTCGGCTGGCCCGATTACCTCGATATATTCAGCGAAGCCTGGATACAAGCTTTCACCGATCTGGCATTTGGCTTCGCTCAGCTCTTGAAGAACGAAAGTCCGCCACCTTACTTCGTCGCTTCTGTCAACGAAATTTCCTTCGTCTCATGGGGTGGCGGAGATGTCGCTTATTTAAATCCCTTCGAGCATCATCGTGGCGTTGAACTAAAAAATCAGCTCGTCAAAGCATCTCTCTCCGCAATACGCGTAATGCGCGCGGTTTTACCAGAATTGCTGATCGTTTCTCCCGAACCCGCAATTTATATCGCAGGTCGCCGCGATGTGCCCGACGATCAGGTTCACGCCGACCACTACCGCGTCTCCATGTTCGAAGCTTGGGATCGTATCCTCGGCCGCAGCATGCCTGAACTGGGTGGCTTTGAATCCGCCATCGATATACTCGGCGTGAATTATTACGACCGCAACCAGTGGAGAAATTGTGGGGAGACGCTTCTTCCCGGCGATCCCGATTACAAGCCTTTCCACCTGATACTCGAAGAAATCTACAACCGCTATCGTCGTCCCGTTTTCGTATCGGAAACTGGTACGGAAAACGACGCAAGGCCTGCATGGTTTTCATACATCTACAGTGAAATGCAGCGTGCCATTACAAAGGGCATACCCTTGCAAGGTCTTTGTCTGTATCCAATCCTGAATCACCCAACGCTGGGATGATAACAGGCATTGTCTGAACGGCCTCTGGGACTATCCTGCTGACTCGGGTCACAGGAAAATCTTTGAACCGTTAGCGGACGAAATCCGCAAACAATTGCAACGAGGAGCAGAGCGAACTTTATGATGAGCCTTCAATCAAAATCAAAATCTCTCGCTGACCTGATCTGTTACTCGCATCTTCGCTGGAGTTTCGTCTTCCAGCGCCCCCAGCATCTCATGAGCCGCTTCGCGAAAGCACGCCGTGTCTTCTTCGTCGAGGAACCCGTTTTCGAAGAATGCACCGCCCCTGAAATGCTGATTAAACCGTGCCCGCAGACTGGCGTGATGGTCGCAACACCTCGACTTCCCCTGGATAATCCGCATCAGAATGTCACTGCGATCGTGTCTCAACTAATTGACAATCTGATTCGCGAATACAGCATTCAGAACCACGTCGCCTGGTACTACACACCCATGGCTCTCGATGTGACTCAGGGGCTCAAACCTGCGGTCACTGTTTACGACTGCATGGACGAACTGACTTTATTCAAAAACGCACCACCCGCGCTCGGGATGAATGGCCGCATGCTTCTCGCAGCCAGTGATCTTGTCTTCACCGGCGGCTACAGCTTGTATGAGGCAAAGCAGCATCAGCATCCCCACGTGCATTGCTTCCCCAGCAGCGTTGATTGCGCACACTTTTCACAGGCTCGGCACCTTGCCGATTCCGCCCCCGATCAGAATCAGCTTCCAAGCCTCGCCTTGGTTATGCAGGCGTAATTGACGAGCGCATCAACATTGACTTGATACTTGGCATCGCAGAACGTCGGCCCGACTGGCAACTCATCATGCTCGGCCCCATAGTCAAGATCGATCCTGCAACGCTTCCTCGTCGGCATAACATCCACTGGCTCGGCTCTAAAGACTATCGTGAGCTTCCCACTTACATGGCCGGCTGGGATGTTGGACTTATGCCGTTCGCAATGAACGAGTCGACGCGTTTCATCAGCCCCACTAAGACGCCCGAATATCTGGCGGCCGGGCTCCCGGTGATCTCGACGCCGATCCGCGATGTGGAACGGCAGTACGGCGACACGGGCATGGTGCGGATCAAGTCTACTGCGGAGGGATTTGTCAGCGCTGCAGAGAAAGCTCTCGCACCCGAAGGCGGGTCAGACTGGCGCGACCGCGCTGATCGCTTTCTGCAAACGGTCTCGTGGGACCGTACGTGGTCCAGCATGAACGACCTGATTGAACAAGCCGCCCAGCCTGCCGCCAAATCGGCCAAGATGGCAACCGCGCCACTGGCCACCATGCCAGCCGCTTCAGTTCCCGCGTAAACACTCCCGCCCGGATCGCACCATGCCGTGCGATCCGGGCGGATCTCATTGATATTGATTCCGCTTCGCAGTGCTTGTATTGCACCGGCGTTTCGAATATAATCGTCGGCACGTCTTTCTGCAGGAGGATCGATGCCCCGTTGCCTTCGGATTCTTTGTCCCTTCATACTGTGTCTGCCACTGAGTATTTCAAACGCTCTGGCGCAAACATCTGCAACCGGCGCTCTGTCCGTTACCGTTAAAGACAGCAGCGGCGCGGTTATTCCATCAGCAACGGTCGGGCTGTCGAATTCCTCCGGATTACGGCGCGAGCAGGCAACTGGAGACAATGGCGCAATCACATTCACGCTCCTGCCTCCCGGGGTTTACGACCTTGCGATCACAGCCCCCGGGTTCCGTAAGCTCGAAGCTCCCGGTGTAACTGTCAACGTCACTGAAACCGCCGCTGTTATAGAAAACCTCCAGGTAGGCCAGCAGGATCAGCAAATCGAAGTCACCGCTGATGCGCAGGCCATTCAGGTCGAAACCTCAACGCTCGGCGGAGTCGTCAGCAGTCAGGCCATCATGAGCATTCCCCTCGTGACGCGCAACTTCACGCAGATCCTGAACCTCTCTCCTGGCGTAGTCACCGATGTGACGAACGCGGCCCAGGCGGGGCGCGGCTTCCAGAATATTTTCGTCAACGGCAAAGACAACACTGGCAACAGCTATTCAATGGACGGCGCGTCCATCGCCAATTACGCATCCTCCGGTCCAGCCGACGCGACAGGCTTCTATGGCAACATTCCAACGCCAAGTCCAGACGCCCTGCAGGAGTTCAAAGTGCAAACCTCCCTTTACGACGCCAGCTATGGCCGGAACTCGGGTGCCAGCGTAAACGTCGTGACGAAGACCGGCACCAATCTGCTGCACGGCTCATTGTTTGAGTTCCTGCGCAATGACGATTTAAACGCGAACACTTTTTTCCAGAACAGTACCGGCAAGCCTCGCGGAGTGCTCAAGCAAAATCAGTTTGGCGGAACCCTGGGCGGTCCGCTAAAAAAGGACAAACTCTTCGGCTTCTTTTCCTATCAGGGAACGCGGCAGGTGAACGGGGTGGCTCCAGCTGCAACTTCGGGCGTAAGTCTGCCGGCGCAACTGACTGACGATCGCTCCGTGCTGACGATCGAAAATGCCTTCTGCGCTGCCAATCCGGCGAATGCGACGGGTGGACCGGGCGCAGCTTATGCGAAAACATTTGCAGGCGGTCAACAGTTGCTTTGCCCGGGCGGCGGCACTCCGGGGCAAGGTTCGGTTGCTGTCCCCCTCGATTCAACTGGCGGTTTAAACTCGGTCGCCTGGCGTCTGTTAAATGCGAAACTTCCCAGCGGAGGATATGTAATCCCAACTCCCCAGACAATTCGCGCGACCAATGGCGGCGGGCTTGTGGGCTTCTCATCGTTCAGCGTTCCGGCGCGCTTTTCGGAAGATCAGGAACTCGCGAACCTCGACTACTTAATGTCAGCGAAGAACAGTCTGGCTTTCAAGTACTACTACGCGTTCGGCAATCTCGTCAGCCCTTTTACCGTTGCAGGACAACCGCCCAACGGCGGCAATCAGGGATTATCGGGCAACCAGCTTTACGGCGCGAAACTGACAACGCTCATGACGAGCCATCTCATCAACGAAGCGCATTTCACCAGTTCGTTCATCCGCGCATCGTTGAACAGCCTCGTTACCACCACCGCCGGTCAGGTCGGCATCACGCCATCGAACCCAACCAGCGCACTCATGCCAACGCTCGCCATCACAGGCCTTTTTTCAAACTTCGGGACTTCGATCGACGGCAACAGAACGCCCCAGCTCGCCTATGAATGGTCCGATCAGGTTTCGTGGGTGAAGGGCAAACATACCATCCGGGCAGGTTATGACCAGCAGTATGTCATTTGGAATATATGCTCCTGCGGCAAGATTCGCGGAGGGCTCACATTCCAGACCTGGGCGGACTTCCTTTTGGGTGAGAGTGCCGCACAGAACGGATCGTCGAACAGCAATGTGTTCACATCCAGTGCCGCGATGCAGTTGTGGTCGTCACCGAACGCGCTGCGCGATAACCAGGGCAGCGCGTTCGTGCAGGATGACTGGAAGGTTGCCAGCCGCCTGACCCTGAATCTGGGCCTTCGATGGGAGTATGACGGGACCGCATACGACAAGCTGGCGGTAGGCGGAACCAATGTCGAATGGGGTTTGGCGCAGACCGTACCAGTTCCTCCTGTCGGCGGCACCTTTGTCGGGTACACGGTAGCGAACCATTACTCGGGTCCGCTGCCTGATGGTATTTTGCGGCGCGATACGGAAGTGCTCACCCGCGGCGGCGCTCCAAAAACGAACTTCTCACCGCGCGTGGGTTTCGCCTGGCAGCCGTTCGGCAACGGGAAATTCGTGGTGCGCGGCGGCAGCGGATTCTTCTATGATGTCGTGTTCGGTAACGCCTGGCTTCAAACACTCAACACCACTCCACCTAACGCGGCTTTGATCAATTACTCCGGAGCGCAGAACGCAAAGGCTACGTTCGCCGTCCCCTTCAATCCCCCCGTAGCGCCGGGCAGTTTCGATGGCTTCGTGAGGACCACCACCTCCGCGATCACAGGTCGCGGCGTCGATCCCCATGTGTTGACACCTTTAACAATGAACTGGAACGTGAATATCCAGTACGAGTTCAAGCCATCGTGGATTATTGAACTCGGCTATGTGGGCAGCCGCAGTGAGCACGGCCTCGCTCAGCAGATCCTGGATATTCCTCAACTGGCGACGGCTTCGAACCCTGTAAACTGCGGCTTCCCCGCAGGCTGCATCACAACGAACACGTCTGCCAACGCAGCCCAGAGGCTTCCGGTGCTCGGTTTCAGCAATGGCGGGGTGCAGATCGCTTCAAACATTGGGGACGGGCGCTATAACTCCATGCAGGCGCAGTTGCGAAAAATATTTTCGCAC
The DNA here is from genome assembly GCA_025363475.1 of Terriglobia bacterium. Taxonomy (GTDB): domain Bacteria; phylum Acidobacteriota; class Terriglobia; order Bryobacterales; family Bryobacteraceae; genus BOG-234. The sequence continues at coordinate 5,663 of JANYDS010000088.1, forward strand.
GGGCTGCAGCTTCAGGCCGCTTATACCTGGGGGCGCGGCTTTTCCGATCTTGTCGGAGCCGCAATAGGCGGCGGCGTAGGCCTGACTTCAAACAGCAACGATCCCCAAAACCGCGCTCAAATGTATGGGCCCAGCGATTTCAACCGCCCGCAGCGGCTCGCTGTTAACTACGTCTATCAGTTGCCTTCCTTCCGCTCGCAAAAAGGGTTTGCCGGAAAGGCTCTGTCGGGCTGGGGCTTGTCGGGAGTAACCACTATTCAAACCGGGTCGCCCCTGACCCTTACCGATTCGCGCGGCGGCGTTGTCTACGGGTCCATCGCAACGTCGCGCGCCCAAATCTGTCCCGGGAAGACGTATGATGACATTCTGACTTCGGGAAGCGTAAACAGCCGCGTAACAGGGTTCTTCAATCCGGGGACATTCTGCCCCGTGCCCGTGATCGGGCAGGTCAACGGCGTTGGCGGAGCCACTGGCTACGGGAACACCGGGCGCGGAATTGTGCTGGGTCCAGGCCAGGCGAATTTTGATGTGGCGGCAACCAAACGCACCGTGGTGGGCGGGTTCAATGAAAACGGCTATCTGGAATTCAGGGCTGAGTTTTTCAACGCGATGAACCATCCGCAGTTCAGTAACCCCGCCACGAATGTCGGCTCGGCAGCCACATTTGGAGTGATTACCAGCACGTCCGTAGGCCCGCGAATTATTCAGTTTGCTTTGCGATATGCCTTCTGACACCATCGCGATCAGGAGCTTTCTTATGAAAAAAACGTTTATCGGATTCGTGGTGGCCTCCGCGGCTTTTTCCCAGACCCCGCGCGCGCCGCAGCCTCCCATGAAGGCTCTGCACCCGCTCGACGAGTCGTATCTGAACTGGCCCGTCACCCCGGAAAACAAAGCTTATACATCCATCGACGGCCAGCATCTCAAGGGTTACGTCGAAGAACAGGCGGCCATCTCCCGCCGGTACCGCGACAAAGGCCATCAGTTTTGGGGACGCATCATCGGCACTGAAGCCGATAACGAAAACGCACAGTGGATGATGGCGAAGATGAAAGCCGCGGGGTTGACCGACGTACATCAGCAGCTGTTCGATCTGCCTCCGCAGTGGATGCCGCAATCATGGTCGGTGGTAGCCTCCGCTGGCGAGCGGACTCTCAAGCTTGATTCTGCGCAGCCCACCCACAGGTCCGTCGGAACGGGGCCGGAAGCCCTCAACCTCGAAGCTGTTGATGTGGCATTTGCCAGTTCAGCGGATCTGGCCAACCGCGACTTGCGTGGAAAAGCCGTCTTCTTCTACAGCACCGACTTCTTCTCGCGCCATGTGACCGTCAATGACGGCGCGTTCAAAAAAATTGAAGATCTGGGCGCGTCGGCCATTTTCGTAACGCTCATGATTCCCGGCGATATGAAGATGCAGTTTTATCCGGTAAACAGCAAGGTCCCCACCTTTGCTCTCAGTTATAAAGATGGCCTCGCAATGCGCGACCTGATCGGCGCAGCGCGCGGGGGAACTGCTCCACACGTGAAAGTTGCGATGGACGTGAAGATGGTGCCCGACGAAAAAACGTCAACCGTCTGGGGCACTCTGCCGGGCGCGACGGACGAAACTGTAATCGTCACCGCCCATCGCGACGGGTGGTTCGAAGGCGCGAACGATAACGGCACAGGCGTCGCAACCATGCTGGGCCTCGCCGAATATTTTGCGAAAATCCCTCAGGCACAAAGGAAGCGGACCATCATCTTCCTTGGTACCAGCGGACATCACGACGGTACGGCGGAAAGCGGGACATGGCTTTCGCAGCACAAGGAAATCTTCGCCAAAACGGCTCTCCTGATCAACTGCGAACACACCGCGGCGACTCAGTTGGTTCAGGGCAACCAGATCATCACAAAATCCAACTGGGCTTCGACGCTGACCTGGTATGTGGGGGGAAGCAAAAAGCTCGAAGAGATTACGATGAAAGGCTACTCTGCCTTTGGGGTTCCCACGCAGGAGATTCCCGCGCGCTCCCCGGCCGGGGAAATCGGCCGAATTTACATGAATTCCCCCGCAATTCAGCTCATTGATACCGGGCTCTACTGGCACTCGGATTACGAAACACCGGACATTATTCCAGCCCCTGCCCTTGCGAACGTCACCAGGGCGTACGCGAAGATCATCACCGATATCGGGGCCGTGGATCTTAAGGATTTACAACGGCCTGCCGGCGGGTATTAGGAATTTCTCTAAAGATCCGCAGGAGCGGTGTCAGCGTAAGCCCCTGTATGAATACCGAGAACGCCACAACGGCAAAGCTCGCCGTAACGATGGCTTCGCGCTGCGGCATTTGATCCGGCAAAGCCAGCGCAAGCGCCAGAGCAAGTGCTCCGCGCAGCCCGCCCCAGAAAAGAACGTGCTGGTGGCGCATGGTCACCCGCGCACTCGATTTTAAAAATAAAGCGCAGCACGGATAAACCGCCAGCGCCCGCGCAATCGTTACAATTGCTATCGCAATCGCAATGGTCCCGATTGCGGCAAAAAAGTTCTGTCGCGCCTCACGCATACCGATCAGCAGAAAAACCAGCGAATTAGCCACGAACGCCGCATACTCCCAAAACGCCTGAACGGCTTCACGGCCCCGGTCTGTAATCGCGCCGAGTGACCCGATGTTACCCAGCATAAGTCCGGCGGTAAGTGTAGCTAAAACACCGGATAAGTGGAAGTGTTCGGCCAGAAGGAATGAGCCCCATGCAGCGACCGTAGTAAAAGTAATCTCAACCAGGTGATCTTCCGTGCGCCGCCAGCAGCAGAGCCGCCCCCGCAACCGCCGCCCCGCACAGCAGACTTCCGGCAACCATCACCAGAAGCTTCAGCAATGCCTCCGGGGGTGAGAGTGTGCCACCCAGGGCGAGCTCAAGAGCGATGGCAAAGAACACGGCAGCCGTTCCGTCATTAAACAGGCTTTCGCTTTCCACAAGCAGCAGCAGACGGCCCTGCGCTTTGGCCTCTTTAAACGTGGCGATTACCGATACCGGGTCAGTCGCTGCGATCAGGACTCCAAACACCATTGCCGCAGGCCACTGCCACTTCGCTAGATAGTACATCCCGGCGGCGGTGACAACGGCCGAGATAACCACTCCAAGAGTAGCCAGCACAAGCACTACGGAAAGATCGCGCCGCAGGTGCTTCCAGTTGAGGTAGTGGGCCGCTTCGAAGATCAACGGCGGCAACAACGCTGAGAACAGCAGATCTTTCGTCAGATTAATTTGAGGCGCGAAAGGCAGGTTTGCAATCACTACCCCGGCGGTTACCAGACCAGCACTATAGGGCAGGTGTAGCTTGCGGGTGATCATAGCAACCACCGCCGACGGGACCTCTCATCCAACACCCCCCGCACCGTTTCAAAACGCTGAGCAATCCCGGCCAGGTCCGCCATACACCCAGGATACTCCAAAACATTTCAATATGATAATGTTATTTTGTTACGAGCCCTTATCGCCGTTCACATCTTTAATCTTGAGGTCGGTACCTTTGGCAATCAGGGCTTTGATTACTTCCGGTTCCTGGTGGTCGGTTGCAGTGGCCGGCATCAGCGTAGTCATGCCCCGTCCATCCTGTGCATTCACATCTGCGCCCGCTGCCAGCAAGGTCTTGACCACATCCGCATCGGTTGGGGCAAAGGCACATGCCAGCCCGAGGGCTGTGAATTTGCCGAGGCCGGGAGTCCCGATCACGGTCCGCGAACCCGGAGGCCGTGTGGCCAGATTCACGTTCGCGCCCTTTGAGAGCAGCAGCTTTACCGCGACCAGATTTTGATTGCTCGCCGCGTTCATAAGCGGAGTCTGGCCGGTATTGTCGGCGGCGTTCACGTCGAGCCCGGCCTCTACAAACAGCCGGATCGTTTCCATGTCGTTTCCGTTGGCAGCCATGTACAGCGCAGTCTTCTTCGCGTTGTCCATGGCTCTGATATTCGCGCCTTTGGCGAGCATCAGTTTGACGGTCGCCGCGGAGGGATCACTCATTGCAGCAATCAACAGCGGAGTGTGGCCCAGTTTCGACGCCGCGTTCACATCCGCCCCACGGTCGATCAGCATCTTCCCTTTGCGTGGATCGGCGGCAGCCCGGATCAGCGCCGTGGAGCCAAATGTGTTCTTCGCGTTGACGTCCGCGCCTTTGTCCATCAGGAGTTGCATGGCTTCCGGTGAGCCGATTGCAGCTGCATACATCAGAGGTGTAATGCCACGGTCATCCGCCAGATCCACGCCTGAAACCTGTGCCAGTTTTGAAATTGCAGCTAAATCGTTGGAGCGGATGGCGGTGTAGAAGGCGTCGGTGGCATCATCCGCCAACGGCTATACCGGGCAGTGCAATTAGATTGACGAATACGGCAAACAGGGCCCCCGTGGTGTTCCGGAGGGACATGATTCCGGAGTATATCAAGACATGGCTGGGATGGCGGCGCTCGGTTTATTCGGCAAGTGCTCGGAACGTATCCCTTGAATGAGGCGACGAATTCCCGACCCGCCTCGAGTTGCTCCTCAAGCGGCGAACCGCAGGCTGTGGTGTCGCCAGATGCTTCCGGCGCAGCGTTTTCGCTTGTATCTGCGTGGTTGGCGGTCCGCGAAGTTTCGGGCCCGTTTTCGTTGAACATCGTCACAACATGCTTGAAGTATTGCATTCCTGGACGGTCATGAATCGGTTCGGCTCGACCGGCTGCGTGAATGAGCCTGTTTGGAAAGGACGACCCCAACGAAGCCTTCCGTTGGGGTCGAGTTTTTCGGTTGTCCGTGCGCGAACTAAACCGCGCCTTTCAACGCCCCCGCAACCGAAGCCACGCGGCGCCCCTGATATTCCGCAACTGCCACGTCCTGAGCCGTCGGAGGCGCACTCGCCTGTCCCGACACCGTTGAAGCGCCATAAGGCGTACCTGCCGCAAACATCGCCGGATCACCATACCCCAGCGGCACAATAATCAGGCCCAGATGAGCCATGAAATTGTACATCGTCAAAATCGTGCTCTCATTGCCGCCGTGGGTAGTCGATGTCGATGTAAACGCCGAACCCGCTTTCCCCACCAGCTTGCCCTGGAACCACAAGCCGCCCAGGGAATCGACAAAAGCCTTCAGTTCCGATGTCACATTGCCAAACCGCGTCGGCGTGCCGAACACGATCCCATCCGCCCAAACCGCATCGTCCGCAGTTGGGGCCGGATATTCGGCATTCATGCGCGCCGCGTTTTCCGCCCAGCCAGGAGCGGTCGCCATCACATCCGGCCCCGCCAACTCGCGAACTCGCCGTAACCGGACCTCCGCGCCCTTCGATTCAGCGCCCGCCGCTATCGATTTCGCCATCGCTTCTGTAGAACCGTTGCGCGAGTAAAAAACGATTAGAACTCTTGTTTCACTCATTCTCTTTCTCCTTAAACTTACTGAACGTATTCCAGCCGGCCCATCTTGCCAGCCCGGTAATCTTCCATCGCCTGCCGTAACTCGGCCTGCGTATTCATCACAAACGGTCCGCCACTGGCCACTGGTTCACCAATCGGCTCACCGCTCAAAACCAGCAGCACCGAATCGGCGTGCGCTTCAATGGCAACTGATTCCCCGCCTGCACTCAGCAGGCCCATTTGCGCCTTGCCGGAAATCGCGGAAGAACCGTTCACCACAACGTCCCCGTGCAGCAGGACTAAACCAGCCTGATGTCCGGCCGGAATCTTTACTTCCACCTTGCTGCCCGCTTTCAGATCAAGGTCAAACAGATTCACGGCAGTGAATGTCTTCGCAGGTCCGCGGACCCCATCCAGTTCCCCTGCAATCACGCGCGCTGTTGAGCCGGAGCCCAGATCCACAACCGGAATCTGCGCGCTGGCAATCGCCTGATATCGCGGCGCAGACATCTTGAACGCCTTCGGTAAATTCACCCACAACTGCACCATTTCAAACGTGCCGCCCGCTTTCGTGAACTCGCGTTCATGCAGCTCCTCATGCACCACGCCCGATGCCGCAGTCATCCACTGCACGTCGCCGGGGAAAATCGTCCCGGCATTTCCCGCCGAATCCCGGTGTTCCACCGCGCCCTGATAGGCGATGGTCACCGTCTCAAAACCGCGATGCGGGTGTTCTCCCACGCCACGCGGCCGGCTCGAAGGCAGAAACTCCGTGGGGCTCACATAATCCAGCATCAGGAACGGATCAATCTGCCGATCCACACCGCTCGACGGAATCAGGTTGTGGACTGGAAACCCGTCTCCCACCCAATGATTCGACCCCGCCTCAAACACACCCAAAACTTCTTTTTGCGTACTCATTTTTCATTTCTCTTCCGCCGCCCGGCCCAGCTTGCGCAACAGGCCAGTCAGTGTTTGCAATTCATTCTTTGTCAGAGCCGAAACTGGTTTTTCCATGTCTTCGGCATGTTGGGTAAACAGCTTCTGAATCAGCCTTTCGCCCTCCGCGGTCAGATGCACAATCCAGCTGCGCCGGTCACCGGGATCGTCGCGCCGCTCAACCAGCCCGCGCCGCTCCAGACGATCTACCGCCGCCGTCATCGATCCGCTGGTCAGCAGGACTTTTTTCCCCAGCGCATTCACCGCCAGCGGCCCCTTGTGCAACAGGGCTTCCAGAACAGCAAAATCACTCGGGCACATTTCGAGGCCCTGCAAACTTGCGTGGGCGTGGGCTTCCAGTGCACGGGTGGCTTTCCACATAAGCAGCCAGATATGAACGCCCTGTTTCATCTTGTTATTAAGATGCTTGACGTCAAGATAAGTTTCGTAAAAAACTACTCTCCCCACGCCAGGCCCGCGAACTCGCGTTTTTTCTGAAACCCGCAGCCCTCATAGAGCCTCACCGCGCCCAGGTTTGAATCCGTCACCGTAAGACTCACCCGCTTGACGCCAACTTCCGCGAGCGACTCCAGTGCCACACGCATCAAGCCCGAGCCCAAACCGCCAGCTCGCGCGCCAGGCACTACGCAGAGTTGCGTAATATGACCAGTCACGGGGCCGACAAAGCTCACCAGAATCATCCCCGCCAGCCGCCCGGTCTCTACATCCAAAGCCACGAACGACCCTTCCGAAAAAAACATCCCCGCACTGGGAAACTTCAGTATGTTGCGCAGAAAGCGGCGCGCCCCGGCCATCCCGTGATATTGATCATTGATCAGGCTGTCCACATGGCCCTCATAGGCCAGAGTGATCACCCCGGCTGCGCCCTCAAAGTGATGCTCAGCCCAGCGTTCCAAACGGTAACGACGCGGATTCAACTGTGTTTCCGCTGGCCGCGCACCAGCCAGATTCGCCGACATCATCATCCGGTCAAAAATATGGAGGCCAAGAGATTCTGCCACAGTCCGCGCCACGCCCCGGTCAACCAGCAGCATCTGGCTCTCCATCCGCCTCAGACCCGGCATCGCCAGCAGGCCTTCAGCCACGGTGCCCAGGAGCCGGACCTCATTGATGCCGTCCCGCCAGCCCTCCCGCACGAAAATATCGCCAACCATCCCCTTGCCGCCATCAAACGCGGAATATCCGTAACCCACTACTTCCCCGCGATCGAGCAGCGCGCAGCCAGTCAATTCCCGCGTATCGATGCAACCCCGGATCGCTTCAGCCGCATGTCGAAAATCCCAGTCGAGTTCCTGCTCCCATTCCACAGTCTCCTCAAGCAGCAGGGCGTCCATTTCCCGCCCCACAACCCGCCGGATATCCACCATCTCCAGAACCGCCACCATGGCCACGAGTATACGAAAGCGCAAGCTTCCCGACCTTTCTGACAGGCATATCCACCGGTGATCAATTGTGTTACGATGCGGCTTCAGAACGGAGGCGCATCCGTGAAAAACTACGAGACGAAGGACGTGCGGAACGTCGGCTTTGCAGGTCATGGTCACTGCGGCAAGACTTCAGTAGTCGCAGGCATTCTCTTCGCAGCCGGAGCAACAGCCCGGCTCACCAAAGTCGCAGATGGCAACACCATCACAGACTGTGACGATGAAGAGATCCAGCGCAAACACACCATTTCCACCTCACTCGCGGCGGTTGAGTGGAAGAAAAGCAAGATCAACATTCTCGACACGCCCGGCTTCAACATGTTCTCGAATGATGCAAGGGGAACGCTCGTCGCGGCAGACGCTGTTGTCTTCGTCATTGATGCTGTTCACGGTGTGGAACCGCAGACAGAAAAGATGTGGGCAGTGGCGGATGATTATGGCCTGCCCCGCGCGATCGTAATCAATAAACTTGACCGCGACCGCGCCAGTTTCGAGCGAGCACTGGACAGCATTCATGAACGATTCGGGCGCACTGCGGTGCCAATTCAGTTACCGCTGGGCAACGACAAGGAATTCCGCGGCGTCATCGATCTGATCCGCATGAAAGCGTTCCTTTATATCCCCGATGGCGATGGCAAATCGCGCATGGTGGAAATCCCCGCTGAATATGCCGAAGCCGCCAAACTCGCCCACGAACAACTGGTAGAGGCCGTGGCCGAAGGTAAAGACGACCTGATGCAGGAGTTCTTCGAAACCGGCACTCTGCCGGAAGAACACATCGTGCAGGGCCTTGACGAAGAGATGCGCGAAAACCGCATCTTCCCCATCGTATGCATGTCTGGCGCACACAACATTGGGTCCGATCTGCTGCTCGACCTGATCGTCGAGGCGTTCCCCTCACCCGCTGACCGCCCTCCCGTGAAACTGACATGGAATGGCGGCGAAACCGAACGCAATTACTGCGATAACAGCCCGGCCGCAGCGTTCGTCTTCAAGACTACAGCTGACCCCTTCGCCGGCCGCATCAGCTTCTTCAAAGTGCTGTCCGGCTGCATCAAAACCGATTCCAGCCTGTACAACAGCGCGCGGAGTTCCACTGAACGTCTGGCCCATCTGAGCGTGCCGTTTGGCAAAACTCTGGTCCCCGTGACAGAGCTCCATGCCGGCGATATCGGAGCGGTGGCCAAGCTGCATGACACGCTGACGGGCGACACCATTACTGACAAGTCATATTCAGTGGTTTTCAAACCCGTTAAGCTCAGTGAACCCTCGATCGCCTTCGCGGTCGAAGCTAAAAGCCGAAATGACGAAGACCGCATGGGCAATGCGCTGCATAAAATCCTCGAGGAAGATCTTTCCCTGCGTTTTTATCGCGATCCGCAGACCAAAGAATTTTTAGTGGCGGGCACGGGTCAGCAGCACGTTGAAATTGCCGTGAGTCGCCTGAAACGGCGCTACGGTGTGGATGTCGCCCTCAAAGCCCCCAAAATTCCGTATCGGGAAACGATTCGCGGGCACGCTGATGTGCAGGGTCGCCATAAGAAACAAACCGGCGGCCACGGGCAGTTTGGCGATTGCTGGATTCGCCTGGAACCCCTGCCGCGTGGCGCGCAGTTTGAATTCGTGAACGATACTTTTGGAGGCTCTATCCCCAAAAACTATATTCCGGCCGTGGAGAAAGGGATTATTGAAACCGCCGAGCGTGGTTTCCTGGCTGGATTCCCCATGGTCGATTTCAAAGTCACTGTCTATGACGGTTCTTACCATGATGTCGATTCCTCGGAACTGGCGTTCAAGCTGGCGGCACGAAAAGCCTTCCGCAACGCTATGCAGACAGCCAAACCGTCTCTGCTGGAACCGGTGATGAACATTGAGGTGCAGACTCCGCTGGAGTTTGCCGGGGACCTGATGGGCGACTTGAACGGCCGCCGCGGACGGATCTCAGGAATGGATGTTCAGGGCGGTACGCAGATCATCCGGGCCGTAGTGCCCATGGCAGAAATGTTGAATTATCAGAACGATTTGACGTCTCACACGCAGGGGCGTGGTTCGTTTTCCATGGAATTTGACCACTATGACTACGTCCCGCAGTTGCAGGCGGATAAGATCATTGCCGCCGCAAAACACATCAATGCGCACGAAGACGGAGACGATGATTAACCGGTGTGATTCGAACGCTATTGCACCCCGATATTCACTTCATCCGTCAAGGCATCGGATGTCAGTCGAAGCGACTATTTATTCTGCCATGGGTATCAACTGGACAACTGTCCGATGTGATGATCCGTTCCATCGCGGTTTTGAATACGTCCCGTTTTCCAGCCAAAACCTCTACGGGCCTATTGACGAACTCTGGACCTAAGCCCCTGTCACCCGCAAGGCGCAGGGGGGGCCCAAGGGTAATGCCGGGGTGGTTGACGCAATTGTAACCATTAAGGTAGCCTGAAGAGGTCGCTGGCGGGCCAGAGCGCCCTGCAAGGTAAGACTGTCCGCGGGATGCTTCCGTTGACGGACACCTGGTATACCCGAATATCCGATTCGAGGAGAGTGGATGGTCTGGAATTCGAAATCTGTTTTTGCTTTTGTGTTAACCGTTCTACTGGTAACTCCGAACGAACTCCTCTACGCTCAGCAAGCTGGCTTCCAAACTTCTTTCCTCGCCCCCGCGGCGGTCCACACCCCGGCAATCATCCCCAGCGTTTCTGACGCTGAGCACCTTCCTTACCTCAGGCAACTCCGCAAAGACAATAAGATCTCGGCGTCTGCATTCAAACCAAGTCCTTCCGATTTATTGATCCAGCAGGCTGAAGAAAGATTCGCCAGCGGGCGGAAATTTTATCAGGAAGGCGATTTTGACCGCGCGCGCTCAGAATATGATGCCGCCATCGCCATCATGCTGCAGGGTTCGGAAAATCCTACAGACCGGCGACTTTTTGAGGCCCGCCTCGAAGATATGGTGGACGCCATTCACCATGATGACCTTTCCGGGCTCGGGGGGGCGTCTCAGGGCGATCCCTCGGCGTTTGACAAGGCTCCGCTCGACGACATCCTCACCATGACCTTCCCGGTGGACCCCCGTCTCAAAGATAAGGTGCAGACCGAAGTCAGCCGCACATCTTCCGCGCTTCCCCTGGTCGTCAACGACACCGTTCTCAGCTATATCAATTATTTCAACACTCGCGGGCACCGCACCATGGAAGGCGGCCTGGCCCGTGCCGGCAAATTCCGTCCCATGATTTCGCGTGTTCTGGCAGAAGAGGGCGTGCCCCAGGAATTGATCCATCTCGCTCAGGCAGAATCCGGCTTCATGCCCCGTGCCATGTCACGTGCTGCTGCCGGTGGTATGTGGCAGTTCGTCAAATTCCGCGGCAATGAGTACGGGCTCCACCAGACTGCTTATACGGATGAGCGTTTCGACCCTGAGAAAGCGACCCGCGCGGCAGCCCGGCATCTGCACGATCTTTATAACGAATTTGGCGACTGGTATCTGGCCATTGCAGCCTACAATTGCGGTCCAGGCAATGTAGAGAAGGCCGTGGAACGTACCGGTTATGCGGATTTCTGGGAACTGCGCGCACGTGGCGCACTGCCTGCCGAAACCACCGCATATGTACCGATCATTCTCGCCATGACCATCATGACGAAGAATGCGCAGGCGTATAACCTTGATCAGGTGGTCCCGGATGATCCATTCGAGTACGACACAATCACGACCACGGCCCAGACCAACCTGGCGCTAATTGGCGATATCACCGATACAGCCGTGCCGCAATTGCTTCAGTACAATCCGGCGCTGCTGAAGAACATGGCTCCTGCGGCGTTTGAAATTCGTGTACCTAAAGGTTCGGGTGAGCGGCTTGCGTCCGCGCTCGAAAACGTGCCTGCCGAAAAGCGCGCGTCGGCCCGCATGCATCGGGTGGAAGCGGGGGAAAGCCTGGTTGCGATCGCACGGCAGTTTAGTACGACTGCGGCCCGGATTACGTCGGCAAATAACATCGCGGGCGAAGAGTTGGAACCGGGTAGCCTGCTGGTCATCCCCGGCGGTTATCGTGAACCAGCACCGGTCGTGCGTGCCGCAATGCGTCCGGCTGCGCGTAAAGGTGTCCTCACTGCAACCCGCAAAGGCACCTCTGGGACTCGCCCGGCCACGCGCAATACAGTTGCTAAAGCGCCTGTTCACCGCTCGACAACCACCATTGCTCAGGCAAAAGAACGCCGAACTGCTCTGAATCGCTAAGCTTTTTTCGCTTCGCCCCTTGCCAACAAATTAAAAAACGGTATGCTAATGAAGACCCGTGCCGAAACAGGAGGCTGACTCAATGTTCGACGACCTGAAGCTCGCTGCTGAACCTGAAGACGAAATGGAAGATTTTCGCGATTATGGTGACGAGAGCGATGACCTCGAATCCAGACTTGACGATTACGAAGACAGCGAAGAAGACGAAGATGATGAGGACGATGTCATCATCGCCATCGCGCCTCCTGCAGTCGGCTCGCCTCTTTTGAGTCCGGACGTATTGGTACTGGAAATCGAAGTGCTGGAATTGACGATTGAGGCTCCGCCCCAGCGCATTCCTGTGAAGTCGGAAATGAAGGCCCCGGCAAAGAAAGCGGCTGTCGTAAAGAAGGCCGCTCCAGCGAAGAAAGCTGCCGCTCCAGTTAAGAAAGCCGTGCCAACAAAGAAAGCTGCTCCAGCGAAAAAAACCGCCGCTCCAGTTAAGAAAGCCGCGCCATCAAAAAAAGCTGCTCCAGCAAAAAAAGCCGCCGCTCCAGTCAAGAAAGCCGCGCCAGCTAAAAAAGTCGTTCCGGCAAAGAAGGCTGTCGCGAAGAAAGCAGTGCCAGTCAAGCACGTGACCGTAAAGAAAACTCCTGCCAGGAAAGCTCCGGTAAAGAAAGCTCCGGCAAAGAAAGCTCCGGTAAAGAAAGCAGCGCCCAAAAAGGCAGTTCCGAAAAAAGCGACAGTGAGGGCGCCCGCGAAGGCCGCACCGAAAAAGGCGGTTGCAGTAAAAAAAGCAACACCCAAAAAAACCGCGCTGAAGAAAATCGTAGTTAAGAAACCAGCGCCAAAGAAAGCAGTGGCCAAGAAACCGGCACCCAAAAAGCCGGTCGCCAAAAAAGCCGCACCGAAAAAGCGCCGCTAGACCAATCGGGGCCGCTGACGCATCAGCGTGAGCGGCCCTTGACCTTATTCAGATACCGGCTTGGCCACTACAGACCGACACCGCTCAAACAGCTGTATCAGCGATTCCGCATATTCTTCCGACGATTTCGAAGGCTTCCCCGAAAACCCGGCCGCAGCCGAACTTCCTTTGCCGTACCCTGTAGTCACGGCGATAAATTTCATCAATTCCAGCGCAACCTCGTCGCGGCTTTTTCTCGTGGCCGCTTCAGACTCCGCAGCGCTGGGCGCGGTCTTGTTCTCTTCTGACTTTGAGTCCTGTGGTGTCAAGTGATCTTCTCCCTGGCTGCGAATTTCCACTCCCGGCGAATTCCATGCCCGTAAACGCCACCCGTTTCATCCGCAAAATGCGGGGCGGCGCGCAGGCACATTTGCTGGAAGCCGACGACGGCGGCTTTTACATCGTCAAATTCCAGAATAACCCGCAACACCGCCGGATTCTCATCAACGAAGTGATTGCAGCCGGAATCCTTGAGCATTTACAGATCGATTCGCCGCCGCACCAAATGGTCAGCCTCTCGCAGAGTTTTCTGGATGCGAATCCCGATGTCCATCTGCAGATGGGCACCAGCCGGATCCCGGTTCGCCCCGGCTGGCACTTCGGCTCCAGGCATCCAGGCAACCCTGACACCATGGCGATTTACGATTTTGTCCCTGACGTCCTGCTCAATCAGGTAGCTAATGCCGACCAGTTCCTTGCCATACTCGCCTTCGATCGCTGGGTGGCCAATTCCGACGGACGCCAGTCCATATTCTTCCGTGCCCAGTTGAACGACTGGCTGGCGCGCCCCGGTATTCCTCCCCGCAAACTCGGTTTCGTTGCCCTCATGATCGACCATGGCTTCGCGTTTAACGGCCCCCACTGGGACCTGCCGGAGTCTGCCATTTCGGGCCTCTATCCGCGTCGCATCGTTTACGAAAACGTGCGCTCCCTCAGCGATTTTGAGCCGTGGCTCGAGCGTATTCTCAACTTCCCTCCCGAGGTTTTCGACAAGGCGCTGCGCCAGCTCCCTCCCGAATGGACCGTGGGCGATTCCTCAGCGCTCGAAGATCTGCTCGAAGCCCTGTTCCGCCGCCGCAAACGCATCCCCGACCTGCTAAATGATTGCCGCAAGGCCCCCGGCGAGCCATTCCCGCGCTGGAATTGACAGGCCCGCGCCCGATGCTAACCCCAATCGGCTGTTAACCTGAAAACGATGAGTTACGCCGTTGTATCGGGAGCCGCAGGCTTCGTCGGGTCGCACATGTGCGACCGTCTTCTCGCTGAAGGGCACACCGTTCTCGCCCTGGATAACCTCCTGACGGGAGCGGAACGCAATATCGCGCATCTGCGCGGCAATCCGAATTTTCATTTCCGGCTGCATGACGTAACCCGGCCCGTTGAGATCCAAGCCAAAGTCGATCTGGTGCTGCACATGGCATCGCCGGCCAGCCCTAAAGACTACCTCGAATTCCCCATCGAAACGCTGGACGTGGGCTCTCTCGGTACCCGCATGATGCTCGAACTGGCGCTCGCAAACGACGCCCGTTTCCTGCTCACCTCCACATCAGAATGTTATGGTGACCCCACCGTTCACCCCCAGGTGGAGACCTATTGGGGCAACGTGAACCCGGTTGGCCCGCGCTCCTGCTACGACGAAAGCAAGCGCTTTGCCGAAGCCATTACGATGGCCTATCACCGTAAACATGGTGTGAAGACGCACATTGCCAGAATTTTCAATACCTATGGCCCGCGTATGAAGCTGAACGATGGACGCGTGGTTCCCGCGTTCATGGACCAGGCCCTGCATGGCAATCCACTCACCATCTTCGGGGACGGCTCTCAGACCCGCAGCTTCTGCTATGTGAGCGACCTGGTGGACGGGCTCTACCGCCTGTTGCTTTCGGATGAAGTCTTCCCCGTCAATCTCGGCAATCCCCGCGAAATGACCATTCTGCAATTCGCTACTGCCATCCAGGAACTCACCGGAACCAGCACACCCTTGATTCGCCTTCCGCTGCCGGAGGATGATCCGAAACAACGCCAGCCCGATATCACCAAGGCAAGAGCTATCCTCGGCTGGGAACCGCGCGTTCCACTGGAAGAAGGTTTGCGTCATACGGTCGAATACTTCCGCGCAATTTGAATAGTACGTACGTGTATTTTATTACGTACGTGCTAATCTATATTTGTGGCATTGACTGCGTCTAAAGTACGTGACGATATCTACAATATCCTCGATGGCATACTCGCAACCGGTGAGCCGGTCGAAATTGAGCGGAAAGGGCGCATTCTCAGGATCGTCGCCGAAGCTCCCCCTTCTTCGCGTGTAGCCCGCATGAAGAAGCGCCCCGGTATGATCCTTGGCAACCCCGAAGACCTGGTTGAAATCGACTGGGCTGTTAACTGGAATCCGGAAGGCAATCTCTGACCTGGCTCGATACCCACGCAGCGCTCTGGCTTTGCACGTGTGAAGTGCCCCTCTCCAGCTTGGCGCTGCGGGAAATCGAGCATGCTGACCTTCGCATCTCGCCGATGGTATTGCTTGAGATGAAGCTGCTTAAGGAGATCGGTCGTCTGGACGCCGACCCTGCGGAATTTCAGACGATCCTGCGGCGGGACTTTGACGTCACCGTCTGTACTCTGCCATTTCAGGCGGTTATCGAAGCATCCTATGACGAAACCTGGACACGTGATCCATTTGACCGGCTCATCGTGGCCCAGGCGAAACTCGGCGGCGGGAAACTGATTACCCGGGACCGACGCATTCGCGAGCACTTCGCCAGCGCACTCTGGTAAAGAGCCTGCCTGCCACTGAAACGTATTCGCGTTAAAATGTCGTTGTGAGTATCCTCCGCACTCTTGTGGATTTCAACGCCTACATGCGGTCCGGAACCCTGTTAACACGCACTCAGGGGCGTAAAACGAAATCCACAATTGAAATCAACAGGCAGAGGCCGCTACCTTGAACTCTCCGCTTATGTCCGCTCCTGCCGGGATGGCTCTTGAAAAAGGCCTTCCCTCCAATGTCGATGCCGAACGTTTCATCCTTGGGTCCATCCTGCTCGATGACGCGCGCTTTATCGACATCGCCGGAACGCTGACTGGTCCCGACTTCGCGCTGGAAAAGCACCGCCGAATCTACAACCGCATGGTTGAACTGCACGAGCGCGGCGAGAAGATCGACCGCGTCACCGTTGCGAATGAGCTGCTCCGTTTCGGCGAACTGGAATCGGTTGACGGCCTGACTTACTTAGTCTCTCTGGATGACGGTCTGCCGCATATCTCCAATCTGGACGCTTACGTCAAGATTGTGCGCGACAAGGCCATGCTCAGGCAGATCGCCGTAGCCTCGCAGCAGTTGATGAACCGCGCGCTGATGGCGGAAGAGGATCCGGAAGCGATTCTCGCCGGGGCTGAGGAAACACTGCTCAGGCTGGGCGAGGCACGCACCGAGCAGGGGCTGATGACGCCGCTGCAGGTGATCCAGAGCTTTGACGGTGGCCTGAATGCTTTCCTTGACCCCAGCAAGCGCATTAAGGGCATCAGCACAGGCTTTACCAAGCTGGACGAAATGACCGGCGGGCTGCACCCCGGCGAACTCATCATCCTCGCCGCGCGGCCTTCTATGGGTAAGACGGCGTTTGCGCTCAACATCGCCTGGCATGTGGCGACGCGGCATTTTCAGCCGGTGGCGATTTTCTCGCTCGAAATGTCCAAGGAGTCATTGCTGACTCGTATGCTCTGCGCGGCCGCTCGTGTGGATAGTCAGCGTTTTCGCGCCGGCTATTTGAATGAAGGTGAGCGGCAGAAATTGCGTGCGGCAGCAAATCAGATGGTGGAATCACCGCTTCATATTGACGATTCCGCTGGGGCCAGCCTCATGGATATGCATGCGAAGCTGCGGCGCATGGCACAGACGGGGGCCAAACCGGGGCTGGTGATTGTCGATTATTTGCAGCTGATGAGCATGAAGGGGCGTTCAGAGAACCGGAACCAGGAAGTGAGTCAGCTGTCGCGGGGCATGAAGCTGTTGTCGAAGGAAATGGGCTGTCCGTTTCTGGTGCTTTCGCAGTTGAGTCGTGCCACGGAAACGCGCGTGGGCGATCATCGCCCGCAGTTAAGCGATTTGCGCGAATCGGGGTCCATTGAGCAGGATGCGGATGTGGTGGGGTTTATCTTTCGCGAAGAAGTTTATAAGCGTGACCGGGAAGATCTGCACGGCGTGGCGGAACTGATTCTGGCGAAGCAGAGGAATGGACCGATCGGGAAAGTGGATCTGGTCTTCCTGCACTCTATGACGAAGTTTGAAAACCGGGCCGAGGATCTGGGCGATTTACCGGAGGGGTAGCTTACTGAGAAGGTAAGGGGCGAGATAATCTTGAAGTTATGAAGCTACCCGTCGATTTGCCCCAATCGCCTCTTAGTGATGACTGTGCCCGGGTGCAGCAGGACGGAAAGCGCTGGCGTCTTTCTCGCACGGTTGTCAGCGGGCGCCCATTCCCTGAAATGAGTTTTGCTCAGATGCTCGACGCAACTATTTCGAACTGGCTGGTCGACTGACCGCTGTCGATACTAATATTCTGATTTGGGCGCGCAGGGGGAGTCCCCTTTTCGGTTACTCACCCGAAGATTTTCAGCTTGCCGGGCACGCTGGAAGAGTTCCGGTCTGTGAATCGCAACTTTAGCCGTTTCCCTCAGTTCCGGGTGGTAAATCCCTTCGCACGTTGACTCCATCAGACAACGGAATCGGGGCAAGGCGGACCTGCGGAGATTCGTGGTGCCCGGGGCGGGAATTGAACCCGCACACCCTTGCGGATAACGGATTTTAAGTCCGTTGCGTCTGCCGATTTCGCCACCCGGGCATGTGCTGGTAACCCATTGTGGTTCCAGCCCCTACCATTATATTCGGCTTAGTCCCGGACGCCACTTCCGGCACCGACCTCTACTTCGCCGGTTCGATCTTAATCACTGCCCCGTCATCTTCCTCAGTCAACAAATAAATATTTCCATCAGGTCCCTGCCTTACATCACGAACCCGTTGATGAAATTCCGTCAGTATCGACTCCCGACGCTGCTCCCATAACTTATCGTTAAACACAACGCGCTCCAGGCCACCCGTACCAGCAATCCGTCCGCGCTGAACACTGCCGACGAACATATTGCCCTTCCAATTCGGAAACTTGTCGCCAGTGTAGAACAACATACCCGAAGGCGTAATGCCAGGGTTCCAGGTAATCCACGCCTGCTCCATTCCCTCAACCGGAAGGGGCATCGGTGAGCCGTTATTGTCGCGACCGTAACCATTGGTAGGCCAGCCGTAGTTGCCACCCGCCTTGAGAATATTGATCTTGTCGCCACCCATCGGCCCCAGTTCACCGTCGAAGATCTGACCAGTCGCCGGATTCGCCGCGATTCCATGATGGTCCCGATGGCCGATCGTATAGATCTCGGGGCGGCTTCCGGTCTTTCCCACGAAAGGATTGTCAGCCGGAATCGTCCCGTCATCTTTCAGGCGAAGAACCTTGCCGAAAATCGTATTGGTTGCCTGCGCGTCCGGAAGCCGGCCAGCCCCGCCCACAGTGATGTAAATCAGCCCGTCAGTTCCAAACGTCAGCTTTGAACCCCACGTCGTAGTTGGGTTACCGGCATACAATTCCTTTACATCGGAAAGCCCCTTGCCGTCATAATGGCCGCGACCCAGCGCAAGCGTGAAGGTATTGCCTTCCAGCGCCTTTGTATACGTGAAGTAAATTAATTTGTTCTCTGCAAATTTCGGATGCATCACCATGTCGAGCATGCCGGTGGTCCGGCTGGTGCGCATTGCGGGCAGGCCCGTGAGCGGAGTCGGGTCAAGTACGCCATCGCGGATGGCGAGCACCTGGCCAGTGGGCCGCACGCCCACCAGAAAATTGCCGTCAGGCAGGGGCAGCAGGCTCCAGGGACGTCCAATCCCATGGGCCACCACGCTCACACGGATCTTCTCTTCGAACGTCTCATACACCTGCGGTTCGGTGGGCAATGGAAATTTGCGCGCAGTAGCAGGCCGCGGCGTAACCTGCGCGGGCGCAGGGGCCGGGAATGCAACTAGCAGGGCAAGACCCGCAAACGCGAACGTACCGAAAACCAAATTCGTGTGTTTCATCTCCATCCAGTGTAGTATCCGTCCCTCAACTCATGGGCTCAACTCATGGCTCAACTCATGGCTCTGGTCAGCTTTTCTATACCGGAATTGATGCGGCTCAAATTATCGTCCGTTCTCAGGCAATTCTCGCCAATTTCATTCGTAGCCAAAGCCTGCCGGTTCATGGCCTCCTCCAGCGCCGTAATTCGGCGAACCAGTTTTTCCTGAACTTTTCTGACAAACGCCTCAATCGAACAGATGTGTTCCTGCTCAATTTCCCTTCGCAAACGGACCGCCATCTCCTCCACTCGCGCCTGCACTTCGCGCTCAATCATTTGAAGCACTGCCAGATTTCCCGGCTCAAGCGCTTTCATGCGTGCTTCCACATCACGCAACTGCTGCGTGACATCAAAGCCAAAGGGCACTGCTGTATCGTTCACCATGCGGTCGTTGCCCTTCCATCGGCAGAATCGCGCAGATTTCCGAGGGCGCTGCTTTCTGAATCCGCAGGCCGCACGGTACTCTTGTGATTCATGGTCAAAAACGTACTTGGAACTGTCCTCCAGACTTGCTGCGCCGATCCCGTCACCGGCTTTTATCGCGACGGCAAGTGCAACACCGGCCCGGACGACCGCGGCCAGCATACGGTCTGCGTCATCGTGAATGACGAGTTCCTGCGCCATCAGCAATCCATCGGCAATGACCTGATCACGCCGCATCCGGAATATGGTTTCCCCGGCCTCAAAGCGGGGGATGGCTGGTGCGTTTGCGTGGGCCCATGGAAGCGGTCCTTCGATGCTGGCGTCATGGCACCCGTGCGCCTCGAAGCCACTCACGAAGCGGCGCTCGAAGTTGTCACCCTCGATATGCTCGTCAAGAGCTCGCGTTTGAATTAAAACGCTCAGGGGCGCTACGCTACTCTTATGCGTCCGTTCGTACCTGCAATCCTGATCGCGTTTTGCGCCTCCGGCCTGGCTCAGCAGCGGCCAGTCCTCACCGCTGCCGATTATGCCCATGCTGAGCAGTTCATGGGTTACAGCACAACGCCGCTGGTGACAGGCACCCCGTCGCGCCCCCACTGGCTGGCGAACGACCGCTTCTGGTACCGCGTCACCCGCGAAACCGGCCCGCAGTTCATGCTCGCAGACCCGGCTAAGGGCTCCGTTGCCCCGGCCTTCGATCATCCAGCCCTCGCCGCCGCCCTGTCCAAAGCATCAGGCAAAACCGTCGACGCAAACAAACTGCCCTTCGAGACCATTGAGATTTCTGACGACCTGTCGCAGCTCAGCTTCAGCGCTGAAAACAAACGCTGGAAGTTCCTGCCCGCCACCGGCGTTTGCCAGGCCGATACTGCGCCAGAGCGTGTTCCCAACGCCTCTGTTTCTCCCGACAAGAAAAAAACCGCCTTCATTCGTAACTACAACCTGTGGGTGCGCGACGTCGCTTCCAGTAAAGAAACGCAGCTTACAACCGACGGCGTCAAAGATTTCGGCTACGCCACCGATAACGCGGGCTGGACAAAGAGCGAACGCCCCATCCTGCTCTGGTCGCCCGATTCCAAAAAGATCGCCACTTTTCAACAAGACCAGCGAGGCACCGGGGAAATGTTTCTGGTGAAGACGGAAGTGGGCCATCCCACGCTCGAAGCCTGGAAATATCCGCTGCCGGGCGACGAAGTCGTGACCACCATCCAGCGCGTCATCATCGACGTGGAAAAGAAGAAGATCACGCGTCTCAAGATTGCGGCCGATCAGCACCGGTCTACACTCTGTGACGATATCGCCTGCAAGGGTTCGGAGTGGGCCGACATTCAATGGAGCCCCGATACCGCAAAACTCGCCTTCGTTTCCACTTCGCGGGATCATAAACAGTCGCGGTTGCGCGAAGCATCAGCAAGCGGGGAAGTCCGCGAGATTTCGGAAGAAGCCGTCGCCACGCAGTATGAATCGGGCGATGGCAAAGTGAACTGGCAGGTTCTCTATGGCTCGCACGAGTATGTATGGTTTTCGGAAAAGAGTGGCTGGGGCCATCTGTCTCTGGGCGACTGGAAGACGGGCCGGATCAAGAACGCCATCACGTCTGGCGATTGGCTGGTTCGTCAGGTAGTCCATACCGATGAGAAGGAACGCGTCATTTATTTCCTGGGCGCAGGCCGCGAGAAAGGGCGAGACCCATATTTCACGCACCTGTACCGAGTGGCGTTCGATGGCAGCGGACTCGCCCTGCTCACGCCTGAAGATGCCAATCATGAAATCTCGATGGCTGCGTCCGGGCGCTATTTCGTCGATATCTATTCCAAGCCTGACGCCCCTCCGGTAACAGTACTGCGAGACACCACCGGCAAGCTGATCTCTACTCTGGAGAAGACCGACATCTCGAAGCTCAAGACATCCGGCTGGAAGCCTGTGACGCCCGTCACGGTCAAAGCTCGTGACGGCGTGACTGATCTTTATGGCCTGCTTTACTTGCCCACAAATCTTGATCCCAACAAGAAATATCCGTTTGTAAATCACATTTATCCTGGCCCGCAGGGGGGCAGCGTGGGCAGTCGTAACTTCTCCGCTGCCCGCGGCGATGCCCAGGCGCTGGCAGAACTGGGATTTGTCGTCATGGAACTGGATGGCATGGGGAATCCCACCCGTTCAAAAACTTTCCATGACGCCTATTACGGCAACCTGGGCGACAACACGCTCCCGGATCAGATCGCGGGCATGAAGCAAATTGCAGCGCGCTATCCCTTTATCGATATGGACCGCGTGGGAATCTACGGCCATTCAGGCGGTGGTTTTGCTACAGCCGATGCCATGTTCCGCTACCCGGATTTCTTCAAAGTCGGCATCTCAGAAGCTGGTAATCACGACAATCGCGTCTACGAAGACGACTGGGCTGAGCGCTATGTGGGTTTGCTGAAAAAGAACGCCGATGGCACGTCAAACTACGATGACCAGGCCAACCAAAACCTGGCGAAAAACCTGAAAGGGCACCTGCTGCTGGCCCACGGGACCATGGACACCAACGTACCGCCCTACAACACGCTGCTGGTGGTGGATGCGCTCATCAAAGCCAATAAGGATTTCGATTTGCTGCTGCTGCCCAACCGCAACCACGGCTTCGGCAATGAGCCTTACATGGTGCGACGCCGCTGGGATTATTTCGTGCGCTATCTTCTAGGTGCCGAACCGCCGGCCGGGTATGAATTGAAAACCCCGCCACCGGCCCGGCGTCCCGAATAAGCCTGCTTCTTCACGTAACGCTTTACAGCACGCGGGCCAACTTCGGCCCCGTAAACATTACCCGCAGCATCGGCGGCAACACCTTCAGCCGCGCTGGTGGCACCGGTGCCAGGCGAAGGGTCAGGAATAAATGTCGTCACCACGCCAGTCCTCGCGCTGCCAATACGAAGGCCGCGCTTGTATCCGGGATTGTTACCGTAACCCGGTTTATCCGTCGATTCCGAATCGGCCACATACAGCACATCATTCTTATCGATAAACACCCCGCTCGGGCGGCTGAACTGACGCCAGTCGGCAATAAATTTGCCGTCCTGATCGAAGATCTGAACCCGGTTATTAGCGCGGTCGCCCACAAACAAACGCCCGGCGGAATCGAATGCCAGCGTATGCGGTACTTCAAATTCACCCGGGCCGGAGCCATGCTTGCCCCACTCTGAAATGTACTTGCCGTCTTTATCGAACTTGACGATACGCGCGGTGCCAGTTCCGGGGCTGTGGCCCTCGGAAACAAAGATGTTTCCGTTGGGCGCGACAATCACGTCATTCGGCTGATTGAAGCCTTCCTTGCCCTCACCTCCGCCCGCCTTACCCAGGGTCATCAGCACCTTGCCTTCGGGGCTGAACTTCCAAACCTGCATGCCCTTGCCGTCTTTCGCCTGTCCGTCGGTCACCCAGACGTTCCCGCTCTTTTCCACATAGATGCCATGGGGAAACAGAATCAGGCCCTCGCCAAAGGCGCGCAGCAGAATCCCGGACGGGTCAAACTTTAAAACCGGCGGATCCATTTTGCCCGCGCAGGAATTCCCTCCGCAGCGTTCCGCGATCCAGATTGTCTTGCCGTCCGGGTCAATATCGATAGCGCTCGTCGAGCCCCAGACACGCCCGGCCGGCAAATGAAAATAGCCTTCCACTGTGGTGTAAGGGTTTGGCTGCGAATTGGGTGCCGGCTGATTTTGGCCAACAGCGCTTTGGCCAAAAGCCGTCGCCGCGATAGCAGCTGTGAGCAAAGTGCACGAATGGAATATAGACATGAACAATCAGCCTATCGCAGAACGAAAAGCGGCGGGAAACCCAAAGGTCTCCCGCCGCTTTTTTCCGGGCTTCCTGCGAAACGAACCCAATTAGTTCGCGGAAGGCAGGGCGTATGCGATGTACTCACCGGAATACGAACCACCGCTAACCGCCACGATGATGTACTGCTTGCCCTCAACCATGTACGACATGGGCGAACCACTCTGCGGAGCAGGCATAAACACGGCACCCACCTGCTTGCCTGTGTTCTTGTCATGCGCTCGCAGCATAGCGCCACGCGGATGTTCCGGCGTCGTGGTCAACTGGCTGTCACCCAGAACGACCAGCGTCCTGGTAACAAGCAAACCCACGCTGCCGGGCATCCCGGTATTGCCAATGTTGAGGCCCTTCAGCTTTGGGTGATTGCGAACGGCATCCGGAGTTTCCCCATAAGGAACAGTCCACTTGATGTCGCCCTTGTCCATATCCACCGCCGAAACAACACCATACGGGGGCTTAATGATGGAAAGACCTTCGACGAGCAGGCTGCCAAGGGTGCTGGGTGCCGCAGGTGCCGCGGCAGGCCCGGCGGAAGCGGCCGGACGGCGCTGCGGAGCATCTGCCGCGCTGCCAAAGCCAGGCCCTTCCGCCACGCGGAATTCCTGATCGTTGCGGCCGGAAACCAGCTTGATGTCCGTAAAGTTGGGCGGCGGCGTGCGGAGCGAGATCGGCGTTACTGCAGACTGGTTCGCCTGCGCGTAGACCGTATGCGTCTCCGGGTCGAAAGCCGCGCCAGGCCAGTTCGTGCCACCGCTGGCATTGCCGAGGTTGATGGCACCAAGGAAAGCCTTCGGGTCGCCAACCAGCGGCGGCAGGTACATGCCGTTCACTTTGTAATGCGAAATCTGGTCCGCTGCCTGCGCGCGCATTTCTTTAGTGAAGTCGATCAGGTCATCCGGAACTTTCATGAAGTTGCGTCCGTAGGCTGGGGGCTTGGTGGGGAAGGGCTGAGTCTTGGCAGTCTTTTCGCCTGGGGCGTCGCTCTGCGGAACAGGGCGCTCTTCGATCGGCCATACCGGCTTGCCGGTCATGCGGTCGAATACATAAAGGTAAGCCTGCTTGCTGGGTGTCGCCACAGCCTTGATCGGCTTGCCATCGACAACAATGTCCATCAGCAAGGGAGCTGAAGACATGTCATAGTCCCAGATCGGATGGTGCACAAACTGGAAGTGCCATTTGCGCTTCCCTGTTGCCAGTTCCACGCAAACCAGGCTCTCTCCATACAGGTTGTCGCCAGGGCGTTCGCCGCCATAGTAATCAGAGGTGGGCGATTCCACCGGCAGATAAACCAGGCCGGCTTCTTCATCAACCGTGATCTGCGTCCACACACCGGTGTTGCCGTTGTAATCGGCCGACCCGTTTTCCCAGGTACCGTAGCCGAATTCACCCTTCTGCGGAATGGTGTGGAACGTCCAAAGTCTCTTGCCGGTCTTCGCATCATACGCGCGTACCAGACCCTTGGTGTTGTTGCGCGTGTTGACCGTCATGCCTTCTTTGAAAGAAGAACCGACGATGATCACATCCTTAACCACAGTCGGAGTGGAATGCAGGCCGGCTTCGCCCTGTTCCAGATCGATCTGTTTGCCGGTGCCGGTGATCATGCCTTCCTTGAGGTCGACGCGGCCTTCCTTGCCGAAGCCGGCAACCACTGCGCCGGTGTGGGCGTTGAGTTCCATCAGACGGTAGCCGGTGGTGACGTAAACGATACGGTCATCACCCTTGCCATCGCTCCAGTAGGAAACGCCGCGACCCGAAAGCTGCCGGGGGGCAATAGCGGCCCGGACGCCTTCGCGCTCGCTGTGCGACCACATCAGTTCGCCTGTTTTGGCATCCAGCGCGACAACTGAACGCCGTGTCCCGGCGGTCGTGTAGAGCACACCCTTCACCATGATGGGCGTGCCTTCCAGCTTGTACTCGGGCCGGGTGCCAAAAGCGTCAGTCTTAAAACGCCAGGCTACTTCCAGCTTGTTGAAATTCGTTGCGTCAATCTGCGCGGCAGGCGTGTATTTGGAGCCATGCAGATCCGCCGTATACATCGGCCATTCAAAGTTTTTGGTCGAAGGCTGGCCCGAGCCGCCCTGCTGACCGGAGACGATTTGCGGCACCATCCAGAGCGCAAGCCCTGTGGCAACCGCTGCGACCGGCAATAACGCCTTGCCCAGTCTGTTCATTTTCTTTTGTTCCATACTGCTTCTCTCCCGGTGGTCAAGCCCGGTGGTAAAAAATCCTGTGCGGGGACCCTCGGGTAGTATACAGCCTCCCGCCTAATCGTGATTGTGGGGGTGGACGTGCGGGTGACTATGGGCCACGCCGCCTGGATGAACGTGCCGGTGGCCGTGAATCAGATTCGCCTGTGCCAGCAGTTGCGTATTGCTCAGAACCAGACCTGGAGTCCCGTGCGACACTACCTTGCCTCGATTGAGAACGTAGCAATAGTCGGAAGTGTCTTCCACCACGCTCAGGTCATGCGTGGCCGTAATCACAGTCTTTCCGGTCCCGGCCCAGCCGATCAAAAGGTCAATCACCTGGCTTTGACTGCGCGGGTCCAGCGCTGCGGTGGGTTCATCCAGCAGCAGAACTTCCGGATCCAGCACCAGCACGGAAGCCAGCGCTACCCGTTTTTTTTCGCCGCCGGAAAGCCGGTGCGGGGGCCGGTTTCTCAATTCGACGATTTCCATTTGGCGCAGAGCCAGGTCCACACGGGCCAGGACCTCATCTTTTTTCCAGCCCATTTGTAAGGGCGCGAACGCCACTTCGTCAAACACCGTGGGGTTGAAAAGCTGGACGTCAGGATTCTGGAATACCAGACCCACGCGGCGGCGGAAGCTGAATGCCAAGGCATCGTCTTCGAACCGATCCGCCGTCAGCGCCTCCCCCTGAAACTGGATGGTTCCGGAATCGGGGAAATACAGCGCATCCAGCATCCGCAGCAGCGTCGATTTGCCAGATCCGTTCGCACCCAGCAGAGCAACGCGCGTGCCAGTCTCAATTTGCAGAGAGACCCCGTCAACCGCTGCTACCTGATCGTAACGGTAGTGCACTTCGTTGAGCTCGAATACCGGCTTCATCTTTGCCACCACACTACCGCCGCAGCCAGTGCAGCGAAGCCGCCCAGCCAAACCCAGTCCGAAGCCTTCGCATGAAAGTCTTCCAGCAGCCGCACTTCACCCCGGAAACCCCGCGACTGCATGGCCAGATGAACATCGCCGCTCAGTTGCAGGCTCTTGCTCAGCAGCACTCCAACAGAAGACGCTGCGATGCGGCGGCGTTCAGCACGTGCCAGTGGCCCCACACTTCGGCTGCGGCGCGATTCCATCATCTCGAAAGCGCTTTGCAGAATCACGAAAATATAACGATACGTCATGCCCAGAATGACGACAAAAACCACCGGGAGATGAAATGTCCGCAACGCCCTGAGCACGGCGGGCCAGGGAGTGGTGAGCACCAGCAAGCCCGAAAGAGTCGCGGCTGTCTCCGCGCGCGAAAGCAGCATGATGGCGCTGTGCAGACCTTCGGCACTAATGGAGACCGGACCCAGCGCCGCCACCATCCGGCCAGGCGTAATAAACAGCGCGGGCAGGGCAACCGTACCGGTAAAAAACAAAACAGGCGTCCAGATCCAGACCGCCAGCCTGCCCACAGGGATTCGCGAAACCAGCGCTAAAATGAACGCGGCACCGAAGAGTACGGCGATGACGGGCAGTTGGCGCGAAGCAGCAGCCACCATCACCAGCCCGAAGAGGCCGGCCACTTTCACCCGCGGATCAACGCCCTGCAGCAACCCTTTACCCGCACCGATGCGTTCTGCGCCCGACGCATAGTCTGATTCGAAGGCGAGCTTACGCAGGCTTCGTTCAATGAAGCCCGCCTTCACTCGCGCTGGCCTTTTGCCAACTGGCCAGCGCCCAGCCCCAGAAGAATAATCAGACCTGTTCCCGCCATGGCAGAGAGCATGTAACCCAGCTTTTCGTTGCGCAGAAAGGCGGGCGCGTAGCCGGGCATGGGCGCTGTCCAAAACGTTGCCAGACGATTGAGTCCTTCGGGCGCTTGTGCGGGCGGCTGTTCGCTCCCGGAAACGGCCGCGATTGCACTGCGGGCCTGGGCATTTGAGAAGTCCTGTGGCAGCCACTCTCCCCACGCGGAGCCAGCCGCGAGAATGCCAAACGGTGTGAGCACCAGCAGAATCGCGAGGGCCGCCCAAAGTGGCCGCGTGGATTTCCAGCCATCCGGTGCCGCTCCATTCCGTTCGTTCGGAGCGCCAGGCGCGGTGGCCCTCAGCAATTGCGGTTCGGATTTCTGCAGCCAGGCCACAACGCCCGCCGCTACCACCATTTCCGCCAGCCCGGCCACCGTGAGGTGCCCGATCATCATCGCCGGAATCGTGATTCTCAGAGGATACGGTGCGTAGAGCGGAGCCCCTGCGGCGTCATGAAACAGCATCGGCTGAAGGCCGAATTCAATCGCAGCCAGCAGCGCGGAAATATTGATGGCACCATAGCCCGCCAGACCAGCGGCGAAAACCCTGCGGCGCGAATCGAGGGGCGCGTTGCCTGCCGTCAAACGGTAAATTGCGTATGCGGCCAGTGACCCGGCCACCGCCATATTGAAGCAATTGGCGCCGATTGCGGTAATACCGCCATCCCCGAAAAATACGGCCTGAATCACGATGGCCATCGTGATGGCAAGTATGGAGGCCCACGGCCCCAGAACTATGGCAGCAATCCCGATACCCATGGCATGGCCAGTCGTGCCGCCGGGCAGTGGCAGATTGAACATCATAATGATGAACGAGAGCGCCGCGAACACAGAAATCAGCGGGATCATCCGCGTGTTCAGCGCGCGCTTCAGCTTGCGCAGTGACGTGTACCAGAAAGGTGCCGCCCCCGCGAACAGGGTCACGCAGGTGGAAGGGCTCAGGTAACCGTCAGGAATATGCATGTTGCCACTTGTGTAGACGAATTTCGCGCCGTTTTGGATTGAAAACTTAAAACGCAGCTTGGACCGGGACGTTGAACGCTACTGTATTCACCACGCCTTTGCGCTGAAACTGAATCCACACACGGTAAACGCCTTCACGCCGGAAAATCATATTGAACTGCAACTGCTTGTACGCATTCCGCTTTTCATCAGTCGCGGAAAACGGATGGTTATGCATCATGTCGATCAGATCGGAACTCGCGGCCAGCATGTGCGCCATAGCCCCAAGATAAGGTTCAATTCCGTCGTCCGGCGTCACTTTGAAATACATCTGCAACTTTTCGCCAGCCACCGGGTGTGGGGTACTCAGCACCAGTTCTGCCTTTGCGTTCGGGCCATTTTGCGGCCCCAGATCCGCCGTGATTTTGGCCGGTTGCGCCTGAAAGCCTGCCCCTGGAACCATGACCGTATTCGTAATGAGCTGCGGGGTCCCGCCACGAGGATAAAAGTCGCTCAGCACCCGATACATTCCCGCCTTCGGGAACTTTAAACCCAAATGAAAATTCTCGTCGCCCTGCCGCTCGGGATGGGTATGCAGAAAGAACTTCAGATCCTGACTCACAACGAAAATGTGATACAGCTTTTCATGCACAACATCAAAATTACGTACCGGTTTGAGCGTTCGCGGATTGACAATATCAAAATCCAGCAGCGCATCGATGCCAGCCCTCAAAGGCTGTGGAGTCACCGTCATATGGACCGGATATTCCACCGTATCCATAATTCCTTCCACCAGCTTCATGCCGCAACGCGGACACGAACCCGGCTTGCTCGCCCGCACATCAGCATCCATCGGACAGACAAACTCACCATCCGGGTATTGGGCCAGCGACGCTGCCCCAGCCTGCGCGGCTGCCGTTGCAGCATTGGCGTTGAGCATAGCCAGCACCCGGGGGTCGGGAGCCGGGGCGTGCCAGGCACACAGAACCACTACCAGAATCAGGGCCGCGACGCGAAGCATTCCTTCAATAATAGCGGGGTCAGGCCATTAGGGTTGCCGGACGTCAGTAATCGGGTGTGCGACATAGAAATGGGGAACTGTCAAGGCGCACGTCAGTCAAACGAACCTGAGCGTACCCAGTACTTACAGGCTCTGGCTTGTGGGGCGGACCCCCCAGGTCCGCTGGCGACCCCACGGTCGCCCGTCCCGCGCTCGACCACCGATAGTCACTGGCTTCAACCACTAACCCTGCCCGCACGGGATTCCCCTCAATGTAATGCCGGATCCTCTTGAATTCCGGCAAATGGCGCACCAGGTGGTCGTAGCTCTCTTCCTGCCAAAAGCGGCTTCCCGTCAGGGCCGGCATTGCGTTAGTTAGCCCGCCTGGCTGTGATGCCTTTCAACGATTTCGTCAGTTTGGGCAATGCCACGGCGGGAGTAACCAGCACATGAACGTGATTTGGCATGACCACGAAGGCGTGCAGTAGATAGTGCCCGAAGACATCGGGAGTTAGACGTCGGAGTTATAGTGGATTGCCTCCACGATCATGTCAGCGATGGCTGGCTGGCGAAGATAGACCGCTCCGAAGATAGACCGCCCCACCGCAGGCTTGGGCCAGCAGTCGATCCATGGCGGCAAATGCCTGTCCCGAACTGAGAGCGTCCGCCGGGAAGGCTCGACCGGGGGGCGGCTGCTGACCAAGAGGTCCGCCCCACCAAATCCGCATCACTCTATGTCGCACACCCTCAGTAATCCGATGCCTGTTGCGTTCGGCCCGTTACCGAAGCCTTGACACGCGCCTCGGCGAAATGTAGCGTGTTGCTTGATGTCACCCGCGCGCAAACTCTTGTTTCTTACTCTGCTGCTTGTGCCCGTAGAGGCCACAGCACAGGTCGCAACTGCACAAATCAAAGCGCAGCCAGATATCTCAGGCTACTGGTCGAATACCACCCTCACCCCTCTCGAACGGCCCCTGCAACTCGCCGACAAAGCGTTCTTTACAGACCGGGAAGCCTCTGACTACGAGCGCAACATCCTCGCGGCAGTTAACTACGACCAGCGTGATGCCGACCCCCAAAAGGACGTCAACCGCTCTTACAACGAACTCTTCCGCGAGCGCGGCACTCTGGTGCCGGATAAACGCACGTCGCTGATCATTGATCCGCCCAATGGCAGAATGCCCCCCCTCACTCCCGAAGGGCAAAAGAAAGCCCAGGCCCGCGCAGATGACCGCCGCAAGCGCGGTGCTGACCCGGCCGATTCGTGGGAAGACCGGAACCTGGCCGAACGATGTCTGACCCGCGGGGCACCGAAGATCCCCGGTGGCTACAACAATAATTTCCAGATTCTGCAAACGCCGGGTTACGTGGTAATTGTTCAGGAAATGATTCACGAGGCCCGCATCATTCCTCTTGATTCCCGCCCGCACCCAGACCCGCGCGTTCACCTCTGGATGGGTGATTCGGTGGGCCACTGGGAAGGCAGCACCCTGGTTGTCGAGACCACTAATTTCGATGACCGCATCGTTGCCAACTCGTTTAACTGCTGCGGCCTCGCGGGCGAACACCTCAGCGTCACCGAACGTTTCCGGCGGGCGAGCGCGAACCAGATTGACTATCAGTACACCGTGAATGATCCTGCCGTTTACACGAAGCCATTCACTGCATCAGTCCCGCTGACCCGGTTTGACGGACCGATTTATGAATATGCCTGCCACGAGGGGAATCTGGCGATGACCGGCATCCTGGCCGGTGCCCGAGCGCAGGAACGCGCTGCGAAGACCCACTGAATCCAGACCATGAGGGTGGGTCCGCCCCCGCCGGCTTACTTCACCGGCGGCTTCCAGTTCATCAGCAAGTGAATGGGTTCGGAGGAAGCGTCCTCCAGCTGAGTATTGATCAGGAACCGTCCATCGCGCGCCACGTCGTATTCCGGTTTGAATGTATCCGGCACAATGTTCGTTTGAAATAACGCTTCCGGTGTCCCCGGCACTACGGTTCCACCCTGCGCTTTTACCGCCACCGCCATCAGTCGGTTATCCAGCGCCAGGTAGTAAAGCTCTTTCCCATCTGCCTTCCAGCGGACTGATTTTCCGCCTGCCGTGGATATCTGCCACTGCCCGCCCGGTCCTGGAAACGGCCTCACATAGATCTGGTAGGTCCCGGATTCGTTCGACTGGTAGGCTATCCACTTGCCGTCCGGCGAAAACACACCCTGCTGCTCGTTGAACGGGGTACTGAGAAACACGAACGGTTTCCGGTCTCCGGTGAGAGGCAAAACCATCAGGTCGCCCTTATTCTGATCACTTCCATACAGAATAAAGCGCCCGTCAGAGGACCAGGAAGTGGGCCACTTGTTGTCGTCCGACTGTAGCAGCACTTCCTCGGTGCCCGAACCGTCGGCCGGTTTCTGGTAGAGATTTGAAACGCCCGTCCGGCGGGCAGCGAATACCACACGCGTGCCGTCGGGCGACCACAGGGGCAAACGGTTATTTCCGGCAGCGAAAGTGAGACGGCTGCTGCGTGTCCCATCCTGTAGCCAGATATCCCGCAAGTCAGGTGAACCGCGTATGACCGCCACCCGGTTCCCGTTGGGCGCGAGTTCGGGAACAGTGGCATCTTCCGCATCCCCGAAAATTCCCAGATTCTGCCCTGCCCGATTGAACCAGACCAGTTGAGACCGTCCGGAACCGCCGCCCCGCCAGGCAATGGTTCCGGCGTTGGAGACCGAGAAAAATCCGGACAATGTCCCCGCGTTCAGGCCTCCCCTGGGTGACAGCGTGACCGGCTCACCGGAAAGTTTGCCCTGCGTCGCGTCGAAGCGCTGGGCGATCAGCGTGTTCTGCTTCACCCGCACCAGCCATCCGGGTGCGAGGTACTCACTGGCCGAATCGGCTCCCGGTGCCAGCGTAACGATCCGAACCAGCTGGGCAGGCGGACCCTCCCCGTTCAGCCCACTGAGCCAGATAGCCGGATCCATGCCGCCGGCCGCGAACAAAAAATGCCGCCCGTCAGGAAGAAACTGCGGCGCCCGGTGGTTGTTCTGACCTTTGCCGAGCTTCGTTGATGCCGCTGCCTGACCGCCTGAGGCGCGTATTCGAACCAGTGCCATGCCAGGACCCGGATTGTAGAGGATTACGTCCTCCGCACCCCACGTGCCACGCCGCCCGTTGGCCGGCCCGTTGGTCTCCGTAATGACCTGGGGTGCGCCGCTGCCGGGGTCAATCCGTTCCAGTTTCTGGTCGGCGAAAAAGGCAATGGACCCGCTGTCGGGCGACCAGAAAGGGTTCAATCCGCCTTCCGTCCCCGGCAGAGGAGTGGCACTGATCGAATTGAGCGACCGCACCCACAGGCGCGAAGGGCCATCCCCCGATGCCTCATAGACAATTTTTCTGCCGTCCGGTGAGAGTGCAAAGGCCCCCGGAAATTTCGTCGCCGGTGTGGCAATGTCGAGGCGGATTTCGGGGTTGGCCGTGTCAGGGTGGTTCCAGACTGCGTATGCCGCAATCAGCCCGAATGCCGCCGCGGCAATCCACCCGGTCATTCTGAGCCGCGACTGTAAAGGAGCGGTAACGACATGCTCGCCAGCACCCAGCAATCGCCCGAAGTCACCGATATCACGCAGCCGCTGCCGGGGTTCCTTCTCTAAACACGACCGCAACACACCTCGAACTTTCACTGGCACCCGTGTCCAGTCCGGTTCGTCTCTGACTACCGCCGCGATTGTGTCGGAAACGCTGTCGCCCCCAAACAGGCGCTTGCCCGTTAGCATTTCAAAAAGCACCACGCCGAACGCCCAGATATCGGCCCGTTTATCGACCACCTTCCCCCGAGCCTGTTCGGGAGACATGTAGCCGGCGGTCCCGATAATCATACCTGCGACGGACAGCATGGTCGGTGAATCCGGCCCATACTCGACGGCCTCATTGGCCGCCTTCGCCAAACCAAAATCAAGAACCTTCACCGAACCATCAGGCCGGATCTTGATATTTGCCGGTTTCAGATCCCGGTGAATGATGCCCTTCTCATGTGCCGCTTCCAGCGCATCGGCCATCTGCTTCGCAATGCCGAGCGCTTCTTCCAGTGGAATCGGACCCTGTAAAATCCGTTCGGCCAGAGTCGGACCTTCTACCAGTTCCATCACCAAATAATTTGGCCCGACATCAAACAACGTGCATATATTCGGATGATTCAGCGCCGCAATGGCCCGCGCTTCGCGCTCAAAGCGATCCGTAAACTGCGCCGCCGATATCTTGATCGCAACATCCCGACCCAGTCGCGGATCACGGGCTTTCCAAACCTCGCCCATGCCACCTTTACCAATAGAAGCGACAAGTTCGTAAGGTCCGAGTCGAGTGGGTGCGGGGGCAGACATGAAGTCGCTCAATTGTACAGGAGCGAACCAAACCCCGAGAACTTCCGGATTTTCCCGCACTGAATGAATTGATTCGCACAATGCCATGCACGAATACGACATCGCGCTGAAGAGCCTTCTTGTTTGTGGAAGTAAGTCGCTGCTCGATCTTACGAAAGTGACAGTAGATCACTGGCTGAGCGTCGAACTGCCTGAAGTCCGCAACCGGCGGGTTGACCTGCTGGGGGAAACCGCTGACCGTCGTATCGTGCATATTGAACTGCAAAGCACTCACGATGCAACCATGGCGCTGCGCATGATGGAATATTCCGCTGCCGTTTTTCGCAAATTCGGACGGTTCCCTGAGCAAGTGGTTCTCTATGTCGGCGAAAGGCCGCTGCGAATGACGGGCACGCTAAAGGGAGCGCACGTCTCGTTCGAGTGCCGGATCGTGGACATTCGCGAACTCGATGGTGAACGTTTGCTCGAAAGCCCCAGACTGGAAGATAATGTAATTGCGATACTGGCGAAGGTCAGGGACCAGCGTTCGGCGATCAGGCGTATTCTCCGTTCAATAGCCTCAAGCGATCCGGATGGCAGGGCAAAAGCGCTGGCCGGGTTTCTGATTCTGGCGGGATTGAGGCGGCTGGCGACGGGCGCGATTAATCAGGAGGCAAGTCAAATGCCAATTTTAGACGACATCATGGATCATCCTATTCTGGGGAGCCGGTTCAAACTCGCACAGGAGCAGGGACTTGCCCTGGGTCTTGAACGGGGTCTGGAACAGGGTCTTGAACGGGGCCTGGAACGGGGTCTGGAACAGGGTCTGGAACGGGGTCTGGAACGGGGTCTGGAACGGGGACGTCACGATGGCGAACTAGGCATACTTCTGCGTCTCATGGAGAGACGTTTCGGCAGAGTCTCCACCTCAGTTAAGAATCGTCTGGCAAAGATGTCCGCCTCTGAAGTCGAAGCAACGGCGCTGCGTCTGCTGGATGCCCGGAGCGTCGAAGAACTTCTGGACTGAGTCTGTCGATATTTGGCTACTTCTTCAGCCCCGCAGTCCAGTTCTGCACAACCGTCAGTGGTTCGCCGGTTTCACCCGCCTGATTGATAACCAGAAACCGCTGCCCGTCGGCGGAGGCATCGTATGTCAGGCCGTTACCGAGAGTCAGGATGCCCCCGAACAGCGCCTCGACCTTGCCAACCTCCATACTCCCGTTCTTCGGACTCATTTCTGCTGCCATCAGGTGTCTGTCCGGGGCGACATAGAACAGCTCTTTACCATCTACCCGCCAGCGCGCCAGCGTGCCTCCCGCCGCCGATACCCGCCGCTTCCCGCCCTGCCCCCCGCCCGGACCCAGGAACGGCGCAACATACACTTCATTCCTGCCGGACTCGTTCGACTGGAATGCGATCCAGTGGCCATCGGGTGAGAATTGCGGATAGCCCTCGTTAAATTCAGTACGCATGAAAGGCCACGGCTTCGAGGCTCGCGGAGTCCCCAGCGGCTCCGGCAAAATCCAGATGTCGTTCCCGGTCTTTGGATCGCCCACCGTAAAATACGCCAGATACTTCCCGTCTGGCGAAAAACTCGCGGGTATCTTTAGCAGATTGTCGGCATGGAACAGTTCTTCGTTCCGGGAACCGTCCGCAGGCTTGCGATACAGGTTGTCCGAGACATCCCCCGCACGCTTGGAACGGAATACGATCATGCGCCCGTCCGGCGACCAGACCGGCGTTCCGTCATTCACCGGATCAGAGGTAAATCGCGTCTGCAGGCCGCGCAATACATCATAGAGCCAGATGTCGCCGCGGTACGTGCCCACCACCGTCCTGCGATCCGGGGAAAAGTGCATGTTAATCAGGCTGCCCGAATCGCCCACCGTCCCGAGCGGTTTGCCTGTCCTGTCCCGCCATGTCAACCGCAAGTCGTTCGCGTTGCCCTTCTCATATACCAGGACTCCGGCCGCAACGGAAAACTTAGGCGCTTCGGATATCGAAGTCACTGTATTTTGTAAGCTCTCGGCGACGGGTACCGGGTCTCCGGTAAACGCCAGTCGTTTTGCGTCGAAGGGCCTTGCGACCAGTGTGGTGCCCCGCACCCACAACAGATATCCCTGTGTATAGACAGCGAAACTATCGACGGTGTTCAATAAAATCCGGTCTTCCCCTGACGAGTCGTGAGTTAAGTCCCCCAGGGACGAATCCAGCGAACCGAGCCGAATGCTGTCGATGGTGCTGGTGCCGTCACCAAGGTAAAGAAAATGCCGCCCGTCGGGCAGGAACCAGGGGAACCGGTGGTGCGTCCCCGCCTTCGGGCCAACGCGGGTAACCGGGCGTGGGGTGCCGCCTGATGCAGGAATCTGTTGCAGCGCGGCGCCCTCCGGTGCAAAGACGATGATGCCCTCCTGGCTCCACGTTCCACCGCGCCCAATCGGAGCGTCTGCGAGCGGCGTCGCGGACCCTCCGGCGATGTCCATCCTCTTGAGTTTGCCGCCGCCGAAAAAGCCAATCGTTTTGCTGTCGGGCGACCAGAAGGGCAAGCTCGCTTCGTCAGTTCCAGACAGCGCCTGTGCAGTAAGACCGTCCAGCGGACGCAGCCAAAGCTGACTCTGTCCCTCCGCCGAAATTGCCGAAAAAACAACTAGCCTGCCATCGGGTGAAATAGCCTGTGGCCCGTTCGCCCGGCTGAATTGGAGTTTTTCCGGAAGATCAAGACTCAACCGTGTGACCGGTATTTCGAACGGCTTTTCGCGGAAATGAATGACCGCGAGAGCAGCCGCGAACATGATCGAGACTGCGGCAACAATCCACCCCGCCATTCTGAGCCGCGACCGTGAGGGAGCGGCGGCAAGATGCTCGGTATCCACCAGCAATTCCGCCCAGTCACCCATCCCGCGCAGCCGCTTGTTAGGGTCCTTCTCCAGGCATCGCCCGAGCAACCGTCGCACCTTCTCCGGTGCCAGCGTCAGGTCCGGGTCCTTCGTCAGAATCGCCGCCAGGGAATCCGTAACTGTCGCGCCGTCGAACAGCCTCTTCGCCGTCACCATCTCATACAGCACAACGCCAAAAGCCCAGATGTCTGCGCGCTTATCCACCACCTGCCCGCGCGCCTGTTCGGGGCTCATGTACCCGGCGCTCCCCATGATCATGCCGGCAACCGACAACATCGTGGGTGAATCAGCGGTGAGTTCCTGCGCTTCACCCGCTTTCGCCAAACCGAAATCCAAAACCTTAACCGAACCATCGGGCCGGATTTTGACATTCGCCGGTTTCAGATCCCGATGTACGATCCCCTTCTCATGCGCCGCTTCCAAAGCATTGGCAATCTGCTTCGCGATGACCAGAGCTTCACCGAGAGGAATCGCCCCTTGTTTGATCCGCTCGGCCAGGGTCAAACCCTCGATGTATTCCATTACCAGGTAATCCGGACCAACATCAAACAACGTGCAGATATTGGGATGATTGAGCGCCGCAACCGCCCGCGCTTCAGT
>JANYDS010000017.1 GCA_025363475.1 Terriglobia bacterium
CTACGACGGATGATCAAAATCAAAAACACTCATTGATCTGATTGTTCATATTCGTGATCGACTGGAATGTCTAACTCAAGTGAATCTCTCACCTATTCTTCTCACATCAGATACAATTCTCCGGCCGCCGAATCTACGTCACAAGATTAGTACAAGGGTATCCGGTCGTTCAATTTTTTGCGGGGAGGGCCAGTACACGGAGACCTTTCTGATGAAAGGCGGCCTAATGGGTGAATTTTCAACCAAGAGTCAATCCTCAGTTGAGAAGGCAAATTGAACGGGTACGCGCACAATCCGAAGGCTCGGTTTCTATGAAAAAAAGTTTATGGTGGGCGCGCAGGGACTCGAACCCCGGACCTCCTGCGTGTGAAGCAGGCGCTCTAACCAGCTGAGCTACGCGCCCCCAAAGTCGGCAGGCAAGTCTCTATTCTAATACAGACTGTAATTCCTCTGGCTTATCGAACGAACATCTCCTGGTCCGATGACGGAGCTGTAGATTTTCAGAGCTTGGAATCACGTCAGTTTCCGCGAAATCGTTCCCCTTGAACTGAAGGCTCTCCCGAATCAACCGCAAGCGCATATGCGCAACAATCTGAGATTGTCGCGCAGGTTAGCTGGAGTCTTTCTCCCAGTCCTCGAAACACTTCGGTCTTCATTGAGCAGCTTTTCGACATACGTATCGAGGGGAAGGCCACTCTCCTTTGCCTTTCCTGCAAGCCGGGTTTCAACGTCAGACTGGAATTGAAGTGTGATCGCCATATACTAATTCTCGCGCCGTTTTAGCGTCGGGCGGTCATCCTGATCGGCAGTCGGAGCTTTCTCATTCCCATTCGAATCAATCTGCCCGTTTGGATTGCGCCGGAGCGTAGGCCGACCGGAATCCTTATCCTTATTGCTATCCACAGTCCGCCGATTATGCATGGCCACAACACGAGCCTTCACATCATTGAACTCACTCGTGTTCACAACGTATTCAGGCTTTTCCTTCAGATACTTCTGGATCACCGCCTGCGATTTCTCAATGCGATCACCGGTCGGAGGATGATCGGAAAAGATCTTGCTCATCGTACCGGGCTTGCGCTTCTCCAGCGACTGAATTTTTTCAAAAAAATCGACAAACGAAACCGGGTCGTAGCCCGACTTATACATGTACTGCAAACCAAGCATATCGGCTTCCGATTCAAAGCCCCGGTTGAACTTCAAAAAGCCCATCGGGATCGCCAAACCCATACCCTGACGGATCGCATAACCTGTCCAGCCGCCCAGAAAAATCAGCGGAATACTCGCATAGTTGGCAATATCACCCCGCGTAGCCTGCCGCGTGCCATGCCGCGCCGCCACATGCGCAATCTCATGCGCCATCACCCCGGCCATTTCCGCTTCGTTATCCGCGTTCAGCAACACGCCCGTATTCACAAAGAAAAAACCACCCGGCAGAGCAAACGCATTGATGTCTTCCGCATCCACAACTTTGATCGTGAAAGGAACCTTGGCATCAGAGTTCCGAACCAGGTTTTGCCCGATCCGGTTCACGTATTCCGCCACAATGGGGTCGTCAACAATCCGGGCCTGGCGCTCCACTTCCTGTGCCATCTGCTTACCCAGCGCAATTTCCTTCTCAATAGAATAGAAGTTAACACCGCTATCAACCTTGCGATTGCCGATTTCCTCGGGGTTCTTTTTCTTGTCTTCGGCAAAAGCCGGTGCGACCAGCGCAAGCGGAGCCAGCAAGGCGAACAAAGCTGCCGCCGCACTATTTTTTCGCCACGAAGCCGAAAGCATGATCAGTTTCATCGGAGGCACGTCCTTGTCTACCACTATAAACCCGATCACGCCGGGCATAGTTTCATGACAGTTTGACGGGGGGTGCCCGGAACGGGTTTCTCTGCTGATTCGGCTCAGCAGGCGACCACCAGGCAGGACAGTACTTTCGGTTCCCGATGATATACTCGAAGATTCCGCAGAACTCGCCCGCCAAACCCCTATGCCGTTAAAACCCATCACCGCAAACACAGGCGGAGGCAAGAAAATCTTCCTCCTGAAACCTCGAGGTTTCTGCGCGGGCGTGGTGCGTGCCATTGATGTGGTGAAAATTGCCCTGAACCTCTACGGGCGTCCCGTTTACGTCCGCAAGGAAATCGTTCACAACAAACACGTTGTAGACGAACTACGGGATCTGGGAGCAATCTTCGTCGAAGAGCTGGCCGAAGTGCCTTCCGGGGCGCGCGCTATTTTCAGCGCTCATGGTGTCTCCCCCGAAGTCCGGCAGCAAGGCAAAGACCGCGATCTGAAAATCATCGACGCCACCTGTCCGCTGGTCACCAAGGTCCATCTCGAAGCCGTGAAGTTTGCCCGCGAAGGCTACACGATCGTCCTCATTGGCCACAAGAACCACGATGAAGTGATTGGAACGCTGGGCGAAGCGCCCGCGAAAATGATCCTCGTGGAATCGGTTGAAGATGTGGATTCTCTCGAAATTGAGAATCCGGACCGCGTCGCCTACCTCACGCAAACCACCCTCAGTCTGGATGAAACCACCGGGATTATCGCGCGCCTTGAAGAAAGGTTCCCCATGATTCGCGGCCCGAAATCCCAGGACATTTGTTACGCCACTGAAAACCGTCAGATGGCAGTCAAGGGCGTCTCCGAATTCTGTGAGCTGATTCTGGTGGTGGGCTCTGACAACAGCTCCAACTCCAAGAGACTGGTCGAAGTCGGCAAGAATTACGGCGTAGCCGCGCACCTGGTCAACGACTGGTCCAACGTCAATCCCGCCTGGCTCGAAGGCATCCACAATATCGGCGTAACCGCGGGCGCGTCAGCCCCGGAACATCTCGTCGAAGAAATTGTTTCTGCCCTTCAATCCTCCGGCTTTACTGATCTTGAAGAAATAGAAATGGTGGAAGAGGACGTGCGTTTCTCCCTGCCTGCGGAACTCGCCAGCGCCGCTTCGGGACAACTGTACAGCATCAGCAGATGAGCACCACGCTCCACGCCACAGATTCACTGCTCGGCAACGCACAGAAAAAGATCAATCGCGCGGCGGAGCAACTGCTTTCCCTGCAGCAGGACGATGGCTACTGGTGCGCGCTGCTCACGGCCGACACCACCCTTGAATCCGACTACATCCTGCTGCAATTGTGGATGCACGCGCCGGATAAGGATTCCGGCCTGTGGAATCCGCCCAACCGTTCGCAAATTGAACGCGCCGCCGCACGAATCTTGTCCCGCCAGCTTCCCGACGGCGGCTTTAACATCTACGTAAACGGGCCGGCAGAGATCAGCGCCAGCGTCAAAGCCTACTTCGCCCTCAAAGTCTCGGGCCTCGCCATAGATGATCCGCGCCTCGCAAAACTGCGTGAGCAAATCATCGCGCTCGGCGGCATTCAGGCTGCCAACAGCTACACCAAGGTCAATCTCAGTCTTTTCGATCTCTACCCGCGCGAAGGCACGCCCAGCATTCCACCTGAAGTGATGCTGCTGCCCGGCAAACTGCTCTATCAGATGTCGTCGTGGACCCGCGCCATCGTAGTCTCCCTCGCCATCGTCCACGCGCACGACCCCAAGCGTCCCGTGCCCGCCGGCTTCACCCTCGCAGAACTTTTCATAGCTGGCAAGAGCACCGGCTTCGACAACAACGACCCGTGGCTGAGCTGGCGCAAAACCTTCATCAATTCTGACCGCATTCTGAAACTCTGGGAAAGCTACGGTTTCGCGCGTATTCGCAAGGACGCCATCCGCAAGTGCGAACACTGGATGCTGGAACGCATGAAGCATGCGCACGGTCTGGGCGCGATTTACCCGCCCATGCAGTATTCCATCAT
This sequence comes from Terriglobia bacterium, assembly GCA_025363475.1. GTDB lineage: Bacteria > Acidobacteriota > Terriglobia > Bryobacterales > Bryobacteraceae > BOG-234. Next base: position 3,825 of record JANYDS010000017.1, read on the forward strand.
GGCGCTTGATGTTCTCGGTTACCCAGCCGATTCCCCCGTGCGGCAGGAAGCCCTGCGTCAGTTTGAAAGCCTGATCGTCGATGACGGCGAGACTTTCTTCTTCCAGCCCTGTTTTTCACCTGTCTGGGACACAGCTATCGGAGCCTATGCGCTGGGCGAAGCCGGTTACGGCAACACCCCGGCTATGACCCGGAGTGCGGACTGGCTGCTCGACCGCGAAATCCGCCGCAAGGGTGACTGGTCCGTCAAGCGCCCCCATACCGAACCCTCCGGCTGGGCGTTTGAATTTCAGAACGACTGGTACCCGGATATCGATGACACTGCCATGGTGATGCTGGCCTTCCCGCACCTCCAGGCATCAAACCAGAAAGCTCAGGCCGAAACGGCCAAGCGTGCCATTGACTGGCTGCTGGCCATGCAGTCATCAGATGGCGGCTGGGCAGCGTTTGACGTCGATAACAACTGGGAAATTCTGACCCACGTTCCTTTTGCCGACCATAACGCCATGCTCGACCCCACCTGCGCCGACATCACCGGGCGCACGCTGGAGGCTCTGGCGGCCAATGGCTTCGACCGCAATCACCCCGCCTGCCGCCGCGCCATCGAATATCTGATTCGCACTCAGCTTGCTGATGGCAGCTGGTACGGGCGCTGGGGCGTCGCCTACATTTACGGAACCTGTTTCGCGCTGCGCGGATTGCGTGCGATGAATGAGGATGACCACGAGCCTTACATCCAGCGCGCCAATGAGTGGCTGCGCTCCATCCAGAATCCTGATGGCGGCTGGGGTGAAAGCTGCGCCAGTTACGACAACGAGTTATATACCTACGAAGTCAGTACACCCACCCAAACAGCATGGGCGCTGATGGGTTTAATGGCCGGTGGAGATACCTATAGTTCCAGTGTTCAATACGGTATTGAGTATCTGGTGCGCACTCAGTCCGAGGACGGAACCTGGCCCGAAGACCTTGCCACAGGCACCGGCTTCCCCAAGGTTTTCTACCTCAACTACCATTACTACCGGCTCTATTTCCCGCTGCTCGCTCTTGCCGGTTTCGCTAAAACCCGCCGCTAAAGAGGCCCCATGATGAAGTTGCCTGCCCTGCTGCTTCTTGCTCCCCTGCTGTTTGGGCAGAGGTCCGCTCAATGGGCTGCAGAAGTTGACGCCATCTACCCGGATATCGAAGCACTCTATCTCGATCTCCATCAGCACCCCGAACTCGCGTTTCAGGAAGTGCAAACCGCTGCGAAACTGGCGGCCCGGCTGAAGACGCTCGGTTTTGAAGTGACAACCGGTGTCGGCCGCACCGGCATCGTGGGTGTCCTGAAAAACGGTCCGGGGCCAGTCGTCATGCTGCGGACTGAACTGGACGCCCTGCCGGTCGAAGAAAAAACCGGCCTCCCCTACGCCAGTAAAACGAAAGGCGTAATGCATGCCTGCGGGCACGACATTCACATGTCTGCGTGGGCAGGAACCGCCCGTCTGATGGCAGAACACCGCGAGCGCTGGCACGGCACTCTGGTCATGGTGGGTCAGCCTGCTGAAGAGGGTGGAGGCGGTGCCAGCGCCATGCTCAAAGACGGTTTGTTCACACGCTTTCCCCGACCCGCATTTGCGCTCTCTTTGCACGATGACGATACGCTCGCCGCGGGCATAATCGGCTACCATCCAGGCAACTTCCGCGCCATGTCCGATGGCGTCACCATCACCGTTTATGGTCGCGGCGGCCATGCCGCCATGCCTTACAACACCGTGGATCCTGTGGTGCTGGCTGCTCGAATTGTGATGGCGCTGCAAACCATCGTCTCCCGCGAGAACAATCCGGTGGACCCGGTAGTTCTCACCATTGGCTCCATCCACGGTGGCACCCAAGCCAATATCATTCCGGATGAAGTGAAGCTCCAGTTGTCGGTGAGAACCTACACACCTGAGGTCCGCAAGCGCACACTCGACGCCATCCGCCGTATCGCGAAGGGCGAAGCAGAATCAGCCGGGGCACCTCGCCCTCCGCTTATAGATGCCGGGGATGTGGCCGGTGCCCCTGTGTACAACGATCCCGTGCTGACCCTGCGCCTGGCTGGGGCACTCAAACAAAATCTCGGCGAACAAAATGTAGTCGAGATGCCGCCCAAGATGACGTCCGAAGACTTCGCCCAATACGGTCTGGCCGGAGTCCCTTCTGCCCTGCTCCATATCGGCGCGGTTGACCCGGCGAAACTGACCCGCGCCCGCGAGACCGGTATCCCGGTTCCCGCACCTCATTCTCCCGAATGGGCACCCGAACGGGAGCCCACTTTAAAGGCCGCAATCCGGGCCGGGACCACCGAACTTCTGGAGCTTCTCCAATAAAAAATGCTGAAAAAGAAAATCTGCCTGCTGGGTTCGTATGGCGTGGGCAAGACAAGTCTGGTGGCGCGCTTTGTTCACAGCATGTTCGACGACAAATATCACACCACGGTAGGCGTCAAGATCGACAAGAAAGTCCTCACCCTTGAAGGCGAAGAACTCACCCTCATGCTGTGGGACATGGCAGGCGAAGAAGACGGCGCGCCAGTAAAACTGAACCAGGTTAAAGATGCTTCGGGCTACCTGCTGGTGATCGACGGCACGCGCGCCAAAACACTGGAAGTGGCCCGCAGTATCCAACAGCGGGTCGAAGCCGAAATTGGTGCACGTCCGTTTCTCGCTCTCATCAACAAAGCCGATCTGCGCGAAACGTGGGAAATTCCTGATTCCACCTGGACTGAACTAACCGATTCAGGCTGGACCCTGCTCGAAACCAGCGCGAAGTCAGGCCAGCACGTTGAGGAAGCATTCTTCGCGCTCTCCAAGCGGATTCTTCAGGCACCGGCCGAGGAAGATGAAAACGACTGACGATCTCTTCGCCGGTCTCGATCTTGCCGTCTTCGAAGAACAGCCGGACGGAGCGTGGCATGCGGTCGGTCTTCTGCCCGACTGGCTGGCGCTGCCTGCCGGGCCTCTCGATCTGCTCGACTGCTTCCCGATGCTTGAGGTGTTTCTCCCGGATTGCGATTTCGCCAAACGAAGCCAATCTGACACCTGGACCGAACCCGACCCGCGCAACCCTGGTGAAGAGCTATACCTTCAGGCCGTAGCCTGCGGCACAGACGAACGCAAGTTCCTCGCCCTGCGAACCCTGCCCGGGGAATTGCTGACCTGGCAGCAACTAGCCCACGACGTCGAGCTGGAGAAAGAAAAGGTCGAGCGCCTCAGCCGCGAGCTGGAACAAAAGCGACGCGAAGCCGAACGGGCCACCGAAGCCAAGAGTACTTTTCTGGCGGCGATGAGCCATGAAATCCGCACGCCGCTCAACGCGATCATCGGCATGGCAGACGTACTTTCCGGCACTCCGCTCAATACCGAACAGCACAAATGCGTAGAGGTTTTTCAGCGCAACGGCGTCGCCCTGCTCAACCTGATCAACGATATTCTCGATCTTTCCAAGGTGGAAGCCGGCCACATGGAACTGGAATCTACTGACTTCGATGTGCGCGAGGTGGTGGCGGCGGCGATGGAAGTGGTGGAGGTTCGTGTCAAAGCTAAAGCCCTTTGGCTGAATCAGATTCTGGTGCCCGGCGTTCCTTTCTATCTAACGGGTGACCCCAACCGCCTGCGCCAGATTATTATCAATCTGCTGGGAAACTCCATCAAATTCACAGACCGTGGTGGCCTCGAAATCCGAGTGGAATGTGACCCCGGCAACCCCTCGGCCCGCGCCGGCGATCAGATCAATGGTTGGCTTCGTTTCGCCATTTCTGACAGCGGAATCGGCATCCCCGAGGACAAACTCGGACGCATCTTCGAGAGTTTTTCCCAGGCCGACGCCTCCACTACCCGCAAATACGGGGGGACGGGCCTCGGGCTTTCCATCTCCAAACAACTGGTGGAACTCATGGAAGGCCACATCTGGGTGGAGAGCGACGTCGGCAAAGGCAGCACCTTTTTCTTCACCGCTCATTTCGGCGTTCAGCAAGACCAGACTGACCGCAAGCCGGTCAGTACCGAACGCACTTCCGTGGAAGATCTGGAAGCAGGGATTTCCGGGCTCAAAATTCTCCTGGTGGATGATTCAGACGACAACCGCAGCCTGATCCTCGCCTACCTCAAGAACATCCATTCCCATATCGAGATCGCCGAAAACGGCCTGATCGCTACTCAAATGTTCCGAAAGAACCGCTACGACGTCATTCTCATGGATGTGGAAATGCCGGTAATGGACGGTTACGAAGCAACCAGCGAGATCCGCAAAATCGAAGCGGCATCGGGCGCAAAACCAACTCCGGTCTTCGCCCTGACGGCCCATGCCTTCGCAGACATGGCGGTGAAAGGCTACGCCGCTGGTTTCACCGAACTGCTCACCAAACCGATCCGCAAAGTGACCTTACTCGAAGCCGTCGCCGGTCACAGCAGCTCCGGCGAGGCAGTGACGCACGCTGCCCCCGCACAATCGATGGAAGAATCGTTCACCGTGATGGTTGAAGACGGCATGGAAGATGTGGTTCCCGGTTACCTCGAAAAGCGCCGGGCCGAAGTTCCGCTTTACCAGACCGCGCTGGCGGCCAATGATTTCGAGACCATAAAAAATCTGGCCCACAAGATGAAGGGGACTGGCAGCGGGTATGGTTTCCCGCGCCTCACTGAGTTGGGGTCGATCCTCGAACAGGCCGCTATCGGGGACGATGCAGCCCAAATCGGCGAAGCCCTCAAGCAGCTTGCCGGCTACACCGCACGCGTCAAACTCGTGTTTCCCTAAACCGGCTCCGCTTTTGCGTCCCCAAGGCAGCTCCAGTACCTTCGCGCTATAGGGTTAAGCTTTCATCTGGAGTACATTAAGAAAGATAAGTCAGATTCGACCGGGGGACACGATTGGAACTGCGTTTTTGGGGTACTCGGGGGTCCATCGCAACTCCTGGCCCCTTAACAGTGAGGTACGGGGGCAACACTTCCTGCGTGGAAGTGGTGACGAAATCGGGACGGCGTTATATATTTGACGCCGGAACCGGCGCGCGGCCACTCGGTGCGCACCTGATGGCCAACGTTCCAAAACCCATCACCGGCACCATCCTGCTTAGCCACACCCACTGGGATCATATTCAAGGGTTCCCCTTCTTCATCCCGCTCTTTATCCCCGGCAATCGCTTTACGGTTTGCGGTCCGCAAGGCGCTAATACATCCCTTCCCGAAGTGCTCTCGGGGCAAATGGAATATACCTACTTCCCGGTGGAACTCTCGCAGTTAGGCGCGGATATTAAGTATCGGGATGTCCTCGAAGGCAGTGAAGACATAGAAGGGGTCCGGATCAGCGCACGCCTGCTGAACCATCCAGCCACTGCGCTGGGCTACCGTATTGAAGCCGACGGGGCTTCGCTGCTCTACCTTTGCGACCACGAACCTTATTGGGAGAGCCTGTGGCATTCCGAGGCGGAGCCCGGCAAGCTGGAATCCATTCTGCACGATGGCGACCGTCGCCATGCAGAATTCATGCAGAATGCCGACGTGGTCATCCATGACGCGCAATACACGCCCGAAGAATATCCCGCCAAGAAAAACTGGGGCCACAGCACCTGGGCGTATGTCACGCGGATTGCCGCCGCCGCAAATGTGAAGACCCTTTTCCTGACCCATCATGACCCCACCCATGACGACGATTTTCTTGACCGCGTCGAAGCCAGTGCGCAGGAACTGGCCGCCTCGTTAGGGTCGCCGCTGAAAGTATTCTGCGCCCGCGAAGGATTTATCGCTACTTTTGAAAACCAGCCGGAAGCGCGGGTGAAGATGAATGTCGTCAAAACGATCGCCCCCACGCTGCTCGATTCGCTGAAAATTCTGGTTGTAGACGATGACGAGGACCTGCGGGTGCTGGTGCGAAAAACACTGACCAGGGTGGGCCACCGTGTGACTGAGGCGGAGAGCGGTCGCGATGGTTTGCAACAGATCGCAAGCGAGCTCCCGGATGTCGTCGTATTGGATCTGAACCTCGGGGACATTGACGGATTTGAGGTTCTGCGACAGCTTCGCGCGAACGAAGCAACCCGGTCCCTCGCAGTGATCGTCTTGACCGCGCAGGGCGACGAAGAGAGCGCCAAACGCAGCTTTGAAGAAGGTGCGACTGATTTTCTGGCCAAGCCGTTCACTCCGCCGCAACTGGACGCGCGAGTCCGGTCCAGTTATACCCGCGCGCACGATGAGTCTGCGAAACCAGAGTCCAAACCCCAGTCTTAAACAAGGAAGCCATGCAGCCACGTAAAATAGAATCTGCGGCCGTTAAACCGGCGGCCAAGAAACCGGTCGCAAAGAAAACAAGCGCCGCGAAAAATGCTCCCGTGAGAGCGGTGCAGGCGAAGCCAGTTCCCGTCAAACCAGTTCCCTTCAAACCAGCAGCGGTAAAGGCCGCGGTGGCGAAAACGCCCCCCAAACCATCAATTCTTCAGGAGAGACCACAGATGAGCGCCGCAGAACAATCCGAATCCCCCAGCCAGGTATTGCGCGGAGGCGCGGGCAATGTCGATAAAATCCGCGACATCCTTTTCGGCACCCAGATGCGCGATTATGAATCGCGCTTCAACCGCCTTGAAGAGACTCTGATCAAAGAGACCCTTGAAATCCGCGAGACCAGCCGCAGAAAATTTGAACAGCTGGAAGGTTTCATGCGCAAAGAGTTTGAAACCGTTCAAACGCGCATCAAAGCGGAACGCGACGAACGTACCGAAGTCGCCGGCCAGATGGCGCGCGAACTCAAAGATCTTACGGATGCCCTGAGCCGCCGTCTGCGTGATCTGGACGACCGCGCCACCACCACAGAGCGCGATCTGCGCAGCGATCTGCTGCAGCAGGCCCGCGACCTTACCGAAGAGATTCGCGCCCGCCACGAAGAACTTTCCACCATCCTGGACCGGCGCGTGCATGAATTGCGCGACGGCAAGACAGACCGCGCCACACTGGCCTCACTCTTCACCGAAGTGGCGTTGCGCCTGAGCGATCAGTTCCAGATTCCGGGCTCGGAAGAATAGAGTGCCGGACCCGGCTCAATCCGGGCCTGCAGGCGTCGAGACCAGCGCGCTCGGAGAGTTGCGGCAACTGCTTGTCGGGGCGGAACTGGAACAACTCGCCGCCCTGCATGAGCGGGTTGCCGACCCTGCAAAGCGCACAGTCGATCTAGCTGAGGCTTTGCCGGGAGCAATCCGAACGGCGAAAGTAAAGGCGCTGCGTGACGCCCTCGAACCCGTGTTTGAAAAAGCCTTTTCCAATTCTGTCCGGAAAAATCCGAAGGAGCTGGCTGATGCTATTTACCCGATCATTGGCCCCGCCATACGAACTTCCATAGCGGCTGCGATTCGCGATTTCGCTGAAGCTCTGAACCAGATTGTAGAGAAGAGCGTGTCGATTCGCTCCATCAAATGGCGCGTCGAGTCGATCATCACGGGCAAGCCCTTCGCCGAAATCCTGATGGCGCGCAGCCTGCTCTATTCGGTGGAACAGGTGTTTCTGATCCACCGCAAGAGCGGCCTGCTCCTGCAACATGTGGCCGCGCAGGGTGCTGTATTAAAAGATGCCGACATGATCTCAGGCATGCTGACCGCGATTCAGGATTTTCTGTCAGATTCCTTCACCGAAGGCGCGCAGGACCTTGAGACCGTAGACGCGGGCCGGTTCAAGTTGTGGATGACTTACTCGCCGAAGGTGCTGATGGTGGGGGCCGTCGGCGGAACCGCTCCAGTGAATCTGCGCCACGTATTCCGCCAAGCGCTCGACCAGACCGAGGAATTACTCCAGAGCGAGATCAATAATTTCAAACAGGATGACCTGAGCGTTTTCGAACCCGCCAAGCCCATTCTTGAAGCCTGCCTGCTGGGGCAATCCGCTCCGGAAAAGCAAAACAAAGCCAAATTGTGGCCGTATCTGGCAGTGATTGCGGCAGTCATCATTGCCCTGGTGACGTGGCGGATGGTGACGCAGGCGCGCTGGAGTAACTACTTCGATTCATTGCGGGAACAACCGGGCATCGTGATCACAGACGTGGAACGCCACGGGTCGCAGTACCTGCTTGCCGGTCTGAAAGACCCTCTGGCTGCGGACCCGGCTGCACTGCTGGCCGCGCGCAAGCTGGATGCGGCAAAAATTCGGTTCGTTTGGCAGCCATACCTGTCGCTGAACACGCCTTTCGCCGCGAAACGGTCGCAGGATGAGGCGGTGGCAAAGATTCAACGCCAGGTCATCCGTTTCGACACCAACAGCTCGAAGCTGCTGCTCACCGAAACCGAAAAGATTGAAGCCGCAGCCGAAACCATTGGCCAGTTGTTGCGCGTCGCGCCAGGGGCCAGAATTGCCATCACCGGTCACGCCGACGAAACCGGTGCTCCTGCCACAAACAACAAACTGTCAACGGAGCGGGCGAACCAGATTGCCGATGCCCTGGCGGCGCAGGGAATTCCGCGAACCGCTATCGATCCAACGGGCGCAGGTAATTCCAGCCCGCTCCGCAAAGGCACCAGTGAATGGGACCGGGCGACGAACCGCGGCGTGTCGTTTTCCGTTATTATGCGGTGAGGATTCTCCGATGGCCCCGTTAGCGAAAGACTGAAAGTCAACCGTGATTCCCGCGCTCAGATTCAAGGCTGATCGTGCAGCCGAAGGCAATCGGCCTGGCCAATACGCAGGTCCCTGTCTGATCGTCACCGATTGCGATGCGGTCTATGCAACGGCGAAACAGGCAGGGGCTGAAATGGTTCCGGATATCGAAGACAAGGAATATGGCGGACGCGATTTCACCTGTCGCGACCCCGAGGGCCATCTCTGGAACGTCGGCAGTTATGACCCCTGGTCTGACTGAATGCCCCGGTTGATATGATGCTTCTCGAATGCCCGTCCAGAATCACGAACTAGGCCACGTACCGCCCCAGGTAGTTGGATTGTCGCAAGCGCGACTCAACCGCATCCGTCCTTTTATGGAAAGGCTGGTTGCCTCAAACCGCATCGCAGGGGGCGCGGGACTGATCGCCCGGCACGGCAAGGTCGCCTTTCTCGAAACCTGGGGGATGGCGGATAAAGACACCGGCATGGCCATACGAGAAGATTCGATTTACCGCATTTACTCCATGACTAAAGCTGTGACCGGAGTGGCTGCGATGCTGCTTTACGAGGAGGGGTGTTTTGGCCTGCTCGACCCGCTGTCGAACTACCTGCCCGAATTCGCCAACATGCGGGTGGCAGTGGAGAAAGACGGCAAGCTGACCGGTACGGTTCCCGCAGACCGGCCCATAACCGTACTCGATGTGATGCGGCATACCGCAGGCTTCAACTACGTCGGCCCGCACGATGAAGATGGGACGCTCACCTATCAAAGACTCGGCCTGCAGATGGGCTATGGCAGCATTCTGCTGTCGGAGATGACGCAGTTACTGAGCCAGGCTCCGCTGGTAAGTCATCCCGGTACTCTTTGGGATTACGGCTTCGGTACCGATGTTCTTGGCCGCCTGGTGGAGGTTATTTCCGGCCAGCCGCTCGATGAATTCTTCGCCGAGCGCATTCTGGAGCCGCTCGACATGTTCGACACGGGCTTCCACGTTCCGGAAGAAAAGTGGGACCGGCTGGTGACGTTCTATCAGCCCAACGCCGACGGTACCGTCAGCCGTACGAATTTCGTCGGGCAGGAAAGCTTTAAGAAGAAGCCTTTGCTGCTCATGGGCGGCGCCGGTTTAACGTCAACCATTCGCGACTATGCGCGATTTGCGCAGATGCTGCTCAACGGCGGGGAACTACATGGTGAACGCCTGCTGAGCCCCAAGACGGTGGAACTGATGAGTGCAGATCACCTGGGCGCGATTCCTATAGCGGGAGGCTTGCTGCCGCAGGGCCACGGGTTCGGCCTGACGTTCGCCGTGAGCCGCGGACCGGGAAAAACGGCAACACTTCCCTCGCCAGGCCAGTTCCGCTGGGGTGGTTACGCCGGAACCAGTTTCTGGATTGATCCCCGCGAGAATTTGATCGGCGTCTTCATGATTCAGACAATGGGCGATCTGGCCAAACGCACCGTTTTTCAGCAGCTCGCCTATCAGGCAATCGTAGAGTAACCCGAAACAGGTATGCTTTAAGGGCGAGATTGACCCTTTATGCAGCTTCTGCCGAGTCATGATGAAGTCGTAACTGTTTTGCGGGACACCGGTGCCCTTCGGGACGGACATTTCGTTTACCCTGACGGCGTCCATTCGAATGAGTATCTACAGGTACCGCTGGCCATGCGCTACTACCAGCACGCCAAGACTTGGAGCGTCGCGCTGAGTCGGCTGGTACGCAAGAATCCTGAGATCCGCGCTATTATTCCGCAGCTCTCAATTGTCGCGCCCGCTACGGGCGGACTGCCCGTGGCTTATGGGGTTTGCGAAGCATTGCAGGCCCGCCGCGTCTACTGGGCGGAGAACGGGCCTGATGGCGGGCCGCTGCGTTTCCGCCAGTTCATCGCGCCGGAACCAGGTGAGCAAGTGGTGCTCGTGGATGACATCCTTCGTTACGGCAACCGTCTGACGGAAATGAAAACCCTGATCGAGAGTTATGGGGCTGCGGTGGTGGCTCTGGCAGTGATTATTTACCAGCCGAATCCGCAGACTCACAGTTTTGGCGACCTGCCTTTGCTCCATCTCGCCCGCCTTGAAGCCAGCTATTATGCTGATGCAAAATCGTGCGAAATGTGCAGCAGGGGAGTACCTACTGAAAAAGTCTGGGTATAAGCTGCATTATTCCTGTTGCAGCACACCCTAAACAGAACAAACTAAAGCTATTACAAACATGAAAACTACGTTGCCCAACGAGGGTGCATCGCGTTACATCTCCGTTTCAAACCGCACGATGGACGTGTTTCCGGGGTGGTTTTCCACAGGGTTTCACACAGTTCCGGTTGAAAACCCGGGTCGCGTGCGATGAGGCTCACTACAGTTGACTGGTGCATCATCGCCGGATATTTTCTCTTCAATATTCTGATCGGTTTTTACTACAAGAGTAAGGCCGGGTCCAACATCAGTGAGTTCTTCCTTTCCGGCCGCAATGTCCCGTGGTGGCTGGCCGGAACGTCCATGGTGGCGACAACTTTCGCCGCCGATACGCCGCTGGTTGTCACCGGTCTGGTAGCGAAGAACGGCATTGCCGGCAACTGGCTCTGGTGGAACATGGTGGCGAGCGGCATGCTCACGGTGTTCCTGTTTTCGCGGCTGTGGCGGCGCTCCGGCGTAACTACCGATATTGAACTGGCGGAGTTGCGGTATTCCGGCAAGCCAGCGGCATTCCTGCGCGGTTTCCGGTCCATCTATCTGGGCGTGATCATGAACTGCATCATCCTCGGCTGGGTGAATCTGGCGATGGTGAAGATTCTGGTGCTGGTGCTGGGGGTAAACAAAGATCAGGCATTGTGGATAGTCATCGGAATCATTGCTCTGACCTCGTTTATTTCCACGCTTTCCGGACTTTGGGGAGTGCTGGTCACCGATCTGTTCCAGTTTGCCGTCAAGATGACCATGGTGATCGTGCTGGCGGTGCAGGCGGTTCGTGCCGTGGGCGGCATCGATCAGATGAAACTCAAGCTGGGCGGAGAGGGCAGTGCATTTCTGAGTTTCGTCCCCGATCTGCATTCCGTGTGGATGCCTGCGGTTACTTTTTTTGTTTATATTGCGGTGAACTGGTGGGCGACCTGGTATCCGGGGGCCGAACCGGGCGGCGGCGGTTATGTGGCGCAGCGGATGTTCAGCGCGAAAGACGAGCGGCACTCGCTGCTGGCTACTTTGTGGTTCAACATCGCGCACTATGCGCTGCGGCCCTGGCCGTGGGTGCTGACTGGCATGGCTTCTGTGATTCTGTATCCCCATTTACAGGATCCGGAAACGGGTTACATCCGCGTGATGATTGATTACCTGCCGCCTTCGCTCAGAGGTTTGATGGTGGCGGCATTTGCCGCGGCGTTCATGTCTACGATCGGGACGCAGTTGAACTGGGGTGCCAGTTATCTGGTGAATGATTTGTACAAGCGCTTTATCCGGATCAATGAGCCGGACCGGCATTACGTGCTGGCGTCGCAGGTGGCTACGGTGCTGCTGACAATTGTCTCGGCGATCATTACACATTACATGGATTCGATTGCGGGTGCGTGGAAGTTGTTGATCGTGACCGGGGCCGGTACAGGGTCTGTGCTGATTCTGCGGTGGTACTGGTGGCGGATTAGTGCCTGGAGTGAGGTTTCCTCGATGGCAGCGGCGTTTGTGGCATCCATTGCACTGCAAACCGTTTTCGGGCTGGACAGTGATAACCCGGTTCAGTTCGCTTACATCATTCTTTATACGGTTGGATTTACCACTGTTGTGTGGGTTTCCGTCACGTTTCTTACGGCACCGGAATCGAATGCGACGCTCGTGGCGTTCTACCGGAAGGTGCGGCCGTCGGTGGCCGGGTGGGGTCCCGTGGCGAGGCTGGCTCCGGATGTGCGGCCTTCGAGTGACTTGGTGTGGAACCTGCTGGACTGGCTTTGCGGCTGCGTGCTGGTTTACGGTTCGCTGTTTGGCATTGGCAAAGTAATTCTGAAAGAATACGGGACGGGTCTGATGTTCATCCTGGCGGCGCTGTTGGCTGGCGGGGTGATTATTAAGGATCTGTCGCGCCGGGGCTGGTCCTCGGTTATGGAGTAACGGGCATGGTGCTTCTTACGCTGCTGGCGGCATGTTTGCTGGCACAGGCTCCGGTTCAGGCTCCGCCAACCGGCGAGAAGCTCGCGCCCTACTATCCGACTCCTGAAACGATTGTCGAGAAGATGCTGGAACTGGGCGGGCTGAAGGCTGGCGAAAAACTGTTCGATCTGGGCAGCGGTGACGGACGCATTGTCATCATGGCCGCTCGCAAGTACCATGCGGATGCGACGGGAGTGGAGCTGGACAGTGACTTGGTGACAGGGAGCTCAGCTCGATTGCGGCAACTGGGGTTACAGAAATCGGCGCGGATCATTTACGGCGATATTCTGAAGCAGAATTATTCGTCGGCCAACGTGATTACGATTTACTTGCTGCCGGATTCGAATCTCAAGGTGCGTCCGGTGCTGGAAGCGACGGTGAAGAAGGGTACCCGCATTGTGGCGCACGATTTTGAGATCGGTGGCTGGACGCCGGTGAATACGGTAACCATTCCCGATGACGGGGAAGGCCGCAGCCACACCCTGTTTCTGTACGTCCGGTAGATTGGCGAACCGAATCGCATTCGGGATAATCGCTTTCACAAACCATACGTAATCGAGGCAGTGGGTGACAGACGAGGCAGTGGGCGACAGACGAGAGTCCGTTTACCGGTAGGCGTCTTTTCTGTTTCGGACGGAGTGGATGCGGAGCGCATCTTCCTCCCCGGTCTGTTTGCCGCTTTCGACGGTGATTCGGACGCGGAAATCACCGACGCGTAAACGGTTTTCATCCATATCACCCTGAAGTGCTTTGACCCGACCGGAGCCGGTTTCAGCAAGCCGATGAATGGCCGTCAGGATGTTCATGGCGATTGGCTGCGGGATTCCGCGGATGTCGGTTTTGGCCTCTTCGGAGAATGCAATCCGCTCCACGAAGGTTCTTTGTGGTCCCGGATCTGATCCATGGTGAACCCCAGACTGGCCACTACATCTTCAAAGGGGATGCCCTCGTTATGTTTGAACCACTCTTTGGAAGCCGCAATCGCGCGCTCTTCTTCTTCGCTGGCCGGTTCGTCATCAACCGGAGCATCGCCGATAGTGGTAACAGGATCAGTCAGCACTTCGAGCAGCCGGGAAACGGCATCGAGCTGACTCGCGTCAAGCTGATCGAGCATATGGTGAGCGTGTTGTTTGTTCATGGCCATCTTCTTCAGTTCAGTTAGCGGTTACATAAATCAGACATACCGCGCCGTGAAGTGGACCCCATCGGTTGGACAAAAAAATGACCGTCCTTAGATGGTGTGGCGGCGGGTTAACAGGAGGCGGTCGTGAGACCGCCATCCATTCCGGACTTGAATCGGCGCTCGGGTCGCATCCCTGCGTTTCCCTATCCTCCTAATCAAGCGTTTCCAGTGTACGGCATACTGATGTAGAAGCAAAAGCAAAATGATCCATTCCGGTAAAAACGGCGCTAAATCCCGGGGGTTTGGGGGCAG
>JANYDS010000052.1 GCA_025363475.1 Terriglobia bacterium
CGCGATCGTTTCGTCGATCTCCGCCAACTCACCCATGTAGACGTCCGTGCGCTCGAGCTGCGCCGATTTCATTCCGAGTTTCCTGGCTGCGGCAAGGAGATGATTGCCGAGATGTTCCTCACCCGGATTGCCAACGATGACCAAAGACACCGGGCGGTCGGGATTGTTAGCAAGTGACATCCGCAAAAGCCTCCGCGATGCCCTGCGCGGCGCGCAAGACTGTGTAATCCGCAATCCTGCTGCGGCAAAGACACCGGATTTCCGTTCTTCGGGTCAGCGCGAAAGTCCGGCGGAGGGCGGAGGCGAGTTCGATTGCGGAACCCGTTTCGAAAATGTCTCCGGTTTCTCCCGGTACGATGAGATCCGGGCCACAACCTACTGCGTCTGAGACGACGCAGGGCAGGCCGTGGAGCAGGGCTTCGTTAACCACGAGACCCCATGTTTCGAGGCGGCGGCTGGGGAGCACAAGGAGGTCTGCAAGGTGAAAGTAGCGACTGATCTCCGTTTGGTTCCGGAAGCCGGGAAAACGAACGGAGACACACGCCTCTCTTGCTGCTTCGGCTTCAAGCCCGGGTGCCAATTCACCATTGCCAAGGAACACGACGACGATCTTGCTCCTCTCATCCTGAGTCAGCGATTTTACAGCCGCAAGCAAGAGATCCGGGCCTTTCCGGTGTGAAATCTTGCCGGAGAATAGAATCACAGTCCGGTCTTCTTCGATTTCAAGTTCCCTGCGAGTCTGCGCCCTGAGACTGGCGCGTTCCGGTTCCGCAGCCTGGAACGGTGCCGGATCGACGCAGTAAGGCGAAAAAACAAGCTTCTGTAGTGGTACGCCGTAATTGAGAAAATGTTCCTTCGAGCGCTGTCCGATATAGAGCAATTTCGCGCATTTGCGATACAGCTGGCGGAGCAACCGCTCCCGGAATTGCACTTTTAAGAAGTTGCCGGACTGGGGCCGGTCCGCAGTCTCACCCCGAAACAGGATCGGCTGACCGATTCGCCAGGCGTGGAACCAGGCAAACTGCAAGAATTTCGGGCTGTAACCCGGAATGAGAATCGCCGCCGGGGCGGCTGTTCGAAGCGCAGCACCAAGGCCCCGGGGAGAAACAGAATCGTAGTTCTTTGCGCCACCCGCTGCGGTCCGGGACAGGAACACCGATGAGTACCCCGAGAGCAAATCGGTATCCCACGCGAACCTGGATTTGAACTCAGGATCATAGTAGCCGGCCACGCTGAAATCCGACCCGTAAATTACGGTAACCGGAATTCCGAATTGCTGCTGAAGTGCGCGGTAAACGGGAGCCCTGTACTGAATGGGATGGGTCTCAATGACAACCAGAGGCCCCGTGGCGGCGGCGCTCATTGTTCCAGCATCCGGCGGAGAACAGGCTGGAAGACTGTCTCGTAGTTCCAGCTTTCCATTACCTTGCACCGTCCCGCTTCCCCCATCGCGCGCATGGTCACCGGGTCAGCGGTGATTTGGCGGAGGACTTGTTCGAGGCTGTCCGGATCACCGGGATCACAGGCCATGGCGTAACCGGGTTCCGCGAATATTTCAGCCCAGTCGGGCCGGGCTGAAACAACGAGGGCAAGGCCACAGGCAAGATAGTCAAAGGCTTTGTTGGAGGCCCCGGTCATGGTCTCGCAATTGAAGTCTGAAGAATGCAGAGGCATGAGCGCGAGGCCGATATCCGATTTTATGGTCCAGCGCAGGAGATCGGGGCGCTGCGGAATGGGGCCGAGCAATTCCAGACGATGTCCGATACCCAACTGGTCCGCCAGGAGCCGTAACTGGTTCACGTAACCCCGCGCCCCGGTTGTTTCATAACCTGCCACCCGCAGGTGGATGTGGTCCGGCAGACGGGCGAGCGCGTGGAGTACGGAGAGGGGCAGCCGGTCCGGCACGATGGAGCCGTGATACAGGAGCCAGATGGTTCCGGTGGCGGGAAACCGTGGCACGGTCGCAGCTTCTTCCCGTGCGGGACAGTTCCAGACGCACGCGGACGCACCCACCGGACCTGCCTCTCTGACGAAGCGGGCGAGCCTCCGGGCGTTGGGCAAAACGCAGATGGCCGCGCCCTGCGCAGTTTGCCGGCGCGAGGCAAAAACGAGCTTGAGGAAGGCACTACCGGGTTCGGTGGCCGGAGTATCGTGTTCGTGATAGATGATCTTAAGTCCGGGAAAACAGGTCAGGAGGGCGGCGACGGGGCATGAGAAAGGATCTGACGCATAGATCCACTGCGGTCGCCAGGCGAGCGTAACCCAGATAACCCAAAGGCAGTACCGGATGAAGTGAAGCTTTTG
>JANYDS010000057.1 GCA_025363475.1 Terriglobia bacterium
CGAGGAGCACAAAGCCGCCCGGTTCCGGTGTCGCAGCTGTTACAGAGATAGCATCCAGATACCCGTCCTGGTTGTACGAATTGTTATTCGTATCATCTTTGAAGGTGAGCGTCGTCAGATCTGAAGCTGCGATAAAGTTGTGGGAGAGCGTTGTAAGGCTTGAGATATAGGCGCTCGTATTCAGAATGCTCGCTGTCCAGCCGGTAAAATCGCCCGTCTCGAACCCACCGTTGAGGATCAGGCTCGCTCCGAATGCCGAAGTCGATACGGCCAGGAGACACCCTAATAATACAAATTGTTTCAAATCAAGAGGGCTCGTTTAGACCTCGGAAAACAGTAACAGTTGGAGTGTAGACCTTGCAACTAAAATCTTGCCTGTATTGCCTGTACGCGCATTAACGCTCAGGCGCGGCGCATCGTGCCGGGGAGAATGGCGCTTATGCGGGCTTCGGTGCTGGTCACGGAATAGAAAAACAAGAATCTGCAGGCGATGAAGTACCGGAAACCTCTCATCATACCCCGGCTGCGAACTGGATACATGAGCGGATGCAACGAAAGGAGAGTGATGGACCTGGCGGCTAGAATCTTTATGGCTTCTTCAAAAAACTCGGCCGCGTCCGGGGAGAAGCGGACGACTAAAGGTTGTTCCGGCGTTTTACCTGCTCCCAGGGAATTCCGCGATCTTCACGGAAGGCGGCTTCGGCACGTTCTTTTTGGGTGAGCAGCACCGCGTGGTTTAGGTTTTCCGAGGCGTCGGCAAAAGCCTCCATATCTTGAGCAAACCGGCGAGCGCCCTGCCTCTGTCACCCGCGTGGCTCTGTGCAAGGACGGTGAGGATCAGGTCTGTTTCTTCGTCAATTTCGATCTGACGGCTAACCATGCCGTAAGGGTAGCATTTTCGATGGGTCTTCGGATCTCTCCGGGTGAGAGAATGAGCAAATCGTGATTCAGAACCAACAGGTGAAGAACCGGGCCGCTAAAGTGAAGCTGCTGCTGATGGATGTCGATGGTGTTCTCACCAACGGCAAGCTCTATCATTTCCCGGATGAAGAGGGGAATATGATCGAAACCAAAGGTTTCGATTCGCAGGATGGCATCGCGCTGCAGTGGCTGCAGTGGAAGGGTTTGCGCACCGGGGTGATCAGTGGCCGCGAGTCGCTTGCGACCACTGAACGCGCCCGCCAGACGAAGATTAACTACGTCTACCAGGGGCACATAGAGAAAGTCCCGATCCTTGAAGAAATCATGCAGAAGGCTCAGGTGGATGCCAGCGAAATTGCGTATGTGGGCGATGATTTCACCGATATTGTGGTGATGCGCCGCGTGGGCTTTGCCGTCGCCGTGGCCAATGCGCGCCCTGAGGTCAAACGCGAGGCGCACTATGTGACCGAACGCGCTGGCGGTGATGGCGCGATTCGTGAAGTGGTGGAGTTGATCCTCGACGCGTGGGGCTTCTGGGGCGAGATTCTGGATAAATACGAAGTGCGGCGCTAAACCGGTTTTTCAGGCCAGTTATGCCGTGGATAACGGCGGCTGAGTTCTTTCCGTACCTGTGGGTAGAGGCGTTGCCAGAAGCCTGCAAGGTCCGTCGTGGTCTGTACTGCCCGCTGGTTCGGCGCGAGCAAATGGACCACTACCGGAGTCTTATCCCGACCGATGCGGGGGCTTTCAGTAGTACCGAAAAAATCCTGCAGACGCGACGCTACCCATGGCGGCTTGCCCGTTTCGTAGTGGACCCTGGTCTGACGTCCACTGGACAATTTCATCTTTGCTGGTGCCAGTTGCTCCAGCTTCTGCGAGCCGACCTTTTGTTCGAGAATCGGGATGAGTCCCGCTGCTGCCTTTTCTACTTCGGCAAAGCTGCGCAGGCCGTAACACAGCGTCGTCAGAGCCTCTGCGATTTCCGGCTCACCCACTGTTTCGAGACCTGAGAACGCTACGCGTGCGAGGAATTCGTCGAGCTCCGCTGTGTCTGTGAATCGCTGCAACCCCGCTTCCATGATCTTGGCCGCGAGTAGTTTCGCCGCTGCTTCGTCATCACCCCGACCACCTCTGGTCTCTTCAATTACCAGCTGGTCGTAGAGCAGGGCGCTGGCGGCTTCAACCCGCTGGGCCGTGCGATTCCATTCGAGCGTGTCGCGCTCCACCGCCTCTTCCATCAGCCATTCAGGCTCAATATGGCAGGCGAGGCGAATCACTCCCTGCGCAACATCGACGGCCACGATGAACTCACCGGGCGGATGCGCCATGGTTGCCGAAGTACCGTTCGAAAGCAGAATGGTCTCGCCGGAACGCTTGCGCCCCACACGGTCAGGGAAGGCAGCGAGTATGGCACACTGCAACAACGCATCATCCCGCTTGCCCGGCTTTGAATAGCGCCGGAGCTGATCATAGACAGCGCGGGTGCGGCCATCCCAGGGTTCTTCCAGTGCGCGAAAAAGATCGGCCGACTGCGCCCGCTGACCACTGCTAAGCAACGCCGCGGCGCGGCAACCGGCATCACCCCCATCAGCCACCAGTCGGGCAAGACGCGGGTGCAGGGGCATGCGCGCCAGCTTTTCGGCAGCGGGTCCGCGGGCGTGCAGACGGTTGAGCAGTGTGCCTGCGGCAGAGAGCGCGGCTTCGGATGGCGGGTCAAGCCACGCGAGCTGCGTTTGCGGATCATGAATGCCGGCGGCTTCGAGCTGCAGACACATCTGGGAGAGTTCGCGGCGCAGAATTTCCGGCTCGTCATGATCAGGTCGGCGGTTGAAATCTTCGGCAGTGTAGAGGCGGATGACGCGGCCGGGTGCGGTGCGGCCGGCACGCCCGGCACGCTGCCGGGCAGAGGCCTGGCTGATGCGTTTGATTTCAAGGGCCGGGAGACCAGTCCAGGGAGAGTCACTGGCGATGCGGGCGAGGCCGGAATCGATGACGATGCGGACGCCCTCAATAGTCAGTGAACTTTCGGCAATGTTAGTGGAGAGGATGATTTTGCGCCGGTCAGCCGGCTCCACGGCGCGGTCTTGTTCGGCAGGTGAAAGATCGCCGTAGAGTGGCGTGATGAGCAGGTTGTGGCGTGCGGCCAGAGGCTCACAAGCCCGGCCCGCTTTGCGGATTTCGGCTGCACCGGGCAGGAAGACCAGGATATCGCCGGGGTGCGCGATTGAAGCCTCAACCGCGCTGGCGACCTGAGTTTCCAGAGGCGCAGCTGAGTAGGGTGTGTGACTCACTTCAAGCGGAAACAGACGGCCTTCGGAACTGAGCGCGGGGCAATGATCAAGGAATGCTCGAACCGGACCAGCGTCAAGGGTCGCGGACATGACAACGATCCGAAGGTCCGGGCGGCGAGTTGTCTGGAGGCGGCGCAGGAGGGCGAGAGCAAGATCGGTTTCGAGATGCCGCTCGTGAAATTCATCGAGGACAACGACGGCGATGCCGCGCAGGTCAGGATCAGAAATCAGGCGGCGCGTGAGCACGCCTTCGGTGAGAAAACGCAGCTTCGTCCGGGAGCTGGCGACTTCTTCAAAGCGCACTTGATAGCCCACAGTTTCGCCGGGCTGTTCACCCAATTCGAAAGCCACACGCCTCGCAGCCATGCGGGCGGCGAGACGGCGCGGTTCCAGCACCAAAACGTTGCCGAATTCGAGCAGCGCGGGCGGAACACGAGTTGTCTTGCCCGCTCCTGGAGCCGCTTCGATGACCAGGTTCGGATGCTTGCGGAGGGAGGCAAGAATGCCGGGGAGGAGTGAATCTACCGGGAGCAAAGCAGTACAACCGCCTGAGCTTCGGAAGACTTGCCTTCGCCCACCGGGCCCACGCGTTCAGCGGTTTTGAATTTCACGGAAACCTGGGAAAGTTCGAGGCCCATCGTCTTGGCCAGCGACTCGCGAATGGGTAAGCGGAAGTCTTTGAGCTTTGGCTTTTCCAGAATCACCGTGGAATCGACGTTGCCGATGGTGAAACCTGCTTCGCTGGCCAGATCGCAGGCATGACGCAGGAACTGCAAACTGTCGCAGCCCTTCCAGCGCGGGTCGGTATCGGGAAAGTGCATGCCGATATCGCCGGCGGAGATGGCTCCGAGGATTGCATCTGTGATGGCATGCGCGAGAACATCGGCATCGGAATGGCCTTCGAGCCCGAAATCAGATGGAATAGTAATGCCACCGAGGATCAGTGGACGACCGGTGACGATGCGGTGAACGTCCCAGCCCTGGCCGATACGAAAACCGCTGGATGAGGGACTCAATGGCGCGCCGCTTCCTGCTCGAAGTAAAAGCGGGCGAGGTCCATATCGCCAGGCCGCGTGATCTTAATATTGCGTTCGGTACCCAGAACGACGCTGACTTCAGCGCGCTCAAAATGTTCCACAAGACTTGATTCATCGGTCCCGACAAAACCATCCGCAGCCGCGGCTTCAAATGTCCGGCTCAGCAGGTCATAACGGAAGACTTGTGGGGTCTGCGCCAGAATCAAACGTTCGCGTGTGAGAGTGCCGCGAATTTTGGCACCGGTGGCATGTGCTCCGCTGACATGTTTAACGGTATCGACAGGCACGATGCCGACAATCGCAGCACCTGAGAGGGCAGCCGCTTCGATGACGCGGCTGATCGTCTCAAGGTCAATAAACGGGCGCACGGCATCATGCACCGCGACCAGATCGGTATCGGAATCGAGCGTCGCGTAAGCTTTTTGCACCGATTCCTGCCTTGTACTACCGCCGGCGACCACGCGCAAAGAACCGAGCAGGCTCTTACCCTCGCCCTTGAGCATTTCCTGCACGGCTTCGATTTCTTCTTCGCGAACAGCCACAACAATATCGTTGATCAGGGGCGACGCCACGAACTTGCGCACTGTATGCACCAGGATGGGCAGGCCTTCCAGCAGCATGAATTGCTTGCGGCTGGTAACGGTGTTTTCCGTGCTGCGCTGCATGCGGGTGCCGAAGCCGGCCGCAGGCAAAATGACGGCGGTTTTCAAAGCCAATTACTCTCCCACCGCCTGCTCACGCCGAAGCGGAGTTTCGCGGCGTTCGGGGGACGGAAATGCGCCCGCCGCAGCGGCCTGGGTGCGTTCGTCGAACCTGCCGAAAATCATTTTGCCGGCTGTGGTTTGCAGGACGCTGGTGACGGAAATATCAATGGTTTTAGAGATCATGCGACGTGCGTTATCGACAACCACCATCGTACCGTCATCAAGGTAAGCAACACCCTGGCTGTGCTCTTTGCCTTCCTTGAGAATGAACACGCGCATGAGTTCGCCGGGGAGCACCACCGGCTTCAGAGAGTTCGTCAGTTCATTGATATTGAGGATTTCTACACCGCGCACTCGTGCGACCTTGTTGAGATTGAAATCGTTGGTGACGATCTTGCAGTTGAAGAGCCTCGCGAGTTCGATCAGTTTCATATCGACCTCCTTCACTGCGGGGAAGTCTTCACTGACGATCTGAACTTTCACCTGCGGCATCTTTTGGATCCGCTGCAACACGTCGAGACCGCGGCGCCCCCGTGTCCGTTTCATGGAATCGGCGGAATCAGCCACCATTTGCAGTTCCTGCAAAACAAACTGCGGGACCACGAGAGTGCCGTCCAGAAAGCCGGTTTCAGCAATGTCGGCAATGCGGCCATCAATGATCACACTGGTATCGAGGATCTTGCGGGTGTTGGCGGGGGCTGTCTCACTGCCGAACATCTTGCTCAACAGGTCTGTGTTCAGCAGTTCGGCCTTGGCGGCACCCAGCGAAACGCCAAAATACGCAAACACGGTGAGGCAGGCAATCTGCGCATAACGTAGTCCCGGCCACGCATTGCCGCCTAACCGTGCGAGGACCGTGCTGACCAGAGCAGCACACAGCAGGCCGGTAAGAAGCCCGACTGCCATTCCACTGAGGCGTTTGAGGGTAATCCGGGCCAGGCGACGCTCGAGGATCAAGGCTGCAACAGCAATCGTAAGGCCCAACAGGGCGGCGGACCATACCGGCTGGCCTTCCGGTCGAAAACTGGCAGCGGAGAGGCTCAGAATAGCTATGAAGAGTACACGAATAAGAATGGAATCCAGCAAGTTTTACGCTCCAGAGCGATGTTCGCGATTCTATCACCCGGCGCGGCGGTCAAACCGTTATTTAACCACTAAGTTCAGCAACTTGCCAGGCACTGCGACAATCCGAACGACCGTCTTATCGGCTATCAACGCCTGTACCTGATCGTGATCCTGCGCAAGTGTCGTCAATTGCACCTGATCGAGACCGGCCGGAACCATCAGGCGCAACCGCACCTTGCCGTTGATCTGAACCGGGATTTCCACCTCGGTTTCACGGGCGAGGTCGGGATTGAAGTCCGGCCAGGCCTGTTTGAAGACAGGCGTGTCATAGCCCTGTTCTTCCCACAACTCCTGTGCTATATAGGGTGCGAACGGAGCCAGCATCAGAGTCAGGATTTCGATGGTCTGACCCATGGCGGGCGGCGAAATCCTGGCCTCATTGGCATAAAGTTCATTCACGAGTTCCATGATGGAGGCAATTGAGGTATTAAAGTGCCAGCGGCTGTTGAAATCTTCCGTGATCTTCTGCAGCGTCTGGTGCAGTTTGCGCAAAATCTGTGCGTCGGCTGTGCCGTCACCTTTGGTTTCCCATGACGGCAGATTGCGGGTGGCAAAGCGATAGACGCGGCCTAAGAAGCGGTAAATGCCCTCAACCCCGGCGTCAATCCAATCCACATCACGCTCGGGCGGTGCGGCGAACAGAGCGAACATGCGCGCGGTATCGGCACCGTGTTTGTCTGCCACCCCATCGGCAGGCACCACATTGCCTTTGGACTTCGACATCTTCACGCCGTCGCGAATCACCATGCCCTGGGTGAACAGCTTGCGCACAGGTTCATCGCAATCCGTGAGACCCAGATCGCGCATTACCTTGGTCCAGAAGCGCGAGTAAATCAGATGGAGTATGGCGTGCTCCACGCCGCCGATGTACTGATCGATGGGGAACCAGTAATCGATCTTCGCTTTGTCGTATGGCGCGGTGGAATTCTTCGAATCGCAATAGCGGTAGAAGTACCAGCTGGAGTCGACAAAGGTATCCATGGTGTCCGTCTCGCGGCGGGCTGGACCTCCGCAGGCGGGGCAGGTCACATTGACAAATTCGGGAACTTCATCGAGCGGCGAACGGCCCTTGCCTGTGAGTTCGACGTGACGCGGCAGCAGCACGGGCAGTTGATCATCCGGCACCGCAACAGCACCGTGCTCGGGGCAGTGGATGACTGGAATCGGCGTGCCCCAATAGCGCTGGCGGGAAACGCCCCAGTCTTTAATGCGGAAGGTTACGGCGGTCTTGCCGAAGTTGCCTGCCTCGGCATGAGCTGCCATACGTCGGCGGGCTTCTTCGCTGGTGAGGCCATTCCATGAGCCGGAATTGTCTACGATTCCGTAGCCATCCTGCGCTTCTGTCATGGCCTCGGCAACGGCGAGTTCGCCACCATCCGGTCGAATCACGGGGATGATTACGATACCGTATTTGCGGCAAAATTCGAAATCGCGCTGGTCATGCGCGGGCACGGCCATGATTGCGCCAGTGCCATAACCGATGAGCACAAAATTGCCGACCCACACCGGCATCTTCGCGCCGCTGAAAGGATTGATGGCTACAAAGCCCGTATCAAATCCCTCTTTTTCGACGTCGCCCGGACCCTGCTGGGCACGGGCGTCGATCATGCGTTTGGCCTGAGACTGAAGACCGGCCTCGAGTTTCGTTTTAACGAGGTCATGCTCGGGAGCGACGATCAGACAGGTTGCGCCGCAGATGGTGTCAATACGCGTTGTGAACACGCGTATCGGGCCGTAGTCTTCTACCTTGAAATCAACTTCGGCACCTTCACTGCGTCCGATCCAGTTGCGCTGCATGGTCAGCACGCGGTCTGGCCATGCGCCTTCCAGTTGCGCGATATCGGTGAGCAACTGATCGGCATAAGCGGTGGTGCGCAGGAACCACTGGTCAAGCGAACGCTGTTCAACGGCGTTAGTTTCATGACGCCAGCAGCAGCCATCCACAACCTGTTCATTCGCGAGCACGGTGGCGCAGATATTGCACCAGT
The DNA here is from genome assembly GCA_025363475.1 of Terriglobia bacterium. GTDB lineage: Bacteria > Acidobacteriota > Terriglobia > Bryobacterales > Bryobacteraceae > BOG-234. The sequence goes on from JANYDS010000057.1 coordinate 8,067, forward strand.
TGACCAGCGCCTGCTTGCGGTAGGCCAGGCCGCGCTCCATCATGCGCAGGAAGAACCACTGATTCCAGCGATAATAATCGGGGTCACAGGTGGTTACTTCGCGGTCCCAGTCGTAGGAAAAAGCGAAGCGGCTGTGGGTCCGTTTCATCTTTGCGATGTTAGAGCGAGTCCAGTCGCCGGGGGGCGTGTTGTTTGAGATGGCGGCGTTTTCCGCGGGAAGGCCAAATGCATCCCAGCCCATGGGGTGCAGCACGTTATAACCCCGCATCCACATATAGCGGGCGAGGGCGTCACCGATCGAATAGTTGCGGATGTGGCCGATGTGGAGAGCGCCGCTGGGATAGGGCAGCATCTCAAGCACGTAATATTTGGGTTTGCTGGAGTTTTCTTCGGCTTTATAAAGCGGAGCGTTCTCCCAGCGCTCGTGCCACTTCAGTTCGATCAGGTTATGGTCGTAAATCTTTTCGGGCATTGAACTTCAAGTTTCGCAAACATCGCGCGTCAGGCGCTCAAGCGCTCGAGGGTTTCCACATCGCGGGCACCGGCGCCGTCGTCATCCGGGGTTTCCAGGATGAATGGCTTTTCGCGGAAAGCGGGGTGCGTGAGAATACGCCGGAAGCCTTCTTCGCCGATATGACCAGCGCCGATGTTGGCATGGCGGTCGAGGTGCGAATCGAGTGCGCCTTTGGAATCATTGGCGTGGATCACTTTTACCAGCTCGAGGCCCAGAGTCTGTTCCGCGGCGGCTATGGTTTTCGAAAGGCCAGCTTCAGTCGCTACGTCATAGCCTGACGCCAGAAGATGACACGTGTCGAGGCAGTAGCCGATGGGCAGGTCAGTCTCCCGTGCAGCCAGGTCGCGAATGAAACGAAGTTCTTCAAAGCGGCGACCGATCTGGTTGCCGGAACCGACGGTGTTTTCGAGGAGCACAGTGAGGTGCGGTGCACTGAAGCCGGAAGCTGCTTCGGCCAGGCCCAGGACAAACGCGGCGAGGCCCTCTTCGAGGGTCTGGCCCTTGAAGTTACCTGGATGCAGCACCAGGTACTCGGCACCGAGGAGCGCGGCGCGGTCGAGTTCTCCGCGAAACGATTTGACCGATTTCTCGCGGATTTCGGGGTCGAGTGTGGCCAGATTTACCAGGTAATTGGTGTGGATGACGAGCGGGGTGAGGTCGAGGCGATCGCGTGCGGTCTGGAGCCGCTTTACTGCGGCCGGATCGGGAACACCTGCGCGCCACTGGCGGGGGCTGGCGGAGAAAATCTGGAAGGTATTGCCGCCCGCGGCGTGAGCCAATAGCGCCGAGTCTTCAAAGGATTTCGAGGTGGAAGTGTGGAGTCCTAGCCGCAAGCTGGTTATCGTAGCAGGCTGCCTGCCGTTTTCAGTTGATAAGACTGGTGCCACGTACGGCGAGGCCAGTATAAGTTCCGGTCGGGTCATTTTTAAGCGAGCTGTTACCCGTAAATGAAATCGTTTTGGCCACGATAGCCGTATAGCTCCCTGTGGTCGACGCGCCGGCATAAGCAATTTTCGTCGAAGGGAAATAGAGCGTTCCGGTCAGCACTGAATTGGTAGATCCGGTAAAACTATTAGTCCCGGAATACGTCAAGTTGCGGTCCTGGACAAAAAGCATGCCTTGATAAGTCCCGCTGTTCGGAGCGGTGAGATTCATGACGCTTGACCCTGTGTTCGAAATCGGGCTGGCCGTCTGGCCGGACTGACCGGTGTTGAACAGAGTCACGTGGGTTCCTTTGATGGACGACGAGCCACTCATCGTGAGCCCGGCACCGTTGAGGACATAAGTTCCCGGGTTCAGGGTCAGTTGGGCTGATCCGCTCAAACTGATACCCCCGCAATAGACCCCCGGACTAATCGTTGCTACCCCGCCGTTGCCCAGACTGTAGTTAGTGAAGTTGCAACCGGTAAACGCGGGCATCGGAAGGGTGGCCAGTGGATCACTGAAACTTGCAACTCCCGTGGTCGGAGTGGGCGTGACTGTTGCTCCGCTCACTGACGTTCCGCCCACAACCTGAATTGTCGTGGAATGCACGGTGGACGATCCCGATGTCACGAAGGCGCTCGAACTGCCCGAATTGACAAAAATACCGCACGCCGCCGTCACGGTTGCCGAACCCGAAGCGACGAACGCATTGGCAACGTTACCTGAGGCCAGAACGTAAACACAGGCGCCCGGCGAAGTGATCGTGATGCCCGCTGTGGAAACGGCATTCACGACGAATGAATTGACCCCCGCAAAGAGTCCAAACAAGGCGGCGCGGTAGTCTGAGATATTGGCCTGGACCCAGTAGGCGGCGGTGTTACCGGCTACTCCCGGCGGCGTGGTCGTATTGCCGGTCATGGTGACGACCTGCTTTCCGCCGTTGCCCCCGTTGAGATATCCGTTGGCTGCGGCATAAAGGCAACCGGCCTGTAAGTTGTTGGTTGGCGGGTAAACGTTGGGGTTGGCACATGCCGTTGCCGCGCCGCAGATCACTCCGCCTGAACCGCAGGTGTAGCCGTTCTGGGATGCATACATGGCGGCGGCGGTCGCGGCCGAATCCGCCGCTGTTTGTGCCTGCTGCCGGGCAAGGTAGCCGACGCCCACGTCCGCAGAGAGGCCGATGACCGCAAAGAGCAGGGTCAGGTTGAAAACAATGAAGAGGCCGGACTGGCCCTGTCTGCTGCCCGCTGTCAAAACAGTATCCTCTGGCGCGAAGTTGCCAAGAGCGTGAAGACGTTGCCCGGCGTTCCGGCAGTACCCGCCCAGAACATCGGAATGGGATTGTAGACGGGATACGAGGCCACAATCTTGATATCGAGATTGAGGCCGTTGTCCGTAGTGTTCGGGAATTGTGTCGCGTCACTCAGGCACGTGCTGATGGGGTTACACGTAGTCGTGGTGGCATGGGTGTAGAGCGTCACGTTCAGCTTTGAGGAGTCGAGGGCGGGCGCCTGGGAGGTGATCACAGTGGCTACGTCGCCCACTGTGATCCAGCACGTGTTGCCGTTTTGCGTACACCCGCGGCAATGAAGGACGGCGTAGCGGGTGGCAGTATCCACCGTGTAGGAGAGCGAATGAAATTGCCACATGGCCAGAGAAACTTCGATGATGGACATAGTGATGAAGATCACTGGTATTCCAAGAAAGATGAACTCGATGAGGGATGATCCGCGACGGTTTTTCTCCATACTTCAGCTCCTTAGCCTCATCTGAACAGTCCGCGTGATGGTTAGCTGGCCGGGGAACAGGCCGGGGATAGGAATCAGCTGCGGCGTCGTGTAGGTGACGGTGACTGACGCATCGGAAGCGGCCACTCCATCCGGACCGGTAATCAGTGAACTTGTAACGATGAGTGGCGCGGTAGCGCAGGTACTCAGAGCAGCCCCGATGTTAGGCATGTTGCGGAGCTGATCCAGCGCGTAGCCACATGCGGTTGTAGAATCGACTGCGGCACTGGAACTCCCGGCACAGTAAAGGGATGCCACACGTGCCGCGTTTTGTGTGGCGATCAGACCATAAGAGAAGAAACCGTAGTCGAAAGCTCCCACGAACAGGAAGATGTACCAGGGGACCAGCAGCGTGAACTCAAGGACGTTGTTACCCCGTCGCCCTGATGTATGTTTCATACAGCTACAGACTCAACCACTGCAGGCGGCAGGTCAAGTATGCCATTAGTTACGGTTGCCGAAAGTTAACTGTCGGGTATTGCCCAAAGACGTCTGTTCAAACGCTGGTCAGCAGTTCTATAAACGTTGGTGAGATGAAACTCTCTCTCTCTTTATTAGTAGCCGCTGCGCTCTGCTCCAGCATTTTGAAGGCAGACCTGATTTACTCAAACTTCGGGGCGAATCATGCGTTCACCGCAGGTGTGGGCCTGACGCCAGGTTACTCTGCCGTGGCCTCTTCGTTCACGCCTGGTGCTCGCTACGCGCTCGATTCACTGTCTGCCGCCGCTTTTCGTGTTGGACCCGATACTCCCGACTCAGTTGTGTTTTCAGTTTACAGCGGCGCAGCGGGCTTGCCCTTAAGCGCGCTTGAATCGTTCACTCTTTCAGGGCTAAGTTACGCCGCAGGCGAATCTGACGGTACTTCTTATCCAGCCCTCACAATAAACTCCGGAATTCTGACTGCCTCTTCCCTGGTCCACCCGGTCCTTGAAGGCGGCCAGCAGTACTGGCTGGTGATGAGCGGCGTGAATCCGGGCGACGTGACGTGGAATTCAGATGGCAATGGTGTTGAAGGTGCTGCCACGCTGATTGCTCCCGATATTCTGAATGAGGTTCCGGCCCACTGGAGCGCGCTGGGTAACTATGCGCAGGGCGCGTTTGAAATTCAGGGTACGCTTCTGCCCGGTCCTGAGCCCGCGACCTTCCTGATGCTGGGCAGCGGACTAATCGGTATTGTGATCAGGCAGCGCAAACGTTTTAAGCGATAATTTCAACCGCTCTATTTGCCCAGAGGCCGGAAGCGACGTTTGACGACATCGACCGGTTCATCCTGGGAAAACTTCGCTACCGCGTCAAGGGCTACCGGTGACATAGCGCGGTAGCCCTTGCCGTTCGGGTGCAGGCCGTCGTCTGAAAAATCTACCCGGAGCTGTCCACCCGCATCTACGATGGCCGAATAGTAATCAGCGTAGACGAAACCTTCGGCCTTGCAATAACCTTCCAGCCATTTGTTTAAGGCAAGAATCATGACCGGTGGGCGGGCTTTGGTGACTTCGTATGCCGGGTCAATCGCCTTGTGATAATCGCTCACAGGTGTAACGGCGGCGAACGCCACACGAAGCCCGTGCGCTTTCGCCAGTTCGGCCATCATAACCAGATTGTCTTCGATCTGATTGAGCGAAATTTCCGCTGAGATGTCGTTGGTACCCGCGTGAATGACGACTCCTTTGGGGTTTAGGGCCAGAACATCCTGGCGGAACCGACCCAGCATTTGCATACTGGTTTGGCCGTGGATGCCTCGGTTGACGAAATCGCGGCCAGTGAAATATTCATTCAGGCGCCAGTTCTCAGTGATGGAATCGCCGAAGAAAACTACGCGCCCTGCTTTAGCGGCCGGCAATAGTTTCGCGTCATCCGCCGCGTACCGCTTCAGTTCATTCGGATCGGAATTGCGGACGTTGGCGTTCCGGTTTTGCAGTTCCAGAATCGCTTCAAAATGGCGCTGGAATTTCTGGAGGTTTTCACGCAACTCAGCGTACTGCTGATCAGCAGTCGGGGAAAATTGTGCGGGGCGTAGCAGCGAATCTGACAATGCCAGATAGGCTCTGACATGGTTCATGAACTGGTATGTGAGCGAGGCGTTGATCGGGGCGCGCACTAGCGACGCCAGCGTTGTCTCCGCATTTTGGCGAATCGGTTCGCTGGTCCGGACCAGGCCAGGCACCGCGACGGCAGTTGATTCCATCAGTTGAACCATACGCGTGCCCAGTAGCCCGGTGTCTTTATCCGGTATCAGGTCAGCCGGCGTCTGCGCCCAGGCACTTACGGCGAGTGTTGCGATCAGAAAATATTTCATTGGTTTCAAAACCTCACTCAATTACCGCGTCCGATGGTTGGCTTGCTGCCCAGTTTCTCCAGCCGGAAAGTAATGGTGCCTATGGCGAACTGCAGGTGAACCTGCAGTTGCACAGGCAGCCGCTGATTATCATCTGAGAGCCAGACATGCACGTGGGCGGGGCGTTTGTAAATTACGTTATCGAAAATGAAAATCTCGTAACGGATAGCCCGGCGCACACCGAGGCCGGTGGTGACCTCTTCCCGCCTTTGCGATTCGACCTTCACCTGCGCGAATTTTTTGCCGTCACTGAACGGGATCTGCGTGGTCTTGCCCGGTTCGAGCCGGAGCGTCCGGAGCATCATCAAGGCACCCAGAACGTCGTGCGTGCAGGCTTGAATATCGGTGTCGCTGGTGCTGGTTGTGTTCTTCAGCAGGTCGCGTTCGCTGTAGTGTGCCTTGCGGCCCTGGTCGTAACTCACACGCGTTTCCCGTCGGCGGCTGCCTTCCTGGGAGGTCATGAACGTGCTCTGGGCGCAGAAGCCGGGAGCCAGCATTGAGGTGAAATCATCGTTAACACGGAAGAGGCGCGAGACCAGGCCGGTGGATTCCAGATGCAGGCGGACTTCGCTTGAAACCGCGGTGGAACCTTGCAGGGGAGTCCAGCTGAAGCGTGCCGTGCCAGCAGGAATCAGCCTCCATTCGATGCTGTAATCCAGCAGTTCGCGCCCGCCAGCGGGGTCGCCCGCAGCCGGTAGTGCCGGTTCCTGCTGTGCGCGGCTTGAGGAGGCCGCAAACAGAACTGCTGCGAATATGACGGCGCTACACCGGACTCCGGTCATTACACCGTCAGGTTCGCACACTAACGCACGGTCAGCCGAGGGCCGGCGCGGGCGGAGGTGCTGGCGCAGGTGCCGGCGCGGGTGCCGGAGGCCTGCCCATGGAGGCCATTCCCATCATTCCGCCAAGGCCCATTGTTTCCACAGCAGAGGACGGCACGATCACCATGGAACCCTTTTCTTTAATGGCTTCATAGAGCATATTCATGGCACGGAGGTGCAGGGCCACCGGGTTATCAATGTATACCTGTGACGCTTCAGCAAATTTGCTGGAGATCTCAGTTTCCGCAGTACCGAGAATGATGCGTGCCTGACGTTCGCGTTCCGCCTGTGCCTGTCGGGACATCGCGTCTTCGAGAGCCGCCGGAATATGGACATCGCGGATTTCAACCGACTGCACCGTGATTCCCCACGGATTCGTCTTCTCGTCGAGAATGCGTTGAAGCTCTTTGCCCAGAGCGTCGCGGTCTGTAATTAACTGAGCCAGTTCGTGACGACCAATTGATTCCCTCAAAGCGGTTTGCGCACTCATCTGAATCGCCTCCCGGTAATCTTCCACTTCGAGGACGCATTTCTCGGCATCCCAAACCACCCAGAAGAAAATTGCGTCGACGTTGACAGGCACTGTGTCGCGCGTGAGTGCCGATTCGGCGGAGGCGCTGGTTACGCGAATGCGCTGGTCAATGTAACCGCCGATTTTGTCGATCACAGGAATGAGGAAAAACACGCCTGGACCTCTGAGACCTTTATAACGACCCAGCCTGAGGACGGCGGCTTTTTCCCATTGGTTCGCCACCTTTACTGAGAGCAGCAGCCACAGACCGATGATGATTCCGCCGATGGGAAACGCAGGGTTTTGCGTGATGGCCACCCCGATCAGACCCAGAATCACCGAGAAGGCGAGCAGCACCCCGCCTTCAACGCTGATGGTACTTTCGCGCAATGCTGCTCCGCGCCTGTTTCTCATGGCTGCTGCGATTACCGGCCCGACACCCGATGTATTCATTTGTCCCTCACCTGGCGAAGTCTTTTAGATGACTGCGCACTTCCTTCACCGTGAAACCTTCACGCCCCGCGCGTGCCACGAACTCTCCTACCAGTTGATTCAGCTTGCGTTCCCGTTCCTCATCTGTCTGCCCCACACGGGTTTGGGACACGAAAGTGCCCGTACCCTGATGGCTGGTCAGCGCCCCTGTCAGTTCCAGCTCGCGGTAGGCGCGCAGCACTGTATTGGGGTTGATGGAAAGATCGACAGCCAGCTGGCGAACCGTAGGGAGACGGTCGCCTGCACTGAGCGCACCTGATGCCCGCGCGCTGTGGACCCGGTCGATGATCTGACGGTAGACAGGAACGCCGCTTTGCAGATCCAGTTCAAATGTCATTTCAGTGTACTAGTATACTAGAACATCATAAGAATGCAAACGACGGTTAAATTGCGTCGGGAGATGACTGACGGGCATCATGTAACATATGCCCGTTGAACCGGAACGTATCCGCGCACTGAATTTGGCTTCGTTTCGCTCCACCGGGGCGTATGTTCTCTACTGGTCGCAGATGAATCGCCGGGTGGAATCGAACCACGCCCTGGCGCATGCCGCCGAACTGGCGAAAGCGCGTGGATTGCCTTTGCTGGTTTATGAGGGCCTGACATGCACGTATCGGGCAGCGAACGACCGTTTACATACGTTCCTGCTGGAAGGTGTACCGGACACAGCAGAGCGTCTGAGGGAAATCGGAGCTGGTTATTTTTTCTATTTGCGGGCCCGGCGCAGTGACCCGAATGACGTCCTGTATCAGCTTGCCGCTCAGGCTTGTTGCGTAGTGACGGATGACTACCCCACCTTTATCGCGGCGGACCACAACCGCGCCGTGCCGGGCCGTATCGGTGTCGCTTACATAGCAGTCGATTCCAGCTGTGTTGTACCGATGAGCAGGCATGAGAAGCAGGCCTGGGCGGCTTACACGATCCGGCCGAAAATTCAGCGCGAGTTGCCCGCGTATCTCAAAGCCCTGCCGACACCCCGCGTCACCCAGGCGTGGAATGATCAGCTCTTGCCGCCGGGGACCAGCGTTTTACGGACAGAGGTTACCGAGGTAAATATTGCGAAGCTGGTTGCAGGGTGCGAGATCGATCACAGCGTAAAACCATCGCCGTCATTTCATGGCGGTTACGCTGAGGCGCGAAAACACCTGGATATTTTCCTGGAGCATCGTTTGCGCCGCTATGCGAAAGAGCGCAATGAACCGGCGCGCCACGCGACCAGCGATCTGAGCCCCTGGCTGCACTTTGGCCATATTTCTGCTCTGGAAGTTGCGCTGGCAGTGAAGGCATACGCGGAAGAACACCGGCTGATTGCGAATGAATTTCTGGAAGAGATGATTGTGCGCCGTGAACTGGCTTTTAACTTTGCGCGGTTCTGCGCCACGCCGGAATCGCTGGACGCGCTGCCTAACTGGTGCAAACTGACGCTAGCCAAACACGCTGGCGACGTGCGCCCAATTGTCTATACGCTGGAGCAATTCGAAAAGGCCGCAACGCATGACGCTCTCTGGAATGCGTGTCAGAATGAGATGTTGATTCGCGGGAAGATTCACGGCTACTACCGGATGTACTGGGGCAAGAAGATTATCGAGTGGTCGGATACCCACGAGGAAGCTCTGCGGGTTATGCTGCACTTCCATGACGTTTACGCGCTCGATGGACGCGACCCTAACACTTACTGCAACGTACTCTGGTGCTTCGGCCTGCACGACCGCCCGTGGGGCGAACGCCCGATATTTGGCCAGATCCGTTACATGGGTCTTGACGGCATGAAGAGAAAAACTGATACCGTTTCCTACATCAAGGAAATAGCGGAACTGACACGAACTGGACAGGATCCGGTCTGGATATGAAGTGCATTCTTTCGGGCGGTACAGGATTTCTGGGGCGGCGGATCAGCGCTCTGTTACGGCAGCATGGTCATGAAGTGGCGGTGTGGAGCCGCGGCAAGGCAGCGGATTCCTTCCCCTGGGATGTACTGAAAGCCGAGCCTTCACAGGAAAGTCTGGCGGGCCGCGAAGTAGTCATTCACCTGGCTGGGGAAACCGTGGCGCAGCGCTGGAGCGCCGATGTTAAACAGCGCATTCGCGATACGCGCGTTCTGGGAACACGTCATCTGGTGGACGCCATCGGGCGCATGAAAGTAAAGCCGAAGGTGCTCGTATCGGCTTCGGCGATTGGATATTACGGCGCGCGCGGCGATGAAATCCTTACAGAACAGTCGGCACCAGGTGCAGGCTTTCTCTGTGATGTCTGTCGGGAGTGGGAGTTAGAGGCCCGGCGGGCCGAGTTGTTTGGCGTACGGGTGGTCCGGTTGCGGATTGGCTTCGTTTTGGGGATTGAAGGCGGGGCGCTCGGGCAGATGCTGCCGATCTTCCGTCTGGGCCTGGGCGGACGTTTAGGGGATGGCGAACAGTGGATGCCCTGGATCCACGCAGATGATGTCGCGCGGCTGTTTGTTCACAGTGCGGAGAGTGACCTCTCTGGTGTCTGGAATGCCGCCTCGCCCTATCCTGTCCGCAATGCTGAATTCACGCGTGACCTGGGTGCGGCATTGCACCGGCCCGCGATTTTGCCTGTACCCGGATTTGCGCTGAGCCTTGCGTTCGGTGAATTCGGACAACACATGCTGGACAGTGCGCGTGTGGTGCCGGAAGCTGCGCTTGACTCGGGTTATCCGTTTCGGTTTCCGGAACTGAAGGCCGCGCTCACAGATCTGCTCGCCTGACGCTGACGTGATAGCGTAGTGAGCCTGTGGAACCCCGGCGCACACCGCTCTATTGGCTTATTGCAATTGTGGGACTTGTGGCACTGCTGACGGCATTTGCTATTCCCGCCTGGCACTGGCGTGAACTGGCCACGCGCATTCTTACACATTTAGACATGTCCGGCAGGCCGAACGGATGGCGAGGGAAGGAGTTCATTTGGCTGCTGCTTTTTTTTGAAGTCCTGCTGTGGATCGGGCTGACCGTGCTCGCGCGCTACTCGGTGCTCATGAACGTCCCCATGGAAATCGACCGCAATGATCCTGCGGTGCGCCAGACTCTGCTGCGCATGTCAAGCGTGTCAGAAACTCGGTATCCGATAATCATTAGGTGAGTTCTTCGCTAGTCCAGTTGGAGCCTGCCCGACCCCGTCTCCCCGAATGGGCGCGCAAAAGCACCACGCATTTTGAATCGCTGAACAAACTGAAGGGCGAATTGCGGTCGCTTAATTTGCATACGGTTTGCGAGTCGGCGCGATGCCCGAATATCCACGAATGCTTCCACCGCGGGGCTGCGACATTCATGATCCTCGGCAACCTTTGCACGCGCGGTTGCGGGTTTTGTTCGGTGCCGAAGGGGAATCCGCGTATTCATGACATGGCGCTCGACCCGGCGGAACCGGCCAACGTCGCGCGGATGACTGCGACGATGAACCTGCGTTATGTAGTCATCACCAGCGTGAACCGGGATGACCTTACTGATGGCGGGTCTCATCACTTTGCCGAGACTGTTCGCCAGGTGAAACGGGCGCTGCCTGCTGCGCGTGTGGAAGTGCTCACTCCGGACTTCGACGGCAATCTGGACGCGGTCGCGCGCGTGCTGGACGCGGGGCCGGATGTGTTCAACCACAACATGGAAACCGTACCGCGACTTTATCGCAAGGTACGTCCGCAGGCGAAGTATCAGCAGTCGCTTGACGTGCTGCAGTTTGCGCGGCGGTACCGGCCCGGTGTGATGACGAAGTCGGGGTTCATGGCGGGTTTGGGTGAGACTGCGGAAGAAGTCGGCCAACTGCTGCGCGATTTACGTGCGCAGGATGTGGATGTGGCGACGATTGGCCAGTATCTGCAGCCCACGCGGCGTAATTTGCAGGTTGCGGAATATGTGACTCCCGCGCAGTTTGACGCCTATCGGGAGTTTGGTTTGGCGCTGGGTTTCAAGATGGTTTTCAGCGGGCCGCTGGTGCGGAGTTCCTACATGGCAGACCTGGTGAACGAGCAGGCCGAAGGCAAGTGATTCTGAATTTCGCGCTGGCGCTGCTGTCTTCGGCGTTGCTGGTTCTGCTGTTTCCTCCCTACAGTTTTGCGTGGCTGGCTCCACTCGCACTGGCGCCTTTGATGGTCGCGTGCGCGCGTGAGGACCGGTGGCGGTGGCGCTTCGCACTGGGGTATGTCTCTGGCTTCGCATATTGGTTTGGGCTGACGTGGTGGATTCATGAGACGCTGACGCAATATGCGGGTATCGGGTCGGCCGGATCATGGGCTTTATTTGCGCTGATGTGCCTCGCCAAAGCGCTTCAGACGGGCGTGTTTGCGGTGTTGTGCGGGCCTTTATTCCTCTCGTGGATGGCCGTACCGGGGACGGCTGCGCTTTGGGTAGTAGTTGAGTATACGCACGCGTGGACCGGATTCGAGTGGCTCAATCTGGGCAATGCTGGCAGTGATATGACGGTGCCTCTGCGCCTGGCTTCCATTACGGGGGTGTGGGGCGTTTCGTTTGTATTTGCGTTGATGTCGGCGGGGCTGGCGTGCGTATTTCTTCGGCGGCCTCGACTGCATCTGGTTTGGTTGCTTTTGCTGCCGTGCCTGTATCTGTTGCCTGATCTTCCTGAGCCCGAGCGCGGGACTTCAGCGGCGATTTTAGTGCAGCCGAATATTGACGGTGATACGGTGTGGTCGGTTGAGATGAAGGCACAAACGCTGGAGCGTTTGCGGGCGGTTTCGCTGAGTCCTGTGTTGCGGCTGAGTGCCGATGCCGATTTGATTATCTGGCCCGAGATGCCTGCGCCTTTCTCTGTGAACGATGCGGAGTTTTTGGGCGTTGTGGCAGGGGTGGCGCGTGAGTCGGGGGCGGCAGTGCTGACGGGAGTGGTGGCGCGGGCAGCGGATGGCGCACCGTTGAATTCGGCGCTCCTAACGGGCCCGGGTGGCAGGGTGTTGAGCCGTTACGACAAGGTGAACCTGGTGCCGTTTGGAGAGTTTGTGCCGTGGCCGCTGGGGGCGCTGACGAAGAAAGTTTCGAGCGAATCGGGGGACTTTGAGGCGGGTCTGGATGTGGTGGTTTCGCGTTTGGGCTCACATTCCATTGGGACTTTTATTTGTTATGAATCTGTGTTCCCTGGGTATGTGCGCAGGTTCGTAGCGGGCGGGGCCGAAGTGCTCATTAACATTTCCAATGACGGCTGGTATGGGAAGAGTCCGGCGCGTGCTCAGCATTTGCAGATTGTGCGGATGCGCGCGGCGGAGAATCAGCGGTGGATTCTGCGTGGCACGAATAATGGGGTCACGGCGGTGATTGATCCTGCGGGCCGGTTGATTAGTGCTGCTAAGGAATATCAGGAACTAGGAGCGCGTTTCCCGTTTCGCTACCGGTCTGGATTGACGAACTATTCGAGATTCGGGGACTGGTTTGTGGCGCTGTGCGGACTGCTCGCAGCGACGGGGATTTGGGAAATAAATAGACGGCAGGTCGCGGATTGAGGTCGCGACGCTTAACAATCTGCGGATTCCGATGATGTCGATCAGCCGTTCCGAAGTGATGGCGATCAGCGCGGAGCGAAGCGACGCGAGGCTTTTTCAGTGTGAATCAGTGATCGGCATCCGTCAAGGCTTTCGCCGTTTTTCTCCGCTGCCGACTACTTGTTTTTCCGGCGCTGACGGAAGGAGCCCGTAGGGCGACTGGAGTTAGCGCCGGAAAAACCTCGCCACCCACCGCGTGCTCACCGACTTTTTCATTCCGGCCCGCTTTTTTCTTTCGCATCGATTCCCCCTGCATCTCCAGGCGATGCGCGGCGTGCACCAACCGGTCCAGGATGCTGTCGGCCACCGTCGGGTCGCCGATCTGCCCATGCCACTTCGCCACCGGCAACTGGCTGGTCAGCAGCGTCGCTTTGCTCTGGTATCGCTTACATCGCAGATCTCCAGAAACGCTCGCCGTTCCACCTCGGCCAGCGGCACCATCGCCCAGTCATCGACGCTCAGCGCATCCACCTGACCAAGCGTCCGAAGCTTCTTCCCGTAGCTGCCATCGGCACGCGCCAGTTCCAGTTCCCGGAACAACTGCGCCGCAGTGGCGAAGTATGCGGTGAACCCGTCACGACAGGCCTTCTGTCCGAACGCCTTCGCCAGATACGTTTTCCCGATCCCGGTCGGCCCCACCAGACTCCATGCCTCGGGAACTGTAAGCCCGCGCCCGCAACGCTCGCTGTGCAGCCGCTTCCATGCGATACGCAGGATATGTTTTTGCCAGCTTCAGAATCCCCAGACACGACCGGTATCCCTGCTCCGGATGCCGCTTTGCCGCCAGCGTCGCTTCCACCAGTTGACCGGTACAGGGGCCGACCCGCTGCGCCTCTTCGATCAGCCCCGATGGCGTTCGTCCCACATATTTCTGGTGCGATTTCGGCATGTGTTCTGTCACCGTCGTCGCTTCTCCTGGCCTGGCGGAGACGGCATGCGAGGCCACCCGCACGCCGCGACAGAAGACCTCCACCGTGTCCGTCGTGGATCGCACATCCACCTCCTGATGCACCAGCGCATGCGGCACGCTGTAGCAATGCCGGTCTATTTCGACGTGATAGTTGAGATCGACACGGGTTGTCTTCCATTGGCCAAACTCGAAACGCGCGGCTGGTAACGGCTTCAGCGCCGGACGGTCCAGTTGCGCGAACAGGCTGGCCCGGCTGCCTGCGCGTTTGCGAAATGGTTTCTGGTTCAGCTTCGTCAGCAACCCGGCGATGGCCTGATTGACCTCGCCGAGAGAGAAGAACTTCTGCTTTCGCAGCGCCGCGACGATCCATCGCTGCACTACCTGGACGCCCACTTCGGCTTTCGCCTTTTCCCGTGGCCTGTACGGCCGCGCCGGAATGATGGCCACGCCGTAGTGCTCGCCCAGGTCGCGGTAAGTGGGATTCAGATCCGGCTCGTAGTAGCTCGGATGAGTGACGGCGGACTTCAGATTGTCCGGCACCACGATCTCCGTGACGCCGCCGAAATACTCAAACGCCCGGATTGTGGGAACCGGTCCAGCTGCGCAGATCCTGGCCCGCTGTGGCTTCGGCAAACGTATAGCTGCTGGCGCCCAGCACGGCAACGAATACGGCTGCCGGCTGGATTTCGCCGGTACCCGGATCGTGTATCGGAATCGTCGCTCCGGCGTAATCGACGAACATCTTCTCGCCGGCGCGGTGTCTCTGCCGCAATACCAGATCCAGTTTCTTCAGCCAGCGCCGGTACAGATCGCAGAACCGGCTGTAGCCATAGCCTTCGGGATTGCTCTCGCGCTTTTCCTGCCAGACCAGTTGTAGGGTCAGGTTCTTGTGGGTCTTCAGTTCATGGTGGATACCGGTCCAGTCCGGCTCCGCATGCTTGCGCCAAACCTCTGGCGCGGGCCGCTGTGGAAACAGCGTCTCTCCGATCTTTCGGTCATCCCAGTCTTCTGGCAACGGCCACTTTACTCCAGCCGACTGGGCGGCGGAAACGTAATCGTAAACGGTGCTTTGCGAGACCGAACAACCGCGGGCGATCTGGTGCTGGCTCATCCCGAGGGAATGGAGCCGCAGTACTTCTTTCAACTTGCGCATGGTCAGCCTTTTCTGTGCCAGCGGGGATTCTCCACTTACCAGTGGAGTCCGCCGCCACGACTGCCTTGCGCCGCCGTTCCAATCCCATGTCGATCAGTGTTCCGAACTACCGCTGTAATACCGATCGGTTTCAGTTCGGAATGCTGATCGCCATCACTTCGGAACGCTGATCGACATCCCCCGGAATCCGCAGTAAAGCCCGCAAGGAGGGTTCAGAGTTCAACAAAAACAGCCGTAAGGGCGGCGGTTTGCAGTCGTACTGTAAGCTGTGCCACCGGCAAATATCGACCGAGGCGTACCGGACGAACCCTAAGCGCCGGTTGTACGTGGACAGGTATACGCGGCAGCGGCTGTTGAAGCGCCGTGCGCTTGTATTG
>JANYDS010000010.1 GCA_025363475.1 Terriglobia bacterium
ATCTTCTTGCGTCCGCCTCCGGGTCGCCGAACCCGCCCCGCAGGATGCGTGGGAGCCTCCTCCAGTTCCTTCAGCCCTTGCCGTACCACCCGTCGGGAAACACCAGTCGCCTGCGCTATCGATGAAACCCCGCCAGGCCCCCAGCTCCGGCTCTCCGCCGCCACCAGCAGTCGTCGCGACTTCTCGTCAAGCACCTTCTCCAACGCCTGAAATCGGGTACGCACTCCGGCAAGAGCATCCATGAACCCAGGATAGCGCAAAACATTTTCAGATGGAACTGTTATTTCTTAACAATGCCTAAGCTACCGTCATCGACCTTGCTGGAAGGGATCTGAGAATGTTCCTGAGCTGGGGCAGCCCGTCAATGGTCAGCTGCTCATGCCCGAGTAGAATCCGCCCCAATTCAGGAATCCGAAGGAACTCCTTCCACTCATCAACTCCGAATTGCCATGAAGGGTAGTGCAGGAGCGCTCGCATTTGTTCAACCGCACTTTCGCGCGCCACCACCTCCGCCTTCCCTTCATCCGAACGCCAGTAGTCAGCGGCCATTTTGTAGGCGGCTCGTAGACGCCACGTCGCCTCCTTGTCCGCCTGTTCTTTCGTAGCCGCCTGTATCTGCGCTTCGACAGTCTTCCTGGCAGCATTGATCTTTTGGTACTTAGCCAGATAATCGTCGAACGTCTTCGCCAGCGGGGCTGCGGCCTTCCACTGCGCATCAAACCATCCCCGCAATGAGATAACCTCGGCGTGACCGCTGGTGAGCAGTCCGCATTCCACATTTCGTAACAGTCCGCCGCCGGAGAGATTCCCCGAACCGACGAGGCAGACTGGTTGGATATCGCTCTCGATGATCCAGACTTTGGGGTGAAAGATTGTCCGCGCCGAGGCTAGTTTTACTTCGAACTTCGGCGCTTTGCTGGTCTCCTGAAGACCTTTGATCTTGAGAATCAGCGGGGGTTCGGTCCGGAAGAATGCCTGTCCCAGCAAAACCTGCACCGTCGCGGCGCTGGAGGTTATGAGGCACTCTTCGATCTCTCTCCAGCCACTCTCGTGACCAAAAGCCATCGCGATACGGACCGCCGTGGCCTCATTAAAGTTGAAATATCCTATTTCCATCCTAATTTCCCCCCCCAATAACGCTTCCCGGCCTGACGCTCCGCCTCCCATGCCACCACCCCCCCCGACCAGCTAGAATAGTCCGATGGCCGAAAGTCAAAAGCCCGCCGCTACCGTCGTGAGCTTCGAAACCTCTCTTGAGGAACTCGAAAAGGTCGTCAAAGACCTTGAAGCCGGGGACCTGCCCCTCGACCGTTCTCTCGATCTCTTCGCCCGCGGCATGAAACTCAGCGAAGACTGCCGCAAACAACTGGAAGACGCCGAAACCCGCGTAGAAATGCTCACGCGCAAAGACGGTGTTTATCAGGCAGAACCCTTCGGCCCCGATAAATAAATGCTCCTCCAAGAGTTTCTGGCCTCTGAGCAGGCCCGCGTCGATGCCGCTCTCGAACGCCTCACGCCCCCCGAATCCCAGCACCCCGCCACCATCCACAGGGCCATGCGCTACAGCCTCTTCGCCGGCGGCAAGCGCATCCGTCCCATCCTCTGTGTTGCGGGTGCGGCGGCAATCGCCGATCACGTCCCCGGTGCCCTCGAAGCCGGTTGCGCCCTGGAGATGATTCACACCTACTCCCTCATCCACGACGATCTGCCCGCGCTCGATAACGACGATTTCCGCCGCGGCAAACCCACCTGCCACAAAGTCTTCGGTGAAGCCATGGCCATCCTCGCCGGTGACGCCCTCTTCACGCTGGCCATGCAAACTCTGGTGTCGATCAATGGCCTGGAGCCCGCCCGCATCGTGGCTCTGGTGCACGAACTCTCATTTTCCGCAGGCACCGTGGATGGCATGATCGGCGGTCAGGTCACCGACATCGAAGGCGAAAAGCAGCCACCCACACCGGAACTGCTTCACCTCATCCACCACGCCAAAACCGGCGCTCTCCTTCGCGCCAGTGTCCGCATGGGAGGCGTGTGCGCAGGTGCCAATACAACCCAAGCGGCGGCCCTCTCCTCTTATGGCGAACACGTCGGCCTCGCCTTCCAGATTGTGGACGATATTCTCGATGTGGAAGAATCCTCGGAAGCACTCGGCAAAACCGCCGGTAAGGATGCCGCGCAGGGCAAAATCACCTTCCCTGCGGTCTATGGCCTCGATGCCTCCAAAGCCATGGCGCAGGAACAATGCAGGCTGGCCCACGAAACCCTGACCCCATTCGGTGATCGCGCGCAGCGGCTCCACGAAATCGCCGATCTGATCGTCCACCGCAAATCGTGAAACCTCGCCTGGATCGCTGGATGGTCGATTTCGGCCTCGCCGAAAGCCGCGAAAAAGCGCAGGCGCAGATCATGGCCGGTGAGGTCCTCATCAACGGCCAGAAAGCCACCAAAGCCGGCCAGACGGTGCCCGAAGGCTCGCGTGTAGAAGTGACCGTAAAGATGCGTTACGTGGGCCGCGGCGCTCTCAAACTGGAAGGTGCGCTCGCTCATTTCGCCATTTCTGTGGATGGCTTTGTCTGTGCCGATTTCGGCTCCTCAACGGGCGGCTTTACGGACTGCCTGCTGCAGGCCGGTGCGGCGAAGGTCCATTGCATTGACGTCGGCACGAATCAGCTCGATTGGAAACTTCGGAATGACCCGCGTGTTGTGGTCCACGAGAACGTCAACGCCCGCTACCTGGAGCTTGCCGAACTGGGTGAACCCGTTGACCTCGCCGTTTGTGACGTAAGCTTTATTTCGGCTACCATGATTTTGCCCGCCATGGTGCGTGTGCTCAAACCGCAAACAGGCACCATCATTGTGCTGGTGAAACCGCAATTCGAAGTCGGCAGAGGGCAGGTGGGCAAGGGTGGCATTGTGCGCGATCCTTTACAACATGAAGCGGCTTGTGAGAAGCTGCGGGCCTGTGCCGCTGAAATGGGATTTATGACGGAGATCATGGAAAGCCCCATCACGGGCGCGGAAGGGAACAAGGAGTTTCTGCTCTATGGGTGCCGTTAAAACTGTTGGAATTTTCGCCAAACCGAATTCGCCGCAGGCATCGCGCCTGGTGCCGAATCTTCTGAAGTGGCTGGAGGCGCGCAACATCGATGTCCGGCTGGATAACGAAGCCGCCCATTACGCGGGCATGCTGGTGGGGCTGGATCGCACGCACCTCCCTGAAGGCTGCGACCTCGCTGTGGTGCTGGGTGGCGATGGCACGCTGCTCTCGGCCGCGCGGGCCGTCGGCAATCGCAGCATCCCGCTTCTCGCCGTAAACCTGGGCGGGCTGGGCTTCCTTACTTCGATCTCGCTCGAAGATCTCTATCCGGAACTGGAGCGCGCCCTTACCGGTCCGCCTTCCGTGACGCGGCGGAAAATGCTGCGCGTGTCTCTGGTGCGCCAGGGTGCAGTTGTAGCGGAGTATCAGGCGCTCAATGACGTAGTGATCGCCAAGTCCTCCATCGCGCGGATTGTCGACCTGGAAACCTGGGCGGGCGATAGTTTTGTTTGCGAATACAAAGCGGACGGGCTGATTATCTCCACACCCACTGGTTCAACAGCCTACTCGCTGTCCGCAGGCGGGCCTATTGTTTATCCCACGATGAATGCGATCTGCCTGACGCCAATCTGTCCGCATACACTCACCAACCGGCCGCTGATTCTGCCTGCCGATATGACCATCCGGGTGATCAGTAAAGCCAATGATGAAGGCTCCTATCTCACAGTAGACGGCCAGGTAGGGAGTCCGCTCGAAGCCGGCGACACCGTGGAGTGCGGCATCGCCGATTTCGACGTTTTACTGGTCAGCCCGCCCGATAAGACCTTCTTCGACGTATTGCGCCAGAAGCTCAAATGGGGAGAGCGCTAAGTCTGTTACAGGCTGCTGATGGCCTGATCCAAATCCCAGATCAGATCTTCCACATCTTCCAGCCCGACAGAAAGCCGAACCAGATCGGGAGTAATTCCCGCAGCCGCTTGTTCGGACTCGCTTAACTGTTGATGCGTAGTGGAAGCCGGATGAATAATCAGGCTCTTCGAATCCCCAAGATTCGCCAGATGCGAAAACAGCTTCATGGAATCGATCAGCTTCTTACCCGCAGCCAGTCCGCCCTTGATGCCAAACGTGAGGACGGCCCCGCAACCCTGTGGCAGGTACTTCGCCGCCAGCGCGTGATAGGGACTCGATTCGAGACCCGGATATTTCACCCAGGTGACTGACGGATTCTTCTCCAGCCATTGCGCCACGGCCAGAGCGTTCGCGCAATGCTGTTTCATCCGCAGCGGCAGCGTCTCAATGCCCTGAATGAAGAGGAAAGAATTGAACGGGCTGATGCAGGCGCCGTAATCGCGCAGGCCGTCCACACGGGTCTTGATAATGAACGCGATGGGTCCGAAGACTTCACTGAACCTCATGCCGTGGTAGCCGGGGCTGGGGTCATTGATCTGCGGGAAGTGGCCTTTCGTCCAGTCGAATTTGCCCGCGTCTACTATGACTCCGCCGATGGATGTCCCATGGCCGCCCAGAAATTTGGTGGCCGAATTCACTACAATATCCGCGCCATGTTCGATGGGGCGGCAGAGAAACGGCGAGGCCAGCGTATTGTCAATCACCAGCGGAATGTTGTGCTCATGGGCGATGTCGGCAACCTTCCGAATGTCAAGAATGTTCATGCGCGGGTTGGCGATAGTCTCGCCATACAGAGCGCGGGTGTTGGGACGGATGGCTTTGCGGAAGTTCTCCGGATCGTCCGGCTCCACGAAGGTGACTTCGATCCCGAGTCGTTTGAATGACACTGCCAGCTGTGTGTATGTGCCGCCATAGAGGGTCGCGGCGGCCACCAGGTGATCGCCTGCCTGCATCAAACTGGTAAGCGCGAGGAACTGCGCCGCCTGGCCGCTTGCAGTTGCAAGAGCAGCAACTCCACCTTCAAGAGTCGCCACGCGCTCTTCAAACACAGCGGTGGTGGGGTTCATGAGGCGGGTGTAAATGTTGCCGAACTGCTGCAGCCCAAAAAGCGCGGCGGCATGGTCCGAGTTTTCGAAAACAAAAGAGGTGGTCTGGTAGATCGGTACCGCGCGGGCGCCGGTCGCGGAATCGGGCGTGTGCCCGGCATGGAGGGAGCGGGTGGCGAAACCCATCTGGCGTTCTATGGCATTTTCAGACATGTCCACGATTGTAGAACGCCTCGACTAGAATATGAAGTAATGCAAAATTGTATTTCGCGCTTGTTCGTTGTCGCTGCACTGGCGGTTGCCAGCCTCGCAGCGGCTTCTGGTTCACCCGAATGGTCCAGCCTGGCGGGTCTCAAGGCAGGCGATATCATTGAGGTCCGTCAGACCGGCCGCTCTACCGTCACCGGAACCTACCGCAGCAACTCATCGGACGGCCTGATGCTGGAACTGGCCGGTGCCGACAGCACGCTGGCCAAAAGCAGCATTACGCGAGTCTCTCTCGTTGGGAAGACTCATCGCGTGAAACATGCGGTGATTCTGGGCCTCATCGGCGGCCTCGCCGGGGCGGGTGCCACAAAGTTTGGTCATGCCTGTTCTGAGACTAAAGATGGCTGCCACAATGCCCGCGTCGTGACCTCAGCCGGGGCGGCGGGCGGCACCATTATCGGTGCGCTGCTCCCTGCGCGCAAGACCGCGATTTACCGCGTCGGCAAGTAATTCAGCCGGGCGATCTGCCCTTTGGCACCCACTGCCCAGGTTCCGGCGAGGGCATTGAATGACCGGGTATCGAAAGTCCGCCAGGTCTTGCCGCCATCGGTTGAAACATCGGAACCCGAGGTGCCGGTTGCCAGCCAGGTATTTGCTTTCAGATGAACGATTGCGGAGCGGAAGCCATGCGGACCGACTTCCTGTGGTGGAACTGTCCACGTGAGCCCGCCGTCTGTCGTGAAGGCGATGTTGTCGCGCGCTTCGGTGTCTTTGGCATAGTCGCCGCCGACTGCGATACCGTGCTTTGCATCCGCGAAGGCGAGTGAAAAAATTCCGGCGCTGGCCGAATCATGGCGGATCGGAGTCTGTGCGGCTGTCCACGTGATGCCGCCGTCTTTCGAGTGCAAAACGCGCCCTGCACCGGTTCCAAACCACGCATCAGAACCGCGAACCAGCAGACAGGAATTGCTGGCCGCGAACCCGCCTTCATTCGGCATTGCTGCGGGTGTGTGCCGGCGGGTCCAGTGCGTGCCCCCGTCATCGGTTGTGAAGATAGTCATCTCGCCATTCACGGCATCGCCTGCGATGATGCCGTGCCGTGCGTCGCGAAACGCGATGGCATCGAAGAAACCTTTTTCATCAGGGTTGGTGAACAGCAGCGTCCAGTGTGCGCCGGCGTCGGTGGTTTTGAAGACGCGTGACTTGTCTCCCGGCCCTGCGCTCATCAGCCAGGCGGTGGTGGCACTTCGGGCGTGCAGGCCGCGGAAATCCAGTTCCTCTGCACCGGGGATTTTGGCTGAAATCCAATGTGATCCTCCATCAGTGGTTCGCAGGTATGTTCCGTGTGCCCCACTGGTCCAGATCACCTTGTCACTGACAGCGCTGACACCGCGCAATGACTCAGTGGTTTGGGCGGACGCCGCGCTAACGAGGCTAATGAGGAGGAGCAGAGAGAGAAGGCGCATGGAATCGGGTTGTCTTAGGATGATACGTCTTCCAGTCGAACCAGTAATCTTCAGTCAGTTCGATCCGCTCAAGACACTTTCCCTGCGCATTGCAGCCTTTGAAGTTCCAGCGGCTGCCGGTTTTGCTGTCGATCATGATTCCCTCAGTTTCGGTGCGGAAGAACTCGATGCCAGGATCGACGCGAAACGCCCGGATGGATTTGCCATCCGGCCCAACCACCAGAATCACAGCCATTGAACCCACGCGGTCCGCGAGCAGCTTCGCGTCCAGCACCTGCGCCTCACTATACGCCCGGTCCAAGCCACCGACGCTGATGCCCAGCACCGGTTCCCGCGCCGTGTCTTTGACGATGGCCTCTTCCCAGGGCTTGGGCGCATAGTCCGCAACATTCCGAGCCACATCTTTAAGAACCGTTCCGCCCGGCTGCTCGGCTTTCCATTGCTGAAAGGTCAGGTGGTCAATGGGAATCAGCGTCAGCGCCTGCCCGGCCAGCGGCCCCGAAAGCGCAACACCACTTGCCTGCTGCCAGTAGGAGCCGGTCTCTTCATCCCGCATCAGGAAGTTCTGATTATTGATCCCCGCAAGGTGAAACGTGAGTGTAACTCCGTTGACCCTGCGCCCCCACACCAGACCGGTGCGACAGAGCCCTCAATAAGTTACAGCTATGGGGACGTCTGCCAGCACATCGTTGACCACATGGTGGTAAGCCACACTGTGAACCGGATAGGCTCGCGAGGTCTGTTTGATGGTGACGGCCAGCAGCTTCTCTTTGGGGTCCAGTTTCGATTCGGCGATGGTTTCAAACGCAGGCCGCCCTGCCGGGTGAAACAGGAACTCAAATACATTGAATTGAGTGAGCGCCGCTGATGCCAGCACTCCTGCGGCCAGGGCGAGACCGCCCCGCGTACGCTTTCGCCAGTTAATGAACAGCGTAATCAACGCCCCGCCGATGCAAACGAGTACAACCGGAATTTGATAGCGCAACAGAAACAGCGCGAGTCGCAATTCTGTCGCGCCCTGATCGCGGTCGGGCCGCATCACCAGCAGCGGGAATGCAGCGAAGAACAGCGCAACCACAAGCCAGAGACTGATGCGGAGTTTCATTTGGCTAAATCCTTTTCACGGATAAACGTCTGGGGTTTTGTATCCACTTCGAGCGAGAAAATATCAGGCCGCGAGTAATGGCCGGTCACATCCAGATCGAACTTGCCTTGCGGAATTGCCGCGACATCGATCTCGGTCACCAACAGACCTTCACCGCCGAGAAGCGGACCCGCGAGGATATCTCCGAACGGAGACACGATTACGCTGCCCCCGGCAATCGCATCCGTAAACTGGCAGGCACTCAGCACAAAACAGCGGCCTTCATAGGCGATATGCCGCATGCTGGTCCGCCACATTTCGCGGTCATCGACCGTGGGTGCGCACCACAGCTGCACGCCCTGGTTGTACATGTGAAGGCGCAGGGCAGGCATGTAGTTTTCCCAGCAGATCACACAGCCAACGCGGCCCGCCGCGGTCTCGACAGTCTGCATGGTTGAGCCGTCACCGAAGCCCCAGATGAGGCGTTCGCAGGCCGTGGGCATCAGCTTGCGGTGGATATGCGGCTCGGCAGTTTCCGGCCGGAAAACGAGCGCCGTACACATGAGCGTATTTCCCACACGCTCAATCACGCCGATCGTAATGGAGATGCTCAGCTCGTCCGCAAGAACCTGCAGTTGAGAAGTTTCAGGTCCCGGCACATTGATCGCGCCGTCCCAATAGCGTCCAAAGTCGGCGCGGCCTTCCGGCGTGCGACGCCCGACTACAGCCCCGAAGTCCATCCCCTTGGGATACCCGCCCAGCGTGGCCTCAGGAAACACAACCAGCGCAGCCCCTGCCGCTGCGGCTTCGCGGACGTATTGCTCCACCTTCACCAGCGTGGCTGCGGGGTTAAAGAGAATCCCCCCGACCTGTGCCACCGCCACCGTTTTGCGCAGACTCATCCACTCATGGTCACACGCGGCGAATCGCCTGGCCGTCAAGAGCTCCCAGCATCGCAGCGACTGTCTGGCCCGTGACCGGGTCGCGCAGTTCGGGGTTTAGTTCCGCCAGTGGTGCCAGCGTAAACCGGCGCTCCCTGTAGCGCGGGTGTGGCAGTTGCAGTTCGCTCATTTTGAGTACGGAATCGCCGTAGAGCAGAATATCGATATCAAGTGTGCGCGGGCCGTTCGGCAGCGTGCGCAAGCGACCGAACTGCGCTTCGATATGCTGCGTACGGCGCAGCAGTTGCAGGGGAAACAAGTCCGTTTCCACTTCCACCACCATGTTCAGAAACCAGCGCTGGTCAGTGAGCCCGACGGGTTCAGTCTCGTAAAAGCTGGACGTCCGGTTGACGCTCAGGCCGTCGTGATCCAGTTCCTGTAACGCCGCCTGCAGCATGGCCTCACGATCCCCGATATTGGAGCCGAGGCCGAGGTAGACCAGCTTCAAAACAACTCCGGCTGCGCGTTTCCTCCGCCCTGTCCGAACTTCCGGGGGGCTACTTTGAAGTAAGAGTACGCGCCCTCGGTGGCAATGCGTCCGCGTGGAGATCGGTGCAGGAAACCGAGCTGGATCAGATAGGGTTCGTAGACCTCTTCAATCGTCTCGGCTTCCTCGCCGATGGATGCTGCGATGGTGCCGATGCCAACCGGCCCGCCCCCGAATTTTTCGAGCACCGTGTGCATGATCTTCTGGTCTATTTCGTCGAGCCCGTGCTGGTCAACTTCCAGCAGGTTGAGCGCGGTTTGCGCGACTCCCAAATCAATATGGCCATTGGCACGCACCTGCGCATAATCGCGTACGCGCCGCAGCAGACGGTTGGCGATACGGGGTGTCCCGCGTGCACGGCGGGCCACTTCCGCTGCACCCTCGGCATCAATCGGCGTATCGAGTAATGACGCAGAGCGTTCCACAATTTTTTGAAGCTCCGGAACGTCGTAGTGATTCAGTCGCAGCACCAGTCCAAAGCGGCCGCGCATGGGCGCACTGACAAGACCCTGCCGCGTGGTGGCACCTATGGCCGTGAACCTTTGCAGCGGGATGGAATGGGTACGCGCGCCTGGCCCTGCCCCGATCAAAATATCGAGGTGAAAGTCTTCGAGCGCGGAGTACAGCATCTCTTCCACATCCGGCGTCAGACGGTGGATTTCGTCAATGAAAAACACCTGGCGGTATTGCAGATTGCTCAAGATACCTGAAAGGTCGAGCTTCTTTTGCAACACCGGCCCCGAAGTCTGCTGGAAAGCCACTTCCAGTTCTTGCGCGATGATGGAAGCAAGGGTGGTCTTGCCCAGGCCGGGTGGGCCGTAGAGCAATACGTGGTCCATGTTGTCGCCACGCTTGCGGGCGGCATCTATGGCGATTTGCAGGTTTTCTTTGAGGCGCGTCTGGCCAGTGAAATCAGCTAGTTTACGGGGCCGCAGCCCCGCTTCAAATTGCGGGTCGTCATCAAGGCTGCTGGCGGATACAAGACGGTCGGAGGCCATTTAGCGCACCAGCTCCAGGGATTTGCGAAAGAGCGGTTCAAAGCTATCCGCCGTGCCGGTCGCGCGAGCTTTCCGAATAGCCGTCTCCGCCGCTGGTCGCGCACAACCGAGGTTCAGCAGCGCGGAAAGCACATCTTCATCCAGCTGTGAAAGCGAGGGCGGGGCAGGGGCTCCATCGTCGCCGGCAGGCGCGGGAAGTTTGTCGCGCAATTCCAGAACAATTCGTTCGGCAGTTTTCTTGCCCACGCCGGGGATGCGCACCAGTCGGTCCAGTTCATTGCGGCGGATTGCGTTCAGCAGATCTATCGCAGGCATGCCGCTGAGCACTTTGATGGCAAGCCCCGGACCGATGCCACTGACGCCCACCAGCTTCAGAAAAAGATTGCGTTCATCCAGTGTGGAGAACCCATAGAGCGCCAGGATATCTTCGCGCACATGGGTGTGAATACGCAGCAAAACCTCGACTCCGGTGTCGGGGAGTTGTGAGTACGTCGAGATCGGAATGGTGACGTCGTAGCCGACGCCGCCCACATCAAGGATCGCCTGGTTGGGGTGCTTCTCGACCAGAATCCCGCGCAAAAGGGAAATCATGGGATAGCCTCAGTATTGTACATGGCACGTCGCAGATTTTTCGTCGATCAGGTCCACCAGGGCCACGCTGAAATTACGGGTGACAACGCCCAGCACCTCACGAGGGTGCTGCGGGCTGAAGTAGGGCAGATATTTGAGATTTCTGACAACCAGCAAGTGTGGCTTGCCGAGGTGGAGATGGCGCGCCGCGACTTGATCCGGTTCCGCCTGCTGGAAGAGGTGGAACAGGGGCCGGCGGCGCCTCCGGTGACGCTTTATCTTGCGCTGATTAAATTCGACCACTTCGAATGGGCGGTGGAAAAAGCAACCGAACTCGGCGTGACGCGAGTTGTCCCGGTTGAGGCCGAACGGAGCGAGCACGGGCTGTTTCTGGGGGCACAAAAGCGAGTGGAACGATGGAGGCGGATCGGCCGGGAGGCGAGCGAACAGTCGCGCAGGTCCCACACTCCGGCAATTGATGATCCGGTTAGGCTCCGTGATGCACTGAAGGACGAATCGAAGCACCGGATCTGGTTTGATGAACAACCCGGCGCGAAATCTTTGATGAGTTTGCTTGAGGCCGGACCGGTGGAACCGACTGCTATTTTGATCGGGCCGGAAGGCGGCTGGTCTCCGGCTGAGCGGGATCTGTTTGCCGCTTCAGGCTGGACGGCGGCGTCACTGGGACCCCTGGTTCTGAGGGCGGAGACGGCGGTCTGCGCGGCGCTGGCAGTGATTACGCAGATGAGCCGCAACTACAATTAAACTTGTTGGTAAAAATTCCACAAATCGGGGATTTACTGGTTCTGGTGGCGACTCTGCTGACGCAGGTCATCATCGGCTGGCTGTATTTTAGGGACTGGCGAATGAGGTTGTCGCCGTTTTGGGCTCGCGTTAGTCTTGCTGCCCTCTTAATCCTGTGGGTGATCGTCGCATCCAATACGGTGGCACTGCTTACCCGTTACCGCGGACGACACTTGCCCGGGTTGTTGCGCGGGTTTGTGGAAGCCGTGGGCATGACATGGGCTGTGGGTGCCGCCGCATCTTTGTGTGTTTGGTTTGTATTTCGTCTGGTTGCGCTCACTCTTCCTGCAGAATTTTCAGCCGGGCGGCGCGGGCTGATTCGTGCAGCCGGCGCGACCGTTGTAGCAGCGCCTTTCGCGTTTGTGGCTTATGGCGGAATCATTGAGCGAACGCAATTTCAGGTGAAGGAAATTGATTTGCCGGTGCCAGATCTGCATCCTGATCTGGAAGGCCTCAAGATTGCCCAAATCAGCGATCTGCACGTGAGTCCGTTCCTCAGTGTGCGTGATGCGGCGCGGGTTGTGGATATGACGAACGAATTGCGTCCGCACCTCACGATGGTCACGGGAGATCTGATTTCAGAACCCGGCGATCCGCTGGATGAGACGCTGCAGGAGCTGCGGCGTCTGCGTGCAGAGGCTGGTGTGCTCGGTTGCATGGGCAATCACGAATATTATTCGCGGTGCCAGAATTACACGGCACGCGAGTCGGAGAAGTTCGGTATGAAGTTCCTGCGCAATGAAGCTCGGCAGTTTCAGTTCGGGCAAGGAATTTTGAACGTGGGAGGAGTAGATTTTCAGGCCTATCGGAACAAGCACCGCTACCTTGCCAACGCCGGTGGTCTGGTGATTCGCGACGCCGCCCGGCCGGTAACCAATCTACTGCTGTCCCACAATCCGGACGTGTTTCCGGTGGCGGTGAAGCAGGGCTGGGACGCAATGCTCTCGGGACATACACACGGTGGGCAGGTTACGGTTGAAATTCTGAACCGGAACTTAAATGTTGCTCGTTTCGTAACTCCTTTCGTGGTTGGTCTGTACCGGATTGACGGGCGCAGCGGTTACGTGAATGCCGGGATCGGCACGATCGGAATGCCGGTTCGTCTGGGCGCACCGCCGGAGATATCATTATTTCGGTTAAAGAGGGCGTAACGATGTTCTGCACAAAGTGTGGTAATCAGATCGGGGATTCGGTCAAGTTTTGCAGCTCCTGCGGCAAACCGACAGAGTTTGGCTATGGCAGCGGGGCGGCTGAGATGCCGCGTGCTGTGCCGGTGAAGAGACTGCGGCGGATCAAATCGCAGAAAAAGATCGCGGGCGTATGCGCCGGGTTTGCGGAATATTTTGATACGGATATTACGCTGATGCGGATCATCTGGGTGGCTCTGCTGTTGCTGCCGCCGAATATCGGTTTGATCGGGTATATCGTTGCGTGGGCGGTTCTGCCGGCGGAAGTGCCGGAACTACAGAGTTAGGCAGAAATTTTGGGAACCTTCGCCATGAGTGACGGACCAGAGTCATGAGCCCGTGAAGGCCTGATCAACCGAGCCTCCGGGCTTACCAAACGGATACCGTTCAAACAAGCGTTGTACTGTCACTACTGAAAGCTTTTTTTTGCGCGACAATTCTGGCACTCGCCAGCATGTGGGCAGCGGCCCAACTGACGATCAATTACCTTAACAGCCTGTCAAAAGTCAGCTCCACGGCCCCACTGGAGATTATGATGAACGCCCTTGAAGCCGGGGTTCTGGTTGAGATCGTGGCATTCGCGGCGCTCTTTATATATTTTCGTCGTCGGTCCAATCGAACTTCAAATTGACCCGCTGCGGGGGATTTCCCTCCGACGTACCAAGCCGTGAACATTTAGCCGGCATTTCTCACGCTGAATAGGCAAAAGGCCGTCTTCCGTGGCATAACTGAGTTTCCACACAACAGTTAGGGCCAATAAAGGACGGCCTTCGCTATGACAGAGTGTACTCAATCGAGGTTCGGATTTGAAGGGGCGGGGAGGCGAGAGATTGTGGTGCGGATTCCGATGATGTCGATCAGCCGTTCCGAAGTGATGGCGCTTCTTTCACGGCTACTACGACAGCTACTGTTACCTGCCGTTTTACGTTTTCCGCGGCGATCATATTCTGTGCGCGCGCATGAGAGAAGCCAATCATGACGCCGCCTTCGGCAGCCGGCAGGAGATGGAACGAATCGTGAAGCAGATTCGGACGGTGTGGCCGGATGTGAAGATC
>JANYDS010000040.1 GCA_025363475.1 Terriglobia bacterium
GCGCGGGCGCCATCGGCGGCAAGATTCTCGGGGCGGGCGGTGGCGGCTTTCTGCTGCTCTTCGTCAAACCGGAGCTGCATTCGCGGGTTCGCGAGCGTCTGCAGAAATTGATCCACGTTCCTTTTGAATTCGAAGACTCGGGCAGCCGGGTCGTCCTCTATCAGCCGAATGGATTGTCCTGAGCTGTCCGATGAACGGCTTACCGACCATGAATAGCAAGAGACCGAAAGCTGTTTTATGACGAAAGAAGAGTTGATTGCGTTTGAGGATGAGATTGCGGCGCTTTTCAATGCCGGCAAAATCCGGGCGCCGGTTCACCTTTATTCCGGCAACGAAGAACAAACCATCAACGCCTTCCGGCCGATCCGTGCCGTGGACTGGGTATTTTGCTCTTGGCGTTCCCATTACCAATGCCTGCTGAAAGGCGTGCCCAAAGATCTTATTCGCGCCGAGATTTTGGCGGGGCGATCCATCTCACTTTGTTTTCCCGAACACCGTATTTACTCCTCGGCAATTGTCGGCGGCGTGCTGCCGATTGCGGTCGGCTCGGCGATGTCCGTCAAGCAGCGCGGGGAAGATGCCAGGGTCTATTGCTTCATGGGCGAAATGACCGCAGAAACCGGTATGGCCCATGAGTGCATAAAGTACAGCCGGAATCACCGTTTGCCGATTCATTTCATTGTGGAAGACAACGAAAAGTCGGTGTGCACGGATACGCGCGAAGTGTGGAATCAACCCCGTCTGAGCTTCGAGGGCGTAGCCGATGAGTACGTGAGTTACTACCGCTACCAGACCAAGTATCCGCATGCCGGCGCCGGCGTGCGGGTTCAGTTTTGAGCCCGCCATCATGAAATACTTCGACGAACTCAGTCGTGCGATGAATTTTCTGGCGCAGGATCCGCGCACCGTGTTCATTGGGCAG
This sequence comes from Terriglobia bacterium, assembly GCA_025363475.1. GTDB lineage: Bacteria > Acidobacteriota > Terriglobia > Bryobacterales > Bryobacteraceae > BOG-234. The sequence goes on from JANYDS010000040.1 coordinate 923, forward strand.
GCGGTGGCGGTGGCGGGCACGGCCATGACCAACACCCTGAAAGGGGTGCCGCCGGATCGCCTGATCGAGCTTCCAGTGGCGGAAGAGATGCAAATGGGTATGACCACCGGCATGGCTCTGACGGGCTTGATACCGGTCAGCATTTTTCCGCGCTGGAATTTTCTTTTGAGCGCAATAAACCAGCTGGTCAATCACCTGGACAAGGTTCAAGTGATGTCCAACGGCGGCTATAAAACCAGGGCGATCATTCGCACGGGAATCGGTTCTGAACGTCCTTTGCATCCGCAATTCCAGCATGTCGGCGACTACACGGACGCCATCCAGTCCATGTGCACGACCATCGAAGTGATCCGCTTGCAAGAACCCGCGGACATTTTTCCCGCGTACGAGAAGGCGCTGCTGCGTGACGATGGCCGCAGCACTATCCTCGTCGAGTACGGCGATTTCTACGGCGAGAAATAATCAGTTAATGTCATGCATGGGATAAAAGCAGCATGAAATTTCCGTTGATGCGAAACAACATCCTGCGCGAAGACCTTGATGCGATTATCGAGTATCTGAAGCAGGACGATCCGATTCTGACCCACGGCGCCAATGTGCGCGCGTTCGAGGCCGAGTGGTCCGCGTGGCTGGGCGTGAAGCACAGCGTATTCGTCAGCTCGGGCGCATCAGCCAATCTCCTGACCATGGCAATACTGAAAATCGCCCACCCCGAAGGCGGCGAAGTCATCGTGCCGCCGTTAACGTGGGTTTCCGATATTGCCTCGGTACTGCAGAATGGTTTTGAGCCGGTATTTGCGGACATCGATCCGCACACGCTGTCGATGGATACGGCGCAGGTTCTGGCCCAATTAACAGCCAAGACGCGGGCAGTATTCCTTACTCACGCGCAGGGCTTCGACGGGCTGACCGACGAACTGATTTCCGAACTGAAGCAGCGCAATATTCCGTTGATCGAGGATGTCTGCGAATCGCATGGCGCGACACACGGCGGGAAAAAGCTGGGGGGTTTTGGCTGGATATCGAATTTCTCCTTCTACTACGCTCACCACATGAGCACTATTGAAGGCGGCATGATCTGCACCAACGATGCGGAGGTTTATCAGCAGGCGCGCATGTTACGGTCGCACGGCATGGTCCGGGAAGCGAACGATACCGCCGTGCGCGAGGCGTACCAGTCGGCAAACCCGGAGTTAAATCCGGACTTTATTTTTGCCTACCCCGCGTACAACGTTCGTCCCACGGAAATCGGGGGCATCATGGGACGCAGCCAGTTAAAGCGTCTGGACAGGAATGTGCAGCGCAGGACTGCGAACCTCCTGCGCTTCCTGAAGCAGATCGATCCTGCCAAATACCGGAGGGACTTCAAGCTCGAAGGTTCCAGCAACTATGCGTTCAACCTGATTTTGAAGAATGCGGACGACGATCTGGTCGAACGCCTCATGCAAAAAATGCGCGGGTCGGGCGTCGAGTTCCGGCGCGGCAGTGCCGGCGGCGGGAACCAGATCCGGCAGCCCTATCTGAAGGGAATAGTTCCCGATGGTCATCATCGACTGTTCCCGGCAACCGAGCACGTTCACTTCTACGGCTTCTATATCGGCAATTTCCCCGATCTCAGCGATGAGGAAGTGGACGCGCTCTGCGCGATTCTGAACTCGGTATGAGATAGCGATGTCCGCGGCCATAATTCTCGCCGGCGGTCTGGGTACGCGGCTGCGCGCCACTGTGCCTGACCTGCCGAAGCCGATGGCATCCGTCGGCGGCCGCCCATTCCTTGAACATCAGCTTGACTACTGGATACGCCAAGGCGTCAGCCGCTTTGTGCTCTCGGTAGGTTACCGGCACGAGGCGATCGTCGGCCATTTTGGCAACGGCTATAAGGATGCCAGGCTCGATTACGTCATAGAGCAAACGCCGCTCGGTACCGGTGGAGGCCTCTTGCTGGCCGCCGAAAAACTCGGTCGCGATGCGCCGTTTTTAGTGCTGAATGGAGATACTTATTTTGCCGTGGACCGAACAGCGCTGACGGCATTTGCCGAGGCCAATGATGCGGACTGGTGTTTCTCCCTGTTCCACACGAGCGAAGCGGACCGCTACATGGGCATGGATGTTTCAGCACAAGGACGAATCACCGCACTCAAGTCCGGCGCCGGGCGGGCGGGCCGCCTCGCCAACGGCGGAGTGTACTGGGTGCATCCCCGCGCATTGCATGGCAACGGATTTGCGCCGGGCGCCAAGGCATCTTTGG
>JANYDS010000069.1 GCA_025363475.1 Terriglobia bacterium
ACTCGCACCTCGCCGTCCACCAACTTCAGTTCAACCCGGTCTACCCACCAGGGCTCCCGTATCCCAAGAATCTGAGAGTAAAGTTCCTTGTCGTGCATTCCCCCATTTTCCGCCCCTACCCACTACAAAGCCCGTAGAGCCTGTTCTTTACGCCGCAGGCAGCGGTTTCATTCACCACCGCACCGGAGTTCAAACAAAAAATGAATCTGGTGCGGCAATTTGTGTTCGCGCACGGTCTGATGGGTTCGAGTACTAAGTCAGTGGACGATGTGGCGATTCGCTATCCGGACGGTACCGTGCAGGGTAAGCCGCAGCGGGTGCGTCTGCGTTTCGATAAAACTTACATGCAGGCGGCGCAGGACGGCAAGCTCCAATGCTTTTCCGCATCGACGCGAGGCCCGGCCGCGTCGCCACCTGGACGCTGTCATGGATACTCTTCGCGGCGGGTATCGTGTTGTATTTTCATGCCTCGGGAATTCGCCACGCAGATAATCCTGACGATAAAGTGGTCCCCAGCCTGAGTCAGCTGGGCCACGGTATTTCTGATGCTTTTCTGAAGGCAGACGCGGACGAGCAGGATTCTCCCGACGCAGCCAACGTCTCATTAGCCCGCCGGTTTTTCAATAGTATGCTGTGGACCGATACAGTCGCCAGTGCGAAGCGCTTCGGGTGGAGTATGTTACTTCTCATACCTGCCGTGATTCTCGGCCTCCACATGGGTATGTTCCCGCTGATTGGCAGTTTCTTCCTCCGCTTTATTCTTTTCTTCGACAAGATCATCGCCCTGTCTGTGCTGCCTATTCTGTTCATCGCATTCGGCATTGACGAATTATCGAAAATCATGTTGATTGTCATCGGGGTTACACCAACGATCATTCTTGACACATTCAATCTGACGACGGGCGTGCCGCCGGAACAGATCGTAAAGGGCTTCACTCTCGGTGCCAATGATTTTGGAGTTACTTACTGGATCGTACTCAAGCAAATTCTCCCACGCGTTCTGAATAGTATTCGTCTGAACTTGAAAGCAATCATGCTCTTCCTCTTCGCCGGCGAGATGATTGCCTCGCCGGACGGTTTGGCGTTCCGTATCGCGCTGCTCCGGCGGCATATGGGAATGAACGTGATCATCCCCTGCGTTCTTTGGGTCGCGCTGCTCCTCTATTTGGTCGATCTGACCATGCGCGTAATGAACCGCAGGTTGCACCCGTGGTTCCGCGAAGCTTAGTCATGAGCTCATTGATACCGCTCGACAATATCGGCGTTGAATACAAGTCTCACGGACAAGCTCCGCGCAAGGTCCTGGAAAATCTCGATCTTGAGATCGCTGCCGGCGAATTCATTTCCGTCTGCGGCCAAACCGGCTGTGGCAAATCGACTATGCTCCGGCTGATTCTGGGGGCAGAACGCCCCGGTACCGGCAGGGTCTTGATTGAGGGGCGTGAACTGCCACGGCCTGATCGTCACCGCGGCTACGTGCCGCAGAAGTATTCGCTTTTCCCGAACCAGACGGTTCTCGACAACATTACCTTCGGACCTGAAATGGAGGAATTCGGCCTGTGGGGACGACTACTGCCGCGTTTCCGGAGCCGGCGTAAAGAACTCCGCCACGACGCAATGGGCTATCTGCGACAAATGGGTTTGCAGGACGCTGACGCGCATAAATACCCGGATCAGCTTTCAGGCGGCATGAAACAGCGTGTGGCCATCGCACAGGCGTTGATCATGAAGCCCCGAATCCTGCTGATGGACGAAGCGTTCAGCGCGCTTGACCCCGGAACCCGCGCGGAAATGCAGCGTCAGGTGCGCCACATCTGGGCCGATACGGGGACCACGATCCTCTTCGTGACCCACAATATTTCGGAAGCCCTTTACCTGGGCTCCAGGGTCGTTGTGCTCGGCAGAGATAGTCCGGAGGGTAGTTCCAGGGTGATTTTTGAGCTGAACGTTCCTGATTCAGCCCGCAACACTTCAGGCTACCCCCTGCGCGACGAGATGGAGCGACTCACGAGGTTAATCGAAGGCGCAACCGATGGCGGCCAGCGGGAGCCGGAGACTGTAGAGTTACGGGAGGTTTGACCCCTCACGTTTTGACGGCTAACAGGGTTGACGCCCCCCGGAATTGACGGCATGATGGTAATTGCGATTTCTGCCCTCCCTTCTGCCTCACTCGGACCGGTCATGAAAACCGTTAGCGTCGTCACCCCGTGCTTCAACGAAGAAGCCAACGTGGCAGAGGTGTACCAGCGCGTTCGTGCTGTTTTTGAGTCTCTTGGCACCCATCAGTACGAACACATTTTCATAGACAACGCGTCGAAAGACAGAACCCTCGATGCGCTGAGAGCGCTGGCAGCCGCGGATTCACGAGTCAAAGTGATCGCCAACGCCCGCAATTTTGGCCATCTGCGCTCACCCATGCACGCCATGTTTCAGGCGACCGGCGACGCGGTTATCCTCCTGTTTTCAGACCTGCAGGACCCGCCTGAACTCCTGCGGCAGATGATAGAACACTGGGACAAGGGCGTTCCCGTAGTTCTCGCCATCAAGACCACCAGCGAGGAAAACGGCCTGATGTTCTGGCTCCGAACCCGCTACTATCGTCTCGTGGACCGTCTGGCTGACCTTGAAACCTACGAAAATTTTACCGGCTTCGGCCTCTATGACCGCCGCGTCATAGAAATCGTCCGTTCCTTTGACGATCCCTATCCGTACTTCCGCGGGATGGTTGCCGAAATCGGCCTTCCGCACGTCAAACTGGTCTACAACCAGGGCCGGCGTCTGCGCGGCATCACCAAGAACAACTTTTACAGCCTGTACGATCTGGCCATGCTGGGGATCACAAACTTCTCCAAGGTTCCCTTGCGGCTACTGACCTTCTTCGGCTTTGGCGCGGCGCTGCTAAGCACGCTACTCGCCTTCGCGTACCTGTTCTACAAGCTCCTCTTCTGGGATAGATTCTCCGTCGGAACCGCTCCCGAAGTCATCGGTATCTTTTTCCTCGGCTCCGTACAACTCATCTGCGTCGGAGTGGTCGGCGAGTACATCGGCGCGATTCACACCCAAATCATGAAGCGGCCCCTCGTAGTTGAAAAGGAAAGGATCAATTTCACAGCGGCACCGGACCATCCGTCGCCCGCACTGGCTTCTAACAGCCTGAAAGAACTTTAATTATGAAAGTCATCATCCTTTGCGGAGGCCAAGGCACCCGCCTGCGGGAAGAAACCGAATTCCGGCCAAAACCACTCGTTTCCGTGGGCGAACGCCCTATCCTCTGGCACATCATGAAGACCTATTCGCACGCGGGCTTGCGCGAATTCGTCCTCTGTCTCGGCTACCGGGGCAACATGATCAAGGAATACTTTCTGAACTATGAGGCGATGAACAACGATTTCACCATCTGCCTCGGCCGCAAAAACTCCATCGAATACCACGACGAACATACCGAACAGGATTTCCGCGTTTCCCTGGCCGAAACCGGTCCCGACACCATGACGGGCGGCCGCCTGAAACGTGTCCAGCGCTATGTCGAAGACGACACGTTCCTGATGACATACGGCGATGGGCTGTCAGACATCGATATCCGCGCGCTGCTCGATTTCCATCATGCGCACGGCAAAATCGGCACGGTCAGCACGGTGCGTCCGATCTCGCGCTTCGGCATCCTGGATGTGGAGTCAGACGGACAGGTCTCCCGCTTCGCCGAAAAACCGCAATCGAGTGGTTGGGCCAGCGCAGGGTATTTTGTCTTCAACCGCAAGATTTTTGACTACCTCGAAGGCGAATCGGATGACTGCATTCTGGAGCGGCGTCCGCTCGAACGCCTGGCAGCCGATGGGCAACTCATGGCTTACCGGCATGACGGCTTCTTCTTTGCTATGGATACCTTCCGGGAATATCAGTATCTAAACGAATTGTGGAATACCGGGAAAGCACCCTGGAAGGTCTGGAAGTAAATGGCATCAGAAGTTTCTTTCTGGCGTGACCGCCACGTATTCGTCACCGGAGCCACCGGCCTGGTCGGCAGCTGGCTGGTCCGAAGCCTGGTTGCGCAAGGCGCTTCGGTCACTTGCCTCATCCGCGACTGGGTACCGGAAAGTGAACTGGTTCGCGCCAGTCTGATTGACCGGGTCAAGGTGGTTCGTGGCGATATCTGCGATTCTGCCACCATTGAACGCGCACTGGGCGAATACGAAATCGACACGGTGTTTCACCTGGCGGCGCAGACCATCGTCGGAATCGCCAACCGTAACCCTGTCTCGACGTTTGAATCGAATATTCAGGGAACCTGGGTCCTGCTCGAGGCCTGCCGGCGCAGCCCGATGGTAAAGCAGATTATCGTTGCATCCTCTGACAAGGCCTACGGCGATTGCGACATACTCCCTTACAGCGAAAACACGCCCCTTGAAGGCCGGCACCCCTATGACGTCAGCAAATCCTGTGCCGATCTCATCGCTCAGGCCTACCACGTCACCTACAAATTGCCCGTCATCGTCACCCGTTGCGGCAACTTTTACGGTGGCGGCGACCTCAACTGGAACCGCATCGTTCCCGGTACCATTCGCTCTATTCTGCGGGGCCAGCGGCCTGTAATCCGGTCTGACGGTCAGTTTATCCGTGATTATTTTTACGTCGAAGACGGCGCCGCTGCCTACATGCTCCTGGCAGAACGACTCGCCGGCGACCGCAGCCTCGCGGGCCACGCGTTTAATTTTTCCAACGAGCTTCAGGTAACCGTCCTCGAACTGGTAGACCGTATTCTCAGCGTCATGAAATCAGATCTGGTGCCCGATGTGCGAAACGAAGCCAATCACGAAATCCGCAATCAGCACCTGAGTGCGGCGAAAGCCAGAGAGGTCCTGAACTGGCACCCCTTGTTCGATCTCGACAGCGCTCTGGCCACCACCGTTGACTGGTACCGCAAATTTCTCACCGAAGAACATCATGCCGGAAAGTAAAGCCGACGCCCTCCGCGCCGATGTACTCGCGTTGGTGCGCGAGTATTACAAAGAGGCTTTCCCGCCGCAGGAGTTCATCCCCGGCGAAAGCTCAGTACCCTACGCGGGCCGTATCTTCGACGCCGAAGAACTGGTTCACCTGGTTGATTCCTCCCTCGATTTCTGGCTTACCACCGGCCGCTTTGCATCCAAATTCGAAAAGGACTTCGCTCGATTCTTCGGCCGTCGCGATGCGATCCTGGTCAACTCCGGCTCGTCTGCGGATCTGGTTGCCTTCTCCACACTCACTTCGCCCAAACTCGGCGACCGCGCCCTCAAACCAGGTGACGAAGTAATTACGGTTGCCGCCGGCTTCCCCACCACCGTTAACCCAATCATCCAGAACGGTATGGTTCCGGTCTTCCTCGATGTGGACATACCGACTTATAACGTCGATGTCACTCAGCTCGATGAAGCCCTGACGCCGAAAACCCGCGCCATCATGATCGCCCACACTCTGGGGAATCCGTTCGACCTGGGCGCAGTCACGGAATTCGCCCGCCGCAACAACCTCTGGCTGGTGGAAGACTGCTGCGACGCTCTCGGCAGCCTTTATGACGGCAAACAAGTCGGCACTTTCGGCGACCTCGCAACAGTGAGTTTCTACCCCGCCCACCACATGACCATGGGTGAAGGCGGCTGTGTCCTGACCGACAAACCGATGCTGCGCACTATCGCGGAATCTTTCCGTGACTGGGGTCGCGATTGCTGGTGCGAACCAGGCAAAGACAACACCTGCGGGAAGCGGTTCAAATGGGAACTTGGCACCCTCCCCTGCGGCTACGACCACAAATACACCTATTCGCACATCGGCTACAACCTGAAACTGACCGACATGCAGGCAGCCGTTGGAGTCGCGCAGCTGCAAAAACTGCCGGGGTTCATTGATGCCCGCCGCAACAACTTCCGGCTGCTCAAAGCAGGGCTGAAAGACCTGGAAGAGTTCTTCATCCTGCCTGAAGCTACGCCTCGGTCTGACCCCAGCTGGTTCGGCTTCCCCATCGCCGTGCGTCCAGGAGCACCGTTCAGCCGTGATGCCGTGACCCTGCATCTGGAACAGCACAAGATCGCGACACGCCTGCTGTTCGGGGGCAATCTGGTTCGCCAGCCAGCCTATCGCGATATTAAGAGACGAGTAATTGGCGATTTACCCAATTCCGATTTCGTGATGAACAACGTTTTCTGGATCGGCGTCTATCCGGGCCTCGGCCCCGAGAAAATCGACTACATCCTGTCCGTCTTCCACAAACTGGGCAAGAAAGCCTAGCGACCGCCTATGCGCTGCCTGGTTACCGGGGCGACAGGCCATCTCGGGTCATTTCTGACTCGGTTGCTGCTCGAAAAAGGCCACTCTGTGGCGGCCCTCATCCGGCCGTCTGGCGATCTGTGGCGGCTGGAAGGAGTCACTCAGAACATCGAGCAAATACAAGGCGATCTGGAAAATCCCGCAGCGGCTGAGCAGAAAATTCGCGCCTTCGCGCCAGAGACCGTCTTTCATCTTGCATGGTGCGGAGTAACTGCGGATGTCCGAAATCTGCCAGCCAACGCCACCACCAGTCTGAACGGCTCGCTGGAGCTTTTCCGAATCGCGCGAGCCGCCGGATGCCGCGCCTGGCTTTCCCTCGGGTCGCAGGCCGAGAGCGTTCTCCCCCTGCCAAACACCCCTTACGGCGAGGCCAAACTGCATCTGCGCCGCGTGCTCCAGCCGATGTGTCAGGAAGCTGACATCCGCTTTGTGTGGCTGCGGTTGCTGGCAGCGTACGGGCCCGCAGACGACACGAAGCATCTGATCCCGTTCCTCATCAACAAGCTTCTTGGTGGCGAAACTCCAGTGCTCAGCAGTAACGGAGAGCAGGAATGGGATTATCTGTATGTGGAGGATGCTGCGGAGGCAATTTACCGGGCCGGTACAACGGCGTCAGTCCAGGGTGATTTCAATCTGGCTTCCGGCGAACTCTGCACGGTTCGCGCACTCGCGGAACGCATCAGAAATATGATTGACCCCAAGCAGGCCCTGCGGTTCGGCGAAGGCACAGTGCCTTCCCTCGGTGCCGACACCGCGCCCTTAAGAAACGCGCTGAACTGGTCACCGCAAACGAATCTCGACACGGGCTTGAAGAAAACAATCGAATGGCACAGGAATCGAAAGCAGGACGCATGAAAGCATCAGACTATATCGCCGAAACCCTGAACAATCACGGTGTCCGTTATGTCTTTGAAGTCTCGGGCGGCATGATTACACATCTGCTCGATTCCATCAATCAACAGGGCAAAATCCGGGTTGTAAGCGTTCACCATGAACAGGCCGCCGCATTTGCCGCAGATGCAGTGGGCCGCATGACCGGCACTCCGGGAGTTGCCATGGCTACCAGCGGACCAGGCGCCATCAATCTGCTAACCGGCATCGGCAGCTGCCATTTTGACTCCGCGCCCGCTCTATTTATCACGGGCCAGGTCAACCGTGACGAGCAGAAAGGCGACCGCAAAATCCGCCAGCTGGGTTTTCAGGAAACCGATATCGTCACCATGGCAGGCCCAATTATTAAAGCGGCCTGGAAATTGAATTCCGTTGAGGAATTGCCCGGACGTCTGGAGCAGGCTTTTGCGACAGCAGTGCAGGGTCGGCCTGGGCCAGTCCTGGTCGATATTCCGATGGATATCCAGCGGATGGCCGTTGAAGGCCCCGCTCCGATACCCGAAGCCCTCCAGGCACCTCAAGCACCTGACCTTGCGGTGGTTCGCGCGGCGCTGGAACAACTGCGCGCAGCCAGGCGACCCCTGATCCTGGTGGGTGGCGGCATCCGGTCCGGGCTGGCGACTGACCTGCTGCGGAAGCTCGTTAGCATCCTTCAGGTCCCCGTCGTTCATTCCCTCATGGGTGTGGATATTCTGCCGCATGACGAGGCGTTGCGCGTGGGCATGATCGGCACCTATGGCAACCGCTGGGCGAATTGCGCCCTCGGCAACACCGATTGCATTTTGGTGCTGGGCAGCCGTCTCGATGTTCGGCAAACCGGTGCTGATACCGATGCATTCATGGCGGGCCGAACGGTCATCCATGTGGATTGCGAACCGGGCGAAATCAATAACCGGGTGAGCGGCTGTACTGCCATCATTTCTGAACTGCGCCCGTTCCTTGAAACCGCCATGACAGTGGCCGCGCCTCAGAATCATGCCGCCTGGTTTGCCGAAATTGCCGCCTGGAAGGAACAGTGGCCGGATATCAATGAGCAACCCGGATTAACCGGCATCAACCCGAACGTAGTGATGCACACTCTTTCTGCGCATTCCGCTGCCGCATCCGCGTTCGTGATCGACGTGGGCAACCACCAGATGTGGGCGGCGCAGTCACTCGACCTGAATGCCGATCAGCGCTTTCTCACCTCGGGCGGCATGGGGTCAATGGGCTTCGCGCTCCCCGCCGCCATCGGGGCAGCGGTCTGTTCCGGCAAACCGGTTGTGGTGGTGGCGGGTGACGGCGGTTTCCAGTGCAATCTCCAGGAGCTGCAAACAGTGGTGCGCAACAAGCTGCCCATGAAGATTGTCATCATCAATAACCGCTGTCATGGCATGGTGCGCCAGTTCCAGGAAAGCTACTTCGAAGGCCGGTATCAATCGACACTTTGGGGTTATGACGCTCCGGATTTCGCAGCCGTGGCGCGGGCTTACGGGATGCATGGCCTGACTGTCGACAAACCTGAAGATGTGAAAGCTGCAGTCCAGTCGCTCTGGCAGGACCCCACCGCTCCCGCACTTCTGCAGGTGATGGTTGATACCAGCGTCAATGCCTATCCTAAGATCGCTTTTGGACGGCCGATCACTGAGATGGAACCCTTTGCGAAACCCATAGCCATGGAGAGTACATAACGGTCAGCATCCTGATTCCGGTCTATAACCGTGAGGTTTATATCGGAGCCTGCGTCGAATCGGCGCTGGCACAGACAGTTTCGGATCTTGAAGTTGTCATCGTCGACAACCAGAGTACGGACGCGACGTGGGACGTCTGTCAGCACCTCGCGCGACAGGATTCGCGAATACGGATTTTCCAGAACGAAGCCAACCTTGGCCCGGTTCGCAACTGGCAACGGTGCATCGCTGAAGCCGGTGGAACCATCGGCAAGCTGCTGTTTTCCGACGACTTGATCGCGCCATCGTTTCTCGAAAAGACCCTCCCGTTTCTTGATGACCCCGAAGTCGGGATGATCACAACCGCTGTCGACGTATCCGGCAAAGTGGAATACCAGTGGCACGCCGGCAAATCAAACTCCCGCCGGTATCTCTGGGACTCAATGTTCAACGGCCGCCTGCCCGTCTCTCCGGGTGCCGCTCTCTTCCGCATGAAAGACCTGCGGCAAAACCTCCACAACTTCGGTAAACACGGCATTGGACCAGACCTGTTGCTACTCATGCTGACGGCGCGAAATTACCCCGCTGTGGCCCACCTCACAGAGCCGCTGGCGTATTTTCGCGATCATCCCGGGTCTATATCCAGCCACAGCCGGGTTCACCTGCGCCGGGGTTACGCGCTGGCGCGTGTCAGATTTATTCTCTCTTTCGTCAGAACGATGCAAACGTAAATAGAGATCGCCGCGTTCACCCGAATGTCCGCTCCGAGGAACGGACTGAAAAGGCAACTCCAAATTCCGTTCAGCAAAGCGAAAATGGCAAAGGCAAGAAAGTTATCCGCCGGTCGCTTGAGCGTCCAGTGCAGCGAACGAAGCATTTTCCAGAGCAGATAGAAAAACGCGAGCGCGGCCAGCGGACCACCTTCCAGCCAGGTTTGTAGCAGCTGTGAGTGACCACTCTGGTCGAACGATTCCGTGTCCTGCGTGCCCCCGGCCTCAACGAAATTAGCGCGGTGCCGGCTGGCAGCCTCAAAGTCGTTCTTCCACGAGCCGATACCGAACCAGGGGTTCCGCGCGATGGTCTGCGCAGCAGTCATGATGGCGGCATAACGCATTTCATTCGATCCAAGCTGTCGGCTGCCAAAGTTGGCCCGCGTCTGGTCAAGGATGGCGCTCGTGCCAAGAGCTGCAAACAGAAGTGTACAGACCAGAATCACGGGCCGCAGTTTGCTGATGCGCCCCACTACGGCCACGCGGGCCGCCACCATGGCAACGGTGACAAAGCAGAGCACACCGAAGGCCCTTGTATCGATTTGAAAAGACGCAATACCAGCAAGGGCCAGGATCGCCAGGCTATAGCGGGAACGCCGGGAGTACAGACCTGCCAGGCAGAGAGCGCCCACGACAACCGGCAGACACAGATGATGCTTCCACGCCGTGATGTACCAATAGCGATCCGGCCCGGGAATCGCCCACACGGCCACCTGTCCCACCATGTACCCAACCAGCAGGGGAAAGAGATTGAAGCGCGACTTTCTGCCGATGACATAGATCCCGGTGAAGTCGACAATCAGAAAGATGAAGCGCGCCCACCCGCGCGCGGCGTCGCGGAGCTGTGTTCCCCAAAGCAGATCAGTGGCCATGTAAACACAGAGTGAGAGAGAAAAAAGTGCGGTAAATATGATGAGGCGACGATCAAGAAAAACGGGGTTGCCAAAGTTAGCCGCAACACCGGCGATGGCGGCAACAGCCAGCAGGATTTCGCCGGCCAGAATATTGCCCGCCAGATTGAACGGGATGCCGAGCGCAACGCCGATCACGAAGAGCAGGAATGCGCGGTTGACAGCCCGTGTACGTCCCCAGGTTCGTTCGTATCTTTGGCGGCTGGTCGCGACTGCAGGCTTGTAGAAATCCGGGATCAGGTCGAACCACTTCGGAATTTCCTCGCTCAGGATTTTCTCGCGGTCCGCGGACCATGCCTTCGGAACATCGCCAAACTGCACTACCGGCCGGGGAGTGCAATCGATCCGGACGCTGGGTTGCGCGAGCAGAAAATCCCACGCAGCTCCACTATAAGCATGGTGGGTGTCGAGATACCGGTCTGCGAACTCAGCGGCAGCGTACTCACGTCGAATCGCAAATCCGCCCAGAGGCATCTGGTCCCAAAGTTGCCGAAAAGCCTGCGGAAGGTCGGTGATGGGGCGGCGATAACGCCCGTTCAGCATCAGCATGTCTGGCGCATTGCGAAGGGAAGTAAGAATGCAGTCGATGGCACCCGGTGCGAAGCTCTCGTCGTCACCGATGGGAAGGACGTAGCAGCCTTCAGCCATGCGGAGTGCAGCCAGAATATTGCGGTCGATGCCAATGTTTGAAGTCTGCGTTTGAAACCGGATATTGGGGTACTCAGCGGCTACTGCGGCAGTGTGGTCGGTTGAAGCGTTATTCGATATGCAAATCTCTACCGGACGGCCTTCGCACTGGGGCAGCAGGATATTCAAATTGCGCCTGAGGATGTCGGCGCGGTTGTATGTCGGGATGCAGATAGAGAGCTGGATCACGCAGTCACCCGCTTGAACTTCACAGGCAGCCAGATGCCTGATGTCAGGGCATAGGTTGCAAGCGAACCCGCAGCACAACCGACAATTCCGAAGCGCCGTATGAGCCAGATGCAACCGCCGATGTTGAGCAGGGCCTGGAGTATGATGATGCGCGCCGGGCCGCGCGCAACGCCAAGAGCTCCCAGTGCTGTGGCAAACACGCCGGTAACTCCCTGGATGATTACGCTTAAACCGATGAGCCCCGCCAGAGCAGGGTTCCAGCCGACCTGACCGTGGCTCCAGCGCGCCATCAGCGGGCGCCCAACAGCCAGCAACAAAAATACCCCGGCCGTGGAAAGCCCAGCAGTCGCCAGGCTCAGGCGGCGCACGCTCGACCGCAGCCAGGCATGGTCACCGGAGTGCCAGGCCTCGGCAAAAGCAGACCAGTAAGGCGAGACCAGAAGATTCAACGCGGTCTGAACGATCACGAACAACTGCGCATGCAGAGCGAACACAGTCGCCTGCGTTGCACCGAGAAAGAAATTCACAAGGAAGATATCCGCCCGGAAAATCAGGATCGTGCAGACCTCGATGACAAAGAACCAGAGTCCGCCCCGAAACAATCGTTTAGGTCTCGACAGGCTTACTCCCAGAACGCGCGGCATCGCGATCAGCCCACCCGCGAGGCCAATAAGGTTGGCCATGAGCGAGGCAGAGATCACACTCGTCATGCTCCAGCGGTGGCGGATTCCGAAGGTCATCAGGGCGAATCCCGCGAGCAAACCCAGCCCCAGCGCCGGTGCCAGTTTGTATTCAGCCTGCAACGCCGAGTAAACCGCTCGGACCAGGCTGAAGAGCGCGGTGAAGAGAACAATCCAGATAGTGGTCAGAATGAGCGGCACTTGATGAAAATCGGGGCTGTTGAGCAGAGAACTCCACGGCACGAAATAAGCAGCTGAAGTCAGAGCGCAGCCTGTGACGAGAACGATGCCCAGCAGTGTAGCCAGTGCAGAGGAAAAAACTGCCGAAGCGGAGTCAGGCTGGCGCACAATTTCATTGCGCAAAGTTTGGCCAATGCCCCCCTGCGTGAGGGACAGCCACGAAGCCATTCCCGTGATGGTAATCACCAGACCGTAGGATTCCCGCCCCGCATAGTTGAGCAGCATCGAAACGGCAGCAAACGACACCGCCGCCCGTGCTACTGAGAGCGCACCGCCCGATAAAGTCGTGATTGTTGCATGGTAAACCCGCAGAGACACATAGATAGCGTGGCCGGGCGCGGCTACAATTCTCAGTAAAATGCTACACTCCCCTCAGTTTGAGGAATCCGCAAATCGAGGAGTTGTTTTCGGGACTGGCGCGCAATGCGACATTCCAGTCGCTGGCCAGCAAGGTGGGCGCGGCCACCGGTCCGGGGCTGTTTCGCCTCTCCGGGCTGACTCTGACGGCCAAGGCGATCTACTGCGCCCTGCTGCACGCGGCCACGCGACGTCCGCAAATTCTGATTGTCGATGGCAATAAGCAGGCCGAAGCTCTTTATCCTCTGCTCCGAACCTTCTGCGACCTTCTTGACCCCGGTCACGCTCCGCTGCTGCTTCCCGCCCTCGATGTGTTGCCGGGCCAGGCTATGTCTCCCCACGCGGAGATTCTGGCGGCGCGGGCGTCAGCTTTCTGTCAACTCGCCAATGGCTCTGCCGGGATCGTCCTGGTCCCCGTCGCTGCGGCACTCGCCCGCACTGAGGCTCCGGCCTACTACCAGCAACTAACCCAGACCCTGAGAGTTTACGAAGAAGTTCCGCTGGACGATCTCGCTTTACATCTGGAAAGCGTGGGCTATGAAAAGGCCGATCCGGTGGAGATGGCGGGCCAGTATTCCATTCGCGGCGGCATTCTGGATGTGTTTTCACCGGAGCAGGATCAGCCGGTGCGCGTGGAGTTTTTCGGCGATGAGATTGAATCCATCCGTCGATTTGACCCGGAGACACAACGTTCCATCCACAAACTGAACGAGTGCGTACTGCAGCCGTTGACTGAGTTTCAGCATTCCCGCCGTCTGTTAAGTGAACTGGCCGATTATCTGCGCGAACGAGGCGTACGCACACGTGAGCTGCCGGTCAACGGGGAGCCGTTTGCCGGCTGGGAGCCCATCATAGCCGCCGTGCGGCCAGCTGCCGCAACACTGCTCGACTTCTTCACTGACCCGCTGGTGATTGTGGATGAGCCGGATATGGTCGTCTCGGCCGCAGAGCGCTTCTGGACGCGCCTTGAAGATTCTGCCCAGGCTGCTGCATTGAAACCGGAAGTGGCAATGCTTCAGTGGGAAGAATTTGCGGCACTGGCGGCGAAAAGCAGCCTGATGGAAATGCGCCAGCTGGATCTGGGGGATGCCAGCAGCCCCGAGGCATTTCACATTTCCACGCGCCCTTCCATGGCGTTCCATGGCAATTTGCAGGTAGCAATCCGCGAAGCGAAGACGCTGCTGGAAGACGGCTTGCGACTGGCGTTTTTCGCCCATACTGCGGGCGAAGTGGAACGCCTGGCGGATGTGTTTGCCGAGTATGGAGTGCCGTGGCAGCTCGATTTGGGAGGCGACCGTGTCCCTGAGCATTTGCAGGAACGGGCCAAGCCACATGCCGCCGCAGTATCGCTGATCAAAGGCGATGTGGCGCATGGCGTGGTGTTCACGGATGCGCGCGTGGCGTTGTTCGGCTCCGAAGACTTATTCGACGCTTCAGAAGGCGTGGCGAAGCCGGGCAAGTCACATCTGCGGACGTTTTCAGCGGATCAGTTCGACCTGAAGCCGGGTGATTACGTGGTCCACGTGGAGCATGGCGTGGGGCAGTTTCTGGGCCTGCGAGAGATTGCCCAGGGCGACGCCAAAGGCGACTACATGCTGGTGGAATACGCCGGCGGCAACAAGCTGTATGTGCCCCTGACGCGCATGGATTTGATCCAGCGGTTTCGCGGAGAAGGAGAAGCGCGGCCGTCGCTGGACAAGATGGGCGGGGCCACGTGGGGTCGTACCAAGACCCGCATCAAGGGCAAGATGCGCGACATGGCGGAAGAGCTTTTGAAGCTTTACGCTGGCCGCAGAATGGCCGAGGGGTTCGCGTTTTCAAGCGACAGCAACTGGCAGCGGGAGTTTGAAGACGCTTTCCCGTTCACCGAAACGCGCGACCAGAAATCGGCGGTGGCGGATATTAAGCGGGACATGGAAAGCCCCCAGCCGATGGACCGTTTGCTCTGCGGCGACGTGGGTTACGGCAAGACAGAAGTGGTGATGCGCGCCGCGTTCAAGGCCATGGGTGATGGCAAACAGGTGGCAGTGCTGGCACCGACCACAGTGCTGTGTTTCCAGCATTTTCAGACATTCAAAAAACGGTTTGAACCGTTCCCGGTCCGCATCGAAATGCTGAGCCGGTTCCGCAGCGCGAAAGAGATTAAGGCGTCACTGGCAGATATCGCCGATGGGAAGGTGGATCTGGTGGTGGGGACACACCGGCTCTTCTCCAGGGATGTGGAGTGGAAAGACCTCGGGCTCATGATTATCGACGAGGAGCAGCGGTTTGGCGTTAAACACAAAGAGCGCTTGAAGGAAATTTGCAAGAGTGTTGACGCCATTGCCATGAGCGCCACGCCCATTCCGCGAACACTGCACATGTCGCTGCTGGGGTTGCGCGATATGTCCGTGATTGAGACGCCGCCGAAGGACCGTCTGGCCATTCACACAGTAGTGGCACCGTTTGGGCCGGACATGATCAAGAGTGCGATTGAACTTGAGATTGCACGCGGCGGGCAGGTCTATTTCGTCCACAACCGCGTTGATTCCATCTGGCACCGCGCAGCGATGATTCAGGAGATGTTTCCCGGGATTCGTGTCGGCGTAGGACACGGGCAAATGCCTGAGGCGCAGCTGGAAAAAGTCATGTTGCAATTCATGCGACATGAGTTTGATGTGTTTGTTTCGACCACGATTGTGGAGAACGGTCTGGATGTGCCGATCGCCAACACGATGATTGTGGAGAAGGCTGAGAATTACGGACTTTCGGAGTTGTATCAGCTCCGCGGGCGGGTGGGCCGGTCTAACCGGCGGGCTTATTGTTATTTGTTTGTGGAGCCGGATTCGGAGTTGACGGAGATTGCGCGCAAGCGGCTGGCGGCGTTGAAAGAATTTTCCGATTTGGGTGCCGGATTTAAGATTGCGGCTCTTGATCTGGAACTGCGCGGCGCGGGGAATCTGCTGGGCGGTGAGCAGCACGGGCATATCAACGCTATCGGGTTCGATATGTATGTGCGGATGCTGGAAGATACAGTGCGGGAATTGCGGGGCGAGGAAGTGGCTCCGGAGATTCATTCGGCCTTGAATCTCGGGCTGGATTTGCGGATTCCGGCCGGGTATATCCAGGACGAGAATCAGCGTCTGCGAGCCTATAAGCGGATTGCCCAGGCGACGGAGGCGAAGGAGCGGGACAAGATTGAACAGGAACTGGCAGACCGGTATGGTCCGGTGCCGGAAGATATCCGGCTGCTGTTGCGGTACTCGGGGATTAAGACGGCTGCGGAGAAAATTGGGATCGAGGCGATTGACCGGCGGAGTGCCGTGCTGAATGTGAAATTCCATGAAGCAGCGCAAGGTGGCCGGATGGTGGACGCGGCAAAGCTGATGGCGCTGGTGAGCGGGACTCCGGGCGCGCAGTTTACTCCGGCGGGGGTGCTGCGGTTGCCTGTGGATGGCGGCGGCGGGGTGGTGAGTCCAGGTCTGATCACGGCAGGCGCGGTGCTGGAGTTTATTGAGACTCGGTTGATTGGGATGCTGATTTAGGCTGATGGCGAGCCGCTGGTTATTGATTTTGCACGTGCGATTGTCGGAAAATTGGGATGAATGACGCGCGACGAGTCGATTGCCGAAATCACACAACGACTGGTGGAGTTTTACCATCCGGTGCGGGTCTATCTTTTCGGGTCTGTAGCACGGGGGGATGATGGACCAGACAGCGATCTGGATTTTTGTGTCGTGCTGCCTGATGGTGATCAGGCAAGCCTGAAGCGGCGCGGCGTACACAGCGCACTTCAAGGGATTTCGGCTGCCGCTGATGTCGTTCGGTTCCTGCTGGGCGATTTTGAGGGGCGAGCCGCCCATGTGAAAGCATCTCTGCCCGCGGCAGTGGTGCGCGAGGGGAAGCTGCTGTATGACACCGGAAGAATTGCGGCTTGACGAGGCTGGACAATGGCTTGCGGCAGCACGGAAAGATCTGAATGCCAGCCGCTTGCTTATGGCGGAGGAACCTTCAGCGCCGGTTTTTCACAGCCAGCAGGCCGCCGAAAAGAGCTCGAAAGGTTTTCTTGCTTTTCACGATGTTCCGTTTCGCAAAACTCATGACCTGAGGGAATTGGGGGCGCAGTGCGCGGCGATTCGTCCTGCTCTTTCGCCGGTGTTAGCTGAAGCGGCGGGGCTGACTGACTACGCCATACTATTTCGCTATCTGGATGCACCGCATGAGCCAGATATGGCTGAGGCACAAGAAGCCCTGGCCAAAGCACGGTGCCTCTACGATGCGGTTGCCGCATCGTTTTGAGAATTGAGGTCTGGTCAGTTGAACATCGAAGTGGAAATCCGAGAAGATACTGAAGAGCGCGGACTGCTGCCTCCGCGATCAACTGCTCTAAAATGGCCCCGCGCGCTTCCGGATAGAGATCAAACAAGGTTTTGACCGCAGCGTTCGTTGACCGCCGTTTCGGCCCGACTATGCGACAGCAGTAGCAACGTCACCGCGTCTACGCATACGCCCAGCCCCGCGGCCCGGCCAGCGTGCCGCCGACCTGTGGGATAGCCTTATTGATGGCCCCGTTCAGTAATCTGACTTAATTGCTCGGCCCGCGATTATTGGCATATCGCAGCTGTGTAATACTGCCAATTGAAATAAGTGCAAATGAAGGCGGAGCAATCTTTCGGTGGACCCTTGTGGGAACCAACACTGAGCCAGGAGGAACCGGCAACCGCGTTCGGATCAGTGGCTTTGAGGAATGGAAGTTCGGGAAAAACGGTTTGGTCGGCGAATCGAGAGGGAATTTCGACGAAGCTGACTATCGGCGACAGTTGAGCGGGGGATGAACTGGTTCCAACGACATCCATGATCTACAGCACCGCAGTCCGCGATCGCTTTGGACCGACTCCGGCTGGCATAGTGGTGCTTCCTGGCTTTGCTACCTTTGTGTCATGTCTACTGTCCTTGTGACCGGCTGTAGTTCGGGAATCGGTTTTGCAACTGCGCTTGAGCTCGCTCGGGCAGGGCACCAGGTTCTTGCCACAATGCGCCATCCCGAGCGGGCACCGCAACTTGAGCAGACCGCCGCAAGCGAGAAAGTGCGGATTAAGGTCTTACCATTGGATGTCGATTCTGATGAATCCGTGAGCGCGTGCTTCAAGGCCATTGCAGAACCCATCGACGTGTTGGTGAACAATGCAGGCATTGAGATCCATGGATCGGTCGAGGAATTGCCGATGTCATCCATGATCGCCGTCATGAACACAAACTGTTTCGGCGCGGTACGCTGCATCAAAGCGGTGCTTCCTCAGATGCGTGAACGCCGATCCGGCTGCATTGTGAACGTCTCATCGATCTCAGGCAGAATTGCGAATTCCCCATTGAGCGCCTACTGCGCTTCTAAGTTCGCACTGGAAGCGTTCAGTGAAGCGCTCGCCGGGGAAGTGAAGCCATTCAATATCAGAGTCGCTCTCATCGAGCCGGGTATTCAGGATACCCGCATGGCCCGCGATATCAGCAAAGGACCACAATCGATCTATCCTCAGGTGGACCGATTTTCCGGCTTTTTCCGTGCGTTGCTGGCGAATCCGATATCTCCCGATGCCTCCGCGACTGCCATCCGCCACGTCATTGAGAGCGGCACCTGGCAATTGCGTCACATGGCCGGTCCGAATGCAGCGCCGTTCGTCGGCTGGAGAGCGTCGATGACTGACGAGCAGTGGGTCGACTGGAATGCTTTAAGCGACGACGCTTGGTACGACGCGGTGCAGCGGGACTTCGGGCTGGACGCCCGTAAGCCGTAGCCTGCTCTTGGCTTATTTCTACACGTTGTGATCGTCGATGCCCAGAATTTCGTGTGCGAGATTACCCTCTACTCCTGCCTAACGACGTAGTTTAGATCTGTGCCACTCGGCGTATGATCGCCAGCCGGAAGGCGATCACCGTTCCCCGCTGATGGCGACCACGAGTCCGAAGCGGGTTTTTCGAGTCCGTGATGGGGTTACCGGTCCGCTGGGTGCTTCCAGGGGGAATCTCTTAAGCCCACGTAATGGAATCAATCAGATAGCGGAGATCTGGAACAAAAACATTTGGCTCCCCATCGTGGACACATTTCGAACTTTTGCGGTTTGCCCGCCGCCAGAGGTTCAGGTGATCTTCCAGCAGATTCAATCACTTGCGGTTGCCTGATGTTTCAGGGCACGCTCTGCGATACCCGCCGTTGTCTGCGCTACACTGTCAGTGCTCCGGGTGAGTATTTGTGGTGGCTGACATTTGATCGTACCCGCTGGAGGAGATCCCAATGATCAAGACACCCCAGGTCCGCTTAACCCTTTCCCTCTTCACAGCCATATTTCTGCTTATAGCTGTATTGAGCGCGGCCGACGGGACCGACGCTGGGCCTTTGACACTCGCGCGCACGAAGCAGTACGACCTCCACTCAAAAATCAACGGCCAGACTTATCGGATCATGGTTACCACGCCGCGCGGCAATGTGTCCGGGAGAATCGCAGGGTATGCCGCCGATCTCAGCGCCGTCTATCCGGTGCTTTATGTTCTTGATGGGGATGCGATGTTCGCCACCGCAAAGCGAGAGTGCTACTGAACTATCCGCGCAGGTGATCGTCGTCGGTATAGGCTATGGCACCGACAATCCGAGGGAATGGGCTGCTCGACGCGCCCTCGACATGACGCCCTCCGCGATAAAGGGTGACGACACATTTACCCGTTTTGGCTGGAAATCGGGAGGAGGGGATGCATTTCTTCGTGTGATGGAGGAGGAAGTAAAGCCCTTCGTATCGACTCGGTATAGGGTGGATTCCACGAAGCAGATTCTCTTCGGAAAGTCGCTCGGGGGTCTTATCGCCCTTCGGGCGCTTTTTCGGAATCCGACGGGGTACGAGGGGTTTGTCCTTTCGAGTCCATCAATCTGGGTTAACAATCGGGAGATATTGGCCGATGAAGCAGCGTTTTCAAAACGGGGCGGGGGCTGGAGAATTGCATCTGCGAATCCTGGTGACTTCCGCTGGCGAGGAGCAGTATCGGGGTGACGACCCGAAGCTTCTCGCTGCCGAGGGAGGCCGTATGATCGACAACGCAACGGAACTCGCGGATCGGTTGACGACACTCAAACCTGGGAGCATCACAGTTTCGCGGGTCATCTTTCCCGGCGAAACGCACGTTTCAGTATCGTCGGCGTCCATCAGCCGGGCTGTTCGGTTTGCCGCGTCACTGAAATAGTGACTGCCCGCAAACCAGGCAGTCAGACCGCCTCCAGGGACTAGCTTTCTTGGCAGGCGTATGGGTACCGTATGCGGTATCATAAATGAGTGTCTGCCGCCGGTAAGACTCTCCAAAAGATGCGCAGAACTCAGACTGGGTGGCGCATCGACGAGCTGCAGTCCGTGGCGGAAGAAAATGGTGTCGGCTGGCGAAAACCGGGTCACGGCGGTAGCCACGTGATTTTCAGCGCTTCTGGGGTTCGAGAGATCGTATCTGTTCCGGCGAAGCGCCCGATTAAGCCGGTTTACATCCGACAGTTTCTGGCGCTGATCGACAATGCAGTGGAGGTGAAGCAGGATGAGAACCAGAACAAATCGAAGCGTTGACACGTACCAGTTCACTGTCAGACCGCTATCCAAAGAAGAGGGCGGCGGCTACTTGGTGGAGTACCCCGACATCCCTGGCTGCATGTCGGACGGCGAAACCATTCAGGAAGCGATCGCCAACGGCAGGGAAGCTCTGCGGGACTGCGTTGCTGTGTTCCAGGAGTCCGGACGGAAGGTTCCGAAGCCTGGTATTGAAGCGGCACAGTGGCGCCAACGTTTGCCACGAACGCTCTACTCAAAACTGACTGCTCAAGCCGAGAATGAGGGCGTGAGTATTAACAGCTTCGTGACCGCGATTATCGCCGAAGCTATCGGAGCCAGGCAGGCGCATACGGAGAAACGCCGCTAACGACCGACGCCAACTCAGAGCAAGTCGTCAAACCTCTCCGATTTGAAGAACCTGTTAACAGAGTTCGAATCCACATTGGGGTCGTGGTAAATCGACTTAAAGCCGACGAACATCGCTCAGATCAATCTAATAAAATGAACAGGATAGGGGCAAGTTCGAGAATGGACAGCTGGCTCCCCATCGTGGACGCATTTCGAACTTTTGCGATGTGTCCGCCGCCGGAGGTGAAAGCGGCTTTCCTGGAGATGCAGTCCCTTGCGGCGGCGTGACATCGAAATGTCGGCCGTCAAAGCCGTTGGAGCGACAACCAGTTCCGGGCCGGAACCCGATACAATGAGATAGTGAAGGTCCGGGATCTGATGAGGCTGGTCGAGTCTGACGGCTGGCAACATGTTCGAACAACCGGTAGCCACCGCCATTATAAGCATCCGTCGAAACCGAACGTGGTGACAATACCTGGGCATCCTGGAGACGACGTGCCGACGGGAACGCTGAAGTCGATTGAAAAGGCCGCGGGGCTGGAGAAAAAGCAATGAGTATCCGATACGCGGTCATCTTTGAACAGGCCACAAATAACTGGGCGGCCTTCGTCCCGGATTTGCCCGGTTGCATAACGACCGGCGCGACCCTCGAAGATACAGAACGGAACATCCGTGAGGCAATTGAAGGGCATCTCGAAACCCTTCGGGAGTTTGGCCAGCGGGTGCCAGTGCCGACCACGATTGCGCGGGATGTCGAGATTTTGTCCGCGGCGTAATCTCGATGGCAGCTTTACCCTGCACTCAACTGCCGACGGATGTTTCACGGATTCGGCGTGATGCACGGACCATCCCCGTCTAAGCACTTGTCCCTCAGGCCGCCAAGAACCAGCCAGATGATCTCGTTCCGCTTGTACGAGCAGACCGGGGACACTTCGAACTCCTGCATCAGAGTTCTGCAACAAGCCCAACACCGGAGTTGGTCCTGCCGTGGGCCCGTGGTTCCGCCACTTTTGCGGCTGACATTTGCAACATGCAGAACTCAATGTTTACAAGGGTTCCGCTCATGATGCAAAACTTACCCATTGTGGGACGCGACCGCCGGACTTGGGACCTTGGTCCGCGCAAACGACCCTTTGTGCGCCGCTTCGGCCATTCTCTGACCCGGACCGAATGGGCCGTCCATTCTCTCGTAATGAAATCAAAAAGATAGCAACGAAGTTGAGAATTAATCTATGGCTCCCCATCGTGGACACATTTCGAACTTTTGCGAAGTACCCGCCCCCGGAGGTTAGGGCGGTCTTCCGGCAGATTCGTCTACAGGTGGCTTGAAGGTGTCATAGCCGCAAATCGCAACGGCGACGCCTTGCGTAACAAGCAGGGAGAGGTCGCAAGATTCAGGCGAGCTAACTAAAACTGCTTCGGGATACCAGCCTGTCTCAATACCCCGTTGGCCGTATGCCGGGACAAGATCTTGCTATCCACCGGAAAGCGCCGTTGCGTTACTGGGCTGTACCAGATTTCATGGTCACCTTTCCCTGGCCGTTCGACATAACACCCGTGTGCACGAAGAATTTCCTTCACTCCGGGAGTGTAGGTGGCCATCAGAAGGTCAGGACGCCAGTGTCTTCGTGCTGGTACAGCACGTGAAAACTCGTGGTCCGGTTGCCAACGACACCGTTCAACTCCAACAGTTCGGGGATCAGGGTTCTCAGTTTTTGAATCAGAACGCTAGGCGAATCTGCCTCCGCAACAAGGCCAGGCACATCGTCGCTCTCGGCCACCCAGACGCCCGCCTCGCCGTCCCACTGCGCCCGGACCTCATACACGCCTGATGTGTTCGTTTCTCCCACTCCCTTACTTTATCACCGGGCGCCATCGTTCGCGTTCCGCTACCACCCCGCTCCACCGGCTCCCCAGTTTCCGCTGACTAAACTCGAGTGGACGAAGGTTTCAGGCACATATTTCAAAAACTCTATCCGCTCTGTGCGCCGCATGCCAAACGGAATTCCCAACATTGCAGTTAGTCTGGGTATCGTGCTGGTGCGTATTGCCGGATGGTCGGCACCATTTCAAGTGCTACTCGTCAAGCTGGACGAAGAGCACGATCCAATCTGCGTTACCCAATGTTCGCGTCGTATGGCCCTTTCCTGTCAGATCTTCGGCCAGGAGGATTCGGCCCGGTTCACGGACAACTTTTTGTCCGCGGCATAAGCATTTTTTTGCGGAGGACCCGTCGGGCGCGCCGGCAGCGCCGTAAACTCTAACTCACTTCGGTTGACGTCAGCCGATGGCTTGGCCGACAATCGCACCAATGTTTGTCCGAGCCAGCTTTCTTTGCCACTTCGCAGCCACGATGCTGCTGGCAGCCGTCACCGGCGGTGCTCTGTACGGCGGTATCACCGTCATCCCGCCGAACTTGACTTCGGGCAGCCAATATCGGTTGGCATTTGTCACCAGCGACACGACGACAGCGACCTCATCGGACATTAATGACTACAACGCCTTCGCGACCACCGAGGCGAATTTAAGCTCGGATCTGCTGGGCTTGGCACCACGTGGACGGCCATCGATTCCACCTCTACCTGATACGGCGAGTGGGATTCAAAGGAAGCCTTACTCACCGGAACCAGCGGTGCGTGTCAACGTGTTTGAGACACCTCGAAGCATAATTTACTGAGTTTTATTCTCTGGAGGTAGTTGTGGTTTGTTGATCCAGACCTCCTTTGGCGCAGGCAGCGGTTGAGGCGGCTTGCGAACGAAACGTTCCGGA
>JANYDS010000071.1 GCA_025363475.1 Terriglobia bacterium
ACTCGCACCTCGCCGTCCACCAACTTCAGTTCAACCCGGTCTACCCACCAGGGCTCCCGTATCCCAAGAATCTGAGAGTAAAGTTCCTTGTCGTGCATTCCCCCATTTTCCGCCCCTACCCACTACAAAGCCCGTAGAGCCAGTCTTTCCGGCCAGCAGGTATAGCCGGGCTATACGCCAACAACGGGATCATCCCCCTCCTGAACCAGAAGCAGGACTCATCACTTTGGCCCACTCCGACGGGATCGCTTCCCATTTCGTTCGAAATGTTGCCCTGACAAGAAGCGATGGATGTGCCGACAGGAACAATTTCCACGGCCTGCCTTCGAGATAGGGCTTCAAGCGCTCCGCACTCTTTCCCACCATCACGACTGCTGACAGTCTCGGCAGTCTGCCACAGAGCGATTCGAACTCGTCCGCGCCGTCTTTACGCTCAGAACGGCCGATCTTACGCGTTCCATTCCACCAGGGAACGGAGTTCCAAATCGCTGTTACCGCGCGAGGTATGCGAGCCTCGCGCATGAACCTGTAAGTGTTTTCCGCGGTAGGATCATCGTTGTTCCGGCTGATGAAGCCTGATCCGATTCGTCTACCGGCCTCGGCAGTCATCGGACCTGGCTTTTCGAACACGAAAAGAATCTGTGCATTTACGCCGCCGTCGAGCGGGTCAAATTCAGGCACCTCACCGCGATCTTGCTCGCGCAGCCTCGCGGTGTACTCCACAAGTGGCGCCATGTGAGGCAGACTGAGCATTGCTCTGCGTCGCTCCCGTTCCCTCGGATCACGCAGGGTGCGGGGGGCGTCGACGTATTCGCCCGGGCTGTGCAAACCCGAATCGGAGCGTTTCATAACAGTTCAGTTTACTGGAATCATCAATGCGGCTACCCGCTGCTTCGGGTCAAACAGTTCGCGTTAACCAGAGCCTGTGGCGCGACACGCGTTTCGTCCGACGCAAGGTGCTTATTCATCCGTAAGTCAAAGCCGCGCAGAACCTGAGAACTGGCGATGAATCCGTCGAGAGTCAGAAGATTGGAGTTCAAGTCTCCAGACGTCTTGGCCAACGAAGCTGGTGGTCGCTTGAGAGGTCTTGTGCATTGTCCTGCCAGACGCTCCAGAAAAACCGAGCATGCGAAATGGTGGGCGCGGCAGGGCTCGAACCTGCAACCCTCAGCTTCGAAGGCTGATGCTCTATCCAATTGAGCTACGCGCCCGCAGGAATCATTATCGCCTGTCGGTTGGCTTCGCGCTGGTTTCGCTATCCTGATCGCTTGAAGCCTGCTATCGAAATTGAGATTAAGATCCCGCTGTCCAGTCCGGCCAAAGGGCGAAATCTGCTCGCGCTACATGGGTTCAGCCCTACCGCGCCGCGCGTGTTTGAAGAGAACCTGGTGCTGGATGACGCGGACCGGTCCCTTCTCACTCGGGGCGTCCTGCTGCGGGTCCGGCGGGCGGGCGACGTGGTAACCTGCACGACAAAAGGCGCGGCGCTGCCGGGTCGGCACAAACGGCGCGAAGAGCATGAATTCACTGTTTCAAGCCTCGATGCCTGTCTCGCCGTCTTCCACGCCCTCGGTTATCAAGAAGCTTTTCGTTACGAAAAATTCCGCACTGAATACGCACGCGACGGCGAGCCTGGTCACATCATGCTGGATGAAACGCCCGTCGGCACGTGGCTCGAACTCGAAGGTCCGGCGCGTTGGATCGACCATACCGCGAAGACCCTCGGCTTCGCGCCCGAAACCTGGGTTACATCAAGCTACGTAACGCTCTACAACGAATGGTGCGGGGCGCGCGGAATCACGCCGACGGGGATGGTGTTTACTCGCCGTCGTCCACGATAACTTCCGGGTCATCCACAATCGCATGGCCCGCAGCGGAAATCACCATGACCACGTATTTGTAAGAGGCCTTCATGCCGGTCACCAGGGCGTCGTGGGTGGCTCCGCCCCTGGGGCGGCAAACGCCAACCTCCGCAAACGGTGAAGTGGTTTTGAACAGCACAGCAAAGTTCCCGGCAGCGCATTGCCAGTGAATGAAATCGCCTTTGCGAGCACGGATCGTCGCCGCTGCTCCCCCCGTGACCGGGTCAACATAACTGAGTTTTCCGCCGTTCACATCGATACGAACGGCGTGTTTCTTAGACGTCCGGGCTTTCGTAGAGGGTGTCATTTGCTTTCCTTTGTATGCGGGATGTGGTAGCCCGCAACTGAACGCAGCGCTGCCAGTTCCGGTTCGCGTTCAATAAAACTCACTGAATATCCCGCCGCAACGGCTGCATTCAGCGTCGCCAGACTTTGTGTTCTCTTGCCCGCCAGTTCTTCAACAACGGCAGTTCGGAACAGCACCGCCGGATCGTGCGGCTGAAGTTTTAGTGCCGCGCGCAACTGTTTTTGGGCTTAACCAGGGTCGCCGGCTTTTGAATAAAAAACAGCCAGCTGACTCAGCAGCCAGGCATCGTCCGGGGTGGAATCGCGCTGTGCTGCCGCGAGTTGAATGGCACGCTGATAAGCGGCGCGGGCTTCGGTGCGGTGGGCCGGGGTCCAGCGGCGGGCGTCACCCAGATTGCCCCAGATTACCCAGCCGCGGCGCTGGTCACCACTCAGCTCAACGGCTTGTTCCAGCACCGACAGGGCTTCATTGTAACGCCCCAGAAAAATATAGAGTGCACCCAGATTCGAATAGACCGAACCAATGGGGCGATGGCGCGGCGGAAACTCTGCTCCGCGTCATTCCATTCGCCGCGTGCCATTTGCACGCCACCCAGGTTGCGGGAGAGGGCCCGCATGGCGGCGTCGCGGGCGCGTTCGAGCAACTGCGGATCGGCTGCGGAACGGTACTGACGCCACCAGGCGGAACTGAGGCCGGCGTAGGCTAAGGAGCAGGCGGGGTCCAGCTGGATGGCTTGTTGAAATTCATGTACAGCGGCGTCCAGATTGCCAGCCTGATCGTAACGCTGCAGGTAGCCGCTGGCGAGCACGTAATGGTCGTAGGCGGTGGGTGTGCGGGTGTCGGGTGTGGTGCCGGTATCGGCCCGGGAGTTGAGTAGCAGCAAGGCCTGCTTCATGACCTCAGTCTGGAGAGTGCCGCCTGCGATGGCGGAAACGGCCAGACCCGAGCGTAGTATTTTGCCGGAACCGGTGTCCACCAGATGCATGGTGACTTTGGCGCGGCCATCCGGACGTTCGATGGTGCCGGTGAGGGCGAGGGGTGCGCCGAATGCCCGTCTGGCGTCATCCGGGGTGATGACGCGATTGCGGCGCAAATCGGCTTCGGGGACGATCCAGATTCCGGCATGACCTGCGGCAAGGCGGGTGGCCACGATGGCGGAGAGGCCTGCGCCGAAAACGATATCGTCAGGTTTGCCGGATGGCGCTGTAAAGGGCAGCACCGCGAGCTGTTTGTTCGTGACCAGGGGCGGGGATGGTGCGGGCAGTGAACCAGGCAATTCCCGCCAGCGCGATTATGGCGGTGAGGACCCCGGCTCCGACCAGACTCCGCCTTTTGGACGGCACGCTGGTCAGCGACAACATTGTTTTTGTTGCACCGGAATAGTGCGTGCCGGTGGCAGATGTCGCAAGATCAGCCGCTACTGCTTCTGCTGCCGGATACCTGCTGTCCGGGTCTTTTTCTCCAGCAGCCGCAGCAGGGTTTCTTCCAGATAGGCGGGCGCATCGCGATGTGAGGATAGTTGAGGGCAGAAATGGCCCGCGCCCCGACTTCAAAATGCGCGGCGGTTTCGGGGGAATCTGTGAGTTCGGAGGAGAGAAATTTCAGGGCAACGAAGCGCTGCAGGCGCAGGTCGCGGGCCTTGTAAACAACGCCCATGCCGCCTTCGCCGAGCTTCTCAAGAATCTCGTAATGGGAGACGGTTTGGCCGGTCATGACCGCTGTTCAGTGAGCTTAGCGTATCTGGAGCTGAATGAGCTTGTCTTTGTTGACCGCGGTGGCAGCAGCGGGGGCCGGAATGGTCTGCGGTGCGCGCCAGAAATCCATGTAGGAAGTGTAGTGAACGCAGGCTACGGTGCAACGGGGTGCGCAGCCTTTTTCGGTAACGAATTCGCGGCGGATGTCTTCTACCGTGTAATCGGCAAGGGGCTTGCCGGGATAACCCCGCTGTTGCGAACAGTAGTGAACCAGACCGTCTTCGCAGATGTAGAGGTAGCGGGCTCCGGCGCGGCATTTCCACTTGTTTTCGAGGCCGTGGGCGATGTTGTCCTGGAAGGAGTTGAGGCGGGCGTAATTCTTTTTGCCCATGTCGCGCACTTTGAGGAAGATGTTCTGTTCGAGTTCGGAGAGGGGCTGGAGCTGGCCTTCGCCGTCGTGAATGATGCCGACGCTGGAGGTGAAGCCCAGCTCGACGGCACGTTTGGCGACCACTACGGCGTCATTGGGATTGTGGATGCCGCCGCCGACTACGGAATTGATATTGACGTGGAATTCAGCGTGTTCGGCCAGCAGTTGCAGTTTCTTGTCGAGAACCTTGAGGCTCTTCTTCGACACGTCATCCGGCATGACATTGTCGATTGAGATCTGCATGTGTTCGAGGCCGGCGCGGTTGAGTTCCTGAATACGTTTCGCGGTGAGCAGATAGCCGTTGGTGATCATGCCTGCAATTGCTTTGCGTGAGCGGATGCGGGTGATCAGAGTATCGAGTTCGGGATGCAGCAGGGGTTCGCCGCCGCTGAAGGCTATGATGCTGGTGCCGAGGTCGCCCAGGTGGTCGATGCGGCGGACCATTTCGTCCACTGGCACGGGCTTGGAGAAATCGTCGAATTCATTGCAATAGGTGCAGGCGAGATTGCAGCGGCGGATGGGGACGATGTGGGCGAGGACGGGGTGGTCGATCGAGGCAACGCCGCGGGCAACCATGCCATATTCGCGGACGGTGCGCCTCAGCCCGACCATGCCTCTCCTGAACCGAACTCCAAGTTGCGCCATATATAAGGGGAAACAATTATTACAACACATTGGCACCCCTTTGAGTGCCGGTCGCGGGTTTGGCCGTTTGCTTGCAGCAAGGTCGGTTATGAAATGGATTATTCCGGTTTTCTCAAGCCTGATGGTTCTGGCACCTGCGCTGGTGGCGCAGCAAACGCCGGTTTCAGTGATTGTGACCGTGGAGGCGCGGCATGGCAGCGACGTCCCGCAGCTCAGACGGGAAGACTTCATGGCCTATCAAAAGAAGGACCGGCAGAGGGTGACTCAAGTGTTGCCGCTGCAGGGTGAACACGCGGGTCTGGAGTTGTTCCTGCTGATCGATGATAATTCCAGCTCCAGCCTGGGTTCGCAGCTGGAAGAGCTGCGCAAATTCGTCATCGATCAGCCGGCGACGACGAACGTTGCAGTGGGTTATATGCGTAATGCCACGGTTGAAATTGTGCAGAATTTCACGGCGGATCATGCCCTTGCGGCGCGGAAGTTGCGCTTGCCGCTGTCTTCGTTCGGGGTGATGTCCAGCCCCTGGCTCTCTGTTAGTGATCTGGTTAAGCGGTGGCCGGTGACTCCCATGCGGCGGGAGCTGGTGCTGGTTGCCAGTGGGGATGATGAGTTGATGGGTGTAACGGGCAGCACCCATTCATACCTTGATTCGGCGATTGAAGCCGCTCAACGCACAGGGACGGTGGTGTATTCGATTTATACGCCGGGTTCGGGCCACGCCGGACATAGTATGTGGAGAATGAGTTCGGCGCAGAGTCATCTGGCGCAAATTGCGGAGGAGACGGGCGGGGAAGCCTTCATGCTGGGATTCGGTGAACCGGTATCGTTCAAACCGTACCTTGCGGAGATCGCCGAACGCATGACGCATCAGTACCGGGTAACGGTGGCGCTGACGCCGGGGAACAAAGCCGGGTTGCAGAGTGTGAAGTTTGCGACGGAGGTTCCGAATGCGGAGCTGATTTCGGCAGGCAGGGTCTGGGTTCCGGCGGGCGGCAATTCGAAGTGATGCGCGGCCGGTTGAGGTGTGGTTTGATTTGTGCGGCGGCGGTGGCCCGGATTGCGGGAGCGCAGGAACTTCGCCCGCAGACTGCGAACGGGTGTGTGGAATCGCCTGCGATGGTCAGCTGGCAGGATTACAGCGGTCCGATGCAGAAGCTGGTCGGAACGGTGGGTCGCAGCCTGGAACGCCGGGCGGTTCACCCGCCGCATTACAGGGCTGGTACGACTTTGTGTTCGCTGGAGCTGAAAGAAAAATTTCGCTTGTTTGTCGCGGATACTCTCGATCCACTGCCAGTTTTTTCAGCGGGTTTTGATGCGGGGATCGGGCAGGCGCGAAATGATGACCCTTCATTTGGCCAGGGTGGGGCCGGTTATGGCCGGCGCTTGGCCACAGGTTTCGCGGGGCAGGTCTCCCACCGGTTTTTCACTGAGTTTGCTTATCCGGCGATTTTTTCTGAAGACCCGCGCTATTACAGGATGGAGCACGGGGGCAGGAGGAAGCGCCTTTTACATGCGATGGAGCACACGTTTGTCGCCCAGCGGGACAGTGGTAAACGTATTTTCAACTCTTCGGAATGGTTGGGTACAGCCAGTTCGGTGGTTGTAAATGACACGATGCATCCGGACCATGACAACGGCTTGGGTCAGGTGGCACAGGACACGGGCTTTGCGATTCTGGGGGATATGGGGTTTGATGTTTTGCGGGAATTCTGGCCGGAGATTGCGAAGAAGTTCAAGATGCCGTTCCGGGACCGGAACGAGTCTGCGGCCCGCTGACAGGCGTCCGCAATATAATCATGGTGACTATGCGCTCAACAACCATTTCTTATTTCGCCCTTGCGGCTCTTCTCTGCACCTTTTCGACACAGGCGCAGGATTCCGGGGAACAATCCCGCAAGGTTGCCGGCGGCGGCGTTTCCGTCCCCGGCTGGACGGGGAAGATCGACGGCAATGAAACCAAACAAGGGCGGACTTTGGACGACGCTAAACTCAGCCAGAGTGCGGGCGCTTTGAATGTTACGACTGGTCCCGCAGTGAGTTACTGGAATCCGGCCAACAAGGGGACGGGGAACTATACCGTTAAGGCTACGTTTACGGAACCGAAGTATATGAACCTCAACAGCCATCCGCATCCGTATGGTGTTTTTATTGGCGGCAATGATTTGGGTACGGATCAGGAGAGCTACCTCTATTGCGCCGCTTATGGCAATGGAAATTTTATTGTTAGGGGCTTTGGACCGGCGGCGTTTCAGATGAACGGGTTTCGCGGTGGTACGGATGCGGCGGTGCATAAGGCTGCGGGCAAGGGCGAGCCGGTGACGCAGGAGATTGCGATTTCGGTTAAGGGTGAAAGGGTTGAATGTTCGATTAACGGTGCGGTGGTGGCGGGTTATGACAAGGCTGCCCTGGTTACGGCGGGGAAACTGAAATCTACTGACGGTGTTTATGGATTGCGGTTTGCTCACAACACTGAAGTTGCGGTTACTGGTTTGAGTTTGGTTAAGAACTAGGAAAGCGATCGGGGGCGGCCGCCCTCCTATTCGGGTAATTCTATTTGTTCTTTCAGTTGCTCGCTTACTACTGCTGCAATTAGTTGCTGCAAAGTCCGGTTGTCGGCTGGGAAGACAAAGGTTTTGCGGTTTTCATCCCAGTCGAGCTTGAAACTTTTTACGCGGGCTGAGACCCAGATCTGGCGGACAGGGGAATTGGGGCTCACGATGAATTTGGCCGGGGGGTCTTCAAACTCTATGGCGAGGGCTCCCTGGTTGTTATCCACTTCGAAGTCGTGGTTGTCGGACGCTTTTTCGAGGGCACGCTGCAGGAGCCGGATGGCTTCGTCGGAGCGGTCGCGAAACTCTAATTCATCGAGCATAGTTATTGGGGATTCCTGATGGTGATGCCGGTAAGCGCCAGCGTCATGCCAATTACAATCACTACTGTCGCCCAGGCCACAACGTTATAGGCCGGCGGGTTCTTCCATTCATTCATTAGATGCGTCTTGTTGATCAGAATTATCATAAAGATCAGGATGAAGGGCAGCAGCATTCCGTTCAATACCTGAGACAACAGAATCATTTGCACCAGTGGAAATTTTGGCATCAGGATGACTCCTGCGCCTACAGCGATGAGTAGCGTGTAGAGCCAGTAAAAAATAGGCGCTTCGCTCCAGCGTTTATCGACACCCGATTCAAAGCCCAGACCTTCGCACACTGTGTAGGCGGTTGAAAGCGGCAGAATACATGCGGCGAAAACAGAGGCATTGAGCAGACCGCCGCTAAACAAGATGGTGGCCCACTGGCTGAAGGGCTGCAGGGCAAGGGCGGCTTCTTTGGCGCTGGAAATGTCTGTCGGGTGGCCCTTGTAGGCACCGGCGCAAGCCACGATGATGAAGAACGCGATTACCGAAGTCATGATGCAGCCGACGATTACTTCCACACGCGACTCGCGGTAGTCACGGACCGTAATGCCTTTTTCCACAACAGCGGCCTGCAGGTAGAACTGCATCCAGGGCGCGATGGTGGTGCCGACCATGGCAATCAGCATGGTGATGTAGCCGCTGTCGAGCATCATGGTGGGGCGAACGCTGTTGATCATCGCCTCATTCCAGTCGGGTTTGACGAGAATGCCGGCGATTACGTAAGTGATGTAAATGACGCATGCAAACAAGAAGATTTTCTCGATGCTACGGTAATTGCCTTTGACGGCGAGAAACCAGACTCCGACAGCCGCGATCGGGACGGAAATGTACTTACTCACGCCGAAGAGATCGAGCGCCGTGGCCACGCCTGCGAACTCAGCCATGATGTTGGTGAGATTGGCGAGGACCAGGAGGAGCATGATGCCGAAAGTCATGCGCAAGCCGAATTCTTCACGTATCAGATCCGACAAACCTTTGCCCGTGACAGCGCCCATGCGCGAACACATTTCCTGCGTAACGATGAGGGCGATGGTGATGGGCAGCAGGGTCCAGAGGGGCAGGTAAAGCCAGCGCGCTCCCGCCTGAGAGTAAGTGTAAATACCGCCGGAATCATTATCGACAACGGCGGTGATGAAACCCGGGCCGAGGACAGCGAGAAAGACGATGATGTGTTTGCGGAAGCGCTGAATGAGGTCTCTCACGGTTAGCGCTGCCTCAGGACTGAAATGACGTCATCCGCCGTAATGACGCCCGCCAAAGAACCGTCCTTTTCGAGGACGGGGAGGGCAAGCAGATTGTATTTGTCGAAAAGTTCGGTGACGCGATTTTGCTTGACGTTGACGGTGGTCGAGATGAGATTGCCGTTGGCCAGTTCATTGAGCCGGGTGGAGCCATCGGCCAGAAACAGGCGCGCGAGGGCGACGGAGGCGGTGATTCTTCCGGCCTGATCGGCAAGGAACAGTACATGGGTGGATTCGAGCAGGTCTTCGTGCTGCCGCAGTTGCGCCATGGCTTCAGTAAGCGTGGTTTCTTCGGGCAGGACGACGGCTTCGGTGTTCATCATGCCGCCCGCAGTACCTTCGTCGTATTCGAGGAGTTCGCGAACGTCATCGACGGGGTCCTGCTCCATCTCTTCGAGGATTTCGGCGCTGGTTTCGTCTTCGAGTTCAGAGAGAGCATCGGCGGCTTCGTCGGGAGACATTTCTTCGACGATGTCGGCGGCGACTTCGGGTTCCAGCGCTTCGAGGATACTGGCCTGCATGCGCGGATCAATTTCAGAGAGGGCGTCGGCTGCAGCTTCGCTGTCCATGGTGCCGATGATGGCTTCACGGTCAGCCGGGCCGAGTTCTTCGACGATGTCAGCGAGATCGGCGGGGTGCAGACGTTCGAGCCTT
This sequence comes from Terriglobia bacterium, assembly GCA_025363475.1. Classification (GTDB taxonomy): domain Bacteria; phylum Acidobacteriota; class Terriglobia; order Bryobacterales; family Bryobacteraceae; genus BOG-234. The sequence continues at coordinate 9,751 of JANYDS010000071.1, forward strand.
TCGTTGGAGATGTTGAGGCGGAGGCGGCGGAGAGGGTCTGCCTCAACGATGTTGCAGAACTCCCAGCTGATGGAATTGGGGCTGATGGGTTTTTGTACGGCGCGCACCCAGCGGGGCGGCACGACGCCCTGGAGCAGGCGGCGCAGGATGCTGCGGACGCCGACGTCGACTTCCATGATGGCGAGAGACTCGCGGCTGGTGGTGTCGATGTTGCGGACGATTTTCAGGCTGACGTCGGTGACGCGGACGACTTTGCGGCCGTGGACGTCGATGATCTGCTGGTCAAGCAGGTCGCGGTGTATACGCAGCATGTACTCGTCAGAGTGGTACGGGTAGAGCTTTTCGTTGGAGAGCTGGATGCCGTCGAGGGAGATGGCGGAAATCTGATCGTAACGGACGGAGAGCCAGGAACTGCCGGCGCCGACGAGATAGCGGTCGATGCGGGAGGGGTGGATCAGGGGGACGATGGCTGCATCACGGACGCGGCCAATGCGCCTCTGTTTCAGATCGAAAACAGGCAGGCCCATCAGTTCCGTGAAGTAGAGGAAGTCTTCCGCCATGGTATTTTCCCGGTCGATTCGTCGCGTCTGGCATGTTGCATGGAGTCCGAACGGACCAGCCGCGCACGGAATGCGCGGTGTGAGTGGAAAACCCGATTTGGCAGGGTCTACATTGTTGGTTCGGACGCCTTATCCAATATGCCCCATGGGGGTGGTTTGAAGCAAGGGTTCAGGTGAGATTAAACTATAAGATGAGTTCATGGCTGCCCAACAATTTCCGACGCTGACTCCGCAGCAGTATCTTGAGGTGGAACGGGCGGCGGATTTCAAGAGTGAATTTTATGGCGGCGAGATGTTCGCGATGTCGGGCGGGTCGCTGCCGCATTCTCTGATTGCAACTAATTTCGGCGCTGAAGGGCCGTTGTCGCGTGCTGGGGAGCGACCTTCGGGTGCGTGCAACTGAGAAGGGTCTTTACACCTATCCGGACATAACGGTCATTTGTGGCGAGCCGCAGTTTGTGGATGTGCGGAGGGATACTGTCGTCAATCCGGTCCTGATCGTTGAAGTGCTGTCGCAATCGACGGAGGCGCATGACCGGGGCTTAAAATTTGCCCAGTATCGCCTGATTGAATCATTGATGGAATATGTGCTGGTTTCCCAGTCAGAGCCGCGAGTGGAATCTTTTCTGCGGCAGCCGGGCCGGGAATGGCTGCTAACGGAATCGGTGGGGCTGGATTCCGTTAGCATTCTGCGCAGCCTTGATATCACAATTCCGCTTGCGGAAATCTACGCGATGGCTCCGGGCCTATCGGAAATCAATGGTTAACGGCATCATGCGCAACATACCGCCGCGCAGCCACACCTGAACTGAACTATCGTGCCAGGCGGAGCGCAGTGCATCAAGCCCGGCGGCATGCAGCATAACGTCGGCTTCGGAATCGCTGCCTGATTTGAAAGCAAGGTCAAGCAGGCTGCGCTTTGCAGGGTATATCACCAGACTGACACGGCTGGCCGGAGGGATGCTGGCTTTCGCTTTGACCAGTTCTATCGCGCGGTTAATGCCACCGATTTCGTCCACTAAACCATTGGCTTGGGCGCGTGCTCCCAGCCAGACACGCCCCTGGGCGAGCGGTTCGATTACGGATACCGGCTTGCCTCGTGACTTGGCTACTTTGGCGACGAAATCTTCATAGTTCGCGTCGATTCCTTCGCGCAACTTCTGGCGTCCGGCTTCGGTGAGCGATTGGTAATCCGATTCGATCATGGCGAAGCGGCCGCGACTGACCGAATCCTTGGATATGCCGAGTTTGTCGTAGAGTCCGTGGAGGTTGGGTTTGCCAAAAACCACGCCAATGGACCCGGTGAGGGTGGAGGGGTAGGCGAGGATGGGGTCGCCTGACATGGCCATGTAATAGCCACCGGAAGCGGCGGTGTCTGACATGGAAATGACCACTGGTTTTTTCTTGCGCAATTCGCCCATCGCCCGCAGCATTTCATCAGAAGCAGTGACTTCGCCGCCGGGGGAATCGATGCGGACGACGACGCCTTTCACTTTGCTGTCGTTGGCCACGCGGGCCAGCATCTTGTTGAAATCTTCCGATTCGAGCCCGTTTGCGTTTAAGGAATCCGGCGTACCGCGGGTTATGGAACCTGCCGCTACCACCCAGGCAATGTGGTCTTTGGCAGCAAGGCCAGCTGCGGAATCGGTAACGCCCAGGTAGGTGGCAGTTGTGACCTTTTTCAATTCCTTTTGATGAAGGGTGTTTTGAACGCTGTTGAAAACCTGATCTTCATAAAGCAAGTCATCCACCAGGCCCGCAGTTTTGGCCTGCGCCGCCAGGAACGGACCCGTGTCAAGAGTGGCTCGAATAGTAGCGTCATCCTTCGCACGGCCTTTGGCGACTGTTGAAATCAAGTCATTATAAAGGTCGTCCGCAAGGCTGTTCATCACCTCGCGGGTTTCAGAACTCATAGTGGTTCGGGTGAACATGTCGCCGTAGTCTTTGTACTTGCCGGCATGTTCTACGTCGACGGTGACGCCGAGTTTGTCGAGAGAACCTTTGAAATACATGGTCTGGAGGGCCAGGCCTTTCAAATCAAGCATGTCGGTGGGCGACATATAGATTTTGGAGGCGGCGGAGGCCAGATAGTATTCCCGCGTTCCGGGGGCCCTTAGATAGGCGATGAGGGGTTTGCCGGATTTCCGGAAAAGCTCCAGATCGGCACGGATTTCCTGCATTTTGGCCCAGCCCAGCGTGGTTTGCTGCGGTTCAAAAATCACCGCATTAATGCGGGGATCAGCTGCGGCGTGGCGGAGCATGCTCCAGACGCCTTCAACCGTGACTGCATCCTGACGCGGGAGGAAGGGAATGTCGAAGTCGAGTGCGGGCTTTTCCGGGACCTCGCCTGTGAGCCGCAGAATCAGGGTGGAGCCGTCCGCGATGGAGGGGCTTTTGGTGCTGCGGGAGGTGAGGACTACGCCCGCGAGGACGATCATCAGCACGATCAGCAGGAAGCCGGTGAGGATGCCGCCGAGAAATTTTGCCATTGGATTTATAGTCGCCCCTATTTTAGTTTGAAAGTAGCACGGCAGCGGTCAAATCCGACGGCTACATTTGTGGGATAATCAGATTTCATAAATCTTATGGCTACTTTTGCTCGCACTGCCCGCGTTTTCGCGTGCGGGATGTTCATGACTGCCGCGGCTTTCGCGACCAGTGTGCCCCGCATGTCTTTTGAGGAGTTGACTGATCATTCCGAACTAGTTGTTTCGGGAGAGATCACCCGAACCTGGTCGGACTGGGACTCGGCACACAAATTCATTTGGACCCACCATGAGCTTAAGGTGTCCGGTACCCAGAAAGGAACAGCGGCGGCGACCGTTGTGTTGAGTGAACCAGGCGGGATTGTGGCTGGCATGGGGATGTCGATTGCGGGCAGTGTGGTCTATCAGAATGGCGACCAGGTAGCCGTTTTTCTGGAGCGCATGCCAAATGGTTTTCTGCGGACGACCGGCTGGGGGCAGGGCAAGTATCGGGTGGATGGCGGTCGTCTGAAAGCAGATGTGCCAATTGGCGGGATTGAAGTGGTGGATGTGAAGACTGCAGCGGGAACGTCATTGCGTTCGCTGGACGGAATGACGCTGAATGAACTGAGCGTGCGGGTTGCGGCACGGGTTCGGATGCAGTTGCAGGGGGGGACACGCTAATGCAAATTCTCAAGAAGCTTATGTTGGCGGCCTGTGTTCCTGTTTTATTGATTCCGGGCAGCGCAAGTGCTTATATCCGGATCAATACGGGAGATCCTGCTGGTCTGTTTGATCTGAAGCGCGCAGACAGCACCGCAATCCAGTTCTACTTGAATGCAAACTTAGTGCCAGGGGTGACAAGCACAGTCTCCGGCAGTAGCGTCCAGGTAATCCCTGCGGATAGTGATCCTGCGGCGGCAATCAGGGCCGCATTGACGCGTTGGGCAAATGTGACGACGGCGAGTACGAAATTTCTTCCCCTGCTCACCACTCCGCTCGGTATCGACGCCACCGATTTCAAGAACGTCGTCGCCATTGCAGCGGACTCAACCACCTATAGCGCTCTTAACGGAGTGCTGGCCCTGACAGTGAATGTTTTCGTGGTGGGATCGGGAACCATCGGACCCTACACGGTGACGCCCGGAGACATTATCGATTCGGACATTATTATCAACCCCAAATACATTTTCTCGACGACCGGAGCCAGTGGGGTTGATTTTCAGTCCGTCATGACCCATGAGCTGGGACATTCGCTGGGCGCAAATCATACGGTGGTGCTGGGGGCGACTATGTTCCAGCAAACCACGACAGGCCAGTCGAACCAGAGAAACCTGACTTCAGACGACATTACATTTCTAAATACTGCCTATCCCAAAGCGGCAGGCGGAGCGCCGTCGGGCAAAATAACGGGAAACATTACGCTGGCGACGGGCGCCGCGGTGGGTTATCCGCTGGTCACGGCGATTGATGTGACCTCGGGCACAATTATTGGTGGCCTGGGCGGTGTGGATGGAATTTACTCACTGCAGGTCCCGCCGGGAACCTATTTTGTGGTCGCTGAACCTTTCAATCTGATTCAGCCCGTCAACTTGTATTTCACCGCAGTGCAAACCGCTGCTGTCACGAAATTTCAAGCGGCGATGCTGGGTGGTGCGCTCAATCCCACTCCCGTGCGTGTATTAACGGCAGGCGACACGGCGACGGCCAACATTTCTGTGATTGCCGGAGCGACGACTTTGAGTCTGCAGAGTGCGGCGTTCGGAGCCGCAGGTGGCGCGGGCGATGTGCTGGGCCTGGCCGGTGTTTCGGGTCCGATTCTGGCTCCCTCTGGTAAGAATGTGGATTTTGTGTTTCATGGACCAGGGCTGATCGCCACCTTGACCGATGCCAATTTTAAGGTATTTGGACAGGGAATTACGCTGGTGGCGGGTTCGGTTCGCGCCGATACCAGGGTGATCACGGCGGATGGCCTGCCTTACATGCGGGCGACTCTGAATATCCCCGCGCGGGAGACACAGGGGCTGGCGTCTATTTTCATTACGAGCGGTACCAATACGCTGGCTTTGTCCGGCGCGCTGGTTCTGGGTGCTCCGGCACCTGTATTTACGGTAGGCGGCGTGGTGAACGGAGCGAGTTTCGCCAGCGTCGGTGTTGTGGCCCCGGGCGAGATCGCAACCATCTTCGGGACGGGTGTCGGGCCAACGAGTATCAGCTTTGCGGAATACAGTTCTGCAGCGGTTTTCTCCAAGAACACCGGCGATACCAGAGTGCTGTTCGATGGTATACCTGCTTCGCTGATTTATTCGAAGGTCGGGCAGACGACTGTGGTGGTGCCTTATTCCGTTGCCGGGAAACAGAGCACGTCGGTGGTGGTTGAGTATCAAGGCGTGGCTTCAGCTCCGATTGTGGTGCCGGTAAGAGCTACCGCTCCGGGGCTGTTTCTGGGGGCAGCGGCTGGTCAGGCTGCGGCGTTCAACAGGGACAGCAAGACGGTCAATACTGCCGCCACGCCAGAGGTGCGGGATGCCGGAGGTACTGGCGTTGTGGTGCTCTACATGACCGGTGAGGGCCAGACAAGCCCGGCCGGGACTGATGGTCTGATTGCAACAACCGTATTTCCCAAGCCCGTGGCAAGTGTCTCGGTCTCGATCAACGGCCAGACCCTGCCCGCGGGCGCCATCAAGTATTACGGCGCGGCACCTTTCCTGCTGGCGGGCATGATGCAGATGAACGTGGAAATTCCGGCGAGTTTCCCAGCTGGTGCGGCGGCTGTGGTGGTGACGATTGGCGGCGTGGCAAGCCCTGCGGCGAATATCTTCGTCAAATAGCTGCGCGGTGCCGTTTGTCTGCTGCGCGCTTGCCTGTGCGACTTCGGCAAGCGCGCAGCAGCTTCGTTTCTATTCTGAGTTTCAGCGTTTCGATCCGTGGGGCCAGCCGGTGCAATATGACCGGGATCTGTATCCGCGCGAAATTATTTCGCCTGCAATTGCCCGCAACGGGCATCTTTCCCTGCATATAGTGGTGACTGCCCAGCAGGGGACGAATTACTTTCTGTATACGGCGTCCAATCCAGCGGGCTTTTTGAAGTTAACTCTCTACAGGTAACGCTTTGTTCCTTGTGGGCTGTCGTACTGTCCGGACTGGCTTACGGGACAGCCATCTCCCTCGTTTGGGGCAATTCCTGAATCGCTGTATGAGATGCAGGGGCAGAATACACGCAGCTATCTGCTGGATATTTATGCGACGCCGGGCACGCCAGTGGGTCGCATCCGGGTAGAGGCGCAACTTAAGGCTGCCACGTGGCTGGTTGCACCGCTGGAGGTGCGTGTTCTTGAGACGCGGGTGCCGCGGCTTCCTAATGGAAGTGGTTCAGCGGCCGGCCCCAACGTGGCAGCGCCCGCCAGTGCGCCTGCGCTGATGCAGTTGCAGCGATATCCGGGTGGTCTGTTGCCGCAAGTTCCCGGCAGTATTTTGCGGTTCTCGGACGTTGCCCAGCGCAATGCTGCTGAGGATATGCTGGTGGCGGGGCAGCAGAAATCCGCACTGGGTGTGCTGGTATGGTCCCCGATTCGGTGGCGTATGGTGGGGGCGGAGTGGTACCTGCGAGTGCGCGATTTATTGAACGGGTAAGAGCCTGTCACGAAATGTTTGCTTGTACAGCGGAAACATTCCGTGGTAAGAATGAGGTGTAGCAACCAAGCTTGACGCGGCGAACGCGACCGAGGCCAGTTGCCACCAGCAGTGTCCCAATCGTTTTTCAGAATCATTTGACAGCCAGACCTCTCGGGAAAGCCAGGACTCTCTGTCCGCTCCGGTTTACCGATTGAAATCAACTCAGGAGTTTTCGATCCGCATGGACTCCGATCGTAAGTACCGCCAAAACGGTTACTCAGACACCAGCAACTCACAGAACGGCAGTAACGGAAACCGAAACGGCGGCGACCGGCCCAAACCAACCGGGCCGCGGCCATCCATCGACATCACGGGCCCGCGCCTGCCGCGCCTGGTCCAGGCGGTTACGGCGTCGCGCTGTTACAGCTGCTCCACCACGCTGATGCCGGGCATGGATTATAACGGGCCATGTCCGAAGTGCGCTACGCAGTTACATTGCTGCAAGCAGTGTTCGCATTTTGAGCCTTCCACGCGCTTTCAGTGCAACAAGCCTGTGCCTGCGCGGATTGCGATCAAAGACGGAGCGAATGACTGTGCGCTGTTTTCGGCGCGGGTTACAGTGGCGCGGGAAGTCACGTCTGGCCAGATGGCCGGCAGTGGCCCGCGGACGCCTGCTCAAGGGGCGAATACGCCTCCACCGCGTAATGCGAGTGATGCGCGGGATGCGTTTGAGAGTTTGTTTAAGAAATAGTCAGGTTGATTTTTTACGGCTGAATGTGCCGATGTCTACGTTCTGACACGAACCTGGTGTGGCGTCATTGAGCGCTGCTATTATCATTGCCAAATTCTGCTTGATGATGGGTAGCTGGATTGCCGACAGCACTACGACGGCAAGGCAGCGTCCCGCGAGGTTCTGCTCGTAATTGAGCGTTCGGTCTCCGGTGAGCAAAACCTGAACCCCTGCGTTTTCGGGTGCCCGGAGCAATTCACCGTTCTTGAGACCGGCCCAACCCATGAAGGTGACAGTGACAACCTCGTGTTGCCCCAGGAGCTTGCGCAATGCGTGATCAAGGTTCTCGTCGAGCAACACCTTCACGGTTAGGCTGGCTCTCGTCTCGCGTGAGCAAACTCGATCAGGCGGTTGATCTGCGAAATGGACAGGGAGGGAAAACTGTCGCTAAGTTCTTCGACCGTCTCGCCAAGGTCATAACTGTCAACGATGGCATCGGGCATGATGCGCGTTCCCCGCACAATGGGTCGACCGGACACCTTACCGGGGATTTGTTCGATCAGCTCGCATTGTGTCCAATCGATGTCGGAGTTGATTTCTTCCACGAGTGCTATTTTTAACTATCCAATTCAGTTTAACGCGGATTTTGCACGGATCAGAAGTTGTCGGTGGGGAGGCGCTCGACATGGTCCACTGCAATGATCTTGACCGGGACTTTTTGTGGTTGCAGGCGCAAGCCTAAGGTGTCCTGGAGTGCGGTGACAAGATTTGGTGCTGCTGCAACGATGTCGCCATCTTTATTCAGGTCGTCGGCAGACCAGCGGAGTTCGAGGTTGTAGACGCCGCTAATACCGCTTTTGTCGACAACCGTTTCGCTCAAAGTGCCGGCAAGGAAATCGGCGAGGGCTGTGATCGAAATTCTCTTCGCGGTCAGAGTTTGGATCGCGCCGCCGGTACTACTGGTTTCGGACCCGCCGCCCGGCTCGACCGGCTGGAGTTTGAAACCGCTTTTGACCGCCACCAGCGCATAACCCTGCAGTTCTTTCGATTCGCGATGCACTTTCAGTTGGAAACGTTCCCCGAGCAGGGTCCGCAGCATCAGGGCTTTGTCTTTCTCCGTAGCTCCCGTTGGATACTTGGCGATGATGTCGAAGCGAACGTTATCCAGCCAGTCCAGGCCGGTGATTTGAAACGACCGGACGCGGTATGCCCGTTCGATGAGCCGCTTTATTGAATGGTTGGCGTAGATGATCTGGCCTGTGGACCCGTGCACCGAACTATTCCCGGTTGCGGAGTTATTGAGTTTGATGGAGGCTGCTTCGTACGCGGGTGCGCGTCCGGGGTCTGTGCCTGAGCGACGCAAACGGCACCGAGGGCAAGCACAAGTACGAGGGGTCAGGCCTTCATGGATTATGTTCCTCTCCAGCAAGGTGCCCTGATATTTTATCGGGGATCGCACCGGCTATTTCTGGTGTCTCTTTCGGTGGCAAAGCAGGCACAGGGTTCGCATGTTGGCGAGGTCACACTGGCCGCCGCCTTCAGATACGGGAATGATGTGGTCTGCGTCCCATAGGGACTTCCTGCTGCCTTCTTTCAAACCCCATTTTTTGAGGAAGAGGCGGCGGGCTGCGTAGTCCAGTTTCCTCATTTCGCCGCGCAGGGTTGCGGTGTTGATGCCGCAGATGGCGCAGATTCCCTTGTCGCGTTCGAGCACCTTTTCGCGCAGGTAGCCAGGGTTGGTGCGGAGCTTCCATTCGTGTACGCAGGCGTCAGAACAGAAGGTGCGCCGGCGGGCAGGGATTTCGGTGTTGCACCAGCGGCAGAGGGGCTTTCCTCCGGGTCCGACGAGAAGCGTTGCCGGTTTGACCCAGCCTCCGGCTTTAGTGCGGGACAGCCGTTCGCTGGCACGGGCCGGAACCTTTAACATCTAGAGATGTTTTCGTTCCAGGTATTTGCGATACTCAACCAGGCTGGCGGTTTTCAGACAACCGCGAAGAGACTGGGTAACAGTGCCAATGCAAAGCGGGGCCGCCGGAATTGGCTTTGTTTTCACCGTGTATTTTCGCATGACTCTACGTAGAGTAGCAGGGAAACGATACCTAACGAATCACCGCGGGCGCGGAGTGCCGAACGTGAACGCCGAAGCCTTGACCTGATTGGTGGTGGTGACTGTCGCCAGGGCCTGAAAGCCGGGGTCTGATGGTGTGCCGAAGCGGAGATCGACCAGTCGGACAAGCGTTGCGCCGGGTTGTTCCGGAGCCGGTTCCACCACCCAGACCGGGTAGACAACGAATTCCAGAAATTTCTGAAACGGGTAGGTCTGCATGGCTGCCAGCATCGCAGGGGAGCGCTCGGGTTTGTAGAAAGTTTCGGCGGCGTCAGGACGGAAGTCAGTGCGCAGATCGACGGGGATCATGGCGTAGGAATCGCTGAGTTCTGCGAGGCCGTTCCAGACGAGCGGATTGCCTTGGGGAAAGGCAGCGGTGCGGCGGGGTGAGAGGGCGTGATAAATGCGCGAATCCATCACCTTGACGGCGCGGTCATGCAGGATGCTGCGTCCGTAGGTATAGACGCTGAAAAGCAGGAGCGCGATGACGGCCCAGCCGCCGCCCGAACTCTTACCGTGCTCGCCGACTTTGCCACCGATCTCGTTACCTACAAGGCGGCCGAACCACGGGGCTGCGACGCAGATGAGGAGGATGGCCCAGATGGTGAGATCCACCACGGGTGTCAGATCCCAGTGAAACCAGTGGCCGGAAAACGGCAGTAGCAGACGCACACCATACATGTTGGTGAGGTCGAGAATCAAATGGGAGGCAGCGCCCAGGAGAGCGATCAGGAAGGCTGGCAGCCAGCGCACCGGTTGTTTGCCCAGCCAGCGCACCAAAGCCACGGACAACAGTGCCATCAGGGGCAGGGCGATTAGTGAGTGTGTGATGTTGCGGTGCCAGTGGATGTAGGCTGCGGAACCGAAGAGAGTGCAGATGACATCGGAATCAGGAGCGTTGGCGGCTACTACCATAATTGCAGTGCCTCGCGGTGTGGCATATTTGCAGCCGGCCCGCGCGAGGAAGAGTCCGACGAGCGAATGCGTAAGGTTGTCCAAACAAGTGAGGTTATCAGTGAACGGTTTTCTAACACAAATCAACCGGTCAAGTGGCGGGGTGCCGAAGCTGGTGGTGGCGCGGCCTGTGGCTTTAACCGTGGCTGGTGTGGAGGGCGACTGGCAGTCGAATCGTAAGTATCATGGCGGTCCGGACAAGGCCGTTCTGATGATTGCGGCGGAGGTGCTTGACGGTCTGGTGGCCAGGGGTTTTAAAGTCTATCCCGGAGCGCTGGGCGAGAATTTGACCGTACGCGGTCTGGATCCGCTGATGTGGAGGGCAGGGCAGCAATACCGGCTGGGTGACGAAGCTGTGATTGAGCTGACCCAGTTGCGGGTGCCGTGTCCTACGCTCCATGTTTACGGGCTGGCGATGGGTAAACAGTTGTATGATGCGGACTGCAAGGCAGGCAGGATATCGAGTCCGGTTTGGGCGTTCGGCGGATTCTATGCGCGGGTGGTTCGCGAAGGGTTACTGGCAGAGGGGATGCCAGTCAGGCTTCTGTCTGATCTGGCTTAAAGCGCGAACCTCGCGGTAGCAGCCCGTGCAGCGCAGCTATTGCATCCGCCACGGCGAGATGTTTTGCCACTTGTCTAAATTCTGCTGTGACCATGCGGCGTCCTTGTCTTTGTGACAGGCGTTGCAGGAATTGGGTTCTTTGTATTGGGTGGTTAGCAGCGGCGGCATGAATTTGAAGGTGTGCGAGCGCACGTTGACGTCAGCAATCTCTGCTTCGATCTTCGGCATGTGGCATCCGATGCATTCCGCGCCGGTGCTGGTGGCGGGGTGGTTCGTATGCGAAGTCAGAGTGCCCGAGGGGCCGTTGGGACTCTGCGGGCCGTGGCAGGTTTGACATTGCGCCTGGGCCGGTTTGAGTAAGTCGGCATTGTTTTGCGTGCCGTGGACATCGTGGCATGAGAAGCAGGTCACGCCGCGCTTATACATCTGACTTTGCACAAAATCATTGCCCTGCATACGGTTCTTCTTCGCGGTGCCATCGGGGAAATGGGTAAAAGTAGTCTCGCCGAGTTTGTGTTCTTCCAGTTTCCAGAAATCGGCCAGGCGATCTCCAGCGGTATAGCCGACCGGCCAGTCGTAATAGCGGCCTTCGATGGGATTCTTCAGCGGCTGGCCCTGGGTGTGGCACTGCATACAGGTGTCGTTGGCGCGGACAGAATCCAGATGAGCAGGGTTGACGATATTGGTCTTTGAAGGTTTGGCCACGTGGTCAGAGGCGGGACCGTGACACTTTTCGCAGCCTACGTTCCATTCGGTAACTTCGTGGCTCTGGATGTTGTAATTGACGGAATGGCAGCCGTCGCAGAGCGGGCCGGTGGGGCGCTGGGCCTGGTCGTCCGGGTAGCGGGCGGTCCACCAGTCGGTGCCGGCGGCGGGGTGGTAGGCGCGCCAGGTTTTGTTCTGAACGTCCCACTGGGCGGGGTAGACGAAGTAATCGTTACCTTTTTTGTAGAAGTAGCGTTGCTTCCATTTATCGCCGTAGGTGAATGCGACGTCGGCGGGTTTGAAGGTTACCAGGGCGTTGGGTTTGCTGAAGTCGCCAATGATGGCGGAGGGGTCTTTTTGCGGATCGCGGACCACGTTGGCCATGCGGGTTTTCGACCAGCGTGCATAGACTGCGGGATGGCAGGTTTGGCACGCTTTGGAGCCGGTGTAGGTGGCAGCGGGGGCCGCGAGGGCGGCGAGGAAGAAGACCGGCAGCAGGTGATTCACAGGTTTGATTATTGCAGTTTTTACGCAGGGGGGGAACCTAACGTGCCGAACCAAAATTGAAGGTCATGCCAATTGCAAGCTGATGGTCTGGTGCACTTCCGGCTGTGGCAAAATGCTGGGCGGAAAAATCCAAGGCCAAACGTTCGGTGAGCTGGTATTCAACGCCTTCGACGGCCAGCAGAGAGAAGGATGTGCCGGTCGAACGCTCCCATTCTGTGTTGATGTGGGGAGTAAACTTTTCGAGCAGCTTTGAGCCTGAGAGCTGACGACCGAAACCGAAGCCGGCGTCGAGCGTTCCGGCGGGATTGTTTGCGGAGTTGTGTGTTGCGCCCGACCAGCCTACTGTTATGCCGGTGCTGTTGCGTCCGCTGTCATAGCGTGCGATGGCTACCGCGCCCAGACGTGAGCCTGATTCGTCGCGCAGGAATAGCGTGGCTTGTGGCGCGATAGCTATATCGAACTTTGCTCCATCATGAAGTACGGATGTGCCAGTGAGTGTGACGGCCTGACTGAATTGGGTAAGTCGCGCTCCGCCTGCTTCGGCTGATGTTACCGAATCAAATGCGGCACTGTATTCGGTACGGCCCCAGAGGATGTTACTGCCGGCGGGGGTGTATTTGATGGCCGAGGGCATGGCGAAGGTGCTGCTCGAGATTGAATAGAGATTGCTCCAGTCGAGCTCTACGGTGCCAGGCGCGGTGATGAGCGTATTGACGTGCAGGCGCTTGCGCAGGCTGATCTTTGCATTGCCGCCTGAATTGCGTGCGGCGCGGCGGAACAAGGCCCCGTGCGCGGGCGTTAGCGTGAGCAGCGTCAGTACTGCCGCATATCTGAGGCTAATTGCCATCGATCGAGAATGCCAGAAGTACATTGCCGGGTACGCCCGCGTAACTGCCGTAGCCGGATTCCACGAACACCATGCCGCCGGCAATGGTGGGGCCGGGGCAATCGAGCGAGCCGCCTTTTGCCGTCATGCCGTTGACGGTTTTGTATTCGTGTTCGGTGTCGTAGTCCCAGATCACTTTCCCGTCTGCAGCGGAGTAGCCGCGGATGTGGCCATCCACTGAGCCGGAGAAGACCACACCTGGTATTACCGTAACTGCGGAAGACTGGGCGGGACTACAGAAAGGCCGGTCGCCACAAACGGGTGGTTTCGCGGCCCAGATGCGTTCTCCGGTAGCGATGCTGATGGCAAACAGCCCACCGCCCGGTTTAGGGTCAAGGACGCGGCGTTCACCGCGCTCGAATGACGGTTTGGTGAATGAGATATCGGAATTGGCGACGTACATGTAGCGACCGTCAGAAGCCGAACCCCATTGGATTCCGCCGAGCGGACTACCTCCGCCGACGCGGTGTTCCCACACGATGGCACCTTTGTTATCAGGGTCGATGGCATGGGCCACGCCGGACTTCTGGCTGATGAGCAACACCCGTTTACCAGTGGCGAGTTTGACCAGAATGGGAGAGGCTCCGATGTCGTAATCGGGGCCGTCGGATTCGGGGCAGCCCTGTTTATCGGTCATGCGGCAGCCAACTGTGTAGGCGTCATTCGCGGTGAGTTGCCTGGTCCAGACGATCTTGCCGGATTGCATGTCAAAAGCGATTACGGCATCGCTGGTGGCGGTGGCGGGTTCGGAGAAGTTATCGCCGGTTCCCGCGTAGACCAGCTTCTTTTCAGGGTCAACCGTGGGGGTGGACCAGATGCTGGCACCAGAGGGCCCCCAGAGTTGCGTGCCTGCCTTGTTTTTGCCGGCCAGCTTTGGCTCATCGGTGGTGTAGGTTTTCCAGATTTGCTTGCCGGTGGCGGCATCGATGACGACGAGTGCACCGCGTCCCTTGCAGCACTCGTATTTGGGATCGACGGCGGAACCTTCTTCGGCGTCAGCGAGGGGAATGTAGAGGCGTCCATCGTGATAGGCCGCGGCGGCGGTGATGCCAACGGTGCGCTGTTCATCGACATGTACCTTCCAGATGAGCGCGCCGGTGGCGGCGTCAACTGAATACATGTTGGCGCGACGGTCGCCGAAGAAGGCAATGTTGCGCCCGTTGAGACTGACGATGTTGATGGCAGAGCGCACGGGCGCATCCGGTTCAAAAGCCCAGTACTGACAGCCGGAGCGGGCGTCGAGCGAATAGACGTGACGGTTGGCACTGGGGACGAAAACGCGTCCTCCGACGACGGTGGGCTGACCGTTGGCGATGGAAGTATCAGGAAATGCAAAGGCCCATTTGAGTTTGAGCCGACCGGTGGTGGCGGTGTTGAGGCCGGCATCTGCGGCGGTCTGGAAACGGGAATTGTTGAGGTTGTTCCCCCAGCCGTTCCAGCTTGCGCCGGTGAGCGAAAACGCTGGTGCGGGGGCAGGGCAGAGGCCTGTCTGTGTGGCGGTGCGGGATTGGCCGAGGACTTTGCCGGTGAGGAATTCGGCAACGTTTTGCTTTTCTGTTGCGGTGAGAGCATTGCCCTGCTGCGCCATCAGGCCTGATTCCAGCGCACGGATAATGTTCTCCGGCGACATGCCGCGCAGGGAGGCAGGGCCGGGGGCGCGCGTCACACTGGATGCGTCATGGCAGGCGGAGCAATGCAGCTGATAGATTGCGGGGCCTTCCAGATCGGCCGCCGTCATAAGGCAGGGCAACGCAGCGAGCGCCAATAAACTGAGCCTGATTTGCATTTGCCTCACATCTTACATGTAGACAAGTACCGAAGGGCATATAATAACCGCAATATGATGAACCGGTTTATGGTCGTGGCCACGGCTGCCGCGCTTTGGATTTGTGCCGCCCCCGCGTTTGCGGGAGTTACCCGCATGGTGATTGAGCAGCGCGAATCGCCCGCTTTCAAAGGCCAGGTATTTGGCAAGGCTGGTCAGTATGAAGTGCTGAGCGGACATTTTTATGGTGAGCTGAATCCGGCTGATGCGCACAACGCCATGATTAATGACATCAAACTGGCCACGCGTAATGCGCACGGGATGGTGGAATATGTCGGCACGTTCTCGATTGCGAAGCCGATTGATATGTCGAAGGCAAGTTCGGTGCTGGTTTACAGTGTGGCGAATCGCGGCAACGGTGCTGCCACGGGGTCGGTCGACGGGCATGTTAGCGTTGTCAGCGGCTGGCAGGGCGATGTGATTCCGAGAGCGCCGCTGCAGAGTATTGAGGTGCCTGTGGCGAAGAACGCTGATGGCTCTCCGGTGACTGGCCCGGTGCTGGCGCGGTTCATTGATTCGCCCGCCGGAGCGAATACGCTCTCACTCACGACTGCGGTGAGCGGATTGATTTATCAGCGCCCTTTGACGCTCGATACCACTAAGGCCACGCTGCGGATGCGGGCTTCAGAAGAGGCTCCGAATAAAGTGATCGCGGCGGGCGACTGGGCTTTTGCTGATTGCACGAAGACAGCATTCCCGGGGACGGCTGATCCGGCGAAGATCTGTGCGAAAGCGGGATTTGATTCCACGGCACTGTATGAACTGATTTTCACTGCGAAGGATCCGCTGGTGATGGGAATTGGGTTTGCGGCCACTCGCGATTTGAATTCATTTCTGCGTTACTCGGACAAGGACAACGACGGGACGGCGAATCCGGTGGCGAAGCAGATCCGCCATGCGGTGAGCGAAGGGGTCTCGCAGTCGGGAAATTTTCTGCGGACGTATATCCATCTGGGTTTCAATCAGGACGAGGCGAACCGGATTGTGTTTGAAGGCATTAATCCTCACATCGCGGCGCGGCAGCTGGCGCTGAATTTCCGCTTTGCGGTGGCGGGCGGGACGGCTCTGTTGTATGAGCCTGGCAGCGATGCGGTGATGTGGTGGGAAGACTATGCGGACAAGGCGCGGAATCGCCCGGCGGCTGGTTTGCTGGATCGCTGCCGCGTGACGAAGACCTGCCCGAAGATTGTGGAGACGTTTGGAGGGCTGGAGTTCTGGGACCTGCGCATGTCGCCCGATCTGGTGGGGACGGATGCGAAGGCCGATATTCCGCTGCCGGATAATGTTCGGCGTTATTACTTCCCGGCCACTACGCATGGGGGCGGTCGCGGTGGCTTTAATTCGGCTCCGGGGGACACTCCGCGGGGCTGCGTGTTGCCGGTGAATCCGAATCCTCAGGCGGACACGCTAAAGGTTGTTCGGGCGGCGCTGATTGACTGGGTGGTGAAGGGTACGGAACCGCCGGCGAGCCGGTATCCGCGCCTTGATCAGGGACAACTGGTGCCTGCGACGAAGGCTGCCATGGGATTCCCCACGATTCCTGGCACACCGAATCCGGACGGGCTGGTGAACCAGCTTGTCGACTATGATCTTGGGCCGGATTTCAAGTACAACGACTTGTCTGGCACGGTGTCGATCACGCCCGCGATTCGGCGCACTCTGCCGACGCTGGTGCCGAAGACGGATGTTGACGGCAATGATGTCAGCGGCGTGCCGTCAGTGTTGCGCCAGGCACCGCTGGGGACTTACACGGGCTGGAATGTTACTGCTGCCGGTTACAACAAGGGCCGGATTTGCGGGCTCAACGGCGGATATATTCCGTTTGCGAAAACGAAGGCGGAACGGATGGCTTCGGGCGATCCGCGGTTGTCACTGGAAGAACGTTACAAAACCCATGATGGGTATGTGGCGGTGGTGAAGGCCGCTGCTGCGAAGTCCGTTGCGGACCGGTTCCTGTATCAGGAAGATGCGGACCGCCTTGTTGCCCAGGCGGCCGCCAGCGATGTGCTTATTTCCAGTCAGCGGTGAAGATATTGAATTCGTATTTGCCGGCTTTCCAGTCGGTTACGAAGACGAGTTTTTTGCCGTCGGGGGAAAATTCAGGGAACGAAGTAAAGCCTCCGTAGGTTGTCACCTGGCGGAGGTTCGTGCCATCAGTGTTGATCAGATAGAGTTCGAACTTACTGGAATCGCAGTCATGTTTGTTGGATGAGAACAGGATCTGTTTGCCGTCCGGCGTAAACGTGGGGGCGAAAGATGCGCAGCCGAAGTGTGTGATCTCTTTGGCGCCCGAACCATCCGCGTTGCCTACGAAGAGTTCCATTTTCATGGGGCTGGTGAGGTTCTCTTTGAGCAGGCTGTCGTAGGTCTTTTTCAATTCCGGAGTGGCGGGGTGATTGGCTCGCCAGACGATCTTTTTGCCATCGCGTGAAAAGACTGCGCCGCCGTCGTAGCCGTAGCCTTTGGTCAGTTGCTTTTTGCCGGAGCCATCCAGATTCATTGACCAAAGGTCGAGGTCGCCTGTGGACATGGAGGTGTAGATGATCTTCTTCGTCTTCGCGTTGATGGTGGCTTCGGCGTCGTAACCGGGAGCGTCGGTGAGGCGTTTGGGGTCGGAACCATCGTCCTTCGCGAGGATGACATCGTAGCCGGGATACACGGCCCAGACATAGCCTTTGCTGCGGTCGGCAGCGGGCGGGCAGGCGTCGCCCGCAAGGTGTGTGGAACCATAAACGATGTGGCCGTTATCCGGCAGGAAGTAGCCGCAAGTGGTGCGGCCTTTGCCGTTCGAGACCATGTGCTGATCGGTGCCATCGGCATTCATGACGAAAATCTGATCGCACTTTAGGGCGTCGCGGGTGGACTGGAAGATGAGGCGCTTGCCGTCAGGCGACCAGTAGGCTTCGGCGTTTTCACCGCCATGGGTCAGTTGTTTGACGTTGGTGTAGAACGCAGAATCGTCTGCTGCCAGCGCGAGGCCTGCGGTAATGGTGATTAGAAATAGTGTACGAAGCATGAACTCTCCTTAGAGGACGGTTTGGGGACGGACGCCGATGTCTTTCAGGCAGTGGTCGATCCAGAGTTTGGTTACTTTCTCCTGCGCGCCGTTTTGAGAAAGACGCGTGCGGAGACTGCCGAAATCAACGTGGTCGAGTGGCTGGTCCTGATTAAAGCATGAGAATACTACAGTTTCTTCACCCGTGACCGGGTTCTTGTGAACCTGCAGGCACTGGGCGCAAATCTCTTTCATCATGCACTGCATGGGTGAGTTGATGCTGCCGATGGCCTGATGGTCCGGTTTGAGGTAGGGACGGAGGACCGCATGGCGCGCCTGCTGAACGGCTCTCATCATGCCGTCTGAGCCGATGACGATCAGGCGGTCCACCGCACTGAGCGGGATGGCGATTTCACCCAGCTGGCCGCGCGCGTAGGCGGCCATGGCTTCGACGATGTTGCCGACGAAGGCTACGTCCTGGACGCGGCCGGCGGTAAAGCCGGGGGCTTCGTCGCAAACCCAGATGACCTGATCTGCGGCGCGTTCAATTTCATCCACTTTATAGCGGTCTATGATCTTTTTGTAGCCTGCGAAATAGATGACGCGCGAACGCTCTTCGCGCAGTTTCTGGCCGATGGAGAAGAGGACGGCGTTACCGAGTCCACCGCCTGCGAGCAGGACGGTTTCTTTGGAGGGGGTTTCGCTGGGGGTGCCGGTGGGACCCATGAGAATGACTGGTTCGCCGGGTTTGAGGATGGCGCAGAGATCGGAGGAACCACCCATTTCAAGCACGATGGTGGAGAGCAGGCCTTTTTCGAAATCGACCGAGGCACCCGTGAGGGCCAGACCTTCCATGCCGAGAACAGTGTCCTTTGTTTGCGGGGCCAGAGCTTCGTAATTCTGCAGCCGGTAGAACTGACCGGGCAGGAAGGCGCGGGCTGCGATGGGGGCGCGGACGATCACTTCCACGATGGTGGGGGTGAGGCGGATGACCTGGTGGACGGTGGGGCGAAGTTCGTCGTCCAGTTTGGCGATGAGATCTGCGGCGGGGGGCAGAGAAGTCCCGAGTTTGGCGAGGGCGCGGGAGACGACAGGATAACCCTGTTTGGCGCTGCCCATGGCCTTGACGACGTTGCCGGAAAACGATGGATGCAGGTCACCAAAGAAGCTGATGGCGCGGCCATCGGGGCGCAGGGACATGAGGACGCGCACGTCTTTCGGTTTGCAGATTTTCTCCGGCTTGACGGGTTGACCCTCTTCATCGACAGCCTGGAAGTAGCGGCCATCAAGGGTGACGTTGTGATCGTCTTCGCGGGCGAGGACAGTGTTGGGCTGGGTGCCGGCCGCGACCAGAATGGTGCGGGCGGGCAGCGTGACCATATTGCCGGTGGTGGACTGTTTAAAACGCAGGGCATCGGCGGCACCGGCGGCGTCGATCAGAACTTCTTCAGGCGCGAGGCATTCGGCGAAGCGAACGCCTTCTTCAAAAGCCTTGGAGACCTCTTCGTGGTTGAGGGTGTAGCTGGGCGCGTCAATGAGGCGGCGGCGGTAGGCGACGGTGACACCTCCCCAGGAATTGAGCAGGTTAATGAGTTGCGGAGTGCGGCCTGCGGCTGCTGCTGCGGCGCGTTCGGCGCGGATGGCCTGGGCGTGCGCGATGAATTCGTTGCCGATTACGGCTTCGTCGGGAGTCCAACTGGCGGTGACGGCCATGGCACCGATTTCATCGGAAAGAGTTTCGTAGCGACGCAGGAATTTTTCCACCTGCACGATGTAATACGCAAGCGATTCGGTAGCGGTATCGATGGCGGTGAGGCCTCCGCCGATGACCACGATGGGCATGCGGATTTGCAGGTTGGCGAGGGAATCGAACTTGGCCGCGCCGGTGAGCTGCAGGGCCATCAGGAAGTCCGAAGCCTGACGCACACCACGCACCAGACCGTTTTTCATGGGGATGACGGTGGGACGTCCCGCACCGGCGCAGAGGGCGATGTGGTCGAAACCGAGTTCGAAGGCAGTATCGACAGTGAGGGTGCCACCGAAGCGGACGCCGCCATACATGCTGAATTCGGCACGGCGTTCGAGCAGGAGGCGGATGACCTTGAGAAAGTTCTTGTTCCAGCGGACGGTAATACCGTATTCAGCCACGCCGCCGAAGCCGGCCATGACGCGTTCATCGAGACGTTCGTAGATTTCGGTGATGTCGTGAATGGGCCGGAAAGCGACGCGGCGGCCATGCGGATCGACGCCTGAAATATCGGCAGGCAGGGGTTCGATTTTGAGGCCGTCAACGGCGGCGACGGTGTGGCCATCGTTCATCAGATGGTGCGAGAGGGTGAAGCCGGCGGGGCCCAGGCCAACGACCAGAACCTTGTTGCCGGTGGGCGGACGCATGACGGGGCGCTCGAAATTGAGCGGGTTCCAGCGGGTGAGCAGGGAATAGATTTCGAAGCCCCAGGGGAGTTCGAGGACGTCTTTCAGCGTGCGGGTTTCGATCTGCGGAATATCGACCGGTTCCTGCTTCTGGAAGACGCAGGCCTTCATGCAGTCATTACAGATGCGGTGGCCGGTGGCGGCCGTCATGGGGTTATCGACAGTGACGACGGCGAGGGCTCCGATGGGGTTGCCCTGCTGCTTGACGGCGTTCATCTCGGAGATTTTTTCGTCGAGGGGGCAGCCGGCGAGTTTGACGCCGAAGACGGAGGCTTTGAAACCGCCTTCCTTATCGTGGAGGCCGGTGGAGCAGCTGTCTTTGCCCTGGTTGTGGCACTTGATGCAGTAGGTGGTCTGGTCGAGGGCACCGGTGAGGTCAGTTCCGGCATCGGTGAGCTGGAAGCCTTCGCGGTGACGCCAGTGTTCGGAGGTGAACTGGAGCTGGACGAGGCCGCTGGTTTCGACGGCAGCGGAGGGGACGAGGTGCTCCATGTCGAGCTTGCGCGGGGTCTTGAAGAGGACGTCTGCGCTGTGTTTGGCTTTGCCCTGCGGGGTGAGGGTGGCCCAGGCGGCGTATTGAGCGGCGAGGCGGAGGGGTTCGGCGTGGAGGGCTTCGGTTTCCTTCGTCTCAGTCCAGCGGGCGACGTGGGTGGCGAAGCTGAAGGCGGTGAGGGGTTCGAGCAGGTAGGCTTCGAGTTCGGCGGCTATGGCTACGGCGTCAATCTGCGCGGCCTTTTCGGGAGTCTGGCCGGTGAGGGCTTTGCGCTGGACGAACTGGCGCTTGACGGAATAGAGGGGCGCGAGGACGTGGTGGCGGGCTTGGAGGGCGGTGAGTTCCTTATTGATGCCGAAGAGGGTGCCGACGAAGTCTTCTACGTGCGGGGCGAGTTCGATGATGAGCTCTGCGCGGGCTTTGGGGGCGAGGGCTTCGGGGAGGTCGCGGGCGTAGATGAGTTTTTCGCGGAGGCCGGGTTCGAGCTGGTGCAGGAAGGCGTCGTCGAGTTTGGCGAGGCCGGACTGGGCGTAGAGGTCGGGGAAAGTCAGTCCGAACGACGGAGTCAGGGTGGGGTGGAGCGGCATATCAGAGTGTTACCAGTTTGACAGATTGGTTAGGTGGAGTCGGGTTTTGGCGGGTTTTGTTGGGTTTTGGTGGGTTGGATGTTGGGTTATTTGTTGGGTTCCTGTTGTTTGTTTTCAATGAGTTGTTGGGTTTTTTGTGCATTTTGTGAAATTTTTGGGTTCAGAATGGCTCAAAGAGAGGCGGACCGGAGTTCTTTGAGGGTTTTCAGGGTCCGGTTGTACATGCGGTTGTAGCAGGTTTCGTAGCGGCTGATGAGGTCGAGGGTGCGGGTGCTGGAGAGGGCGGTGAGGGCATTGGCTGCGCGGGAGGCGGGGGAACCGGGGGTGATTTGCGGGTCCTGGACGCGGATTTGATGGGAGAGGGCGGCGGTTTCCATGGCGAGGAAACGGCGTTGACGCCAGCGGCAGGCGGCGAGGTCTTCGATGAGGGCGTCTTCGATTTGGGTCTGGGGGATGAGTTCGGTTCGGAGGCTGGTGAGGAGGGCAGTGAATTTGTCGGGATTTTCACCTTCTATGACGATGGATTGGGAGAGGGTGCTGCGGGGGTGGGGGCTGCGAGGCGGGGTGACGGGGGTGGTGGCGGAGCGGGGGCCGCGAGACTTGGCGCCGTTGCGTTGGGAGGCTTTGATTTGTAGTTCGGATCTCATGTGGGGTATTGTGTACCCGGGTGGTATCGGATTTTCCCTGGTTTTGTTGGAAGTTGTTGGATTTGTTGTGTCGATTTTCTTTTCGGGGGGTGAACGCCCACCGGGGACAGCGACAACGGGGGATGAAAACGGTCTCGGAGGGAGGTAAGCCGCTGGATGCCGGAAGCACTTTGAGGTGTTGCCGCCGAAGTCTGCTAAAAATGCGGCTCGGTCAATGCATCCACCACATACCTCACCCAAAAAGGCCATCCACACGCCGCAAACCAGCGGAATCAGTCACTTAAAATGGAGGTTTTCGAAGATGTGTGACCGGCAAAAGAGTCTTGTTGCTTTTTAAGCCGGACTGAGTGACCACGAGCGGCAGGTTACCATCCGGTGCATCGGCTGGTACCTGGAAAATGATCTGGTAGAGACTGACGGAATCGGGCGTCAGTCCCGCGAACAGTACGGAGGCTGCAGCGCCGTTCAGGGTTACGGTGGCTGCGTTGACGGGGAGTGCGAGCGGGTTCGAAGGCGATGCCGTGCCGCTCGAGACCGGGTTGTCTGTGCGGCCGAGGCCCACGAGATAGAACACAACTGTTTCGCCGGGCTGTGCCGGGGAGGCTTCGGTTACGAGCGAGTAATCGGCGTGCTGCGCGATGACGAAGCCGGTGGCAAAGGCCGCGATGCCGGGAGCGCCATCGGCGGTAATCAGCAATCGCTGTGCGTTCGGATATCTCTCCTGGCCCATCGCGTGCCACCACCGCCGTATCGTCTCCACCGCGAATGTGGCAGTGTCGTGGTCCACACCCACGCTGACCCAACCGGTATTCGCCG
>JANYDS010000072.1 GCA_025363475.1 Terriglobia bacterium
CTGCATGGCGAACTGATGACCTATGTGCTGGCCGGGATGACGCCGTTCCAGGCCTTGCAGACAGCCACGGTGAATTCGGCAGAAGCACTGGCACTCGACGCGGGCAGCATTGAAGCAGGCAAACTGGCAGACATCGTCATCGTAGAAGGCAATCCGCTTGAGGACATCGCGAACGCCCACAAAGTAAAGCGGGTGATTGCTAATGGCCGGTTGTTTGAGATGCGCGACTTACTGAAGTAATGGCCTTCAAATTAGCGACACCAGCGGTGTAGCGCGAGTCGCTGACGGCAAACGCGATCGCATCTTCCAGCCAGTCATGCCACACACCATCGGGGTCGTGTGAAGCGGCTGTGATGGTGTACTGGCCCGGGCACAGCTTGCAGTCAAAGCAGAACGTGACAGTGATGGTTTCACCTGCTTCCACAGGCCCCAGTTTCAACCCCTCCAGTTCGGTATTCGTCCCGTAAACGTTGAGTCCGATACGGGTGCGGATCATGATGCCGATAACGGGATCAGCAACGGGACTCACGAATCGCACGGCGACATTCAGCGTGGCCGCTTCCCCGCTCGCGAGAACTGACGAATTAAGCGCAACGCTCTCAACACGCGCCCTGCCATCCCCCTGTCGCAGCGTGGGGGAAAGCGGAATCAACTGGCCGTCGCCGGACTGTCGAAGCACCAGGGCAATGTGGCTGCGATATCTCGCCAGCAATTCCGCCGGATCGCCGCGCGCGATTAACTTGTTGTCATGCAGCCACCAGATTTCATCAGCGCAGCTTTCGAGCAACATCTCATCGTGGGAAATGAGCAGGAACGTGGCACCTTCGCGACGCAGGCGCAGAAGAGCAGCCACCGCATGCGACTTCGCAATGGAATCCGCGCGGGAAAGGGTGTGGTTGAGAACGTAATCGCCGGGCGCGTTCGGCAGGGATGCGCCGGGGTCAAGTACTACCGCATTCCTGGGCGTGAGAACAGTCTCCCCACAGCAGATGACACCGATAATACTGCCCGCAGGGGCGCTGAGATTGAGGGCGGTAAATTCGATCATGCTGGCGGTCTCCCATAATGCTACCGCCTGGGCCGCTGCGGCGGTCAACGGCCAGTCATCAGAACGCTATCGTTTTGGCTGTACCGGTACCCTAACGAATGGCCACGATGTGTTTTCAGCCCGGATTGACCTTCGTATCTACAGGTATGAGCAACAAGATTAGATCCCAGGGTTGTGCGGCGGCGGCCATCATGTGCGCAATGGTTCTATGCATTCCGGCCAGTGCTAACACCTCCGTCTGGATCCTGTCCAATCAGGCTGAAGCCGATATCGTCACGGGCAACGGGCAGATCACAATCACGCTGATCGACAAGGTCATCAACCCGACTGCGGTAACGAGTAATCTGAGCGCATTTATCTTCACCACCAGTAACGCGCCGACTAGCGAATCGATTCTGAGCGGTACCGGTTATGAGCGGACGATCACAGGTACCGGAGCAGGTCAGTATACCGAAAGCGCAAACCTGGTTGCGGCGGGCTGGGCTATTTCCCTGGTTTCGGCTACCACCACACTGGACGTTCTGGCCGCCGGGCCTGCAGGCCCGCCCACACTATTCTGGGCGCTCCTGACGCAGGCACCGCATATTCGAGTGCCAACGGTTCGCTGACCAGAGCGATCCGCACAATCCGTTTCTCGACGGCAGGGCCACGTTTATTCTGTCCGCGGCAGGAATTACTTCCGCTACCACCATCACCGCTTCCACTTTTCAGTTTGGGACTGCGGATAGCAGCAACCGCTTTGCTGGATCGCTTGTTAAGGCACCAGAACCCGCAACGTATTTCACGCTCTGCAGGGGCCTTCTGCTCATGCTGGGGACGCGGCGGGCGGCACAGAAGCGGCGCAGCTAAGACGTACCAGTTAGAATTAGTATTGCGCAATCCCCTACCAGGCAGACAAACTCGATGAAGGCCGTGATTCGGGCCATTGAATACCACTTGCCCGAAGCATGCCTGACCACAGAGGCGCTTGCGGCAGAATTTCCCGAGTGGTCCGTCGCCCAGATAGCGGCCAAGACCGGCATTGACCAGCGGCACATTGCAGCGGAAGGAGAATGCGCTTCCGACCTCGCGTTTGAAGCGGCACAGAAGCTTTTTGCCTCCGGTGCGTGCAAGCCTGAAGACATCGACTATCTGCTGTTCTGTACGCAGAGTCCGGACTACCTGCTGCCTACAACCGCGTGTCTTTTGCAGGACCGTCTGGGCATTCCGCGCACGGCGGGTGCGCTTGATTTCAATCTGGGTTGTTCCGGCTTTGTCTACGGGCTGGGGCTGGTTAAGGGCTTGATAGAGACAGGCCAGGCGACGCGAGTCCTGTTGCTGACCGCCGATACTTACAGTAAATATTTGAACCGGGCCGACAAGAGCGTGCGGACTATTTTTGGTGACGCCGGAGCTGCGACTCTGATCTCTGCCGAAGAGACTGATTCTGGAGTGGATTCCATCGTTTACGGGACGGACGGGCGCGGAGGCAAGAATCTGATCGTGAAGGGCGGTGGTTCACGCCAGCCCGAACCCACGGGCGATTTGTATATGAATGGCCGCGATGTGTTTACTTTTACCGTGCGCGAAATTCCTTCGCTGATCGCCCGACTGCTGGAACGTGCGGGTATGAAGCAGGATGACGTGGATCTGTTTGTGTTTCACCAGGCCAACCGTTACATGCTGGATTCTATTCGAGAGCGTATGGGAATTGCAGCGGAGAAGTTCTGTGTGGATATGGCCGATTGCGGGAACACGGTTTCTTCGACGATTCCGATTGCATTGAAACGTGCCAGTGCGCAGTTGAAAGCCGGTGCGCAGGTGATGCTGGTGGGGTTTGGTGTGGGCTATTCGTGGGGCGCGGCGATGTTGACGTGGCCCGAAGCTTTCGCCTGAGATATCGATGTGAGATATCAATCTGCAGGTGCTGCCGAGATGGCAGCACCTGCAATTAAGTGATTAGCGGTCGTGGCCGAAACCGCGCGGGCCGCCCGGGCCACTGCGACCGCCCGGACCTCCGGGGCCACCGGGACCGAAGCCGGGTCCGGCTGCGGCAAATTTGGTCTTTTGATCTGCCGTCAGAATCGCATACAAAGCCGCCTGCGCAGTGGCCTGAGCGATCACCTGCTGGGTGGTGAGATTGCCCAGCTGGTTCGCATTACTATTGATGCCAGCCGTGCTGTTGGCTTCCACCGCAGTTTTGAGCGCCGCATGTGCCGTGTCAAAACTTGCGTGAAGGCCCGTCATGATGGTCTGTTCCGTGGTGAAGATGGTAGTGGCCTGCGCTTGCTGCGGCGGGGTCAGCGTGAGCGCCGCAGTGAGGCGTTCCACATGGCGAGCGACCATCTGCGCAGGCGTGGGCGGCGTCCGCGGTGGTGGTGCCTGGGCGAAGATTGCCGAAGCCGTCAGCGTGAGCAGCGCGAGTGTTGTGATAAAGCGTCTTTTCATGTTTTGTAACTCCTGTTTGCGTCTTCAATCTAGCGCGAAACTCCGCGGAAAACAGCTTTCAGCGAGCAACTTTACGTGGATTTTACCTAACCGCCCGACCTTTACCTGACTTTACAAATGTCTTCCTGATGTTGCGGATACGGGTGGTCTGTGCCACCTATAATTGATGAAGGAAATCCAGCCTATGGCCTTCAAACTTACAGTAAACGGGCAGCCGACTTCGGTCGATGTGCCGGCGGATATGCCCCTGTTATGGGTGCTCCGCGATGTTCTCAATCTTCACGGCACCAAGTATGGTTGCGGCATTGGCCAGTGCGGTGCGTGCACGGTCCATCTGGGTGGCCAGGCGGTCAGGGCTTGCCTGACTCCGGTTTCGGCTGCGACGAAAGCGCCGATCACTACTGTGGAAGGGCTGTCTGCTGATGGTTCACATCCGGTGCAACAGGCCTGGATGGAAATTGACGTGCCGCAATGCGGTTACTGTCAGGCGGGGCAGATGATGTCCGCCGCAGCGCTGCTGGCGAAAAATTCCAAGCCCACGGATAAAGATATCGATACCGCGATGAATGGAAATCTGTGCCGCTGCGGTACCTATTTGCAGATCCGCAAGGCGATTCACAAAGCAGCAACCATCAAGACCAAACCGGCCCAGTCGGCACGGAAATAACGGAGGCCATGTGAAAAACGAACAGAACACAGGTTTGGGTCGTCGCTCTTTTCTGCGTGTGAGCGCGCTCGGCGGCGGAGTGCTGCTGGGTCTTTATGCGAAGCCTTCGCTGGCACAGACTCCGGCACCGGCAGCACCCGGGCGCGGCGGTCGTGGTGGCGGGCGCGGCGGCTTTGGTGGTGAACTTTCGCCGCTGGCGTTTATTAGCGTGGCTCCCAACGGCGTGGTGACCATCATGGGCAAGAATCCGGAAGTGGGTCAGGGCATCAAGACCACGCTGCCGATGATTGTGGCCGATGAACTGGACGTCGACTGGAAAGATGTCAGAGTTGAACAGGCCGATGTCGATCAGGTCAAATATGGTTTTCAGAGCGCAGGCGGGAGCACGGGCACGCCGCTGAACTGGGATTCCATGCGCAAGGTGGGAGCGGTGGGTCGCCAGATGTTTGTGAGCGCAGCGGCGCAGACCTGGGGCGTACCGGAAACAGAGCTGACCACAGCTTCCGGCAAAGTCATCCACAGGGCATCGAACCGCACCGTGGGTTATGGCGAACTGGCTGCCACGGTTGCCACCATGACGCCTCCGGCTGCGGCTTCGGTAAGACTGAAAGATCCGAAAGATTTCAAGATCATCGGCAAGGCAACGCCTGCGGTGGATAACCTGGGCATTGTGACCGGCAAGGCTGTTTACAGCATCGATATGATGCTGCCGGGCATGCTGTATGCCGCGTTCGAGCGGTCACCCGTGGTGGGCGGCAAAGTTGTGAGCGCCAACATTGATGAGATCAAGGCGCTGCCGAACATCAAGCACGCGTTCGTCGTGGAAGGCAAACAGCAGCAGACGCCGGTACTGCCGGGCGAACTGGCGCTGGCCTCGGGCGTAGTGATTGTGGCCGATTACTGGTGGGCGGCACAGAGCGCGCGCAAGAAGCTGAAAGTTACCTGGGACGATGGTCCCGCAGCATCGCAGAACAGCGTGGATTACGCGAAGAATGCCGAAGCGATGTCGAAGACGAAACCCGGTCGCCAACTGCGTAACGATGGCGATGTGGATGCGGCACTGAAGACAGCGGCGAAGGTGGTGGATGTCGCTTACTCGTATCCTTTCATTTCGCATGCACCGCTGGAACCGCAGAATGCCACGGCTTGGTTTAAAGATGGCAAGGTGGAAATCTGGTCAGCGAGTCAGACACCGGGCGGCGGGAAACAGTCTGTCGCCGCCGCTATTGGAATCACGCAGAACGATGTGACCATTCACCAGGTTCGTGGTGGGGGCGCGTTTGGCCGCAGGCTGGTGAACGATTATGTGGCTGAAGCGGCGTATGTGTCGAAACAGATCAACGGTCCGGTGAAACTGCTGTGGAGCCGGGAAGATGATATGCAGCACGATTTCTATCGTCCGGCGGGCTTCCAGTATTTGACCGGGGGCGTGGATGCTTCGGGCAGGCTGATCGCGTTCCGTAATCACTTTATTACCTGGGGTCAGGGTGACCGTTCGGCAGCCAGCGCAATGATGTCGCCGGCGGAATTTCCGGCGCGCTTCGTGCCGAACTATCAGTTCTCGCAGTCCGTGCAGCCGCTGGCGATTGCCACCGGGGCACTGCGCGCTCCGGGCAGCAATGCCCTGGGCTTTGTGATGCAGTCATTCATTGACGAAATGGCGCATGCGGCGGGGAAAGACCCGGTGCAGTTCAGGCTTGATCTGCTGGGCGAACCGCGTGTGGTGGAAGGCTATGACGCGGGGCGTATGTCCGCCGTTCTCAAAACGGTTGCGGAGAAATCTGAGTGGGGCAAACGCAAAGCGGCGAAGAACACGGCCATGGGCGTTGCGTTCCACTACAGCCATCGCGGTTACTTCGCTGAAGTAGTGGAAGTGAGCGTGGATGCAGCCAGTAAAGTGAAGGTAAATAAGGTCTGGGTGGCGGCGGATGTCGGCAGCCAGATCGTGAACCCGGCGGGTGCATTGAAGATGATTCAGGGCGCGGTGATTGACGGTATGAGCGAAACCATGAACCAGGAGATCACGGTGGAGAAGGGACGCGTTGTGCAATCTAATTTCCATCAGCATCAGATTGTGCGTTTGACGCAGGCACCGCCTGAGATTGAAGTTCATTTTGTGACGACACCGAATCCGCCAACCGGGCTTGGTGAACCGGCACTGCCGCCTGTAATCCCCGCGATCTGCAATGCGATTTTCGCGGTGACGGGCAAGCGCATACGGACGCTGCCGTTGTCGAAAAGTGGCTTCAGCTGGGCTTAAGGTATTAAATAGTGGGTATGCGGCTTAACGGTAAAGTAGCGGTGGTTACTGGCGGTGCGACGGGCATTGGTCGCAGTGTTTGTGAGATCTTTGCGCGCGAAGGCGCACGCGTGGTGGTCAGCTACAACTCTTCCGTTTCGGATGCCAGTGAAGTAGTTGATGGCATCATCGCCCGGGGCGGCGACGCCATCGCCGTGCAGGTGGATGTAGCGGACGAGGGGCAGGTGAAGGCTTTGCTGGCCGCTGCTGTGTCGCGCTGGGGCAAGCTGGATATCCTGGTCAATAACGCGGGATGGAGTAAACGAACGCCCCATCATCTGCTGGATGATCTGACGGAAGAGATCTGGGACCGTACGCTCAATACCAATCTGCGCGGTACGTTTTACTGTATGCGCGCGGCTGCGGAATTGCTGAAGCAGCAACCGGGCGCCTCGATCGTCAATATTGCCTCCATCTCTCCTTACACGGGTGAAGGCAGCACAATTGTTTACGCGGCGTCGAAGGCCGGAGTGATCAGTATGACCAAATCATTCG
This sequence comes from Terriglobia bacterium, assembly GCA_025363475.1. Taxonomy (GTDB): domain Bacteria; phylum Acidobacteriota; class Terriglobia; order Bryobacterales; family Bryobacteraceae; genus BOG-234. The sequence goes on from JANYDS010000072.1 coordinate 6,937, forward strand.
CGCGCGTTCTGGCCCCTAACGTGCGGGTGAATGCAATCGCGCCCGGCATTATCGAAACAAGATTTGCCGGCTGGCCTCCGGAGCACTTTGTGAAAGGTGCTGAGGCGAGTCCGCTAAAGCGGAACGCTACTACGGATGAGGTGGGTGAACTCGCCCTGTTTCTGGCGGCGGAGGCAACAGGTATGACCGGAGAGACGATCACGATCGACAGTGGGATGACTTCTCTGAGGCGGGGCTGAATGCAAAGAATTCCTCTAATGATTTTTATGGTTTCCTGATACCATGATGATTCGGGTACGGCAATCGTGAAAGCTGTCATGCTCACAGTCCGTCTGCTGCTGGTCACATTATTGGCGCTGGTGTGCTGCGCCTTTTTGGATCGCATGCCGGAACCACCCCGCGCTTTGAAACCGCGCATTCTTGACCAGGGTTTAACCGTTCGGATTCCGGTTACTCGTTCAATCCCCCCCCCGAACAATAGTGTTCGCTGGCGGCTGGCGTCAGATTCCTCCCCACCGTTTTCGCTGTTCCCCTCATCCCTTCGGTCCGTCTGAATATATAGCGGGCGGTTACTTTTTTACGGGAAGCGCGTCGAAACCGGCGTTGCCGGAGCAGATTTTTTCTACTTATGAGCGGCCAGGCGGAAATTTCGGAGCTCCTCAACCTGTCGGCAAGACTGGGTCGCGACCCCTTGCTGGTGCAGGCCAGCAGTGGCAATACGTCCATCAAACTTGAAGGCACGCTGTGGATAAAGGCATCGGGCAAGTGGCTGGCGCATGCCACGGAAGCGGATACGCTGGTGCCCGTCCGCCTGGACGAATTGCAGGTAAGCCTGAGTGAGAATGATGGCTTCTCAACGGCTGGTGCCATGGTGGGCGGAGATTACCTTCGGGCGTCGATTGAAACGGCGATGCATGCGGTGCTGCCGCATAAAGTGGTGATCCACGTTCATTCAGTGAATACGATTTCCTGGGCTGTGCGGCGTGATGGCGAGGAGCGGCTGGCCGAGCGGCTGGGTGGACTTGCGTGGTGCTGGATTCCCTACGTGGCTTCCGGGATGCCGCTTGCGCGGATGATTGAGCGGGCGCTGGCGGGCACTCCGAGTGCGACGATTTTTGTGCTGGCCAACCATGGACTGGTGGTTTGCGGTGCGGATTGTCGCGATGCGGAAGAACGGCTGGCGGAAGTGGAGCGCCGGCTGGCGGTGCCGGCCCGCTGCTGTTGTGACCGGGCGACTATGGAACCGATGCCTGGGTGGGGTCTGCCAGAATCGCCGGAGATGCATGCGCTGGGTATTGATGCGGTAAGCCGACGGATACTCACGGGCGGCATTTTATATCCGTGCCAGGTGATGTTTCTGGGCCCCCGGGTGGTTTCGTTGTCAGAACCGGAAGGTGCTGCGGGCAGTGTACCCTTCGCGCTTGTGGAAGGCCGCGGAGTGGTTACCAGCCGCCGAATGACGGCAAGCCAGAGGGCTGTGTTGAACGGCTTGATGCATGTGGTGCAGAGGATTGAACCCTCGGCTCCGATTCGTTATCTTTCGGAGACGGAAGTGGTAAATTTGCTGACTGAGGATGCTCACGGATACCACGCATGCGCGGAGCGGAATGCGCAGCAGGCGTCGGTTTCGAACGCCCGATAAGCTGGCGCGTCTTATTTAAAGCGGCGGTTCAACCGATTACCCGAAAACCACCAAATGCATACTTCTGGATTGTTGCGTGGGTCGTGATAAGCGTCAAATCTTCGGCAGTGGCGTAATCACTAACTTCCCAATAGGACACCACGCTCAGATATGCTGGCCCCCGAAATGGCGTTTTTCTCCTGCTTCGAAAGGCTGTCGCGATCGGGGCAATGCTGGCGTCGAGAAGAATGCCTCTCAAAATTCACCAAAGAGGAACCGATCGGTATAAATCGGAGCCAGCGGGGAGTGAAATGAATCCGTCCCCGCATTGTTCCAAACCGGACAGTCCGGGTTTCGGTCGGAGGAGGGACGAGTTGCGCCACAGGCTTGCCGTCACGTGTGATGACAGCGGACTCGCCAGCTTCAACGGAGCGGAGTAATTCGGAAAGTTGATTTTTGGCGTTGGCGACCGATACATCCATGGCGATTATCAGTATAGCCAGAATAAATGGCCAGAACAAAAGCCACCTGACTTCGCTGCTTTTAATGGTGGTGATGGTGGTTTCCCAAATCTTCCGGGAAAACGGCATGGCCCGCAGGTGGCGGGAACAGGCTTTTCAGCGCTTCCAGGCGTTTCCGCAAGAAACGGCTGGGAATCTGGCGCGGGCCGGTTTCCACATCGATATCGCAGCACAACCCGTGCAGATACAAAGTCATGGTGTCTTCAAAGGACTGGCGGGCGTAATCGCGAAACGGTTTGCCGTCTTTGCGCGCTGACATCGGCCGGCGCAACAGACCCTGCTTCAGGTGCCACGCCCGCTCATCCACTTCGCCATGCACTTCGCCGCTTAACTCTTCGCGCAGCAAACCATGCCAGAGTTCCTGCATTTTGACGGTCCAGCGGTAAGAGAGCAGCGACGCCAGTTCGTCGTACAGATAGTAGTGATAGTCGGAAACCTGTTCGTCCTTAATCGTGAAAAGCAGGGTCGTGTAATCTGTCCCGACAACGCTGGCCGAAAACTGCAGTTTTGCTTCGGAAGGCTTTTCCTGAACCACCGTGGCACCGGTTTTCGCGGCCGTCTTTTCCAGATACGGTACCAGCACGATGGCAACGCGGGGCAGAAGTTCGACAACAACCGGGGGCAGCGCTTCCACAGGGTCCTGCAGGTATTGCCGCAGATCCTCTTCCTGGATGGGAAGCATGGAGTGGTAAGCGATTTTGTCAGTAACCCGCAGGAGGTCCGGACGCACCTTGCGGCTAAGTTCTTCGACCGTGGTGCGGGCACGGGCGGTGAGAGATGGCTTCATTATTCGGATGAGTAGGTTCGGACTGATTGTAACAACCGTTAAGCTAAGGTATTGGCTCCCCGCTCCATTCTGGTGTCCGCCGGAGAGGCGTCCGGCGACTACTATGCCGCTCGTCTTGTGGAAGAATTGCAGCGTCGCTGGCCGGATTGCAAGTTTTTCGGCTGCGCTGGCCCGGCGTTGCGAGACTTGGGCGTTCGGCCTGTCATCCTTTCGGAAGACCTGGCTGTTGTGGGTCTGGTGGAAGTGCTTGGGCATTTGCCGCGGATCTGGAAGCACTTCCGTACGCTGATCGGTGCAGCTGCGCGGGAGAAACCGGACCTTGCAATTCTCACCGATTCTTCCGGCTTCCATTTTCGTGTTGCGCCGCGGTTGAAAGCACTGGGGATTCCGGTGGTTTACCTCGTGGCTCCGCAGGTTTGGGCCTGGCGTAAAGGTCGGGTGAAGAAGATGCCGGCGATGATTGACCGGTTGCTGTGTATTTTCCCGTTTGAAGAAGCATTTTTTCGGAAACATAACGTCCCGGTGACTTATATCGGCCATCCTTTGACCCGCAGGATTAAGCCAGCGCTGACACGCACGGAGTTTTTCCGGAAACACAACCTGCCGGAAGATCGTCCATTGATTACAGTGTTGCCGGGGAGCAGAAAAAGTGAAGTGTTGCGCCATATTCCGCCGCTGGTGCGGGCTGCGGAGATATTGTCGGCTGAGCAGCCGTTGAGTTTTATCCTGCCCGCTTCGCGGAATTGCGGGGCTGCGTTTTTTGACGGTCCGCTGGCGGGAAGCCCGATTCGTGCGATTGAGGGCGAGTCGTGGGATGCGATGGCCCACTGCGATGTGGCGCTGGCGGCAAGCGGCACCGTGACCGTGGAAGCGGCGCTGCTGGGTGCTCCGATGGTGACGTTTTACAAGGTGACCGGGTTGAGCTGGCTGATAGGGAAGTTTCTGGTGGATGTGCCGTTCTACTCTATGGTCAATCTGGTGTCAGAGAAGAGAGTGGTGGCAGAACTGATGCAGAGTGAGATGACCGGTGGGCGCATTGCGGCGGAGACGGCATTGATTCTGCATGATCCGGCGATTCGGGCGAAAATGAAACAGGACCTGGCTTCGGTGGCTGCGCTGTTGTCCGGCAGCAATGCGGAGGACCCGATGGTGCGGGCTGCGGATGAAGTTGAGCGCGTATGGGAGGCGAGATGAAGCGGTACGGAATTCTTTTGCTGTTGTCGCTGGCTGCGGCGGGTGTTGCTCAGGACCGGGGCGGTGACGACAAGCGGGCGCGCATTGACGTGGAAAGCTACGTGATTGACGCGCAGATCAATCCGGATACGCAAACGCTGACAGCGCGGGCAACGGTTCGTTTTGTGCCTCTGGATGACCAGACTTCCGCTGTTACTTTTGAGCTGCATAACTCGCTGAATATTTCGCGGATTGTGGATGACAAAGGGCAACAGTTACAGTCTTCACGCAATCAGGCGGATAACTCTGTGCGAGTGACTTTGCCGAACGGGTTGCCGAAGGGGCAGGCGGCGACGCTGATCTTCAATTACGACGGGCGTTTGACGGGGGCGGAAGAGTCTCCGATCTATGGGATTAAGTTCGCGGCGATTCAGAATGATCATGCGTTTCTGATGTATCCGGCACGCTGGTTTCCGGTTAGCGGTTATACGGCGGACAGGTTTACTTCGGAGATCAATGTGACTGCGCCTGCCGGTTACTCGGTGGTGGGCGGGGGGAAATTCACGCGGCCTTCGTTCCCTGGTGACGTGGCGATTTTCAAGGGACAGCCGGTTAAGAATTCGACTGCGGGACTTACAACCACGCTGTATTTTCGAGGCGCTGAGGCTGCGATGGCGAATGCTTACGGCGCTGCTACGGCACAGATGGTTGAGTACTTCACCGGCGTTTACGGAATTCCGCCGGCGGCAAATCTGAATGTGATCGAAACCGAAGAAGGCGCGCCCAATGGCTATGCGGCTCCGGGGATGGTGTTCCTGGCTCCGCGTGCGATTGGCAAGGAAGTGAATTCTTCGGTGCTGGCGAATCAAGTGGGTCGGCAGTGGTGGGAGGTCGCGGTTTCTCCTGTCAACCGCAACCATATGTGGCTGGAAAACGGCATGGCGCTTTATACAGAGGCGCTGTGGCTGGAGCATGAGAAGGGCGCTTCGGCAATTGAGCAGCGGATTAAAGATCTGAGTGTGGATTCGCTGACCGTTGAGAATGTGCCACTAATTCAGACGGCGCGGCTGGAAGACTATTCGCCGGAATACTGGGCGCTGAGTGCGGACAAAGGCGCGGTGGTGTTGCACATGCTGCGCAATACGATGGGCGATGAAAAGTTTTTTCAGGGGCTGAAAAGTTTCCTGCAGCAGAATGCCTGGAAGTCGGTGACGACTGAGGATTTCAGGAAGGCCATGGAGGCGGTTCAGGGTGAAGAGATGCGTTACTTTTTCATCCAGTGGGTGGAATCGAACGGGGCCCCTGAATTCAAGCTGGAGTATACGATTTTCCGCACTACGAAGGGCTTTCGTGTGCAGGGTAAGATCTCGCAGGATTTAGATACTTTCCGTATGCCTGTCGATCTGCGGATTGAGACTGAAGGCAATCCGGAGACCAAGCGGATTGAGGTGATGGGGACGTCGTCTGAATTTTCCGTGGATACGTTTGGGAAGCCGAAGAAGATTAGTATTGATCCGTCGAACAAGGTGCTGCGGATGAGCCCGGAGATGCGGGTTTCGGTGGCGATCCGGCGGGGCGAGCAGTTTGTCCAGGTGAGTGAGTTTAATGAGGCGCTGAAGGAATATCAGCGGGCGTTGGATACGCAGCGGAATAGTGGTTTGGCGCATTACCGGGTGGCTGAGGTTTTTTTTTTGCAGCACAATTATCAGTCGGCTGCGAATGAATTTCGGGAGGCGCTGAATGGGGAGTTGCAGCCAAAGTGGATTGAGGTATGGTCGCATATTTATCTGGGGAAGATTTTTGATATTACGGGGCAGCGTGAGCGGGCGGTGAATGAGTATACGCAGGCTCAGCGTACGCGGGATAATACGCAGGGCGCGCAGGATGAGGTGGCGAAGTTTTTGCGGACTCCGTTCAAGATTGAGAGTAAGGAAGCCGTTTAGGCATCAAACGAGTGCCTGGACTTCGTGCTCACATGCAGGCATCATGACGCAGGCAGAGGCGGCCGTTCAATACACGATTCGGGGAATACCGCCCGAAGCCCGGTTGCTGACCCCGAACGCCACGTCCGCGACTTCAGGGAGTGGCAGGAGCATCACAAGGTAAGGTGGACGATCCGCCAGACTTCGCGTGATCGTCACCCGGCCGGGAGAGTCCCCGCCCGCGAACACCGCTTCCGATGCCATTCGCAGAGTCGCATCCTGGCTGCGCAGGCCGCCTCTTAACTGGCCTGCCTCGACTCTGAGACCGTCGTTGCGCGCGAGCACCTCGGAAGCCGCGGGATTGGCATAAAGGACACGGCGGTTCTTGTCCATCATGCAAACAGCCTGAGGTGCGCGATCAATATGACCTGTTAAGGCGGAAACCCGGGACCGCAGGCCATTGACTTCGCCAAAAAGCATGGCACCCCGCTGCAGGTGGGGCATCAGGTCTCTCAGCAGGTCCATCTCGGCCTCAGTAAACGGGCCGCGCTTCCTGCCCGCGCACAACCGCCAGCACACAGCGATGAAGCTCACTCTGCATGATGACGCCTCCGAACCCAAAACACGCGTCGCGGGGCAGGTAGAACTCGCGATACGCGGCGCTGCATTCCATCTCTTCCCGCGAACATGTGTTCGTATCCGGACCCACAAAACCGGCTGGCCTGGCCATCGAGCCGCTACTCCAGGGATCTGACGTGGCATATCGGGCGGCGTGCATCGCTACATCGTCGTCTGACCAGCCAAACCAGCAGTGCGTCGAGACACCGCTTTGGGTCGAATCCGCGAACACGAAATTACCGCGCTCGGCTCCAGCGGCCTTAACGAATTTTTCCAGAAATTCGCGCCACTTGCGGCCGTCCGATACCGCGTCATAAATACAATGAATTAACTCAGTCACCCTGGCTCATGTTGATAGACCATATTGGCATTGAACGCAGCCTGCTCGCTGCCTGTTCTGGCTGAGATCATCGTGTTCCGCAGATGGCTCGGGGCTAATCGCCCAGGGCGTGCAGGAACTCAAGGATGTGCTGATTCACTTCAGCGGGTTTCTCCTGCTGGATCCAATGCCCCGCCCCTTCGATTAATACTTTCTTCTTCAGGTTGGGAATGTTCGTTTCCAGCTCATCGTATTCGTGGCGGAGGAACTGAATCACGGGGTCCATCGCTCCGGCGACGAAGAGCGTGGGCTGGAGGATTTTCGCCCCGGCAAGGAACGGAGTCATGGCCCAGTTACGATCCATATTGCGGTAGTAGTTGAGGCCTCCGCGATAGCCGCTGAGGGCGAACTGGGCGGCGATGGCGTCCACTTCTTCATCGGTGATGAATGATGGCTTCTTTGACGGAGCGTTGTTGCCGGGATTGCTGGCGGGGCGTGCGGCGTGGAAGCGTTCATCAGGGGCGGCCTCGCCGGACAGGCTATAGAGTCCGCGCAGCAGGCCTCCGCGAATATCCTGCTGGAGGAACTGCTCGGCTCCTGCTCTGCGCAGATTGGCCTGATAGAAAACCTGGCCGGGGTAGGTTTCCTGCTCCCATTGCGTGGGACTGATCTCGCGGCGTGGCGGATAAGGGATGCTGAGCAACACTGTGGCGCGGAACATGTCCGGACGTAAGAGAGACAGGTAGCTGGTGATGAGCGCGCCCCAATCGTGTCCAATAATCACGGCGCTGGTTTCGCCAAGCGCGTGGACCAGGCCAACGATGTCGCCAGTCAACTGGAAGATATCGAAAGCTTCGATATCTTTCGGGCTATCAGTCTGGCCGTAGCCTCTCAGATCTGGCGCAACCACTCGGTAGCCGACTTTGGCAATGGCATCGAGTTGGTTACGCCAGGCCAGCGAACACTCGGGAAAACCGTGGAGCAGGACGACGAGCGGCCCCGTTCCGGCTTCCAGATAGTGCATGCGGATTCCGTTGGTTTGGACGAATTTCATAGCGCCTCCGATTTCATGATGCTTCGAGCATGCGCCATTCTTTTTCGCCATGCGTGCCGGAAATGCGCATTCCGGCGACTTCGAGCGCGGTGGAAACACGCGGAATGTCCGCGGCTTCGAACCCGCTCAGGATGGCGATGCCACCAGGTTTGAGGACGCGAACCCAGTCGGCGGAAAGGTCGGCAATCCACGCCGGGCTGATGTTGGCGACGACGATATCGGCTATGGCATCCGGGAAGTCGGGCGCGGAACCGGTGCTGAGTTCGATGGCAAGGCCGGCGCGGTCGAAATTCTCACGGGCAACGTCCACTGCCTCCTGGTCGGTATCATTGGCGAGGACCCGGCCAGCACCAAGTTTGATAGCCGCTTCAGCAAGGATGCCGGAGCCGGTGCCGACGTCAAGCACAGTCATGCCGGGTCTGATGTGGCGTTCCAGAGCTTCGAGGCACAGGCGGGTGGTCTCATGGGCACCGGTACCGAACGCGAGGCCAGCGTTGACTTCGATGCGGAAGCGGCCGGGCGGAGTGGGGTCTGCACGCCATTCGGGACAGACGAAAATCCGCTGCCCGATTTCCATGGGCTGGAGGAATTCGTGAGCGAAGGCGACCCAGTCGCGCAGGTCGGCAGGCGTGACTTCGCCGGGGAATTGAGCGACGAGGGCAGGCTGGCGGGTATCGTCGTCGAAGAAGGCCCGGAGGCGCGCGGTATCGTCAGTATCGGCTACTTCGATGATTCCGGTGGAGCCGGCTTCCCAAAGATTTGCGATGGTGATTTCTTTGTCTGCTTGCGTACAGTCGTGGTCGATTGAGAACATGGAGTTTGATGAAATTACAGGGAATGTTTGCGTCGGTTGCGACGCCCTTCGATCATACCGGGTCGCTCTACCGGGTTAAGGTTCAGCATAACTTCCACAAGTGGAGCCGGACGTCTCTGTCCGGGTTTGTGGTGGGCGGGCTGACCGGTGAGGGGCCGCTGCTTGAGGATGAAGAGAAACTGGAGATTCTGCGGCTGGCCGCACCGCTGGTGGGGGAAAGGACGCTGATCGCGGATGTAAGCGAAGAGGGCGTTTGGTGCGCGGTGAAGCTGGCACGGGCGGCGGCGGAAGCAGGTGCTCATGCAGTGCTGAGTTCGGTGCCGCATCAATACCGGAATTTGATGTATGGGCCGGAGGCGCAGACGCTGTTCTTCCGCGCGCTGGCGGATCAGTCGCCGGTGCCGGTGCTGATTCATAATGCCCCGCAGATGACTGGGGTGGATTTACTGCCGGATACTGCGGCTCGTCTGGCGGCGCATCCGAATATTGCCGGGGTGGTTGAGACGGGGACGCCGGTTGGGCGGATCTCGCAGTTGCGTTCGCTGGTGCCTATGAGTTTTGCCGTGCTGGCGGGTACGGAATCTTGCGTTCTTGATTGTTTGAAAGCGGGGGCAAACGGGGCAGCGCTGGCGTTTGCGAGTGCTGCGCCTTATGCGACGATTGCGATTTGGGAGGCTTTCCGGACTCGGGAAGAAGAGGCTGGGATTGACTGGCAGGGGCGGATTTCACATCCTTCAATTCTGGTTACGGATATGTATGGCGTGCCGGGGTTGAAACATGCGATGGATTTGAATGGGTATTATGGCGGTCCGCCGCGATTGCCGTTTCAGGTGGTTTCGCCGGATGCGCGGGTTGAGATTGAGGATGCTTTTCGGGATTTGAAGGGATAGCGCCGCGAATCGGCATTTCGTTGTACCTGAAAGCGAGCCATGACTGAGAAACAGAAATAGTTTGATTGCCTCGACCCGGCAATCATGATGGGTAAGCCTGTTGTGGCCACATTATGCCCCGGCAGGCTGGAAATCAACGTCTTCGTCAAGCTATGGTAAAGAGTCGGGCGGTTCGGCCATGTCGTCCAATTAGGAGACCGCACGTCCAAACCAGCAGTCCAGGTGCTGGGAAATCTCTCTGCTTCATCAGGGCACGGTCACAAGACGGGTCTATCAAACATCCGTCCGGAAATTGCAATCAGAGCGCGGACAGTGCTTCAGTCACATGTCTTGTGAATGCGGTTTGCGACGAAAAGATGTGGCGCACGATGCCGGTTTTATCGATCACGTACGTCACTCGGCCTGGGATGATGCCAAGGGTCTTCTTCACGCCGAATAATTTGCGGACCTTACCGCCTTTATCGCTGAGCAGAGTGAAGGGCAGGTTATGCTTCGCAGCGAACTTCGCATGGGATTCCGGGGAATCGTCGCTGATCCCGATGATTTCGGCGTCTGCTCCTTCGAAGCGGGGGAACGCATCGCGGAAACTACAAGCTTCAGCGGTACACCCGGTGGTGTCGTCTTTGGGGTAGAAATAGACGACTACTGCTCTCTTGCCCCGGAATTGACTTAGACGGACAACGTTGCCGGCCTGGTCCGGCAGTTCGAATTCCGGGGCGGGCTGGTCTGCTTTGAGTTCACTCATTTAGGGAATCATCTCCGGTACTCCAAGTCGCTGGAAATTTTCGTGGTGCAGAATGTTTTCCACCAGCAGGCTGTCATTGAGAAACTGCTGGTGGGTAATCTTGACAGGCACCAGGCCAAACGGCCCGGGCATGTATTCGACGCTGGCTACAGTTCGGACGACGTCCTTTTTTGAAACCTGCCGCCGGGTGTTTAATGTGATGCGCTGCGGGATGAGGTCCGGTTCGCTGAATAGTATCTCGCCTTCAGTAGCTTCCCGCTCTGCTGATCCTCCCTGAAAAATCGTCAGGCCATGGGTTCCTGTGACCTGACGATAGCTCAGAGTTTGGGGGGCCGACACCGCGAACGTGTAGTTTTTTTGATAGCGTTCGGCAAACAACAGGATCAGCTGGCCGAAATCAGTCACCGCACCTTCGAGTTGTTCCTGTTCGAAGTTTTCGAGGAAAATCTTGCGAGTTCGGTCCTCGTCCCCGCGCATACCCGAAGACAAGGCATGCCGCGCTTCAACAGGTTCTGCAACCGGACGCCCATCAAAACTGGTGACATTGCGAATCTCGTGGAGGACTTTGCCCGGAACCGATTCTGTGAGTCCATAGTTTGAGAGTACGCGGTGAGTGCGAAAACCTTCCTGAAGGTGGATGTCGATTTGTCTGGGCGCGTTTTGCGTTCCTTTGAGAACTTCGAGGAACCCGCGGCGACCTCGCTGTTCAAGGACTTCGTCAGCGGTCAGACCGGGCGCGGTGACAGCAAAGTTAGAGGCGATACGGCTGAGTGCGTCGAGGAATTCAGCAACATCCTGTCCGCGCGCAGCGGAAGTGACCAGCAGCAGCGCGAACGTAATGCGGAAAGGCACTAAGGCAAGTCTAACGGATCAGAAAAGGCAAAGCCTGATCGGTGATGGTTTCGAGGACATTGAGCAATTCATGGTCGGAGTCCATTTCCCTGAGTTCGGCATTGGGATGACCGGCGGCGAACTGGCGGGAGTAGTCAACCGGTACGACACCGTCGTGGATGCCATGAAAGATCAGCGACGGCTGGCGGAAGTCGGGATCAGCAGGATATTCCGTGGCTTCTTCAAGGAGATGATAGTGAACTGACTGATTTTGCTTTTGGCCGTAGTGGTAGACGTCCAAAGGTTCACCAACGGGTGCCTTTTCAAGCCATCGCTGGGCGAAATGAAATGCGGGGGCCATCAGAACCACCCTGGCCACCTCAGGATGAGTCGCGGCATAGAGGGCAGCTAGATAACCTCCCATGCTGGAACCTATGAGACACGCCGGCTCGCCTTCGAGGGTGTGGCGAATGATGGAGAGCTGGCCGGAGATGGTGAGGTGTTCGAAATCGCCGCCATCGAGAGCCGGGATTTCGAGGGTGATGCCACGGACTGCGAAAGCCTGGTGGAAGACCTGAGCTTTACGGGATTGAGGGCTGGAGGCGAAGCCGTGAGCGTAGAGGAAGCGCATAAGAAACGAAAAAAGCCCCACCGGATTAGGGTGAGGCTTTTTCAGAATTAACCGGGCGACTTCCTAGTCTCCCACACACCTGCGCGTGCAGTACAATCGGGGCTGAAGGGCTTAACTTCCGTGTTCGGGATGGGAACGGGTGGAACCCCCTCGCTATGGTCACCCAGAACTTGCTGGTGTCAGCCGCCTACATAAGTAGGCTACTGTTTCACCGAACTCGTAATGAGTCTTTGAAACCGAATATTTGACGGGCACTAGATTACCACAAATAACCAAAGAAGTTTTTGTCACATTTTGTGTGAGAAATAAATTTTATGGTCAAGCCGAACGAGCAATTAGTAGCAGTAAGCTCAACGTGTTGCCACGCTTACACATCTGCCCTATCAAACTGGTAGTCTTCCAGTGCTCTTCAAACTTTCGTTGGGAGATCTCATCTTGGGGAAGGTTTCGCGCTTATATGCATTCAGCGCTTATCCTGACCGAACTTCGCTACCCAGCTATGCCACTGGCGTGACAACTGGAACACAAGAGGTTCGTTCACCCCGGTCCTCTCGTACTAAGGGCAAGCCCCCTCAAATCTCCTACGCCCACCACAGATAGAGACCGAACTGTCTCGCGACGTTCTGAACCCAGCTCACGTACCGCTTTAATAGGCGAACAGCCTAACCCTTGGGAGCTTCTACACCCCCAGGATGCGATGAGCCGACATCGAGGTGCCAAACCGG
>JANYDS010000004.1 GCA_025363475.1 Terriglobia bacterium
GACCCTTCAAATCCGAAGCTCGATTGGTTACACTCTGTCATAGCGATGGCCGTCCTTTTTTGGCGCTAACTGTTGCCTGGTAACTCAGTTATGCCACGAAAGGCGGCCTTTTGCTTATTCAGCGTGAGAAATCCGGGTTAGCGGACAAACCGCGATTGGGGAAGCGAGCGCCAGTTATCTTTGGTCGCCGACTGCACCCGCGAACATTGTACGGGCGCGGCCAGATGCAAAAAATCTGATGATTCTGCGCAATCCCGTAGACCGGGCCTTTGCGCAACATCTGCATATGTTGAGTTTCGCCGACCGCCCGGTGACGTTCCGCGTGCATATGGACCGGGCGCTGGCATCCACCAGCAAGAGAATCGGCGAACTCTACCCCTTCCTCGAATACGGCCTTTATACTGGCCAGGGAAGGGCGCTATCTGGATCTGTTCCCCCGAAACCAGATCAGCATTCATTTTTACAAGGACTTCCAGCAAGCCCCGGCGGCCATGATGAGGGAAATATTCGCCTTCCTCAACGTAGATCCCACCTTCGTGCCAGATATGACTGAGCGACACATGCAAGCCAGAGTGCCGAAATCCTGGGCAACGAAGCGCTGGCTGAAGCAGTTGGGTTTGTGGAACCTGGCAAGGGCAATAACACCCCAGTCGATCAAAAACATTGCGTTTCAGGGGCGCGAAACCATGAAACTGGAACCCGAAGACCGCGCCCGCCTGACCGAGTATTACCGGACCGACACAGAAAGCCTCTCCACACTCCTAACTAAACCTGGAGGGCGGACGCCCCCGTCCGCATCTGGTCCCCAGACCGGATGACTTTTAGATAAGTAAATCCGGACCGCCAGCCAACAAACCGAAAACAAAAAAACCGGCGGACGCTGGCCTCAAAGCCAGTGTCCGCCGGTTTCCTTAACTACTCCTACTTACCCTAATTGGATGCGCGACGGCCCAGCGTTTCCCGTTTGTGGGTAGACGCCCAGGTCTTGTAGTCTTCGTCACTGATGTAAGTAACGTTGACCCATGCATGTGCCATTTCATCAACCGTACGGTCGCCGTAACCAACCCACTGACGCGGATCGGGGTTTGCGGCATTGGCCGTCGTGTTGTCATGCCATGACGTCACATGAACGATCGTACCCTTCGGAAAAACCGGGGCTGCATCGTCAGCGTAAATATAGTTCGTCATCCAGTTGAAGTTGAAGTTGCCCACGTGGCTGATTGGCTGAATGGACCCGTCCGGCAGGATGGCTTCAATCGCCATACCCTTACCGCGCAGGTGCATATGCGGCTGGAAGTTTTCAAGACGCGCAGCCTGCTTCAGAACCGTATAGCCATTGCTCTCAGTCAAGGTGTTCGGCTGAAGATCCATCCGACCGCCTGTAATGCCCTGGAACCCGGTCAGATAGGTGCGATACTTCGGCTCCTGCCCTTTCGGATAGAACCAGACGGCCAGTTCCACATGGTCGCGGACCTGTTCGCCAACGGCGTGATAGTGGATGTCCCACCAAACGTGAGAACCGGGCAGAATCAGTTTGCCTGTGCCATCACGGAAAATATCGTAGTTCTTGCCGACAGCCCATTCCATCAGCTGACCCGCTTCATCGGGGCCGCCACGGCTGTTGCTGGAATCCTGATCACCGATCTGGGGGGCATCCGGATCATGCTGCACCAGATGTGCAATTGCATGGTGCGTGATTTTGCGGCCCGCTTCTGTACCGGGGCGCATTTCAACGGCCCGAACCCAGCGCGGTTCCTTTACATCGATATTGGTAACCGGTCTCCACCACTGATCCTGGCTCTGTGCCGGCATCGTATAAGGATCGGATTTCAAAACTGTATCGGGAGCACCAAACTCTTTTTCCAGACGCCACGTGTCGTTGGCAGGAAATGCCTTCGCAGCGGGCATGTCTTTCGGGTCACCCATGGGCGCACCAGAATCTGACCAGCGAACAATCTTCGCGATCTGATCGTCACTCAGAGACATGTCGTTCTTGAACTGCTGCACGCCTACCGTGGGATCAATGTGCCAGGGGGGCATGTTGCGCGTGACAACACGCTGTTTAATCGACTTCGCCCAAGGGCGGGATTCCTCGTAGGTAACCAGCGACATGGGCGCTGCGGTTCCCTTGCGGTGGCAATCCTGACATTTTTCCTGGAAAATGGGGGCGATATCTTTCGCGAAAGTGACGGGCTTGGCGTTCGTCAACTCTGCCGCGCTGGCCGAGAAAACGAGAGATATACCAAGGGACAGTGTTGCCACAAGTCTGACATCAATCATGGATGAACGTACTCCTTCGCCAATTACGATATCTGAAATGGAGGCCGGTGTAAATCCCCTGGAACAAAAAAGGCCCGGATTTCTCCGGACCCCCTGTCGTGAAACATACATCGAAACACCCAAAGTAGAATATGTTTGGCTATTTGGTGACAGTCACTTTAACGTGACCGTTGGTCCAGCAGCACTGAAAGCCGTTGCCGCCACCGACACCGGAAGCATCATTCACGCTCAGGTAAAGGACATACTCACCAGGTTCACTGAAAGTGGCTTCCGTGGAACCTTTTCCCGCGAAAACCCCGCCCTTCGGCATAACCTTCACATCAATCTTGTCCACTTTCGGCTTGTCCACCGAGAACTTGACTTCGGCAGGTCCTCGCAACGTAGCCCAATTCAAAGTAATAGGGTTTGCCGGAGGCAACCGACCCGGCCCGATAACCGTATCGTCCGCCACATAGGCAGTGATTGGCAACGGCGTTCCCACTTTTACCGTTTTCGAAATCACCAAAGGACGGGGTCCCGCAATCATCGGCCCGTTTTCCTCAAACGGCTGAAAGCTCAGCCATGGCGGTGTATTGTTCAGCGCATCAAGGTAAGGTGCGATTTCCCAAAGAGGCTTGGTGTTGACAGGAATCGAGTTTGTCTGCCCGTTTACCGTGAGTGTCCAGATGAATTCCTTGTCGCCAAAAGTCTTCGGGACAGTGATAACGAAAGGCCCCCAGCCGCGACCGATCGCGAAATGGGTCGGCTGTCCGCGGTCCGGGCCACCCGGCTCAATCTTGTTGTCCGGGCCGATGGGAATATCCACCGCCTGCTTCATGTTGCGGTTATAGTAACCGACCAGAATGCTGAACGATCCATCCTGATTCTTAAACCATCCTTCGAAGGCTGGCGTCACGCCCTGCCCTGAAAAATGAGGCGGTTCCGAACTCAGCCGCTGCTGGCCCCATGCTGGAGCGGAAACCAGGAGGGCCGCACCGATCACGAGAAATGAAAATCGTTTAAACTGCGCAAACATTTTTGTAAAGTCCTCATTCAGAAACAGGAGAGATCGGCATTCATTGCCGCGCTCGGACACAGATCCGCTCCGAAAACTGTTGATACGGAAATCATCAACACTTTATCCTGCGCCCGGTGGAAATGCAAGCAGGGCCGGGAGCGGAGCGACTCTGAGAAAATAGCGCCTCCCGGCCCGCTGGCAATACTAGGGTCGTTTTCGGAAGGGGCGGTTGGGGGGTCCGGACCGGTTTGGACCCGGCCTGTCACCACCCCGATCACCGTTGAAGGGTGGACGACGATCCTCGCGATCCCCGGAACGCGGAGGTCCACCCGGACGGAATCCGCCACCACTGCGGGGCGGCCCACCTGATGGAGGGCCACCGGGACGAAAATCTCTGCGCGGCGGAGCACCTGATGGGGGACGTCTCTCAAAGGAAGGACGATCACCGCGCGGACGGTCTCCGCTCGGACCAAACGATGGCCGGTCACCACTCGGGCGGAACGGCGGTCGGTCACCCTGTGGACGATCTCCACGCGGACGGTCAAAAGATGGCCGGTCGCCGCTCGGACGGAAGGGCGGTCGGTCACCCTGCGGACGGAACGGCGGTCGGTCGCTATTGGGACGGAACGGCGGTCGGTCGCCCCCCGGCTTGCTGAAGGACGGGCGGTTGAATGACGGCCTGTCACCCTGAGGACGGTTAAACGCGGGACGATCTCCCTGTAGACCATCACGGTCAAAAGAGCGCTGGGGCGGGCCGTCACTGCGCGGGCCGCCGGGGCGGAAATCGCGATCTCTCCGTGGCGGCGGTCCGCCAGCCTGAGGCCTGCGGTCATCACCCTGGCGGAAATCGGGCCGTGAATCAGGCCGAAATGCGGGCCGGGCAGGGGGGCGGAAACCACCCTCACGGAAAGAATCCCGGTCTTCACTGAACTTCCCAGGCGTGCGGAAGGGCGTGCGCGGAGCTTCTGCCCGCCGTTCTTCCATCGCCTTTTCGCGGAAAATCGGTTTGATGACAGCTGGCTTCGGTGTTTCTGCGACCCTGGCTTCAGCGTTTTCGGGTTCGGCGTTTTCGGCAACAAGTGCGTCTGCCATCGCGGCGTCAGATGCCGCACCTTCAAACAGAACCAGATCCGTCTGAACTGCGGCTATCGAGGTGTCTTCCACAACTGCATCATTTTCAACCACTGCGTCGATAACATCTGCGTGGATAACAACAGGCTCAGCCGCAACAACTTCAATAACAGCGGGCTTAGCCAGAGGAGCACGGGCCGGCCTGGGTTTTTCAGGCTCAAAGTTTCGTTCCCGATCTCTCGGACTGCGCGCTGCTGGTTTCTCTTCGGGTTCCGGAATGCGAGTACCCGCCACCACGGCGCGGACAATTTCGTCAGCCACCAGAACCACGCTGCGCATCTGCGCCACATCATGTACCCGCACAATGTGCGCGCCATTCAGTGCTGCCGCAGTCACAGCCGCGGCTGTGGCAAATACAGTATCTGCGTCACTGGACTGAGCCAGGAAAGACTTCCGGGAAGCACCCACCAGAATGGGATAGTCAAGAGCGGCCAGTTCAGCCAGCCGGCCAATGATTTCCAGATTCTGTTCCTTGCGCTTGCCAAAACCAAGACCCGGATCAATCACAATCCGCGCCCGGTCAACCCCGGCCAGACGTGCACGGCTGATAGTTGCATCCAGTTCGCGGGAAATCCCAACCAGCGGCTCCTGCATGGGTGGCAGCTTACTCCACGTTTCGGGCGTACCCCGCATGTGGTTGAGAATCAGCCCGGCCTTGCCGCTGGCTGCAACTTTGGCCAAACCTGGGTCGTAAGTTAAACCGCTTGGATCGTTGAAGATTTCCACGCCATACTGCAGGGCGCGTTCGGCAATCTCAGATTTATAGGTGTCGAGCGAAAGCGGAACCCGCAGGTTCCCCTTCAATCGTTTCAGCACTGGAACCAGCCGCTGCCACTCCTCATCTGCGGAAATCCGCTGCGATCCGGGGCGGGTTGATTCGGCTCCAAGGTCAATGATGTCTGCGCCTGCTTCTTCCAGTTCGAGGGCGCGGGCGTAAGCGCTGTCGGGGTCGTTGAAACGGCCGCCATCTGAGAATGAATCGGGGGTCAAATTGATTACGCCCATGATGAGCGTACGTTCCCCCAACTGCATTTCAGACTCGCGGAGCTTCCAATAATAGATTTTTCTGTTCATTACAACTCCTTTCAGTGTCCCATGCCGATTCGGAACTAAAGGATTTTCCTTTCAGGGCCGATTAGTTTAGCAGAATGTTGAGTGATGTTTTTAGCCAGCGCGCGACAGGTCAGGACGAACGCCAGGCAGACTGGTTTCAGGACGCCCTTTCGGTAAACAAACCCGGCACCGGCTTCGAAACCTGGTTCCAGCCGGTTGTTGATACTCGCAGACATCAGCTCGTCGGCCAGGAATGCCTGATTCGCTTTTCGGGTGACCGCGACCGGGCTGGAAATGAAATTCTGAGTGCCGCCCGTTCAGGGAATTTGCTTGCGGAATTCGACACCCGTGCGGTTCGGCTTGCGATCCGGTCCGCAGGCGTTCAGCAACGACAGGGGCGCAGTAAAGGGCCCTGGTTCATCAATTTTCTACCGACCGCAATCACCGACCTTAAGTGCTTCACAAGTCTTGTGATGGATGCTCTGGTGGAAGCCTGTCTGGTACCGGAAGACATAATTTTCGAGGTTGTGGAGTCCGATCTTACGGGCGATTCTGCCCGTCTGCGCGCTGTTCACGACCGCCTGCGCGCACGCGGGTTCGGCTTCTCCCTCGACAATGCGGGAATCGGAACCAATGCCTTTCAATTGATATGCGACCTGCGGCCCGATTACGTCAAGATTGACCGGCGGCTCGCCTGGAACGCGGAACAGCCGTTTTGCGCCACCACCATCCGTAAACTTGTGGAACTTGCTGACCTCAACGGTGTTCAGCCAGTTGCGGCGGGTATCGAACGTGCGCGGACGGTGGAAAACCTTTGGCTCCTCGGCGTCCATCTCATGCAAGGGTATCTTTTTGGGCGTCCGTCACCCACGGTCGCCCGTTCCGCCGCCCGGTCTGACCTCGAAAATCTCGCCCGGGTGCTTTCCCCCACCAGCGAAACCTCAGCCAGTCACAACCCTGCGCCAGTTTTTGCCGACCTGCACTAAAAGACTCTGCCCTTCCGCCCGCGGCACGATCAATTCCGTGATCCGCTGACCGTTAATTTCAACAGCCCCGGCTTTACGCTTCCGGCTGGCATCGCTGACCGATTCCGCCAGCCCTATCCGCGCTATCAGCTTTTCCACATTAAAGCCGTTCGGCCCCAGGACCCCATCCGGCAGGGACACCACCGGAATATCTGACGGCACTTCTTTCTGCCGTACGACGCGGTTGAATTCATCCGCCGCAGTTTCCGCCTCGGCCGCGGAATGAAAGTCTCGCACAATCGCCTTTCCCAAATCCGTTTTAGCCGTCATCGGGTGCAGTTCACCGGCTTCAATTTGCTGCCGCATCACGGTGATATCGGCCATGCTCCGGTCCGTCAGCAGTTCGTAGTAGCGGAACATCAAGGAATCGCTGATCTGCATAACTTTACGGAACATGTCTTTCGCCGGCTCGGCTATACCGATGTAGTTGCCGAGCGACTTCGACATCTTCTTATCGCCGTCCAGACCTTCCAAAATCGGCACCGTGGCCACAATTTGCGGCAGCTGGCCATAATCCCGCTGGAGTTCGCGCCCCACCAGCAGATTGAATTTCTGGTCAGTGCCCCCCATTTCCACATCGCATTCCAGCGCCACCGAATCGTACCCCTGCGCCAGCGGATAAAGCAGTTCATGCACGGAAATCGCGACGTTTCCGGCGTAGCGCTTGGCGAAATCATCGCGTTCCAGCAACTGCGCCACCGTGTATTTCGAGCACAACCGGATCACATCCTGAAAAGCCATGCCGGAAAGCCATTCGCTGTTGAAGCGGATTTCGGTTTTCTCCGGATCCAGAATTTTGAAGACCTGGGTCTTGTAGGTTTCGGTGTTGGCCTCGATCTCATCCATCGTCAGCGGAGGCCGCGTGACATTCCTGCCGCTCGGGTCGCCGATCATCGCTGTAGTTGACCCGATCAGGAAGATTACCTGGTGGCCCAGATCCTGAAAATGCTTCATCTTGCGCAGTAGCACCGTATGACCCAGGTGCAAGTCGGGGGCGGTGGGGTCAAAACCCGCCTTGACGCGGAGCGGTTTGCCCTGTTTCGTACGCAACAGAATGCGTTCACGCAGATCTTCCTCGCGGATCAGCTCGGCAAGGCCTTTCTTCAAATAAATCAGCTGTTCGTCTACGGTTGCGGCCACGGAACAATTGTAACCGTCCGGTAGAAGATAGCTATAATAGCTATGTATGGAAGCCGTCAACGTAGCCGAGCTCAAAAACCGCCTCAGCCATTACCTCCGGATGGTGAAGGACGGTGAAGAGATCGTCATCCGCGACAGGGGAAACCCGATCGCCAAAATCACGCGCATACGAACCGAAGATCACGAGGCTTCAGATCTGGCTCTGATCGCAGCGGGCAAGATGCGCGAAGCGAAAGTCAAAATGACCCCGGAATCCCTGGCAGCGATATTTGCGATGGGGAAGGATATACCGCGCGATCCTGACCTTGGCCGGCGCGTGCTTGAAACTCTACTTGCGGATCGGGAAAGCGGCTGGTGAGCGCATTCTGGGATGCGAGTGCGGTAGTCCCGCTATGCGTTGACCAGCCTGGAGCCAGCGAGGCGGCCCGACTGTTGGAAGCGGGGGCCCCGGTCGTATGGTGGGCGACGGCAGTTGAGGCCACCAGCGGAATTGTAAGATCGCGGCTGGCCGATCCTCAACTGCTGGCGGCCGGGCTACAAAGGCTCCGTGGTCTGCGGGAGGAGTGGCGGGAAATTGAGCCTTCCGAGCGGGTTCGCGAAATTGCCCTCGACAATCTGCGCAGTTTTGATCTTCGCGCAGCTGACGCCATGCAACTGGCTGCTGCGCTCGTATGGGCTGAAGAACGTCCTGCAGGGCACCGGTTTATTTGCAACGACCGGAGACTTTCCGAAGCGGCTCGTACCTTGGGCTTCGACGTGGTCTCGTTTTACTAATGCCCCTTGCGCTTGATACAGCCCTGACTTACGTCAAGGGCATCGGACCCGCGCGGGCGGCGATGCTTCTAGCCAAGGGCCTCGAAACCGTCGAAGATCTGCTTCAATACTTCCCGTTTCGTTACGAAGACCGCAGCAACCTCAAGAGCATCGCCGAACTGGCACCGGGTGAACAAGCAACCGTTATCGCCGAGGTCCGGTCGTCTAAAGTCTCAGGCTTCCGCCGCCGCAATCTGGGGCTGTTCGAGGCCGAATTTACCGATTCCTCCCGCGCCATTCTGCTCGCCAAATGGTTCCACGGAGCCTACATGGCTGACCGGCTCACGCCTGGCACTCGGGTCGCCCTATTCGGCAAGATCGAGTTCGATTCCTACAAGGGCGAACTCCAGATGATGCACCCGGAGACCGAACTTCTCGGCTCCGATGAAGATGACGACGACTCGGCCATTCACACTGGCCGCATCGTACCGGTCTACGAAGCTGCAGGCAAGGTGAATACGCGGGCGCTGCGGGTGCTGATCCACCGCATCCTTCAGGACATTTCTGAACTGGAGGACAGGCTCCCCGAGAGCATCCGCACCCACCTGCGCTTTCCCGGCCGCACCGAAGCCATACGTTCAGTCCATTTTCCGGCCAGCGGAATGCCCGTACACATCCTCAATGACTTCCGTTCGCCCGCTCAGTTTCGCCTGATCTTTGAAGAATTTTTCTGGCTGGAATGCGGCCTTGAAATCAAGCGCCAGAAAGCCCGTCTGATGCCCGGGATCGAGTTCCAGCTTACCGACCGCGTCCGCGAGCAGATCAAGAAACTGCTGCCTTTCAAGCCGACCGGCGCACAGAAACGCGTACTCAAAGAGATCGCCGAAGACATGGCGCACCCCAGCCCGATGAACCGCCTGTTACAGGGCGATGTGGGCAGCGGCAAGACTATAGTGGCGGCGGAATCTGCTGTAATAGCGCTTGAAAACGGCTATCAGGTGGTGATCCTCGCGCCTACTGAAATCCTCGCCACGCAGCATTACTTCTCGCTCAAGCCACTGCTTGAAAAGCTGGGGTACGCGGTGGCGCTGCTGACGGGCTCAAACACCGCCCGCGAGAAAGTCAAAATCAAGGAACTGCTGCGCTCGGGTCTGGTGCCGGTGGCCATCGGAACCCATGCGCTGATTGAGAAAGACGTGGAGTTCGCGCGGCTGGGGCTGGTGGTGATCGACGAGCAACATCGGTTCGGCGTGATGCAGCGCTTCCAGTTGGTGCAGAAGGGCATCACTCCGGACGTTCTGGTGATGACCGCGACGCCGATCCCGCGTACGCTCGCCATGACTCTTTATGGCGACCTCGACGTCTCAACGATCGACGAGCTCCCGCCCGGCAGGCGCAAGATCGTCACCAAACACCTGACCTCAGATCAGGTGGAACTGGCGTATAGTGCGCTGAAGCGTGAGGTGGATAACGGGCGTCAGGGCTACGTGGTTTACCCCGTCATTGAAGAGTCTGAGACACAGGCCATGAAGGCCGCACAGCAGATGTATGAGCACCTCTCGCAGGAAGTCTTTCCGGATGTGCCTGTGGGGTTGCTGCATGGCCGGCTGGGCACCGCCGAGAAGGAAGCCGCGATGCAAGCTTTCAAGAGCGGGCGAACCAAGATCCTGGTTTCGACGACCGTGATCGAGGTGGGTGTAGACGTGCCGAATGCGACTATGATGCTGATCGAGCAGGCCGAACGTTTCGGGCTTTCTCAGCTTCATCAGTTGCGCGGGCGCGTCGGGCGCGGCGGCGAGCAGAGCTACTGCATGCTGATTACGGAGAAGCTGAACGACACCGGCAAGGAGCGCATCCGCACCCTGGTGGATTCCCAGGACGGCTTCGTGATAGCCGAGATGGATTTGAAGCTGCGCGGTCCCGGCGAGTTCTTTGGCACCAAACAATCAGGCCTGCCTTCGCTGCGGATCGCCAACATTCTGCGTGACCCCGATATTCTGGTGGCAGCCCGTCATGAAGCCCGTTCTTTTGTCGAACATCCGCCGTCACGGCAGGCTTTCGCCGAAGCGGTGGAATACATCAAGAACCATTGGCAGCGGCGCTATGGGCTGGTTCAGGTTGGTTAGAAAACAATGAGAGTTATTGCAGGGGAATTCCGGTCACGCAAGCTGAAGTCGCTGGAGGGGATGGAGGTTCGTCCCACGGCTGACAAGATGCGTCAGACGCTGTTCAACATATTGAGTCCGGTGATTGAAGGGTCGCTGTTTGTGGACGCCTACGCGGGCACCGGTGCCGTGGGAATCGAGGCCATCAGCCGGGGTGCGCGGCAGGTCATTTTTATTGAAAAAGACCGGGGTACAGCAGGTCTGATCAAGAGTAATCTGGCCATGCTTAAAGCCGAAACCAGAGGCCGCGTGATCCATGGACCAGCGGGGATTTACCTGGGCGGGATGGATGCGGATATCGTCTTTATCGACCCGCCCTATCCGCTGGTGCAGGAATATGATGCTGCCATGGGCGCGGTATCGCGACGCAAGTTCCCGCTGGCCATCGTGCAGCATTCCAGCCGCTTCGAGCTGAATGAGGAGTACGGCGAACTGCGCCGCTACCGAGTCGTCAAACAAGGCGAAAATTCGCTGACGTTCTACCAGCTTACTTCACAGGCCGAACCGGAAACGGCGGGATCTGACCCGGGGGAATCTGACCCGGCGGAGCTTGACCCGGCGGAGCTTGACCCGGAATAGGTGGTTGTTGTTGTCCGGCTCCACCGGCACGGGCTTTATCCTGCGTCAGATCGTAGACGAATTCCCATTCGTGATATGACTGCCGGTCGCGGTAACTCTTGATGCCTTCGCGTTCGAGCTTGCTGGCGACACCTGCGATGCCGCCACCGATCTGTTGCCCCGCAATTGCCTGCTGCGGAATGGCCTGGCCGATTCCCGGCTGTTGCCCTGCCTGCTGCGGCGCGGGGGTCCCGAACTGATCGACAGAGGGAGGCTGGCCAGGCTGGCCGGGGAATCCGGGCATAGGGGGCATACCCCCGGGTCGTGGCGTCGTCAGAATATTGTTGATCAGATTGACCGCAGGTGACGGCACGCCATTATTACTCGCCTGAGGATTGGTACCCGGCACCTGCACGCCGGGTGGAAATTGCAGGCCCGGCGGGGGCTGGAAAGCAGGCGGCGCAGGAGGTGCGTTGGGGTCCACCTGGATCGGTTCGGGAACCATACTATTGGGGTTGCCACCGTCGCTGGGCCTTCGGCGGTTGGCCAGATTGAGCTGACCCGGGTCAGGTGCGACGCCCCCGCCCACGGGTGCCAGTTCAGTGATGAACGTCTGCTGTTCGGCCTTAGGGTCTTTCTTCTTCGTGTAGAGCAACGAATCAGTAAATATCCCCCCGGGGCCGACATGAATAATGCGCCATTCGCTATTTTCATCGCCCGGTTTACCCCGCATCGGATCAGTATAAAGGTGACGGATGAAGCGCTGATTACCGGTGCTTTCCAGCGCCTTGAAATCCGCAGGATAGCGATTGAACTTTCGCACGTAAAGCTGGATGCCGCGTGAATAGGCTTCGCCGCGATCAATCAGCAGTTGTTCCTTATCCCGCTGCGCTTCAAAAGCCGCGCGGGGCATGGCCACAAGCAGCATGATGGCCACGATTGCAGCCATGGCGTAAATGAGTAGCAGCGCAAACCCGGCTTCGGAATGAGCCCGCCGGATCATACCGCGTTTTCTTCCTGGAGTGGCAGCGTTTGCGTGGCCTTGAACTGGGTGTCTTCGATGGTGATGGAGTTCACGCCAATTTTGACTACTTTGTACCGCGAACCTTTGACGGAATCGTTCTCGCCCGCGATGAAAATTTCATCGCCATCCAGCAGGAAAGCCTGCTTGCGTCCGGTGGATTTCAGGGTCTTGAAGCCGTAGTATTTGAACGTCATGGGCGGCGCCTGCGGGGGTGGCGGCGTGAACGTGGAAGGCGCGGCTGGCGGCAATAACGGAGGGGGTGGCGGCTGATTTATGGCAATCTTCGGTGGATTTTTCGGCAGTTCCATGGGCTTGGGCGGCGCGGGTGCGGCACCGTACTGGAAGAGATTGCGGATGGATGCTGCCGGCTCAACGGCCTGGACTTTCGCGAGCAGATCAAGCCGCAATGCGGGGTCAATAGTCGCAGGGTCGGGACGATCTTCGGGTCGGGCCGCGCCCTGACGGGGTTTGAATTCTCCGACTGCCGCTTTGCCGCGCTCGCGCCGTTTGGGCAGGATCGGATTTTGGGCGATCTGAACAGGGGCAGAGGTGACTGCTGGCGCGGCGGTGCGGACAACCGGGGCGGGCGAATCACTGCTGTAGACGTTTACATAAAAAGTGACCGCAGCCGCGACCAGCAATGCGCCCAGGGCTGCGACCTTCTTCGGTTCTGCGCCTAAATTCACTGGGCGGCACCCGTGTCGTCTTTGACGAAGGCGGCCAGTTTTACGTTTACGCTTAACAAATCACCAGCGGCCTGGGGCGCTGCCTGCATACTATCGATGATGAGGAACCGCCGCGACCGGTCCAGCAGGTTGGCAAACTTAACCAGCTGTGCGTAGCCGCCGTCGAAGTTGGCGGAGACCGTCATCATAGCCAGATCGTCACTGCCCTCAATGGGTTCAAGTGGCGCGATGGTGGCTTCCTTCATCTTCATGCCTGCGGTTTTGGCGGTTTCTGTAACCTCACCGATGATGGTGGAATACGTGTGCCGGCGGCCCGTCATGTAACTGGCCAGGAAGGTATCGCTTTGGCTGCGGCCTTCATCGATATTGGTGGTCAGCAGGCGGCTGCGGTTGAGACGCGTTTGATCGGCCTGCAGACGCGAACTGGCGGCAAGCAGTTCGGCGTTGATGGCTTCCGGCGATGTACCCACCACGTGAAAGGCAAACATGGCTGCCACGATGTTGGCCAGGAGCAGAATGCCCAGCCCGGTCCGCACCAGCGTCTTGGTCTCTTTGAAAGAGGCCAGCGACAGCAGCGGGATGGATTTGAGATTAAAGCTTCTGGGCATAATTCACCGATAGCCGGTAACGATAGAACGGATCTGTCTGGGTGGGTGGAGTGATGCCGCTGACTGCGGTGGAACCAAAGACTTCAGACCCTTCCAGTTTCACAATGAAGCCGATCACCTGCTCGGGCGCATCCGCTGCCACGGTGAGGTCGAGGAACAGTTCGTCATTCACGTTCACCTGCGGGCGAATGGTCAGCAGGCGCACGTTGTGAGGCATCACGGTTTCGAGGTCGCCAAAGATGCGGGTCCAGCTGATGGCTTTGCGACGGATGAGGGAGTTGATGAGAACGCTGCGGTCGAGAACGATGGCGTTGCCGGGCTGACGCATGGCCGCATCGAGTTTCGCCTGTTCGCTGCGAATTGCCGAGAGGCGGCGGTTCACGCCATCGAGCGACTGGCGGGCATCAGCCGACTGACGGCGCTCAGTTGTGGAAAGTGAGATCAGCAACGCCAGCGTGCCGAGCATCAGCACCGCAGCCACAGCCGACCCGAACAGCATGGGGCGATTCTGCGGGAACGGCTCACGCGCAAGATTTACGGGAATTCTCAAGCAGCCACCGCGCGTTTATGCGGGTTCAGGGAGGCCAGGTAGCCGGCCAAACCGGGGTGTGGTTCGTGCATGGCTTCGGCGGCGAGATCGAGCTCTTCGGAAAGCCGTGAAGCCACGCGCGGTCCATCAGAGCCAAAGCCTGCGAGGAAGAGGCGCTCGGGGCGTGAGCCGCTCTGGTCCTCGATAAAAGCCAGCGTCGGGTAAATATCAGCGGAGATTTCCGCCACGGGGTCAGCGGAGGTCAATTCGAGGGACCGGGCAATCGTAACCACACCATCATTCAAGCCTAATACGGTAAGTGTTCCTGGTCCGAGGTGAGCCAGAACCAGCGAACCCCTTGCAGGCAGCAACTCCAGCATGGCCAGAGATGACACGGTGACCAGACCGGGGTGCAGACCGGCCACGCGAAACGGAGCTTCGTAGTGCGCCACGATTTCGGACGGCGCAAGTACGACGAGGACTTTACCGCCTGCCTGCGGGTAATAGGAAAGCGCGGCACCATCCACGTCGAAAGGCACGGTCTTGCGGAGTCGAAAATGAATGAGCGCCAGCCGTTCTTCTTCTTTTTCCGGCAGTGCTTCGAAATCGAGTACGGCGATGCGGACGCTGTTATCGGGCAGGATCAGGGCGGCACCGCGTCGTCCGCGCCCCGTGGTTGCCGGGACGAGTTTGCGAACCGCTGCGGCAAAAGCCACAGCATCAAGAATGTTTTCCCTGACCGGCGAAGGGGCAAGCACGCCGGGAGGGAGCGCAACCTCGTGTTCGGCTGCTGGCGAACGGGTTCGCGAGAGGGCAATGCTGCTGGCCGTGACCTCGAAGGCAAACTCCGGTGGCGGGTCTTCGAGGAACCTGGGCAAAGAGCTACTCAATGAAGGTCACCTTATTGATCTCTCTCAGAGTCGTGATTCCCTGCCGAACTTTGTTCACTGCTGAATCGCGCAGGAAGGTCATGCCCTGTTCACGGGCGAGGCGCTTGATTTCCGAGGTGGGCCGGCGATCCAGAATGAGCTCACGAATCGGGTCACTCAAATCGAGCAGCTCATGAATTGCGGTGCGGCCACGGAAACCAGTGCCGCCGCATTCGAAACAGCCGGGGGCTTCCATAAGTTGCAGGTGACGCCACTCACCGGGGTCAAGGCCGCTCTCGACGAAGAGCGAATCGGGGTACTGCACGGGGCGCTTGCAGTGTTCGCAGTTGATGCGGACCAGGCGCTGGGCCAGAATGCAGTTCAACGCGGAAACGAAGTTATAGATATCGACGCCGATATTGAGGAAGCGGCCGAGGACATCGACCACGTTATTGGCGTGAACGGTGGTGAAAACCAGATGTCCCGTGAGCGCCGAGTTGATGGCGATCTGCGCGGTTTCCTGATCGCGGATTTCGCCGACCATGATCTTGTCGGGGTCATGACGGAGAATGGACCGCAGCCCACGCGAGAACGTCAGCCCCTTCTTTTCATTGACCGGAATCTGGGTGATGCCTTGGAGCTGGTATTCGACGGGGTCTTCGATGGTGATGATCTTGTCTTCGTCGTTCTTGATTTCGCTCAAGGCCGCATAGAGGGTGGTGGTTTTGCCGGAACCGGTGGGGCCGGTGACCAGCACCATGCCGTAAGGCTCTGCAATGTAGCGGCGGAAACGGACCAGATCGTTCTCACTGAAACCGACCACGTCGAGCGAGAGCTTGGCGAACTTTTCGCTCATCGACTCTTTATCGAGGACGCGGAGCACGGCATCTTCTCCATGGATGGTGGGCATGATGGAGACGCGGAAATCGATCAGACGCGTTTTGTAGCGGACGCGGAAACGACCGTCCTGGGGCACGCGGCGCTCGGCGATGTCGAGTTCGCTCATGATTTTGATGCGCGAAAGGATGGTGGAATGCCAGTCTTTCGCGATGGGGGGCATGGCGTAATGCAGAACGCCATCAATGCGGTACTTGATGACGACTTCCTGATCGCGGGATTCAATATGAATGTCGCTGGCGCGGCGTTCGAGGGCGTTAAAGATGGTGGTATCCACCAGCTTGATGACCGGCGCAATGTCGCTGTCCACGGACGCGAGACGGTCTATGGAAAGCGTCTCGTCCGGGTTGTCGTCATCACCCACAACGTCGAGCGCAAAGCCTTCGGTGACTTCTTCGAGGACGCGCTGGGATTGTTCGGTCTTCTTGAGCAGGTCGCCAATTTGCGACGCGGTGGCGACTTTGACTTTGAGCTTTTTATTGAGGAGGAGGCTCAGTTCGTCGATGGTGTTGAGGTTGCGGGGGTCAGAAAGGGCGATTTCGAGCGTGCCGTTGACTGCCGCGAGGGGGACGAAGTTGTAGCGGAACATGAGGTCCACGGGAATGGAGCGGAACAAATCGTGGTCGATCGCGCCTTCGCGCAGATCCACAAATTCGCACCGGTAACGCGCCGCTGACGCCTGGGCTTCCGCAATTTCCGCCTCTGCAACTGGACTCATACCTTAACCTGTGACGTCTGAACCGGGCGGAACGTGTAGGCCATTGGTAAGCCGGAGCGGGTAGAATGGCATAACGTGGAAAACGGGCGGGTGCTGTGCGTGGATCTCGATGGGTGCCTGGTCCGGACCGATACCCTGGTCGAGACGCTTTTCCTGTTCGTTCGCCGGCATCCGCTGCGGACTCCTCTGATTCTGTTTTGGCTTTTCGGCGGGAAAGCCCGCTTCAAGAGCCGACTGGCGGCTGAGGCTGGCCTTGATGCCTCGCTTTTGCCTTATCATCCGGAGGTTTTGGATTACATCCGGGCACGGCGGGAGGCCGGGGGACGTGTGGTGCTGGCGACCGGTTCCGACCAGCGGACGGCTGCGGCTGTGGCGGCGCATCTGGGCTTGTTCGATGAGGTTCATGCGAGTGATGGCCGGGTGAATCTGACGGGTTCGCGGAAGGCGGAATTGCTGGCCGCGCGGTATCCGGATTTCGAATACATGGGCGACTCGCGGACGGATCTGGCGGTTTGGCGGCGTGCGCAGAGTGCGGTAGTGGTTTCTTCCGATGCGGAGTTGCGGTCGGACGTGGAGCGACTGGGAATTCCCGTACGAGTGATGGCGGCAGAAGGCAAATCGCACGAAGCGGGCTTTACCGCGTGGGTTCACGTGCTGCGGGTGTACCAGTGGGTTAAGAATTTGCTGGTGTTTCTGCCGGTTTTGACCGCGCACCGGGTTACGGACCAGGTTGCGGTGCGGCATGCCTGGATCGCGTTTCTGGCATACTGCTGCGCGGCTTCGGGAACCTACCTTTTGAACGATCTGTTTGATCTGGCGGCGGACCGGGCGCACCCGAGGAAGCGTGGACGCCCGTTCGCTTCTGGAGAATTGAATCTGCTGGCTGGCGCGGTGACGGCGGTGCTGCTGTTTGTGGCTGGTTTTGGGTTCGCCTGGATGCTGCCGAACGGGAGTTTGGCGGTGCTGCTGGGTTACGTGGTGCTGACGCTGGCGTATTCGGTATGGCTGAAGCAATTCGCGGTAGTGGATGTGCTGATGCTGGTTTGCTTTTACCTGTTGCGCATTTTGGCCGGGGGTGTGGCGACGGGGATCATGATCTCGTTCTGGCTGCTGGCATTTTCGATGTTTTTCTTCCTGGCGCTGGCGCTGGTGAAGCGGTTGATGGAGTTGCGGACGGCTGACTTTATAGGAACGGGCCGCGGTTACCGGATTACGGACGTGCAACTACTAGCGTCCCTGGCGGGTTCTATTGCTTACCTTTCGGTGGTGCTGCTGGCTCTGTATATCAATAGCGCTGAGGTTCATGTGTTGTACCGGCAGCCGCAGTTGCTGTGGCCGATTTGTCTGGTGATTGTTTACTGGCTGAGCCGGGTGGTTTTGTTCGCAAACCGGGGGGAACTGGACGATGACCCTCTTGTTTTTGCCAGTCGGGACCATGTGAGCTGGTTTGCGGGCGCGGCTGTGGTGTTGTTCCTCTATCTGGCTCACTAAAAAGCGCTGCTGCCTAAGCAGCTTTGGGGAGTTGGGGGCTTTGGGGCCTGTTGTGGCGGTCCGAAAGGCTGGTTGAGAAGTAAGTCCTGCTGTCGAAATCGCATTTCCGGGCAAATTCGGCGTTGAAGAAGCGGGTGCGGCGGGTGTGCTCCTGGCCGATTTCGCTACTCGAATAAACGAACCCATCGGCGACCGGATTGTGGGTCTGGCAGCACATTTCATCGAAATTTTTCAAGCGGATGGCCTGGTCCATGGTGGCCTGGCGTTTAGCTTCGCGCTTGGTCTGGAGTTCTTCCAGCTGGCGGAGTGCCTCCTTTTGAGTGCGGTGGAGGCGCTGTTCGTAAATGCTGAGGTTGACGAAGGAGTAGGAGTGCTCGCGGAAGGTCTGGGCGTTGCCGAGGACAATGTTGACGGGTTCGACGCCGGTATCGCCGGGGATGGGTTCGAATTCGCCGAGGGCGAGCATGCCGTCCTCAGTGGATTTGATGCGGTTGATGCGCCACTGGCTGTCGGCTGCGGATTGGGCGAACTGGCGCTCGACCGGTAGAACGCAGCATCGATCGCTGGGCTCTCTCTCCGGTCAACGTGGGTCTCAAACAGGTGCTGGGCGGGGTGGGCTACGTCGAGGAGCGTTGGCTGTAAGCTCGAAAAGCTATCGACAAAGAGCTCGGAGTGAAAATCAGGCCAGCGGAGATAGGGGAATTGTTTGATGAAGGCATCTACAGCGGCCGTGCCCGAGATATTGTAAAGCGCATCGACGTTGAAAGCAGTTATTAGAGCTTCGGCGAGATGTCGGTCGGAACACGGAATGATCGGATTGAAACGACCGCCCCAAAAGACGTGCGCCAGTGCCACGGCGGTGCTGAAATTATCCAGGCTGTCCGCCTCGATGCACCACCCGATTCGAAGCGGACGGTAACGAATTCTCAGACTGACGGGTCCCATGACTTGCGCCTCCTTAATGAATGCATTTCCCTGGTACACGGCTCGACACTACGTGCACTGCCTTGCCTGC
>JANYDS010000077.1 GCA_025363475.1 Terriglobia bacterium
GTCGCGCCGGCCGCCTTGCTGAGCTGTTCGTTTTCACGCGCCAGACGCGCATAATTGGCAGCAAAATGAATCGCAAGATCGAGCGCCAGATCGCGGCGGCACAGTATGGAGGTGTCTTCGCCCGCCCGTACGATCGGCACAACGGGAAACCTCTTCCATTTCTTGCCCTTTACTACCAGGGTAACCGCTTCCTGGAGAGCCTGCCAGATCGTGCTCTCCAGAGCTTCGCCGAAGTCCCGCAGTTCTCCGAGAGGGACATCGCGGGCGAGCGCCGACATGTTGTCGGCGTCCGCTTTCAGGAGCGCGATGTACTGATCGTTGGGAAACGACGCGAGGTCGCGGAACTGCCAGGGCCACTGACTGGCCGGATCCAGATCTTTTGCTTCGGGAAATCGCTCCAGGAAAGCCTTCATGGTGCCGAAGCCGCGTTTGAGGCGCCCGAGACTGCTGAAATGGGTGAGGGCGCGCCGGCGATGCTGGGCGTTATCAACAATCCCCGGGACCCATTCGTTGGCGGGCAACGCCGGCTGAATCATGCAGGAAGCGAGAAGGGGCAGAGAGGGCGTACCGTCACCGCCGCATTTTGCGGCCTTGTTGCGGCGAATACGACGTTCGAGTTCGACGCGCGCGGATTGTTCGGCTGCGGACGTGTCGCCATTGGCGGCTTCGCCGATCTTTGCGATCGCGAAGGTGCAAGGCAGATTGCGCGTCTCGACGATATCCTTCCGCGCTTTCCAGAGAATGCCCCGCAGTTCATTGAGGTCCCGGGACCGAAGCCAGACCGAGCCGCTGACGGGCAGGAGGACCTCGGTAGACGCGCCTTCTGCAATCAGGCCGGGCGTATCGCCGATGGTCCATGAGCCGCCGAGCAGTTCCTTAAGCTTGTCGGTGGAGGTGATGACCTGCTGACGCCGGTCGATCTCGATTGCCGCTAACCAAGACATGCACAAAAATTTTAGCATCAAATCTGGGAGAAAATGTACATATATTTCCGTTTTTCCCGCGGGGTGGTTGAAAAAATCCCGCTCCGCATCCGATAAGCGCTAATGACCGCCGATTGAAATTATTGGGCTTGAATTTGTTCCGTATATCTGTGTTTTCCCGCAGATTACAAACGTCCCGACGGTCCTGAAGGTCACTTCCCGTTTTTCCGGGAATTCCCGCCCGTGTCCGCACTCGCTCCACGAAGTCCCGAAGCTCCTGACGGTGCTTTCTTGCCTTTTGGCCCGGTCCCGGCGTCGGGAGGCGTGACAATCTCGAGCGGGGCTTGTACTTCTGGCGCAGGGCGTTGCGAATGAATTGCTTCTGGAGATGGTGAGGCTACTTGAGCGGTGCCAACCTCCTTACCCTGATCCTTAGGCCAATCCGAAAACGCATCCCAACCGATTCCCAGCAGAATAACGGATAGAGACACCACAAAAACGAGCAGCTTGAATTTTTGCATTCGGCGCAATTTAGAGATCCCCGGTCTGGGGTTTGGCCGCGAAATGTCCTTGCCGCCTGTGTCCGGCATCAGCGTTTTATGCAGCCTGTAGTAGATGAAGACAGCCATCACGAATGCGATGACGAGTCCAGCTGCGTTCCGCGCAACGTGCCCGGGCTCGGGCGCCTCGACCGCGGCGCGGGCGAATTCAAAGGTGTAGAAGCCGACCACAAAGAGTTCAATAAACTCCAGTTTTTCCTGGGCTTCGTTCTGAAGACGCAGCATCTGGCGCTCATATTCCGCAGCATGGACCGCTCCCGCGTTGAAAGTTGCGAAGAGACCCCGAAGAAGGCGGCCCCCCGGTGTTTCGGTTTCGATCTTGAGTTTCGCGTCCAGCTCCAGCAAGCCCTTATACAGGGTCAGGCGGTCATCGCTGGATTTACTATCTGGATTGTTCAACTTCTCCGCAATATCGTGGGCCTGGTTTAGTTTCTCGATCAGGCAGCACAGGTTCTCGGCGATTGGCTCGCCGTCCTCGGTATAGGCAACGGCGAGTCCCTGACGTGACCAAACGGAGATAATCCCGCTGGAACCTTGTCGATGCTTCTGCGCGAAGTCCGGCGGCATGACGGATGTATCGGCCTTAGGGCGGACCTGTGTCCAGAGAGCCTGGCCAATGGTTTGAACCACTGCCGCATTCAGCGTGGTGCCCAGCCCGGAATGCAGCTTGAATGTCCTGAACCAATAGTGCCCTTCCTCAGACAGAGGTGCGACGGCGGGCCGGATCTCGTTTTTCTCCCTGCACCATTTGAGTCCGTCGGCGAAGATGGGGCCTTCAAGCTTCTCATGGATGAATTGTTTGATCATACTTTGCGAAACATGAGTGTCGGCCGAAACGCGCCAGTAGCCATAGCGGCTATCTTCGAGGCGAGCTTTTACGCACCAGGATGCACCCGCCACGGCCGGAAAAGAGTAGCCTGCAGGGAGAGCAAAACGCGTGATTTCCGAGCGGTCGGTGATTGCAACGAGGCCAAAGCCACGCTTTTCGAGCGAGTATTCGCGGTCCGCCCAGGCGCGTTCCGTGAAAAGAATGCTTTGTGGGTTCGTGACCCAGGTTCCTTCGCAAATTAGGGGCTCGGTCCTGTCACAGCTCTCAACGAGGACGCAGAAACGGGTTGCGCCCTCCATGTCGCGTCGCCACGCTGCCCGGTCGCGCCGCAGGAGATCGATTTCCGCCTGCCATGCCGGGCCGATCACAACAACGTCATGGCAGGGGTGCAATCGGCTCTTTACGACATTCTTCCGGAAATCGGCAAAAAGAGCCGGTACTTGTCCGGCACTTGGCTTCAAAAAGTCATCGGCGCGGCGCCGGACGGCGGCAGCAAAAACACTGCGCAGACGCCTGGAGAGCGGACACAAAACCTGCCGGTGCCCGATCTCGGCTGTGACATACTCGCCAAGAACCTGACGCCAGTAGCTGTCTGCAGGGTCCTCGATCAGGCTGCGAAAGATTTCACCAGCGGCCCAGAGGTCGAATCCGGCATCTTGCGGAAGAGCGACCCAGACCTCGGAAAAAGCCCCGAATTTCTTTAGAAACTCGCCGGCGTTCGTATCCAGCAGGCGAATACAGTATTCCGCGTCGGGCTCATCATGCGGCCCCGATGGCCACGTTTCCGGCACGGAGGGGCAGAATTCATTGGGTTGTATGTATCGGGGCTTGCTGTCATCGGTACGTAGTTTGCCCGTGCCGATGACTGGGGGCGAACTGTAATGACGGAATTTTACGGTGGCCGGACTCATGGAGATGACAGCGATTCAAGAGTTATAGCAAATTTTATACCAGACAATTGACCGGACTTCGGGAAAGCGCTAATTTGGTACGGCGGTTTGACGCCGGAAGCGTTCTCGCGTATGACGCCACCTCTCAGCCTCGGCGAACTGGAAACGGCGTGGCTCCACGTAGAAGAGAACGCAGGGTGTGCGGGGGCGGATGG
>JANYDS010000019.1 GCA_025363475.1 Terriglobia bacterium
GACCGAGGCGGCTTGGCCCACAAGGCACGTTTCGGCGCATACGAACACGGCTCCGCAGTCATTGCCGCCAGCACAAGCATTGCTGCTGCGCTGATGATCTTCACGGTTGTATTTTAACGAAAAATCAGAGGAGCTTTTCGAAACAGTCAAACAGCATTCTTCTGCGGGGGAAGCGGATCTGGCCGGTGCGCTGGTAGCCGCGCCGCTCGTACAGGCTGATCGCTTTGGGATTGCCCAGATACGTATCGAGCCGGACGCTGGTGTAGTGGTTGTTCCGGGCGTAGTCTTCGGCGAAATCCATGAGCCGCGCGGCGACTCCGCAATTTTGCAAAGCCGGGTCTACGCAGAGACGGTGGACCACAAGCACCTGCCCTTCCGTATCCTGCCAGGCGAGACCCGCATATTCCGGGGCTTGCTCTTCATTCAGGCAAACTGTTCCTGCCAGAATTCCGTCGGTCACTGCGACATATACGCTTGACGCATTGATGTCAGCTTGGGCATTGGCTGCGGTGGGATAGATTTCATCCCACTGGTCACTGCCCGCTTCGCGCATCTGGCGCTTGCAGAGTTCGAAGATTTCGGCCACTCGGGGGAGGTCGCTGAGCGTCGCCTGCCGCAAGCTATTTTTTCGCGAGCGTGTTGAGCGCTGTTAAAACTTCAGCGCTGTGTTTTGCAGGGCTGACGCCGGTCCAGACCTTGGCGATTTTACCCTGCGGATCAATCAGGAACGTATTGCGCGAAGCGATTTTAGTGACCAGCAGATTGGTGAGTGAACCGTACTGGGCGCTCACCTTTTTTTCGTTATCAGCCAGCAGTTTGAAAGTAAGACCCTGCTGCGCACAGAACTCCTTGTGGCTGCCGGTGGAATCGACGCTGACACCGACCACCATGGCGTTGTGTGCTTCATAGGCGGCGATGTCGCGCTGGAAGTTATGGGCTTCGAGAGTACAACCAGAGGTGCCGTCCTTAGGGTAAAAATAGAGCACCACCCATTTGCCTCGTAAGGCTTTGAGGGTCACCGGAGTGTTGTCCTGCGACGTGAGTGTGAAGGCAGGAGCTTCGGTGCCGGGCTGGGGGACGGCGTCGGCGGCGAAGGCTAGACTGGCAGAGAGGCAGAGAGCGGCAAAGGCCCGTTTAATGGACATACTCTGATTCTAGCGATAGCGGGCGGGATAATAGCGGGGTGAACGAGCTTGAGTGCTTCGCGGGATGTCCGGATGCAGTGGTGATGCTTGACGGGCAGGGGCTGTTTGTTGCCTCCAATCCGGCGGCTGATGCACTGGCGGCGCGCGGACTGGTGTTTAGAGACCTGCCCCTGGGCCGGGTTGAGCATTTTGAACCTTCATGCGGGCAATGGTTCGCTGTTGATTGCTGGCCGGTGCCGGGAGGCCGGATGTTGCTGGTGCGGGAGGTTACGGCGCGCAAGGCGGAAGCGGCCGAAGCGGCGGAACTGGTGCGGCGGATTTGGGAATTCGAGACGCTGCTGGAAGTGCTTCCGGTAGGGATTGGCATCGCCAAAGATCCGCAGTGCCGCGACATTCAGATTAACCCGGCGTTTTCCGCGATGCTGGCGATGCCGGCTGATGACAACGCCTCAAAGACGGGTCCAGCTCCGGAACAACTGCCGTTCCGCGTCTATCAGAACGGCGTGGAACTGAGCGGTGATCAGTTACCGATGCAGGTTGCCGCAAGGGAGGCGCGCCAGGTGCGGGACGTGGAACTGGATGTGCTGCGGCATGACGGGACCATGGTAACGGAGCTGTGTCTGGCCAGTCCGCTGTTTGACGAGCAACACAAAGTGCGGGGCAGCATCGGAGTCTTCCTCGATATTACGGAATGGCGGCAGTCCGAAGCGCGCTACCGGTTTCTTGCTGAGGCACTGCCGCAGATTATATGGATTGCAAATCTGAGGAACGAAGTCCTTTACATCAACAGCCACTGGTGCCAGTACACGGGGCTGACGCTCGAACAAACACAGCAGGGCGGGTGGGGTCAAATGATACATCCGGAAGATATTCCGGGAATTTTGACGACAGAAGGCATGCAGAAATGGCAGGCGGAATACCGGCTTCGGCGGGCTTCGGACCAAAGCTGGCGCTGGCATCTGGCGCGGGCGGAAAAGGTTCGGGCTGCGGACGGTTCTGACCGCTGGCTGGGTACCGCGCTTGATATCAATGACCGCAAGCAGGCGGAGGAAGAACGCGTGGAAC
This sequence comes from Terriglobia bacterium, assembly GCA_025363475.1. Taxonomy (GTDB): domain Bacteria; phylum Acidobacteriota; class Terriglobia; order Bryobacterales; family Bryobacteraceae; genus BOG-234. The sequence goes on from JANYDS010000019.1 coordinate 2,211, forward strand.
TGCTGCTGAGGACGGAAGACGCGCTGGCGGTGCAGAAGCAGGTGGAAGCGCAGTTGCTGCTGCTGGTAGAGGCGTCGAGTGCGCTGATTGAATCGCCGGATTCGAAGCAGGTACTGGGCGCGATTTTGAAGCTGGCGCAGCGGTTTGTGGGCGCGGACGCGTATGGGGTGTTACGCAAACGGGCGGTGGATTCTGAGTGGGATGTTGTTGCGACGGACGGGCTGTCGGAAGGGTACATGCTCCCGTCTGCTCCGGGGAGGGCGGCGATCCTTGATGGCCTGTCAGCACCGTGTCCGGTGGAGGATGTGGAGACTTCGGCGCTGATGGCGCACAGGAAGGCACACCACCGCGCTGAAGGAATACGCTCTCTGCTGATTGTTCCGCTGCGGACGCCGGGCGGGACTGACGGAGATATTATTTTTTACTATCGGACGCCTCACCGGTTTAACGAACTGGAATTGCGGGTGGCTGGCGGACTGGGAAATCTGGCGGCGGCGGCGCTGGAAAGTGCTGCGCTCTATGAAAAGCAAATGCAGCTGAGGCGGATTGCGGAAGCGGCGCAGAGGCGCGCAGGATTTCTGGCGGAAGCGGGCAAGGTGTTGTGGTCGTCTCTCGACTATGAAGTGACACTGGCGGGAGTGGTACGGCTGGCGGTGCCGGAAATTGCTGATGAAGTTTGTATTTATGTGACGGATCAGGATGGCACACTGCGGCTCGTGGCCGGACCGCTGCTTCCCGCGGACGTTGCGGCAGTGTCGGCGCAGACCGGAACACCGACTCTGCTGGCTGATCTGATCGCGGTTCCTCTCCTTGCGCCGGGCAGAACGCTGGGCGCGATGGTGATGAAGATGGCCGGCGGGCAGCGTGAGTTCGCGGGCTCTGACCTTGCGCTGGCAGAGGATTTGGCGGTACGGATTGTGGCAGCTATCGCCAACACGCAGCTTTATCAGGAGTCGCTTGAGGCAGGACTGGCGTTGCAGAAGTTAAACAGCGAATTGAAAAGGGCGAATGAGGATTTGAATCAGTTTGCCTATTCAGCCTCACATGATTTGCAGGAACCGCTGCGGATGGTAGCGATTTACAGCCAGATGCTGGCCACGGAATTCGGCGGGCGACTGGGAGAGCGGGGCGACCTTTACATCCGCTACGCGGTGCAGGGGGCGAAGCAGATGCAGATGCTGGTCCGGGACATCCTGGCCTACACGCGGGCGGGTGATTTTTCGGACCAAAAAATAACACCGGTTGCGGTGGGGTTGGCACTGGGGACGGTGCTGGTGAATCTGGACGCGGCGATTCAGGAGACTGGGGCGGAGATTGAAGCCGGGGATTTGCCTGAGGTGATGGTGCATGAGGTCCATCTGGTGCAGTTGCTGCAGAATCTGGTGGGGAATGCGCTGAAATACCGTGGGCGGGAGAAGCCGAAGGTGCGGATCAGCGCGGAGTTGGAGGGCGACCGGTGGCGGATATCGGTGCAGGACAACGGAATTGGTATTGCGCCGGAGTATGCGGAGCAGGTGTTTGGGATTTTTAAGAGGCTGCACAGCGCCGCGGAATATCCGGGGACCGGGGTGGGTTTGGCGATTTGCCAGAAGATTGTGGAGCGGTACGGGGGGCGGATCGGGGTGGAATCGGTGGAGGGGTCGGGGTCGGTTTTTGGGTTTACTTTGCCTGGGGCGTAGGAAACGGTCTCGAACAAACGCGGACGGGGCCGATAAGAAATGCAGGATGAATCTGTTCCTCGACAACGCACAGCGGATTTTCGAGGTTGCTCAGGCCGATGTGAGCGGCGTTCATGACCAGATTGCGGTGATGGTTCGTCCTGATGGCGGGCTGCATCTGGTGATGGAGACGCCTTTTACGCTTGATGCTGTGGCTTCTGAGGCTGGGGCAGAAAGCGCTTATCTCGTCACGCGGTCACGGGATGGCGTCAGGGTAGAAGGACGAAGGCGCGGGGAAAATTGTGTGATTGAGAAGCGCAATCCGCTGCATGAGTTGCTGCGGGACCGCCCTCTTTATATGATGACTTCGCCTGCGCTGGGTTCCGGGGAGGGAGGGGGAGATTGACGGGCCGTGATACGGGTTCGTTGGGCAATTCGCCTGGCATAGCCCGGTGATTTCGCCAGTACCATGCCCCAGAGGATGTGGCCCAGTTCCAGTTGACGGTCTGGGGCGTAGAGGGCCAGCATGGGGCTGATGCGCTTCCAAACGATTGACGACAGCAGGTAGTAGATTCCCAGCCCGAATATGCCGCCGAAAAACGTGAGACCGGGTTTGTCGTTTTCGCGCCAGGCGCAGCCCCAGGCGGCACCGATCAGGCCATAAACCAGGATCAGGATGGCCACTCCGGTGCAGGCGGTCCATACGAAGCGGTCCTGAAAGGCGTCGGCTCCGTAGACGATACTGGCGAACAGATTGGGAACCAGCCAGATGGAGCGTCCGTCGACTATGGAGCCGAGGGCGGCACAGGCGAGCATATAGATGACACCGAGGACACCGGCTTCGACCCCGGCCAGCACATGGCGCGGACTCAGGCTGGAAACTGTTTTTTTCATTGACGTGCCGTGTAAATCGGCGTCAGGCATTAACTCCAGCCTATACTGGCGGTCAGGTAAAGGCAAAGAAACACTGATGCCGCAACTGAAAGAGGCCCGTTTCGCTTAAGCGTCGAGTAGTGGTGACAGGGATCGGGGCGGTGAGCCCGAATGGGATTGGCCGCGAGAAGTTTTGGGCGGCGACGAAGAACGGCGAGAGCGGGGTGAAGCCGATTACCCGTTTTGACGCCTCGAAGTACCCGGTGCGGATTGCGGGCGAGGTCACGGGTTTCGATGAACTGGCCTGGGTGAGCGAAAAAGAGCGGCAGCATGTGTCGCGGTGTGTTCCGCTGGGTCTGGCGGCGGCGACCGAAGCACTGGCGGATGCGGGTGTGGAGCCTGCGCGGATGTCCCGGGAGGAATTGCGTTCAATCGGGGTGCTTGTTGGCTCTGGGGGCGGTTCGCAGGATTTCACGGAAGAGCAGTACCGGCTCTATTACACGGGGCGGGAAAAGCAGTGCAGCGTGTATACGGTGCCGACTTCGACGATCGGGACGCTGGCGAGCGAGATTTCCATGCGTTTTGGGTTTCGCGGGCAGAGTCATATTGTTTCTACCGGGTGTACGTCTTCGATTGATGCGATTTCCTATGCCGTGCGGCAGATTCAGTGGGGGGAGAAACCCTGGATGCTGGCGGGGGGCGTGGATGCTCCGATTGCGGAGTTGATTCTGCGCGGATTTCTGGTCATGCGGATTCTGAATTCGCAGAAAAATGAGGAACCGAAGCGGGCTTCGCGGCCGTTTTCGAAGGACCGCGGCGGTTTTGTACTGGGTGAAGGGGCCTGGTTTTTCGTTTTGGAAGAATACGAACATGCGGTGGCGCGTGGGGCGCATATCTATGGGGAAATTACCGGGTATGCCTCGACGTGCGAGGCTTTTCACCGGGTTCGTTTGGAAGAATGTGGTGAAGAGCCGGCCTACACGATGGAACTGGCGATGAAGGATGCGGGGATTGCACCGGAAGCGGTGGGGTATATCAATTACCACGGGACGGCTACGGAGTTGAATGACCGGATTGAGACCCGGGCTACGCGGCTGGCGTTTGGGAAACATGCGGACCGGGTGCCGGGGTCATCGTTGAAGAGTATGATCGGGCATCCGCAGGGGGCTTGTGGGGCGGCGGCGATTGCGGCGACGCTGCTGGCGATGCGGGACGGAATTGTGCCGCCGACGATCAATCTGGAGCAGGCGGACCCGGAGTGTGATTTGGATTATGTTCCGAATGTGGCGCGGGCGCTGAGTTTTGAGCATGCGCTGGTGAATTGTATTGCTTTTGGGAGCAAGAATTCGGCGATGGTTTTGCGCCGGATGAGTTGACTGCGGGGCTTCAAATGCGAGGGTAACGCCCGAGTCCCTGGAGTAGATTTCTTTCCATCACCCGTTCGGCGGCGTTCATCCGCAACAGAGTTGCTGTCGCAGTGCCCTGGCCGGTTATGGGTTGGATTACTGCGCCCTCCAGGCGAAAATGAGAGTGCCAACGGTCGGCACGGGGATCGAATAGTCTCACGACGCGTCCTGAAGAATCGATCGAACTCAGATTCGTGCCTTTACTCCGATTGCACAACATGCAGGAATAAGCGAGATTATCGAGTTCGTCGCCGCCTCGGTGCTGGCGACGGATGATGTGATCGACCTCATGCGGAAATGCCGCGTCATCTTCATGAAGCCGACAATACTCGCATCGGTGATCAGCCCGGCCGGAGACTTGAAGGCGAAGCTCCGCGCTGGCTCTCACGCCTGATGGCGGTTGGCCACGATAAGCCGTGCGCGAGCTTTTGCCATGCGGAGAATATGCTCCAGTTCGAGGAAATGGCCCAGTTCGGCTGCTTCTTCGGGGGTCAAGAGCGAATCTTTCTCTTTTTCGACAAGGCAAGCAAACCGTTCGCGGGCTTCGGTGGACGGACGGAAGTTGACAACTTCATCGGGCGTGGAGCCAGCCGCGACGAAATCGACTAGTTCAAGATATGCGGGGATCTGGACACTCATAGTAAAAGCCCTACCGGTCACTGCCTTCCAAAACCGCGAACTCCGTGTGTTAAGTCTAACGCAAATGGCCGGTTTGGCGTCTCGAAGAACTTGGGGCTGTCCTGACACCAGCCAACTCTTTGAAGACCGGGGTTTGAATTGGCGAATTATGCACTTGAGCAAGCAGTAGCCACTATTCCAGTTTGCGAAGCTTGGAGTTTTTTCGGATCTTTCGGGAGATCAGCGTTATCAAATAGACGAAAAGAAGGGGAGCCAGAACGACCACGCAGAAGTCTGCATAGTCGTAGTTATCAGCTCTCGCGAAGATTACAACCCAGATCGCAACCCAGATCGCAACCCAGCCAAGGGCAATCGCCCTTCCAGTCAGGTACGGGGCTTCATGATTTCTTTTCGCGCTGCGGCCTTGATCGACCAAACTCATTGTTCATCTCCTGAACGATGAACGTTAGCACTGGAAGCACCCATAATTACCTGCACGCGATTCCCCCCGGATTCGTCAACCCGTTAACTTCATGCGAACGCGGGCCATCGCGGTGCTTTTCGCACCGCTGCGTGGTCAGTTTACTGACGAAGAGGTTGACACGCTTTTCAGCCGCAATCGCTCCACCGCCCGCCCGCTCGATTTAACCTGAGCGCCGGGTTCCTTCCCGATACCAACGTGCCCCCGGGAAAGGCTGCGGCCTGTGCCACACCCGGAGTAACTGCCTGGGCATGACGCCTTAGAAAACCGTGTCCAATTATTGCTGTAGCAATAAATCAAATGCGTTTTACCTTCGACCCCGCCAAAAACGCGAAGAACATAGCCGAGCGCGGCTTGTCCTTTGCGCTTGCCGCAGAACTCGATTGGGAAGTCGCACTCATAAGTGGAGGACACCCGCCACGACTATGGTGAACTGCGATTGCGCGTTCTGGCCCTCCTGCATGGTCGCCTGCACACCGTCGTTGTCACCCCGCGGAAGGATGAACTTCGCGTTATCAGCTTCAGGAAAGCTAACTAACTAAAGCTTCCGCGAGCGTTGCATGAGTCCGGAATCAGCCTGCGGCAGCCAGGAAGTTGATCTCCCCCTTTCCCGTTTCCCCCTCCGGGGCAAGCCGGGGCGGGCGGGTTCCCCCCACGCCGCAACAACGCGGCTCCCCCCACAAGAGGGGCTGCCGCCCCCTTGTGCATCCCCCGCACGAACGCGGATTCCGTCGCGGATGCAAATTCGGCCTTGCAGAAACCGTCACAGCAAGGTAAAACTATGGCTTGTCCTGATGCTTTCTCATTGGCCGGTTTTCAGATGGACCACCATTGGCCGGTTTTGGGGTGACCGCTGAGGCTTCCCCTTACCATTGTTCGCGGCCTGCATCGCCTTCACATTCGTGACGTTGGCGACCTTCGATTCGAGGGGAGGGGCGTTGCGGACCACCACATGAACAGAAACTGTCTTAGCCTTCATGGATTAAGTATTTGAATTCAAATTGAGGAACTGGCGGAGAGAGGGGGATTCGAACCCCCGGTAGAGCTTGTGACCCTACGACGGTTTAGCAAACCGCTGCTTTCGACCACTCAGCCATCTCTCCGCGAGGGGGCAGGACGATTACCTTTAGAATCTTAGCATGGTGGCAGGGCGTTTCAGTGTAATGGACCCCAAAACCTGGACAAAAAAAGGACCGCTTCTTAGACAGGAAAGGCGGCATTGAAAATGAAGGAGAGTCAATGCCAAAAACGAGAAAGAGTCATCCGCCCAGCCTGAAGGCGAAGGTCGCCGAGGAGGCG
>JANYDS010000059.1 GCA_025363475.1 Terriglobia bacterium
GCTCTCACTGCAATCGGAAGCGCGGTTTCCTTCGTGGATCAGAACCGCGGCGCCGGTCTGGTACAGCAGTTCTCATTCGACGTCCAGCGGCAGTTGCCCTGGGGCGTCGCCCTGCAGGCGGGTTACGTTGGTGCACGGTCCCGCAACCTCCTCATGGCATCAACCGCCACTTCCTACCTGCCGCTTAACCAGTTGTCGCCGTCTTATTATTCCCGCGGCGCTTCGCTGCTTTCTTCGGTTCCCAACCCGTTCTTCGGCACTCCGTATGCCAATGGTGTTCTGTCCGGCAAGACGGTCACGCAGGCCCAGTTGTTGCTGCCATTCCCCGAATACAGCACTGTCAGCGAGAACATCAACAAGGGCGTGTCGCAGTACAATGCCTTCAATCTGCGCGCACAAAAGAGGCTCACCAGCGGACTCACGTTTGTGGGCACCTTCACATGGGCGCGAAACCAGGACAATATGTTCGCCAGCGGCGGCGGAGTTTCGTTCAATTCCGGCAGCCCTACCGCGCCGCAGAACTCGTACGATCTCCGATCTGAGAGAGCTCTTGCAGCTTCTGACGTGAAATTTCGTGAGACCTTCGGGTGGTCTTACGAATTGCCCTTCGGGAAGGGCAAGATGCTGCTCAATACTAATAAATACCTGAACTACATTGTTGGAGGGTGGCAGGTCAACGGGACAGCCATTGCAAACACTGGCTTCCCGCTCCAGATCACACAGACCAACAACAATGCGGCCCTGGGCGCAGGGGCACAGCGTCCCAATGCGACCGGTGTTGACCCGTCCATGCCCGGCACCATTAACGACCGACTCAGCGCCTGGTTCAACAAATCCGCGTTCTCCATCGCGCCGCAGTTCACCTTCGGTAACTTGAGCCGCAACATCAGCTATCGCGGACCGGGTCTTGCGAATGTAGACGCATCCGTGTTCAAGACCATCTCGGTGAAGGAGCACTACCGTGCGGAATTCCGGGCCGAGGCTCTCAACCTGTTGAACCATCCGCTGTTCAACAACCCGAACACGAATTTCAGCAGCGCCAGCTTTGGTAAAATCACCACTCAGGCGAATCTTTCCCGGCAGTTGCAGCTCGGTCTGCGTCTGCAATTCTAAACGCCTGGCCGCAGTTTTGGAGTATTGAAAATGACGACGACCCGTAGTTCGCGTTCGCCGCTGACCCGGCGTCACTTCCTCGGCCATCTTGGTGCCATCGGAGGCTCTTCTCTGGTGATGAGCGCCCTGTCGTCCTGGGATTTGATGGCGGCTGAGGCGGGCAAACGTCCGGAGCTTTCCGGCCGGCCGAGCAAAGCGAAAGTGCTCGTGCTGGGCGCGGGACTCTCAGGCCTTGCGCTCTCGTACGAGCTGTCTAAACTCGGCTACGATTACCAGATCCTCGAGGCGAGGGACCGGGTCGGCGGCCTCGTGTGGACGATACGCGGCGGCGCGACACACACCGAGATTGGTGGCGAGCGCCAAACGTGTAAGTTTGACGAAGGGCAATATGTCAACGCCGGACCCTGGCGCATTCCGTATTCGCATACCGGCATTCTGGGCTACTGCAGGGAATTGGGCGTGCCAATGGAGATGTTCGTTAACGAAGCGGAGAATTCCTACTTCTACTACGAGGGCGCCGAGGCAGGCTCGCTCGCGGCCAAACGCGTTCGTCTGCGCGAGATCAAGGCTGACATCTTCGGCCAGGTGAACGAACTGCTCGTCAAGGCGATCGATCAGCACGCGCTCGATCTCCCGATGACGGCCGAGGACCAGGAACAACTCGTCCGCTTCCTCTCGAACCATGGCTACCTCGACCTGAAAGACCATCGCTATAAAGCGTTCGTGGATCGCGGCCCCGGTGACCCTTACAAGCTGAGCGCTCTGCTGGGGGCGGGCTTCGGCAACCGGCTCCGGTCCGTCCCTCAGGCCGAGGGCACGCAGGCAGGGACTATGTTCCAGCCGGTCGGCGGCATGGATCAGATCCCGAAAGCGTTCGCGCGTGCGCTCGGGCCGAACCGCATCACGCACAACGCTGAGGTGCAGACCATCAGACAAGACGACCACACCGCCACAGTGGTCTACCGCGATACGAAGAGCGGCAAGACACAGACGGTCACCGCAGACTATGTGGTGATCTGCCTGCCCATGAGCATCCTCGCCGGTATCGACTGCCAGCTGTCCCCGGAGACGATGGCGGAAGTGCGCGGGACGCGGGTCAGCAACAGCGCGAAAGTGGGACTGGCAATGAAGCGCCGGTTTTGGGAGGAGGACGACGAGATCTTCGGGGGGCACCTCTACTCGAACCTTCCCATCGGCGAATTCTCGTATCCGTCGACCGGTTATTTTTCCCGCAAAGGCGTGCTGCTGGGCTTGTATGCGAACGGTCCTGTGGGCGACCTGATGAACAAGTCTGTCGCCGAGCGGGTAGAGCACGTGCTGCTGCATTCAAGCAAGGTCCACCCGCAGATCCGGCGGGAGTTTGAGAGCGCTTACGGGGTGTGGTGGCAGAAGGTGGAATACAGCCGCGGTGGTTACGCGAGCGGCCCCCCGGCCCGGCGGGCGCTGTTATCGAAAATGGAGAACCGTCTGCTGATTGGTTCCGCTGTGACTGCGCCGTATTCTCAGCCGGACTGGCAGGAAGGCGCGATTGCGGCAGCGTGGCAGGCGCTGACTTCCCTGCACCAACGTGCGATGAGCGCCTGATATGCCCAATAGACTGGAGACCGACAAAATGAACAAGACTCCCAAACGAACATTAGTGATTGTTATTGCTGCCGTTGCGGCACTCGGTTCGGCATTTGCCCAAAGCCCGACGCACATTCAAACTGAGAAGTCGGCGATTGCATCGGCAGTTTGGGCAGGGAACATGCTGTTTGTCAGCGGAACATCCCCCTCGCCGGTAACACCCGCCGACCGCGCCAAAGGCACTCCAGCCGTCTACGGCGATACAAAGGCGCAGGCTGTCAGCGTGCTCGGCAAAATCGAAACGACGCTGAAAGAGCAGGGGCTGACGATGGGCGACGTGGTCATGATGCACGTGTATCTGGTGGCAGACCCGGCGAATGCGGGCAAGATGGATTTTTCGGGAATGAACGCCGGCTTCACTCAGTTTTTCGGCACGGCGGCACAGCCGAATAAACCCGCGCGAACAACTGTGCAGATCGTGGGCCTTGTTGGCGGCGGAGCGCTGGTTGAGATTGACGCCGTGGCCGTGAAGCCCGCGAAATGATTTACCTCCGGCCTGAATCCAAATTTGCGCCACCGTACCACTTCTGCTAAGATTGAGGTTTGTGTTCGGCTAATACCTGTGCTGAACGGAAGAGAAATCAGGAGTTTCCCCTAACATGTCAAGAGTTTGCGAAGTTTGCGGCAAAGGTCCGCAGTTTGGTCACAAGGTCAGTCACGCTCATAACGTCACCAACCGCCGCTGGAATGTGAATCTCCAGAAAGTACGGGCGATGATCTCCGGTGCCAGCCGCCGCGTGCGTGCCTGCACTTCCTGCATCCGCAACGGCAAGATCGAAAAAGTCGCTTCCTAATAAATCAGCACTACCGAAATGCAAAAAAGGACGTCCCTGACCGGGGCGTCCTTTTTTATTGCCACAACACTATTCCAGCCACACCGTCAGATAAACATCTCTTCGTCCTGGGTAATGTGATCAATCGGCGGACGCCGACCATGATGGTAACTGGCTACCGCAGCCTTCACCCCAGCCATAATCGCACTCGCCTCATGAACCGGTTTCATCGCCGCAAACTTCACGTTCTCGGCGGCAAGCTGGACCTTCTCCACTGTTCCATCCACCGCCGCATCCACCCGCGCAATCTGGGCCCTGGAACGATCTGCGATGTCCCTGCCCACTTCGGCAAACCGATGCACCTGATCCTTCGCGACTTCCGAAACGTCTTTGGCGTTGACGGCGACATCTTTCGCGTTATCAGCAATTTCCACCACGCTGGCCGTAATCAGCGAGATCCGTGGTGCGCTCTCATCCGTGATTCTGCGGACGGTGTCAATAATCGGCTCAACCTGTGTGGCGATACCATCCACCCGCGACTGCACTTTCGCAAGTACGCGATAAAGAATCACCACAGTTGCAGCCATGATCAGGATGCACAGGGTGGAAATTAAGACTCCCCCCGTGATTACCCAGCGAAATGTGTCGTCCGGCATGGTGCGTTAAATCTCCTGTGGAACTGTCAGCCAGGCTAGGCGGGAATGTTTTCTACTTTATCCCGATACGCCTGTTTGCCCGCATCAATCGCATCCGCCAGAACGTCTTTTTGACGGCCCAGGGCTTCTTTGCCTTTGTCCACTATGTCACCGGCGGTATCACGAAACTCGGATGCCTGTTTCTTCAGGAAATCCTTGCCCTCATCCGCCTTGGCCTTCAGAATTTCCCGGGTTTCTTCGCCGGATTTCGGCGCGAACAACATACCCAACCCTACGCCGATTCCGAGTCCGAGAACAAAATTTGCCAGTCCGTCTCTGTTCATTTCCCGCTCCCGCTTTCTATAGTTCACCGGTAAATATCCCACCGCTGATCTCTTCACAGTATACTGTGTCTCCATAGACTGATTGACCTGCAATGCCTGCACCTAAACGACCACGAAAGTTAGCCGCCGCAGAACTCCTGGCTTATGCCGTTACCTGCCTCAGTGCCCGCGCCTATTCCAGCGGCAATCTGAGGGCCAAACTGCGCCTGAGAGCTGCCTGCGCCGCCGATGTCGACCCGGCCATCGCCCGTCTGGAGGAACTGAAATATCTCAATGACGACCGCTTTGCAGAAAGCTACGCAGCCCTGCGCGTCGAGAACGACAGTTTCGGGCGAATGCGCGTCTTGACGGATTTGCACAAACAGCGTATCAGCGCCGAACTCGCCCTTCAGGCCGTCGACCACGCGCTCGAAGGCCGCAGTGAAGCCGCAATGATCGAAACCTATATCGAGCGCCGCATGCCCTCCGCATTAACCGGCAGCGGCCTTGACGACCAGCGCAAACTAGCCGCGGCCTACCGACGCCTGCGCCGCGCTGGATTCGCTTCCGGACCCGTCCTTACCGCTCTCAAACAACACGCGGCCAAACCCGAACTCCTCGAAGATTTCCCCGAAGAAGCCGAAGAAGAGGAAGAGGAAATTTAAAACTGAACTTTTGGCACAGCCCGACCCAGCGCATCCGTCTTGAAATACGCATCCTCACGCTGAAATCCTGAGATCGAACCCACCACATTGGCCGGAAACTGCGAGAGCGCCACGTTGTAATCCTTAACCGCATCGTTATAGCGGCGACGCGACTGTAAAATGCGGTTTTCCGTCCCCGCCAGTTCGAATTGCAGTTGCCGGAAATTCTCAGAAGCCCGCAGCGCCGGATAATTCTCAACCACCACCAGCAACCGTCCCAGCGCCCCGGTCAATTCATTGTTGGCATCAATCTTCTGCTGCGGCGTTGCGGCACCCGCCATCGCGGCGCGCGCACTCGCCACCGCCCCCATCACGCCCGTCTCTTCTTTGGCGTAGCCCTTCACGGTTTCAACCAGGTTCGGAACCAGATCGGCGCGGCGCTGCAAATCCGCATCAACCTGGCTCCATTGCGCGTGAATCGCTTCCCGTCCAGCCGCTAGTTTATTGCGCTGACTAACAAATACCGACCCACAGACCACCGCCACACCCAGCACAATCAACAGAATGATTCCGGTCTTCATTGAGGACTCTCCCGTTTCATAACATCAACTGCTGCAATCACTTTGCCAATTTCTTTCATGTATCCGTCGAACAGTGAGCCGGGGTCCGTATCTTTGGCTTTCACCCGCCCCTCCCGAAGATCGAGCAGTTTGCGAAATGGCTCAGGATCAATGCCAAAACGCAGATGAGCACGTTCGATTACATCACGCCGCAAGGCTGGCCCCTCATCGCCGCTCAGGGCCAGTGCATGCCGAAACAGAATGCAAAAGGTGGAGACCGAATCGACCAGCAGTGCGCGTAACGCCGCTTTATCAGACACCAAACCCGTCGCCTTTTGGCGCAGCCGAATCAATTTTGCGCGCAAGTCGTGCTCCACCTGCGCCCGGTAAAACCGGTCGGGAATCTCCAGATCCGAGACGACATCTGCTCCAAAAAGAATGCGGTGGTGCTTCCGAATATCGTGAAATTCGATGGCGAAAGAATCCGCCGATGTCCGCACTTCGTCCTCAGTCAGCAAAAGCGGTGAAGGATTTCCCTGCCCGCGCCACCATACACAAACCGTCTCCGCAGTCGCCAGTTGCGCGGAAGTAATCTGCCGCAGAACACATAAAACATTGAGATCAGAAAACGCGGCATGATGATCACCAGCCACAGCGGAGCCGTGTAGCACAACTGAGACCAGGTCCGGCCCGAAAGCCTTACCCAGTTTTTCGACAAGTTGATCGAGAACCTTCACCGTTGCCATTCTATCCGTCAAATCTCTCTACCAGCCACTGGACGCCCCACCACCACCGGAACTACCACCCCCAAAGCCGCCAAAACCGCCTCCTAATCCGCCGGAATCAAAACCTCCGAAGCCACCGCCGTCACGGCCGTTCCGCCGTCCTCCCAGCGCCGCATTGAACAGCGAACTCAGCAACATACCCGTCCAGAAACCGCCACCACCGCCGCGCAGGATCAAAAGCAGAACAAAAGCGCCGATCAGAATCAGTGCCCACGGAATGGAATCCTGTGTTTCCACCGGCACGCGGTACTGCGCGGCAGGTGGTTCCAGCTTTACGCCTTTTGACTTCGCAATGGTTGAACCCAGCCGTTCCGCTGCCGCCAGCAACGCCGGGCCATAGAGATTTTGCCGCAGCGCCGGACGCATATCGTCCAGCAGCAGGCCGGCCATTCCATCCGGAACCGCTTCGCCCAAGCCGCCACCCACTTCCAGACGGGACTTGCGCTCTGCCACCGAAAGCAGCACCAGCGCACCATCGTCATGGCCCTTGCGACCAATTCCCCAAGCCCGGAACAGGTCATTCGCCACGTCCTCAATCGGTTCGCCGTCCAGCGTTTTTTCGGTAACAAACGCCAGTTGAGCGCCAGTCGCCTGTTGAACACGGGCGGCATAGGATTCCAGCGCAGCTTTGCTTGCCTGGTCAACCACTCCCGCGAAATCACTTACAAAGCCTTGAGGCTTTTGCGATTTCCAGTCGGCGCCCCATCCTGTCAGGGAAAGACACAGCAGCGCGAACAGCAATCGGCGTGAGGATCTCATCAAAGAACTGCTGTCATTCTAGCGGGGCGATTCGTCCAGATATTCTTCCGGCACGTCATCCTCGCGAACCTGCTTCGTATGCACCTCAGCTACATCCGGGTCAGCCGCGTTTTCCACACCCATAATGGCTTCGGCTTCGAATGACTGCCCCTCTTCGAGCAATTCCTCAATGCTCTCAGAGTTCGATTCCTCAAGGTCTGACAACCCCTGCGTATCGCCGGACTGGCCAGCCGAACCGGGCCCGCCCCCCTTTGCCCGCTTTGAAACCTCGGGGTAGGTATGGCTTTCTGTACTGGTATGGTTCATGCGCTTCGTTCTCGCACGTGACCTGCCAATGGTTCGAAACTCTATTCTTTGGTCGCGGTACCGTCGGCTTTTACGTAGAACACCTGTTTCTTGCCACCGACCGTTGTATAGGCAGCCTCATACACGGTCTCGCTGCCCGATTTCATGTCACCCTTTTTCACGGCTTCAACCATGCCTGGTTTGCCCGCTCCCACTTTTTTTCGGATCGCCGCAATCGCCGCCGCGGGCAGGCTGTCGAGTGGAACTTCCTCTTCCACTACAACCAGGGGGCCTTTGGTGTCGACGTTGAAGTCCCGGTGCTTGCCGTTCAGCATCGTCTCGATTTCATATTGAGTAACGCCGTTCTCGGTTTCCTTTGAGATGTTCTTGATTTCCGCGCCCTGAAGCTGACTCTGCACAGTGGTCTGCACTGCCTGCGGCAATGACTTCAAATCCAGGGATTTCGCCACAGCCATCGAACAGACACTGAGTGCCACTGCGACCGGAAAAATAAATACACGTTTCATGAAAAACACCTCCGTCCTGATTGTGCGCGGCGTTTCTGAAAAACTCCTGAATCCTGGCTATTTCCCAGAGGCTCTATTAGAATCAAAACCAGATGAAATCAGCAGCCCTCGCCTGTTACCTGCTGTATGCGTCCGCGGCTTGTGGCGCATCCAAACCCGCACTGTTCCGCGCCGATCCCATTCCGTCCGCAACCGCAGCAAAAATGCGCGGCACCACCTGGCACGAAGGCTGTCCCGTGAGCCTGCGGGACTTGCGTGAACTCACCCTTACGTGGCTAGACTTCAACGCCAAACCGCAAACCGGACTCCTGATCGTCCACAAAGAGATCGCAGCCGAGACTCTGGGCTTGTTCCGTCAGTTGTACCAGCATGGTTTTCGCATTGAGAAGATGTCGCCCATTGAAATCTACGGAGGGGATGACGATGCCTCGATGGCAGCCAACAATACTTCAGCGTTCAACTGCCGCGACACAACGGGCAGGCCCGGAGTGTTTTCCAATCACAGCTGGGGCCGCGCCATCGATATCAACCCGCTCACCAATCCCTATGTGAAGGGCGATAAAGTGCTCCCGGCAGGAGGCAGCGCCTACCTCAACCGCACCAATGAGTTCCCCGGCTCAATCCTCAACGATGGCTTTGCAGTCAAAATATTCGAAGCAGCCGGCTGGACATGGGGCGGACGCTGGAAAGACCGCCAGGATTACCAGCATTTCGAAAAACCGAATCGAAAATAGCACCGACGAATTTGCTGCTATGGCAAAACCCGCCGCTGTGTCACAATTACTCCCAGATCCATGTCTGCGTCAATCGATTTAACGTTGATGCGCGAACGAGCTGGCCTTTCGCGCGAGGAACTAGCCGCCCAAACGGGGTATGCCGTACGCACGATCTACCGTTGGGAATCCGGCGAAATCGCAATCCGCAAGGCAGTTGTGGAATATCTGACTCAACTCGTAGCTGCTCGGGACCTCGCAGAAAGGGAGAAACGCCCTTTATTCACATTTGTAGATTTGTTTGCGGGCATCGGCGGCTTGCGGATGGGGTTCGAAGGCCTGGGAGGAAAGTGCGTCTTCACTTGCGAACGTGATTTGAATTCGCAGCGGACATACCGTGCGAATTTCCCTGCGGATGAACACGAGATTGCGGGCGACATCACCAGGGTCGACGAAGAACTGGTGCCCGCACACGACTTGTTGCTGGCTGGGTTTCCATGCCAGCCGTTCTCAATCGCGGGTGTATCGAAGAAGAACGCGCTAGGGCGGCCACACGGCTTCCGGGACGAAGCACAAGGTACGCTTTTCTTCGATGTCGCACGCATCATTGAGCGGCAGCGGCCAGCCGCGTTCCTGCTGGAAAATGTCAAAAATCTGCGGAGCCACGATGGTGGGCGGACCTTCGATGTAATTCTGCGCACCCTGACCATGGAACTCGGCTACAGGGTACAGTTCCGCATCATGAATGCGCAGGGACTGGTGCCCCAACATCGACAACGGATCTTCCTGGTTGGGTTCCGGGACCATACGGAATTCAATTTTGAGACGTTGAATATTCCGTCGGCGGACATGGGGCCGAAACTCCGAACCATTCTGCATCCGGAAGATGGCTCGGAGGAGGCAGAAGCGCCGTTCACCGAAGGCCCGAAAGCAGCGGTGGCACCGAAGTACGTGCTGACTGAGCATCTATGGAAATATTTGCAGAACTACGCGGAAAAACACCGCGCTCTAGGCCATGGTTTCGGGTTCGGACTGGTCGGCCCGGATAATTCGGCCCGGACGCTGTCAGCGCGCTATCACAAGGACGGGTCCGAGATTCTCATCCAGCACCCGGTGCGCCCCCGGCGATTGACACCAAGGGAGTGTGCGCGGCTGATGGGCTTTGATGGGCCAGGAAGAGCACCATTTAAGATACCGGTATCTGATACACAGGCGTACAGACAATTCGGCAATGCCGTAGTCGTACCTTTGATCGAGAGGGTCGCGCAACATATGATTCCGCACCTGCTGGGGGTTAGCGGAGCCAGCGGGACGCAGTTGCCACTGTGGCTGGAGGAACAAATGCCGACGATGGTAAGCCGTGCTTCATGACTTCAGTGAGCGATGAAGCAGTGCTCCTGAACCTTTAATAAATCATTCGGCAAAGCCATACCTTCAGGAAGCCAAATCTCTGCGAGGGCCATCGTCAGCGCGATAGACGACCGGGTATCAGGAATACCTCACTGCGGAAAGCGAAGCGGTAGCGCCGCGATTATCAGTGTCTTCACGCCACTGGTCGATCCAGATGGCGACGCCGCCCAAACTTTGTGGAGTGTTGCAGCAAGATTCAGCGTGCTGGACAAGTTCTATCTGGGGTTAACCCAGGGCCGGCGGCCGCGCGCGGGGAGGACATTTGAATTGCTAATCCGGGAATTATTTGTAGTTCTGGGGTTTCTGGGGTACCCCTTTACGGCACAAGCCGTTATTGATGGACAGCCAGATTTTGTTATCCCTTCGGTGGAACACTATAGGAACAACCCTATGGATTGCGTAGTTTTCACTGTCAAACGCACCCTGCGAGAACGATGGCGGCAGATAGTCACCGAAGGAGCACCCGGCCTGGGGTTCTTTCTCGCAACAATCGATGAAGGAATTGCCGCGCGAGACTTACAGGAAATTTTGGATTCGAGGATTATTTTGGTCGTGCCGAAAAGGGTGAAGCAAAGTCGGCCAGACTATACTGCCGCTATGAACGTCATCACCTTCGAATTTTTTTTCGAGCACCACCTCGACCCAGCGATGAAACGCTGGCTTGCAAGCAACCTGATCGCTTAATGGAACAGTCTGGCAGCACAAAATATTTGGGCACCGACCAGACGCTGGAAAATCGAACCCCTAAGCAGCGTGCCCCTTAACCCAGGCATCTTCCCACTTCTTAATCCCGCCATCCAGCTCTTCAATCTCGCGCGCAGTTATTGGCAAAAGATCCCGGTCTAAACCTTCCGCATTCTCAATCGCCTGCTTCACCTTGCACATCGCAAGCCGCGAACACCACGGATCGCCCACCGGCCGGCCCGTCCGCGCCGCGTAATCGCGCAAGTCCGCGTCCTTGATGACAACCGTCCGTTCCAGCCGTTCCTCACCGCTTGTCAGCACAAAACAAACATCAATCGAATCGCTGTGGCGGATCGAAATCGCGGTCTGCAGATATTTGAAGTGCGCCTGCCAGGTACGGCCAAACGGATCGGGACCAGCCTCAAAATCGCGGAAGTTTTCCATTTGCCATATTTTAACCCGTGCGCTTCTCCGCAGCCCGACACCTCGAAATTAAATAGACGGCGGGAGCCCACTGCTAGTCTGGAACTGAGGAATGTCCTACCAAAACGAACTAACCATTGGATCGGCAATCGCCCGCAAAGCTGGCGATCTAGCCCTCAAGATCCGTGAAGGCAACATCGGAATCGAATCCAAATCCGATGAATCTCCCGTCACCATAGCCGACCGCGCCTGCGAAAAGCTCATTGTCGAAGAACTCACCAGCGCCTTCCCGGACGACGGCCTGCTTGGCGAGGAAGGTGCCTGCCGCGAATCGAAAAACGGTCGCCGCTGGATCATCGATCCCATCGATGGAACCCGCGATTTTATCCGCGGCACCCGCGCGTGGACCGTTCTGATCGGCCTCGAAGAAAACGGCATCATGACCGCCGGCTTCACCTACTTTCCCGCCACCGGCGAAATGTATTCCGCCGCCAAAGGCGAAGGTGCCTACCGTGACGGCACCCGCATCCGCTGCTCCACGATCAATAAAAAATCGGAAGCGATGCTCTGCTGTAACGGCCTCAGCTACATGTACCGCTATCCGTTTAGCAGCAAACTGGTGGACTATCTGGCCGGTTACTGGACCGTCCGCAGCATGGGTGGTTGTCTCGATTCCATGATGGTGGCCAGCGGTCGCGCTGACGCCTGGATTGAAGCGCAGGCCGCCCCTTGGGATCTGGCCCCCGTCAAGATTATTGCGGAAGAAGCGGGCTGCGTCACCTTTGATTTCAAGGGTGTCGATACCATCTACGGTGGCAATTACGTGATCTGTACGCCCGGTCTGGCGGAAGAGCTCAGACAGTTCGTCTGTCGCTAAACCCTCTACTTTTTTTCCCGACGCCTGATCGCAGCAGCCATCGCCGTCAGCCGCGCGGCATCTTTCTCGCGGCCCATCTGCCGGAGCAGCACCGCATGGTCTTCCATCGTCTGCGCCAGCGCCGGGCTCATAATCCCCTGCGTGCTCTCGCGGATTTTTTCCGCCAGCCGGAACCGGGGTTCCGCCTGCGGATACTTACCCTGCCCCTGATAAACCAGTGCCAAACTGTGTAGCGCGTTCGCCAGTTCCGGGTTTTGCATACCACCATCCGACTCACGAATATCGGCACATGATTTTAGCGGACCCTCCGCCTCCCGGTAACTCTTCTGCGTCCGATATGCGTCCCCGATCATGCAGAGTACAGCCGCCGTCTTCAAACTGGTTCCGCCCAGCATGGTCTGGTAAATGCCCAGAGTTTTCTGAAGATACGGCAGCGCCAGAGTCTCATGCCCCTGATCGAAAAGAACCGCGGCAATATTGAAATTCACATTACCGGCGTCAATACTTTCCGGGCCGTAAGCTTTTTCAAGAATGACCAGCGCCTTCTTGTACGCAGACTCAGCGTCGCCATACTTCTTTTCGTCCCGATAGGCCAGACCGAGGCTGTTGAGCGATGTACCCACCCGCGCGTCCATCGGGCCAAACCTCTCCGCCTCATGCACCGCCAGCGCAAACGTCTGTTCGGCCTTAAGATAATCTTTGGAGCTGTGATAATTCAGCGCCTGCATGAAAAGTCCCTTCCATGCCTCTTCCGCATCCTGGGCACGTGCTCGCGTGGCAAGCAATATTATTGCCACCAAAATCGCTGTGCCGGTATTACGGACTGTTATCAAGCCATTTCAGGATAACTGATGTCCTGCTGTCCTGGTTTTATTGCCGTCACTCTGCGCCCCGCAAACCGCTCGAATCGACTCGGCAAGACCGGCGTTCCGGTCAGCACCATGCAGAGAAAGCTGAATTACGCCGTCTTCTTCGACAGCCGACATGCCCAGTACCCGCACCTCCGGTCGCACGTTCCGGATTGCCGCTACCGCGTCCAGCGCCCACGAGTTGACCCCGTCCCCACCTACCAGCAATAAATCAAGGGACAGAAAATCCCGATTGGCAATTGCCAGCGCTTCCGCCGCATCCCGAGCCAGCAGGGCGCGAATTCCGTTGCCTTCAAGGATGCGCGAGATGAGAGCAAGCACGGGTGCACTCCCGTCCATTACCAGTACGCTTAAACCGCCGGCACACACTGCCTCAGACATATAGTTTCATTCCCAGTTTAATGAGGGCATCCCATTATTTACAACCATTTAGAACTATTAAATGTACCACTGGTGTCCGGCTATAAGTCGAGCAGGCTCAGTTGATTGAAAAATACCTCTGATTTTTCGTGGGGCGAACCTCGCCGCAGGCCCGTAAAATGGGCGTTTTCTCGAAGAGGTTGAGGCTGAGTACCTGTAGGATTTCATGGAGCGACGCCTCAAGGAGCAGGCGCTTCTTGAGGATGGCGATTAATACGTAAGAGGCCACGGCTATCCATATCTGGGTTTTGACGGCATTCTCGCTGTAGCCATAAAAGGCCTTGATCCGGAGGTGTTGTTTGATCCACTTGAAGAAGAGTTCGATGCGCCACCGGGACTTATAAAGCTGCGCGATGGTGAGGGCTGGCAACTCGAAATTATTGGTTAAGAAAATAAACCGGCGGTTTGTTTCCGGATCGACAAAGCGGACGCGGCGGAGTGTATCAGG
>JANYDS010000092.1 GCA_025363475.1 Terriglobia bacterium
CGCACTCTGGACTCTGAAATTGAGCTAGTGTAGTGCGCCGTAAATAGTAACGAATATAACCGGGCTATCGTCTCTACAATAGAGGGACGATTTCAGATGCGTGTTGCTCGGACGGTGGTCCTGGATAAAGAGGAACGGGGAAGGCTGGAGCAGATAGCTCGGGGGCGTTCGCTTCCAGCGCGTCTGGTGGAGCGGGCGCGGATCGTGCTTCGAGCCGCAGTGGGTCTTCAGGATCAGCAGATCGCCTCTGAACTGGGGATCACGCCGGAGAAGGCCGCACGTTGGCGCAACCGTTATCTCGACGGTGGACTTGAGGCACTTGGAAAAGACGCCACCCGCCCGGGCAGACCGCGCACGATTACCGAGGAGCGCACTGCGGAAGTGATTCACAAGACAACACAGGAGAAGCCGTTCAATGCCACGCACTGGAGTACGCGGACGATGGCGGCTTCGACGGGCGTGAGTGAAACCACGGTACGGCGCATATGGCATGCCAAGGGTCTGAAGCCTCATCTGGTGAAGACTTTCAAGGTCAGCAACGATACCCAGTTTGCTGCAAAGCTGGAAGTGATCGTGGGGCTTTACCTCAATCCTCCGGAGCATGATTTCGATAAGGGCCGGAAGAGCGTGGAGGCGCAGAAGCTGCGGGCTTCGCTGGCGATGAAGGTGGCGCGGATGGTTAAGTTGAACCGGACGCGGATGGATTTTCTGGAGGAATTCCAGAAGATGATTGATGAGTACAATGCGGGGTCGTCAAATGTGGAGATTTACTTTGCGAAGCTGATGGCTTTTGCGAAGAAGTTGAATGCGGAGGAGAAGCGGGGGATTGGGGAGCAGCTGTCGGAAGAGGAACTGGTGATTTTCGATTTGCTGACTAAGCCGGTGATTGAGATGTCGAAGGGCGAGATGGGGGAGGTTAAGAAAGTCGCGCGGGTGCTGCTGGCGAAGGTGAAGCAGGAGAAGCTGGTGCTGGACTGGCGGAAGCAGCAGACTACGCGGGCGGGGGTTCGGCTGGTGGTGGAGGAGGTTTTGGATACTCTGCCGCGGGTTTATGACAAGGGGTTGTATGCGCAGAAATGCGATGTGGTTTATCAGCATTTCTATGAGGGGTATGCGGGGCCTGAACGTAGTGTTTATGGGGGATGAGGGCGCGTGCGTCGCAGGTGCCGGCGGACGTCATCCGGTCAGGCTTATTCGAGTTGAAAGATAATGGGACAGGTCATGACTAAAGAAGACACGATCAAAGAGATCACGCGCCGGCTGATCGAGTTCTATCAGCCGGCGCGTGTCTATCTTTTCGGGTCGGAAGCGCGTGGAGAATCGGGGCCGGACAGCGATCTTGATTTCTGCGTTGTTCTGCCCGACGGCGCTCCCGAGAGTCTTTACCGCGACCGGAGCATTCACGGGCGCTTCCGTGGTCTGCATACGCCCGTGGATGTGGTTCGATTGCCTTTTGCCGATTTTGACGCGCGGGCGGCTCACGTTGTGGCATCACTGCCTGCCACGATTGTGCGCGAAGGGAGGTTGCTTTATGACGCCGGGCGAATTGCTGCGTAAAGAGGCGGGTAAATGGCTCGAACAGGCAGCCAGGGACCGAATCTCCGCGCAGGCACTGATCGGGGTAGAAGCGTCCCGTTCGGTCTTTCACAGCCAGCAAGCCGCTGAAAAAGCGCTCAAAGGGTTCCTGACGTTTCGTCAAATCGCTTTTCGGAAGACGCATAATCTGGCGGATCTGGGTTCGCAGTGCTCCGGTGCAGATCGCACGCTTGAAGCGATTCTGCGGGAGGCTGAGGGATTGACGGATTATGCGGCAGCGTTCCGGTATCCGGATGCGCCCTACGAACCCGATAGTGCAGAGGCGGTGGAAGCACTGGCGATTGCGACCAGGCTGTGCGACGAGGTACAGCGGCGCCTGGAAAGCGCGCTGGAGATCTAACCGGCATCACGAATCATGGCGGGCCCCCACTTCAGAATAAGGGTATGCGGGACGTGGGAAGAGTGTTTGTGGGTGTGCGACGGAAAACATCCGTGCCAATATCCGTGTGAATCCGTGACGCCGTTGACCTGGAGCCACCACGAACGGGATACGGCGGGGCTTGCGATGCGCACACTTCTGTGCGATACGTAAATCAGTGAAAGGTTCCGAGTTCAAACGCAAAGTGGAAAGACTGGCCTGGAAGCAGAACGTTGGGTGTGTCTGGGAGAAAGCCCATGGCAAAGGCAGCCACGGAATGCTCAGCCTGCAGGAAATTCCACTACGCCCAAAGACCTGAAGAAAGAGATCGGTAAAGGACTCCTGGCCGCGATGTGCGAGCAAATTGGAATCAGGAAAGAGGATCTGCAGATGGCTAATGATATGCGATATCCCGCCGATTTTGTTCGGGGTGCTGATGGAGACTGGATCGTCCGTTTCCCGGGGCTTGAGGGGGCACTGACTGGCGGTTCCACGCTGGAAGAGGCGGAACGGGAAGCTGCGGACTGTCTGGGATCGTGGCTTGCGTCGGCGGTGTCGGGTCGGCGTGAACTGCCTCAGCCGAAACGGCCCGTGCGGGGGCAGAGGCTGGTAGCTGTGCCGCTCTGGATTGCTCCCAAAGTGGCTCTCTATCAGACGATGCAAAGGATGAAGATCAACAACAGCGAACTGGCCCGCCGACTGGGCGTCCGGGAGACGGTGGTGCGGAGAATGCTGGATCCGGATCATGCGACGCGGCTTGCGAATATTGAGCGGGCGCTGCTGGCGGCGGGTGCTCATTTATATTTGGCGCTTGATGCTGCGTGAACGTTAGGTGCGTTAGCGGCTGAAGGATGACGCGGTGGCGGCGCTGGTCGAGAATGATGAAACGCGCCGGCAGTACATCTGCTGGCACGGCTGAAAAGCCAGATCGAGACAGCCCAGGTTCGTGCCGCGCTCTCGGTCAACCGGGAGCTTGTGCTGCTCTATTGGGGTATTGGGAAGGAAATTCTGAGCCGCCAGAGCAAAGACGGCTGGGGCACTCGTGTCATTGATCGGCTGGCGAAGGATCTCCGTTCAGAATTCCCGGACATGCAGGGGCTCTCGGCCCGTAACCTCGGCTATATGAAGGCTTTCGCGGAGGCTTGGCCAGACGGCGCAATTTTGCAAGTGCCACTTGCAAAAATTACCTGGCACCACAACCTTACGCTCCTGGAGAAAGACCACCAATTTTCAGGCGACGCTTCCGGCCCCACAATCAGATCTCGCCCAACAAATTATCAAAGATATCAAAGATCCGTACAACTTCGATTTCTTGACTCTCACGAAAGAGGCGCAGGAGCGGGACCTGGAACGGGAACTCCTGGCACACCTGCGTCAGTTCCTGATTGAGCTGGGCGTGGGATTTGCTTTCGTCGGCAGCCAGGCTCCACTGGAGGTTGGAGGCGAGGATTTCAGGCTCGATCTGCTCTTCTACCATCTGAAGCTGAGATGTTTCGTGGTGATCGATCTGAAGATGGGGGCGTTCAAGCCGGAGTATGCAGGCAAGATGAACTTTTATCTGTCTGCCGTGGACGACATGCTCTGCCACCCTGAAGATAAGCCGAGTATCGGTCTGATTCTGTGCAAAACGAAGAACGGGATCGTGGCAGAGTACGCCCTTCGCGGTGTTGGGAAGCCGCTTGGTGTTGCTTTGTTCAAACATGCCGAGTTCAGGCATCTTGAAAAGCTGCCGGAGCAGTTGAAGGGTAGGCTCCCCACCATCGAAGAGATTGAAGCCGAGTTGGCCGGGCCGCAGGAGTCAATGGAAGAAGTGCCATCGGAGGGACATCCCCTTGAAAGTGAGCAACGATGAGCCTGCTGACGGAGCGCGAGTGGAATGAGGGTTCAGTCCGGCAGAGAGTAGCCGCTGTTCCCGGTCTCCGAA
>JANYDS010000034.1 GCA_025363475.1 Terriglobia bacterium
CGAGAACCCTCCCGGCGAACGTTGACCAGAATGTCGGCCGGATTGACTTAACCGGCCGCCTGCGATACGCTGGTTTGAGCTATTTGTAATCATACGGAGTGGTGTGTTCAATGAGTACCGTCTTCCCGTCTAAACCGGGGATTGAAAGAAAATGGCACGTAATCGATGCCAACGATGTGATCCTGGGAAAGCTTGCCAGCCATGCTGCGAAGCTTCTCATGGGTAAACATAAACCGATCTGGACCCCGTTTCTCGATACGGGCGACCATGTAATCGTCCTGAATGCGGCGAAGGTGAAGCTCACCGGAAAGAAAGACACGCAAAAGGTTTACCGGCATTTTACCGGTTATCCTGGCGGTCTTATTGAAACCGGTGCGCAGAAAGTTCGGGCCGTTCGTCCGACACGAATGATCGAAGAAGCAATTTCGGGCATGCTGCCGAAGACCAAACTGGGCAAGCAGATGTATCGCAAGCTTAAGGTTTACGCGGGCGACAAGCACCCCCATGAAGCGCAGCGACCGGAACCTCTGGTTGTTCGCCGCTCAGTCAATGCCCCCGCGGCAGTTAATTAAGGAAGGTATTTCAGTTGGCCTTAAGAAAGATTGAACAGTATCTGGGAACCGGACGCCGCAAACGCGGTATCGCCCGTGTATTCCTGCGGCCGGGCGGCACCGGCAAGATTACGGTAAACGGACGCACGCTGGAAAATTACTTTCCGACCGAAGCGGGACGTCAGCCTGTGCGAGTCCCCCTGCAGACGGTGGAGATGATGGATGGTCGTTTTGACATTCTCATTCTTGCCAATGGCGGCGGCATCGCCGGTCAGGCCGGAGCAATCAAGCTGGGTATCGCACGCGCTCTGGTGCAATTCAACGCTGAGTTGCGCGGACCGCTGAAGAAAGCCGGTCTTTTGACTCGCGATCCGAGAGAGCACGAACGCAAGAAGTACGGCCAGAAGGGCGCACGCGCCCGGTTCCAGTTCTCCAAGCGATAGTTTTTTGTTTCATGTGGACGGGGCGCCCGCGCGGCATTACAGCGGCTGGCGCCCCGATTTCTTGTTAGATACTGTTTTTCCGCCGTGCGCAAATCTCGCTGGATCGCGCATTCCGGGAGGGCAGTTACAAATTCAGGGAGTTTAAATTGCCTCAGATTTCAATGAAAGAATTGCTCGAAGCAGGCGTTCACTTCGGGCACCAGACCAAGCGCTGGAATCCAAAGATGAAAGAATACATCTTTGGCGAACGAAACGGTATTTACATTATCGATCTGCAAAAAACGCTGAAGCTCTTCAAAGACGCGGCGCGTTATGTGGTGGAAATGGCCGCGCAGGGCAAGACGGTCCTCTTCGTCGGTACCAAGCGCCAGGCACAGGAAGCGATTGCTGAAGAAGCGAACCGCTGCCAGATGTTCTATGTGAATCAGCGCTGGCTGGGCGGATTGCTCACCAACATGCTGACAGTGCAGAAGTCGATCAAGCGCCTCAAGGAACTGGAAGCGATGGCCGCTGAAGGCTCTTACGGCGGACGTCCCAAAAAGGAAATTGTCCGGCTGGAGCGTGATCGCAAGCACCTCGATCAGAACCTCGCCGGCATCAAAGACATGCCCGGCCTGCCGGATGTCATTTTTGTAATCGATTCCAACAAGGAAGCGATTGCTGTGAAGGAAGCACGCCGTCTCGGAATTCCGGTTGTCGCCATTGTCGACACCAATTGCGATCCGGATGAAGTGGACTGGGTCATCCCCGGCAATGACGACGCTTTGCGCGCCATTCGCCTGTTCACCAGCAAGATTGCGGATTCGGTAATCGAAGGCCGCGCGCTGGCGACGGAACATGATTTCTCCACTGAAAAAGTCATCACCGATGACACGACGGTAGAAGAAATCACTGAAGAATATTCGCAGTATGTGGATCCGAAATACGCCGAGCAGCTGATGCAGGAAAGCATGAGCCTTGACGATACGAACACTTCGAGCCGCAAGGGTCCGGCGTCGGAGACTGCCGAGGCTGCCCCGGTGGCGGAGGCGAGTCAGGTTTAATGGCGGAAATTACAGCAGGTTTGGTAAAACAGCTCCGGGAACGTACCGGAGCTGGCATGATGGAGTGTAAGAAAGCACTCACGGAAGCTGGCGGCGATCTGAGTGAAGCGGAAGTTGTCCTGCGCAAGCGCGGCATTGCTTCGGCTGGCAAGAAAGCTTCACGCGCCACGGCGCAGGGCGTTATCGGTACTTACATCCACGCGGGCGCGCAGCTTGGCGTGCTGGTGGAGGTCAACTGTGAATCCGATTTCGTGGCCCGCACGGAAGATTTCCAGGAACTGGTTCGGGATATCGCGATGCACATTGCAGCATCTGACCCCCAGTTCGTGCGCAAGGCAGAAGTGACGACGGCTGCGGTGGATAAGGAAAAAGACATCCAGCGCGCTCGTGCCCTGAACGAAGGCAAACCCGAAAAGATGGTGGACAAAATCGTGGAAGGCCGCATGGCCAAGTTCTACGAAGAAGTTTGCCTCTATGAGCAACCGTTCGTGAAGGAAAACACGGTCACCATCGACCAGTTGATCAAGACAAAGATCGCGAAGCTCGGCGAGAATATCGCCGTGTCGCGGTTTACCCGTTTTAAGGTTGGCGAAGGCGATGCGCCGCCGATGCCGGCCGAGACCGAATAATTCACGGTCTTAACTGACAATCATGCCGCGCTACGAACGCA
Organism: Terriglobia bacterium; assembly: GCA_025363475.1. Classification (GTDB taxonomy): domain Bacteria; phylum Acidobacteriota; class Terriglobia; order Bryobacterales; family Bryobacteraceae; genus BOG-234. The sequence goes on from JANYDS010000034.1 coordinate 2,708, forward strand.
TACTTCTGAAAGTCAGCGGTGAGGCCCTGGCCGGGGTTCAGTCCTTTGGGCTGGATCCGGACCGGGTTAAGGGCCTCGCCGCTGAAATTTCCGCTATCGCACAGCAGGGAGTTGAAGTAGGCGTAGTGGTAGGCGGCGGCAATATTTTTCGTGGCATCGCGCTGGCGGCCAAGAACATGGATCGCGTCACCGGCGACCATATGGGTATGCTGGCGACGGTGATCAACTCCCTGGCATTACAAGACGCTCTGGAGCACATGGGCCAGCACACGCGAGTCATGAGCGCCATTCAGATGCATCAGGTAGCGGAACCCTACATCCGGCGAAGGGCGATCCGGCATCTGGAAAAGAAACGAATTGTAATCTTCGCCGCCGGCACTTCCAATCCGTATTTCTCCACGGATACGGCTGCGACACTGCGGGCGCTTGAAATCAGAGCGCAGGTGATCGCTAAAGCCACGAAAGTGGACGGTGTCTATGACAAAGACCCGATGAAGCATGACGACGCGGTGATGTATCAGAACATCACCTACACCGAAGTGCTGACAAAATCGCTGGGTGTGATGGATTCCACCTCGATCGCCATGTGCCGTGACAACAAGCTTCCCATCCTGGTTTTCAATCTCAACACCCCCGGCAATATAATGCGAATGGTGTCCGGCGAAACCGTCGGCACTCTCATATCATGAACACCGTTAAAGACATTGACGCCGCTGCCAGACAGCGCATGGAAAAGGTTCTGGCCGATCTGCAGCATGCGATGGCCACGATTCGCACGGGCCGCGCCTCCGTGCATCTTCTCGATAACGTTCGGGTGGATTATTACGGCACGCCCACTCCTGTCAACCAGGTGGGCAACCTGCATGTTCCCGAGCCGGGCCTGATCACAGTTCAGCCATGGGATGTTTCGCAGATCGCACCCATCGAAAAAGCTATCCGTCTGGCCGATCTGGGTGTGAATCCGTCGAATGACGGCAAGCTGATCCGCATTCCGATTCCGCCACTTACCGAAGACCGGCGCAAGGAACTGGCGAAGAAACTTGCTGGCGTGGCGGAAGAGCATCGCGTTGCCATCCGCAATGTGCGCCGTGATTCCAACGATCTGGTCAAAAAACTGACCAAAGAGAAGACAATCAGCGAAGACGAAGATCGCCGCGCCCACGAAGAGATGCAGAAGCTGACCGACGCCTACATGGCGAAGCTCGATTCCGCTGCCCGCACCAAGGAAAAAGAACTACTCGAGCTTCGGTAAAGCCGTTACATCCAGCAGGTGCCGCGGACGGAAGCGTTCAGGGCTCCAGGGTGTGAGTGGCGACAATTCCATCTCGATTCGCCAGCCGAATTCGTGCTTTTCCACTGTGCTCACGAAACCGTGAAACGGCGCACCTTCGCACTCGATGCACAGTTGTTCGCGGACGTCGAACGGGCCTTCCGCTTCAAACACCGCCAGCATCTCGCTGATTTCCTCCAGATTGACCACACACGGTCCGCTTGCCCGTTTAAGCGTCACCAGATCTGAACAAAGATAGCGGGACGAACCCATAACCCAACATATTACGGCAGAACGTTACGTCGTTTGACGTCGTTTATCAATGGTTCATTGAAATTATTGATTACGCAGGTGCATAATTACAGTTTGACCTCTGTCAGCACGCTGCGGGTACCAGGTTCGAGCGCCAATCTGGGGCCTGGTTTTGACGCGCTTGGTATTGCACTCAAGGTATACCTTGAGTGCCGGTTTTCCGCGAGTACGAAACTTTCCATTCAGGTAACCGGGCGCGACGCGCACCTGATTCCCGCAACCGAAGACAATCTGATCTGGCAAACCGCGCTGGCTGTTGCCGCCAGGACGCACAGGGCGCTGCCACCCGTCAACCTGGCAATCCACAATGACATCCCTCTTGGGAAAGGTTTGGGGTCAAGCGCGGCGGCCCTGACGGCTGGCGTGATTATCGCCGAGAGACTGCTGGATCTGGGCTGGAAGCGGGGGCGCATTTTGGATGAGGCCGCGCGCCTTGAAGGGCACCCCGATAATGTGGCGGCGTGTGTGCTTGGCTCGGTTGTCGCCAGCGCAGTGGAGCCAAGCGGTTTGACCCGTTCCATACGGATCGAAATGCCGCCCCAGTTTCAAGTGGCGGTGGTGGTTCCGAACTATGCTGTGCCGACGAAGGAAGCGCGGGCAATTCTGCCCGATTGCTATGTCCCGGCGGATGTCGTGTTCAATATTCAGCGGGCGTCGCTGCTGATTGCGGCGCTGGCCACAGGTGACGCTTCGGTGTTCCCTACGGCGCTCGATGACCGACTGCACCAGCCGTTTCGTTCCAAGCTGGTGCCTGGACTGACAGAGATACTGCGTTTGCGAAAGCCAGGCCTGCTGGGCTGTGCGCTAAGTGGTGCCGGACCGGGAGTGGTGGTGTTTTATGAACGCGGCGCTGACAGTGTTTGTGAACTGGTGCGCAATATTTTTGCGATGAACGGCTGTACCACTGAGATCTTTTCGGCTGGTGTATCCCCCACGGGTTACGAGTTCCTTTAGAGCGAACCCCCGCGTGCGTCCGGATCTTATCCATATACGAATTGACAAGTGGTTGTGGGCCGCGCGGTTCTTCAAGACCAGGCCGTCAGCTTCGCATGCCTGTGAACTGGGCCGGGTGGAATCGGGTGGCCAGACGGCGAAGGCGGCGCGGGAGGTGCGGGTTGGGGATCTGTTAAAGATCAGGACCGAAGGCGGCGACTTTCAGGTGGTAGTTCTGGCGCTAAGTGAGTTGCGAGGACCCGCTGCGGCAGCCCAGGCGCTTTATCAGGAGACTGAAGTCAGTCGGGAGTTGCGCCTGAAAGCGGAGGCTGAGCGTAAGGCTATGTTCGCTCAGGACGGGCAACGGGAAAACCGACCGTCGAAACGCGACCGTCGACGGATCATTCAGTTTCGCGGTCTGGATTGACGGGACTACCTTCAGAGTGCTTCCCACGAGTCAGAGTCAAGATTTGCCTGGTTGATGATGCTGCGAAGGGTCCCCACGGGAATCTCTGATTTCCTGGGAACTATGGCCGTATCCGTGCGGCCCCCCGAAACACAGGCAAATTTTACATGGCTGTCTTTTTGACTGACTTCGCGAAGGCCGGCTGATTCGAAACGCCTCTTAACTTCGCGATAGGCCAGCGGTTTAATTAAGCCGCCCCAACCTCTACCTCATTCTGACGGACGACCGGCGGATGTGTGGTGACGGGTAGTTCGAAGTGAAGTTCCAGCGCCTCGCGCAGGTTGGTCAACGCTTCGTCCTCTGTTTCGCCCTGACTGGCTACATCCACGCCCAGGCATTGCGAGACGAACCAGTTTCCTTCGCGCCATACGGTTGCTGAGAATGGATGCTTCATGATGTGATTTTGTCATTGGCCCGAGGTGGACGGACGGAATGGTAGAGCGTATTGAAATCGACGGCTTAATATTGAGACATCGTGATAGCCGAACTGAAAGAACTTCGCCAGCTCACAGCCGATGAAAATGGCGCTCAACGGGTGGCCTGGACCGATACCTGGCTTAAAGCGCGCGAATGGTATGCGACCAAACTCGCAGACTTGCCGGTCGAACATCATCTGGATGCGGCAGGGAACCGTTGGGTCACGCTGGCCGGGGAATCCGAAAAAGCCCTTCTGATTGGCGGGCACCTCGATTCGGTTCCCAATGGCGGTTGGCTCGATGGCGCGCTGGGCGTCATGTCTGGTCTGGAGGTCCTGCGGCGTATCTCCAAACGGTATGACGGCAAACCGCCCGTAACCATCCGTCTGGTGGACTGGGCCGACGAGGAAGGCGCTCGTTTCGGACGGAGTTTATTTGGTTCTTCGGCATTTGCCGGAACGGAATCCATCGAAGCGGACCGGGTTCGCACAGATAGAGACGGCATCCGGCTTGAAGACGCGCTGCGGCGCTGCGGCATTGAGATAGATAGAGTACGCGAGGCGCGGGCGGAGCAGAAGAACGCGGCGGCTTACCTGGAACTTCATATTGAACAGGGCCCTGTGCTGGAGAGCCTGGGTCTGCCCCTCGGAGTAGTGTTGGGCACCAAGGGCGTTGAGCGCCATGCCATCACATTCCATGGGCAGGAAGCGCACTCGGGGTCCACTCCGATGCGGATGCGGCGCGATGCGCTGGCGTGTGCAGCGAAACTTGCGCTCTATATTCGCGAAATTGCAGGTAAACATCCCGAAGCCGTCTGCACGGTTGGCAGTTTGAAGACATTCCCTGGGATTGTTACCGCTGTGGTAGGACGCTGCGAGATGACACTCGATCAGCGCGATCTGGACGCCGCAGTTCTTGCCAGTATGTATGCGGAGGCGCAAGCGGCCAGCGCGAGATTCGCCGCTGCGGAAGGCTGCACGGTGGAATGGTCGCGCATCTGGAATATTGAACCGGTGCCGTTTCACCCTCAGCTATTGGACTATTGCGATCATGCTGTGATGGAGACGGCAGGCCAGTCGCATCGGTTGCCCTCAGGGCCTCTCCACGATGCAGCGGAAGTGGCGCGGGCGGGCATTCCCACGGTGATGATGTTCGTGCAGTCGCTGAAGGGCATCAGCCATAACAAGATTGAAGACACTAAGGAAGAACATCTGGAATTGGGCCTTGAAGCGCTGGACAAACTGGCGGCGAAAACGATGGAGTGGATTCGGGCATAATAAAGGGCATGAAGCTCTTCCTCATTTCGGCTCTCGTGACTACGGCTCTCTTCGCGTCTGATCAGAAACTCGGCCAGCCGCTTACGGCGAAAGAATCACTCACACTTACGGCCCTTTATGCAAAGCCCGATCCGCTAGTGGGCAAGACTGTTCAGGTCAAAGCCACTGTCACCGAAGTGTGTCAGGCAATGGGCTGCTGGATGAGCCTCTCCGACACCGACGGCCATACGCTGCGCATCAAGGTTGATGATGGCGTGATTGTGTTCCCAAAGGATTCCGTCGGCAAGACCGCAATCGCTGAAGGCAAACTGGAAAAGATCGAAATGACGCGCGATCAGGCCGCGGCGGCGGCGAAGGAAGAAGCGGAAGAGACAGGGCGGAAGTTCAACCCTGCTTCGATCAAAAGCGGCAAGACAGTTTACGAACTGGCCGGTTCGGGCGCAGTCATTTTCGATAAATAGCGTGATCGACACCGGACTGGCGAATAAGGTTGTTGTGGTCACCGGCGCGGCCGCCGGGATTGGCCGCGCGACGGCGCTGCGGTTTGCCGAAGAAGGCTGCCGGGTTGCGCTTTGGGATGTAAATGACGGCGCGGCAGACACGCTGGTAGCCGAGATGGAAGCCTGCGGCGGTGCGGGCGATTTCCGCAAGGTGGATGTCACCAGTGCGGCGTCAGTCAACGCGGCGGTCGCGGCCGTGGTGGCGCGTTGGGGCACCATTGATGTTCTGGTCAATAACGCCGGGATTCTGCGCGATGCACAACTCATCAAGTACAAAGATGGCGCGGTCACCGGCATGATGTCTGATGAGTTTTTTGATTCCGTAATCGCCGTAAATTTGCGCGGAGTTTTTATTTGCACACGCGCGGTGGCACCGGCGATGATCGCCGGGGGCGGCGGAGTGATTCTGAATGCCTCCAGCGTGGTGGGCCTTTACGGGAATTTCGGGCAAACCAATTACGTGGCAACCAAGGCCGGCGTGATCGGGATGACGAAGACCTGGTCCCGCGAACTGGGCAAATACAAGATCCGCGTGAACGCCGTTACACCCGGTTTCATTGCCACCGAGATGGTGGGGGCGATGCCGGAGAAGGTGCTGCAAAGTATGCGGGAGCATACGCCACTGGGCCGGATGGGCGAACCGCGGGATATCGCGAATGCTTATTTATGGCTGGCGTCGGACGGTGCGTCGTTCATTAGTGGCGCGGTGATTCCCGTAGATGGCGGGATCGTTGTTGGAACTTAATTCCGATAAACAACGACTTCGGCGCAGGGCAGGCGAAAGCTGCCGCGCCCCTGACACCCGGCATTCGGCAGAGTTCCGACGGTGAGCCTCACTGCGTCTTCCACGTAATCGCACATGGTAAATTCTTCGATGTTGCCGTCTGCCATACCCACTGAAATAGAATAGTGGCCGGGCGTAATTTGCGGCACGGTCCAATGGAAATCAATCATATGGGCTTCGCCCTTGTGCATGGGTGAAACGGGATAGTTTTCTCTGGCGGTGTTGGTCCCGAAGACGTTCTCGCCTTTGCTGTTGCGGAACAGAAAGCCCGCGATCGGCGTGGGAATCGTGCTTTCAATGCGGTACGACACACTTAGCGTCAACCTATCGCCGGGCAGGAACACGCTGGCGGTGGATTTGAAGCTGGCAGCAATGATGGTTGCGCGCCCATCACCAAACCGGTGCGTACCTTCCACAACAGGCGCAGCATCCACTTCAGGCGGGGGAACTTCACTGGTAATCTCCCGCTGCAGCGTGGCTGCCATGTAGCGAGCCACGACGCTGTCGGCCGCACCTGACTGCCGGACCACGCCATTCTCAAGCCACACACAGCGGTCGCACAGCGCCTTCACGTCGCTCGATTCGTGGGAGACGAAGAGGATGGTGGTGCCACGCGCTCTAAGGTCATGGATGCGGCGCATACAACGCTGGCGAAAGGCAATGTCGCCGACGGCCAGAGCTTCATCGACAATCAGGATTTCAGGGTCGACATGGGCCGTTACCGCGAAGGCGAGACGCAGCACCATGCCGGTCGAATATGTCTTCACCGGCTGGTCGATAAAGTCCCCGATTTCGGCGAACTTCTCAATCGTTTCAAACCGTTCGTCAATTTCTTCGCGCGACAACCCAAGCAGTGAACCGTTGAGGTAGACATTGTCGCGGCCTGTGAATTCAGGCGAGAAACCGGAGCCAAGTTCAAGGAGCGCCGAAAGCCGGCCCGTTATATGGACGGAGCCGGAGGTGGGGCGCAGAATACCCGCGATGATCTGCAGCAGGGTGCTTTTCCCCGAGCCGTTGGCCCCGATGATCCCGAAAGCTTCACCGCGGGCAACCGTGAAACTAACTTCATGGAGCGCCCAGAGACCATCTTTTACTCGTGAATTACCCGCGAAAAGGCGCCGAAAACGCGAGAACTGCGACCCGCTGAGCGGGTAGTTCTTGGAAAGATTCCGGACCTCTACGGCAGCGATTTCGCTCACTTATAAGCGGCGCACACCACGCGTTTGCCGCGCGCATGCTGTTCGTAGGCATCTGCGGGCGGCACCAGAATTTCCGCACGGCTGAAGCCTGCTTGTTTCAACATGAAGAGCAGGGCTTTGGGTGACGGGCAGGTGGCCATGGGGCTGACGCCGGTCTCGCGATTGCCGGCATCAAATTCGCCCGTTTCATCGATGACAGCGAGGATGCCCTGGTAAGGGCGAGTCCATTCACGGGACCCCCATTCGGAAAAGCCTTCCACTTCGTCAACCACCTGCGTTTCGAGGATGCAAAGTTCACGTGTCACGGCGGCTACCTGGCGGAGGCAGCGCATGGGGTCTTCCACGTGGTAAAGCACGCCCAAAAAGAGTGTCAGTTCGTATGTCCGTCCCTGGTCAGCAGCGAGTGTTTCGACGCGTCCCTGTTTGTAGTCAATGGCATCGAGGCCCATTGCTTTTGCAACGAAACGGGCTCGGTTCAGATTCTCTTCACGCGCGTCCACACCAAAGACGCGGCCGACACCGCGCTTAGCCATGGCGAGAGAATAGAAACCTTCATGGCAGCCGATATCGAGGCAATCGATGGCAGGCAGGCGGTTGCCAAAATGCGCGTCAATCGCGCTGGTTGCCATACGCAGCCGGGTGTCGAAGATATCTACGACTGTCTCAGGAATGGCGGGGGTGGTCTGCAGGCCATTGCCAAATTCGAACCGGTAGAACCACGGTCCCAGTTCGGCGATGCCGCGGCTGATTTCTTCTGAAGTCATTTTCACCGAAGGGTTATAAAACAAACGAAGGGCTAAAAAACAAAGGACTCCAGCAGCCTCTGTGCGAGGGTGCCGGAGTCCTTTTATTATCGCAGGGCCTGTGAGATTACGCTTTGGGGGCTGCCATCAGCGGCTCTTTTTGGCCGCGGTGGCATGAATAGCAGCTAACGTGCATTTTGCCATCCGGAAATTTCGCATTGATTTCCTGCGTCATCTGGAACATCATGCGCGCAGTCACTTTCGAGGGTTTGTCGTCGCTTCCGTTGTCACCCTGAACATGACATTCACTGCACTGAACACCCAGACCGCTGGTAGCCATACCCATGGCGGCACGGATGTCCGCAGGCTTCAGGACCTTCAGGTTCTTAAACGCCGGGGCGGCGGGCTTGGGCGCATCCTGAGCAAGCAGGGCGATTCCACAAAGCGAAAAAACAAGAATAAGTAGACGCATCGGGTACAGTTTAACCGGTTTCGTGCGATGTTATTGTAAAAAAACGTTCATCAAAAGCTGAAGCGCCCGGCCAGTTGAACGGTCCGGGCGGAACGGGCGCTTGAGACCACACCAAAATCGGCGGCACCGAAGGTTGATCCGGGAACGTTGAAGATCGCGTGGTTGAGAAGGTTATAGAACTCAGCGCGCAACTCAAACTTGATCCGCTCCGTGAGAGCGAAGCCCTTTTCGATGGTGGCGTCGGTCGTGACCACGGGTGCGCCGCGCAGCCCTGCGCGGGGTGAATTGCCGAAGGTAAGAGCTGCCGGTTGGGCGAAGGCTGAGGTGTCAAACCAGCGTGTAATTGTCCGCTGGTCTGAAGGCAGAGTGGGGTTGCTCAGCAGGTTGGGGCGCAAGGTTCCGGCTTGAAATGAGTTGGTCGTATTGGAAGCGGTGACCACCGTGAAGGCCGGACCAGACTCCGCTGTTTCAAGCACGCCGATTTTCCAGCCGCCGACGATGCCATTCGCAAGACGGTTGGTTTTGAAAACCGGCAAGGCATACAACAGGGTGACGACGGCGCGGTGGGGAACATCGCTGCCGCTGGGACCTTTATCCAGCCTGCGATTGTAAGCGTCCATATAACTGCCGGTGGAACCGTATTCGTTAGCAGATTCCACGTCATCAAGAAATTTTGAAAATGTGTAATGTGCCAGGAACGACAGTCCCTTGCTGAAACGCTTCTCGCCGCGGATGAAGCCGCCGTGATACGTGGAATTGCCGACGGATGGATTAATCCATGTGACGTTGCTGAACTGCGGGAAGGGGCGCAGGCTTTGGGTATGTCCTGTGGTGAGTAGCTGCGGGGCAACCTGATTGAGCGTTAGATCGTTGGCCGTGAGATAGTGGCTGACGTTGCCGATGTAGCCGAGTTCGAGGAGTACGCCTCCGGTGACCTCGCGCTGAATGCCGAAGTTGTATTGATACGACAACGGCGCTACCTGTTTCGGATTGAAGAAGGAAACTGCGGTATTAGGGGAGGTTCCGGCGGATACAGCACCGAATGCTGGCGTCAGTGCCGGGCGTGTATAGGCAGGGAAACCGCTCTGCAGGGGGAAGACTATTTGTGAGGCAGCCTGGGATACGGCATACGATGCCGCTGTGGAGAAGCCCAGCGACGCGACGTCCCCAATGGTGTTGCTTACGGTAGGTCCGTAGAAAATGCCTGCGCCGCCACGGATCACGGTGTCATGTGTGCCCGGCAGACGGTAAGCAAAGCCGAGGCGAGGCCCAAAATTGTTGAGGTCCGTAGCGAAGGCGCGTTCCGGAACTCCATTGACGCCGGAGAATGTGACCACACCCGGTGTGCCTGAGACGGGGTTGATCGCAGCAGCATCAAATGAGTTTTGTTTGTTGCCCTCCACTTTGCGAGGAAATTCGGCTTCCCAGCGCAGGCCCAGGTTCAGGGTCAGGCGGTCTGTTCCGCGCCAGTCGACTTGAAGGAAGAGCGCGAGGTAACTGGCGCGGGATTGGATTTTGTCAGAAACCTGAATGCTGGCTGCGTTGACTTGTCCGAGCATGAAACTGGACAGGCCATTACCGCCCGTGCCATTGAAGCCGGATATGAGGGGGCTGAACGAAAAGAGTCCTGCGGAACTGCGGTCCCGGATTTCATCGTTCGCACCGAAGCGCGCTTCGGCACCGGCTTTCCAGGCATGGCGACCGTGCTGCCAGGAAGCTGTATCAAGAATTTGACGATCCAGAATGGGGGTCTGAATTCGTTGCACTGCAGAGGTGTTTCCCAGCGTGGCATAGCCCGGAATACTGAAGGCGGGGAAAGCCGCAGCACTGACACCGGTCAGGCCGATTGTGGCTGCCAGATTTTCTCCTGCGCCGGGTCGGGTCTCGATGAATTTGCGGCGGAGCCAGGTCAAGCGCAAGTCGTTTGAGAGCGTGGGGCTGAAGATGTGGGTTTCTGCGACAAGCAAACTTTGGACGCGGACATCTGTGAGATCGCCCGCCGGATCCGCCGCAGGAATTCCGTAAGTGCCGCTGTTGCTGGTGTTGCTGTTGTTGATGTAGTAGCGGACGGTCGCGAGGTCGGAAGGTCGGAACTGATGATCGAACCGGCCTACCAAAATATTGCGGAACAATGTATTGGCGCTGCTGCCGACGTAGTTGTTGGCATGGGCGACAGTGCCCGGCCAGTTCGGCACAGGAAAGAAATTGAGCGCAGCAAGAGCCACTTTGTCGAGACGTTTCGGCGGGATGATGTTGCCCGCGAACGGCTGGCGCGACGTGCCGGAACCGGTGGCTGGGTCGTAGATCAGAACGGGCGCGCCCGTGGCCGTGCGGAGGTCTGAGAAATCGCCGGTGCGTTCCAGCAGCGTGGGCACAGTGGATCGAGTGGTATCGCTGGTGAGTTGCCGGGTCTGTTCCCAGGTGGCGAAGAAGAATGTTTTATCTTTGCGGATGCGTCCGCCAAACGTACCGCCGAACTGGTTCAGACGAATAGGCGCACGGGTGGGGGCGAAGTAATTGCGCGCGTTGAACACGTTGTTTTGCAGGGATTCGAACAGGCTGCCGTGGTACTTGTTGGTGCCGGCGCGGGTCGACATCGTGACAATGCCGCCCGTGGAGTGGCCGTACTCGGCGGAGTAATTGTTGGCGATGACCTGGAATTCCTGCATGGCGTCAACCGGCAGACTGGTCAGTTGCTGGGGCCTGGTGAGGCCAACGGCGTTCGATACATTGCCCCCATCAAGGATAAAGCTTTGGTTGCGGGCGCGTCCTCCGGCGACACTGAATACCGGATAGTTTTCGGCAGTACCCGAACCCGGATCAATCATTACAACTCCTGGCGCGAGGGCAGCCAGCGACGAGGCGGCGCGATTCGGCAACGGCAGTCCAGCGAGCATCTCACGGTTGACGGTCTGGGCCACGTTTGAAGACTGGGATTCGATCAGTGGCGCAGCTTCCACCACTTCGACGGTCTGCGCTTGCTGGCCAACGGTTAGCGTGAGGTCGATTGCGATCGTCTGGCTGACCTGAAGAGTAATGGGACCGCGACCGATTCGGTCAAAACCACTGGCGTTAGCCTCAATTCGGTAGCTGCCTGGGAGTAGTGCGCCCACCCGATAGAGGCCCTCCACATTCGTGACGGTTTCCGACTTTACCCCCGATTCGTTGTTCAGAACGGTGATTTTTGCATTTGCGATGGCTGCAGTGGAAGCGTCTTTGACGCTTCCCGAGATGACACTGCTGCCGCTTTGTGCGTGGAGGATGGTCGCAGTGGCGGCGAAAAGCAGGACGAGGGTAAATTTAAACATGAGTTTAGTCTAGTAATTACATAGACTAAATCGTGTACTAGGTAAATGTCAACCGCAAAGCTCTATTAGTCTATCGAGAATAGGGTATACTGGCCAACGGAACACTGAACTTGGAAATCTTAGCCGGATTCATCATCGCCCTGGCGATTGGCATTACGGGAGTGGGGGCAGGCAGCATCACTGCGCCGATCCTGATTCTCTTTTTTCACCAGTCCGCCACCAATGCCGTTACTACTGCGCTGGTATTCGGCACAGTGGTGAAGTTGATCGCTACACCGATTTATCTTTCGCGCGGCCACGTCAACTTTCACACCTTAAAATATATGGCGATTGGCGGATTGCCGGCCGTGGTGATTGGCAGCCTGGTGTTAACAGGACTGGATCAGAAGGCGATGACGCGGCCTGTTCTGCTCATCGTTGGCCTCACCGTTCTCAGCACGGCAGCGGCAACGCTTTGGCGAAGCCTGTCGAAGAATATCGCGCTGCGGCCGCCGGTCGCGCCCAAATGGCTGGCCTGGATTGTCGCGCCAATTGGCTTTGAAGTCGGATTTTCCTCGGCAGGTGCCGGGGCGTTGGGAACCATTGTTCTTATGCGATACACGGATCTGGGTCCCGCAGAAGTGGTGGGTACTGATCTGGCCTTCGGGTTGTTGCTTTCAATTTTTGCGGGCGGCATTCACGCCAGCATGACCGGTGTTCCCTGGGTGATGCTGGGCAAACTCTTGTTAGGCGGAATTCCCGCTGTTTTGATCGGCACCCAACTGATTCACGTCGTATCGCCCCGCAAGATGCGACTCGCGCTCTGCATTTGGCTGATCTACATTGGTGGCCAGCTCACCTGGCGCGGTATTAGCGGCTCATAGTCCGGGGGTTCTGCGCTGCCTTCCGGCCCGTGTACCATAGGCGTGGAGGGTGCAAAACCCATGTCTCAGCTGTCTCACGAACAGGAATTCAATCCTCGCCTTGCTGCCGAAATACGTTTCGACACCGCCGCAGAAAAATTGCATCTGGACGCCGGGATGCGCAAGGTGCTGCGGACGCCGGCACTGGAAGTCACGGTAAATATCCCTGTGCTGCTTGACGACGGGCGTCTTGAAGTTTTTACCGGCTACCGGGTGCAGCATTCCGTCGCGCGCGGACCCGGCAAGGGCGGCATCCGTTACGCGCCAGACGTCAATCTGGATGAAGTGCGCGCGCTGGCTTCGTGGATGACGTGGAAATGTTCTGTCGTCAACATTCCGTTTGGCGGGGCGAAGGGCGGAGTGATTTGCGATCCGTCAATGATGTCTGACGGGGAACTGGAACGTCTTACACGCCGGTATGCGGCGCAGATCATCGACTTTATCGGGCCGGAACGCGATGTACCAGCACCAGATGTCAACACCAACGAACGCACCATGGCCTGGATCATGGATACGTATTCGATGCATGTGGGCCGCGCCACCACGGCGGTTGTGACCGGCAAGCCCATGGAACTGGGTGGCTCTCTGGGGCGCAGGGAGGCCACGGGTCGCGGTTGCATGATGGTGACACTACAGGCGCTGAAGAAATTCGGACTGGCGCCGGAAAATACGCGCGTAGTGATCCAGGGTTTTGGCAACGTAGGCGGTATGGCTGCGCAACTGATGGCCGCGAAGGGCTTCAAAGTGGTAGGCCTGGTGGAATACGATGGCGCAGTTTTTAATCCGCATGGCCTGAATATTGAAGCGCTGATGAAGCATCGCCGCGCGACCGGTTCGATCAACGAATTTCCGGAAGCTGAAGCCGTTGACAAGAGCGAAGCTCTGTTCCTTGATTGCGATGTTTTGCTGCCTGCTGCTACCGAGAATGTCATTACCTCAGAAAACGCAGCGAAACTGCGCTGCAAGATCCTCTGTGAAGGCGCGAACGGCCCAACTACAGCGGGAGCTGACCCGATTCTGGTCGATAAGAACATCTTCGTCATCCCGGATATTCTGGCCAACGCCGGTGGCGTAACGGTGTCGTACTTCGAGTGGGTGCAGGATCGCCAGGGCTTCTTCTGGAACGAAGATCTGGTGAATTCGCGCCTTGAAGAAGTTATGGTGGGCAGCTTTAACGCGGTGGATGCATATGCCGGCAAACACGGAGTGGATAACCGGACCGCTGCGTATATGCTGGCGCTGGACCGCGTGGCGACCGCAGTGAAGCTTCGCGGGATTTACGCCTGAAGGACTTGTATGATTGACACGCCTGAAGTGATCGAAACCAGTGCGCAGTTGACTGCAATCCTCGCCCTTGTAGGATACCGAGGGAGGAAAATCAAGCCTGCCGGACCCTATTCCGGTCTGGGAGGAGCATGGCGTGAACTCCGGGACTGGATTGCAGCGGAGGGCTGGACTCCGGCACCAAACCAGCGAAGTGGCGCACAGAATTGAACAGACCGTTGAACCCTTAGTGAGCCGGAGGCTGGTCGCTGGTAACGGCGCGACCGCGCAGTTTCACATCTTTCAGGAAGACATGCAGAATGATGGACAGCGTCATGATCACTGCGCTGGCCACGAATATCTGATTTAGGCCATGAATCAGCGCCGTGCGGACATTCCCGAACAGCACGTGCAGCAGATTCAGTCCGCCAGGATACTGACCAAAAGCTTTTTCCAGTTGCGGTCGCATCGCCCCGAGCATCAGCGGGTTTGAAAAAGCGTCGAGCGCCAGCTTTGGCGTGCCGGCAGGAATGGCGGCATCGAAATCCGAGTGGAACTTCGTCAGCAGGATGCTGCCGAATACGGCCACGCCCACCGTGCTGCCAATGGAACGGAAGAATGCCGTGGACGCCGTCGCCGCTCCCATGTGTTCAGGCGGTGCCGAGTTCTGCACCGCTACCGTGTAAACGGGTTGCAGCAAGCCCATCCCGATTCCGGCAATCACCATACCGATGACTACATCGAGCCTGGTAGTGGAACCATCCATACGGGCAAACAGGATCATCCCGATGGCAACCAGCACTGAACCCACCAAAGCGGAGGGCTTGTAACTGCCCAGCCGGGCGTTCAACTGGCCCGTCACAATGCTTCCTGCTACTGCGCCCATCATCAGCGGAGTGAGCAGGTTGCCGGACGCCGTGGCCGTAACGCCGAGTACACCCTGCATGAACAGCGGCAGATAAATGATGACGCCAAACATGCCCATACCGAGAATGAACACGGCCAGCGAGCAGGTGCTGATCACCGGATTCTTAAATAGGGAGAGCGGAATCAGCGGCTCTTTGGCCTTGGTTTCCGAATAGAGGAAACCGGCGAGCGAGACCGCCGCCAGGGCCAGCAGGGATTCGACGCGAGGGGAAGCCCAGCCGTAATTCGTCACCCAGGTCAGGGCCAGGAGCAGCGGTACGATACAGAAAATCAGTGTGAAGACGCCCGCCCAATCGATCTTGCGGTCCACGCCTTTGACGTGCAGTTCGGGGAATTCCAGATAGATCGCAATCACCGCCAGAATCCCCACCGGCAGATTGACGTAGAAAGCCGCGCGCCACGAAAAATGGTCAGTCAGCCAACCGCCGGCCGTGGGGCCGAACATGGAGGCGAAACCCCAGACCGCAGCGAAGAGCGCCTGATATTTACCGCGTTCAGCGGGTGAAAAAATGTCGCCGATGATGACGAAGATCAATCCGGTCATCATGCCCGCGCCCAGGCCCTGAATGCCGCGGAACAGGATGAGCTGGTTCATACCGTCAATGGGCAGAAAATTCAGAGTTCCGGACGCCCCACATAACGCTGAGGCCACGACGAATAGCGACGTCCCAGCGAGGAAGAACCATTTTCTGCCGTAAATATCCGACAGCTTGCCAAAAATGGGAACAGCGATGGTCGAAGAAAGCAGATACGCGGTTGAGACCCACGGGTAGCGGTCAAAGCCTGATAGCTGAGCGATAATGCGGGGTTCCGCGGTGCCGACGATCGTCTGATCGATTGCAGCGAGGAGCAGCGCAAAAAGCAAGCCAGCCAGTGTTCCGTAGAGCTGGGAGCGTGTGAGACGCACCAGCCCGGAAGTATGAAATTCTGTTTCCGACACAGCGGCCATTAGTAGAGTTTACGTTATGCCCAGTCTTACGGAGTCTGAGGCGGGGGCGCGGTCTGGATTCCCAAGCCTGCGTACTGGTCTTTTACTTTCGACACTTTGCTGCCTTCAAACGTGACGAAAGTGATCTTTCCGGGAGGTATGCCGAAAATCCAGTCTTCGCTGTCGACTCCGTCTTTGCTCTCGCGGTATTTGTGGTCGGGGCGACCGAGCGCCATGATGACTTCATCGCGCGTCATGCCTTCGATGGCGCGCTTTTCGGCGACTGCTTTTTGCAATTCCGGAGTGAGGGTTTCAGAATAGAGCTTGCTGGCGCTGCGTTTATCGAAATCGAGCAGCGGTGCCAGAATCTTCTTCACATCGTCCGAAGCCAGGCCTTCCATCGGCTTGTGAAAATTAATTGCGATGGTAGTGCCAGTGGTGGCGGCGGCGTTGCTGTTGTTGCTGACAGGCCGGGGCGTACCCACCCCGACCGAAACATGGTCACGCCAGCCGCCTTTGGGGCCTTTCAGACCACCATTGATATCGAGCAGGAGTTTGTCGCCGTCGAGAATAATTTTGGTGATCTGAATCTGATCACCAACCCGCGCCACCGGGCCGTTTTTCATTTGCGCGTCTTCCCATTTCTTGTGGTCGTAGGTACCATCGACCTCAAATTCGAGGGGCCTGCTGGAGCGCGGCAGCATGATCTTAACTTTGGCGTATTCTGACGAAAGATCCCGTACCAGAGCGATTTTTTCGTCGTTGGTGAGTTTATCGGAAGGGCCGATGACACCGGCGGAAACAGCGGCGGCGCTCAGCAGGAGTGCGATCAGGATTCCGGCGACGGGGGTACGGGTGAATCGAGCAGCCAGGCGGAACCGCGGCGAACCGGTACCTTCCAAAGTGCGAGTGCGAGAACCACGAGCACCGCAGTGGTGACCAGGCTCGCTTCCGGGCCGTATTTGCCGCCGCTCCACAGATCCCCCGCATTCCATACCAGTCGGTACTCCGTTATTCTGATTGTAAGACCGCTGAGCTCCACGCCGAGGAACGGCAGTGTGATGTTCCATCCGAAGTGCATACCGATGGGCAGCCAGAGGTCGTGAGTTTTGAGCACGGCGGTGCCGAAAAGGATGCCGAAACCGGCTGTATTAACAATTCCAAGCGTGGTGGCCCCTGGGTTGCCCGCGTGCATCAGGCCGAAGAGTGTGCCGATGCCCAGTATCCCCGCCCAGGCACCGTAACCGCGCATCAGGTATTGCAGCATGAAGCCGCGAAAGATGATTTCTTCCCCTGCCGCGCCACAGAAAAGCAAAAAAGGCAGAAACAATACGGCGCGCCAGGAAGTATCCGCCGAAGCCACGTGTTCAAAATGTGCGTAGCCGGTGAGGAGAAATGGCGCGATCAACAGGACGGCTCCCGCGACGCCGAAAATGACACCGGTGGCCAGGTTGCGCCCTGAGCCGGAAACCCAGTCGAGCCCGGTTTCGGCCAAGCTGCGGGATTCGAAGATCATCATCCCGAATACGCTTGCCAGCGCTGCCGCAACCAGTAAAGGCAGGGTGTCTGCCACCATTTCGCCACCGGTAAAACGAAACAGAGGGATCAGCAGATTCCAGATTACCCAGTAGATGATGAAACAGGTGGCGGCCCCGAGCAGTGGACGAATGGGGTCTGGTTTCATCGGTTGCTTTCCACCGTTATGCCTTGCGCACGATAACACCACGCGGTGCAACCGCAGCAGACAGAACCTGTGCCCCCGCTTTTTCGATGACCTTTGCCACGCGGTCTTTACTGCCCGGTTCCACCAGAAAAACCACACAGCCGCCGCCACCCGCGCCACATACTTTGGCTGCGGTGCTGCCTGCCTTGCGGGTTGCCTTAACCATCTCATCGATGAGCGGCGTGGAAATGGCGGGAAGGTTTTTGCGGCGGTATTGCCATTCTTCGCGCAGCAGCCGGGAGGTTTCGGTCCAGTCGTGCTTTTCGAGGGAGGCACGGAGAGCGTTGGCGATGGCTGCGATTTTATCGAAATTGCGGTGGATCGCATGGTCGGAATCCAGATGACGCTTCATCACTTCCCAGTTGTTGATGCCGGAGTTGCGCGGTACACCGGTATAGGCCAGTACGAAACGTTCATTCAGTTCTGCGGGATCAATCGGAAGGGCTGTTCTTTCGATGCCTGCTACGCCGAGTTGAATTGCTGAGACGCCGCCGTACATGGCGGGGTAGTAATCCTGCGCTCCGGTGGGCACCCGGATCACCTGCGCTTCCACATTCTGGGCGATTTCACGGATTTTTTCGAGGGAGTAGCCGCGTCCGGTCAGGCGGTTGAGCGCTGATGCCACTGAAATCATCAGCGATGATGAGCCGGAAATTCCGGCCCCGGCAGGAGCTTCGGAATCCGATTCCAGTGTGATACCTGTAGAGGGCGCAAAGAACCGTACGAGTAGCGCCAGCAGGGGCAACTGATAACGGGTTGCGGTTTGAAGGGCCGTCAGTGACTCAAAAATTTCCGCTTTGTTCAGGTCACGCGACCGGAGCACGATCTTCGCGTCAGTGCGGGTTTCGAGAACGCAACTGGTGTAGCGATTCACCGCGAAATTAACGGTGACTACATTGTGATGGAAAAGATAGAGGGGCCAGATGTCGAGGGTGGCACCGGCGAGGTCCACGCGACAGGGCGATTTTGCGGTGATTTTGGTGGGTGCAGGTTTCAGAAGAGGTTTCAAAAGAAGCTATGAACATAGCATGGCTTGGATAGATTGAGGTGGTAAATGAACCCAATGTCTGAAGGCCAGCGTCAATAGAGCTGTGATTCTAAACTTCGCGAGGCGCGCCGTTCCCATGTTGTGGGATCAGTATGCCAAGGATCGGGCGAGAGAGATCGAAACTCCTGCGCACACTCCGCGTCCGGAAGAGTGGCCCGATACGGGACTTCATGCCGCGTGGCTTGGTCACAGCACGGTGCTGCTGAAGATTGACGGAACGGTGATTCTGACGGACCCGGTGCTGAGTTCGCGGATCGGCCTGAATCTCGGCCCGGTGACCGTAGGGATGAAGCGTCTGGTGGCTCCGGCGCTGGGGCTGGCTGCTATTCCGACACTAGATCTGGTTTTGCTTTCGCACGCACACATGGACCATTTCGATATTCCAACGCTGCGGGGGTTGGAGTCCGACAAGACGCGGGTGGTCACGGCGTCGAAAACCAGCGATCTGTTGCGGGCGGCGGAGTATCAGCGAGTTGATGAACTGGCATGGGGCCAGGCGACAACTGTGGGTGACCTTTCGATTCGCGCGTTTGAAGTGAATCACTGGGGTGCACGGATGCGGAATGATACATACCGGGGCTACAACGGGTATGTGCTGGAAACGCAGCGCTGGCGGATGATTTTTGGCGGTGACACGGCGGATACGGATGCGTTTCGCGGGTTGAAATCGTCGAAACCGTTTGATCTGGCCATTATGCCGATAGGTGCGTACAACCCGTGGCTGCGGGCGCATTGCACGCCGGAACAGGCGGTCCGGATGGCGAATGATGCGGGCGCGGAAGTGATTCTGCCGGTGCATCACCAAACGTTTGAACTGGGTCGGGAACCACGTTTGGAGCCGATTGAGAGATTGGCTGCGGCGTTATCGCGGACACCGGAACGGCTGGCGCTGGGCCGGATTGGTCAGGAATTCCGCCTGTAGTCAGGCGTATCTCAACTCAATGGAGCATCAAGCAAAGCCGGTCGTTGTCCCGGCTTCCGTGCGGACCACTCTGCCCCAGCCAGGACAACAAGCGACGACAGCATACTGAACACAATAATGCCCACGGAATAACTGAACGGCCCATATTCATTGCGGAATTTGCGATCAAGCCACGGCCAGGCAAACAGAAATATGTACTTCAACACCTCAAGAGCGATTCCTACCATTACCGCCACAGGCATAATCCTTCGCCCCGGAACGCTGCGGTTCGGCAACAGCCAGTAGACCAGAAACAGCGAAAAGATGGTTACCGGGATGGCCCCGGCTTTAAAGATCGCCAGCGACAGCCAGGCGGGGACGGCCCTAAGCCCATACTCAGCCGCCACGAAATTGGTATTGATCGCGGTCAGCAGAATCGACCCCAGCGCGAGACCACCGCACAACAGAATCAGGAACAAACTCAGCAGCTGGTTCCCGAAGTAGCTGCGGTTTTCCTTCACGCCCCAGGCCCGGTTCAGCGCAACTTCCAGCGGCTCAAAAATACCGTTCGCAGTGAAAAGCAGCAGGATGACCGACGTGAGCTGAAAGCGCCCGTGGTTCACTTTCGTCAGATTACGGATGATGAAACCGCCCAGATCACTGCCGAAGTAATCGCTGAGCGCAAAAACCAGAGCTTTCTCCGCAAGCGGAATGTGAAAAACGTTGCGCAGCAGCGAAAGAACCACGATCAAAAACGGGAAGAAACTTAGCAGGACACTGGCCGCGATGGACAGCGCATAGGTATGCACCTCGGTCTGTGAAAGATAACGAATCGTGGGGCTCCACTGGCTGTGCACCTCGTAGTGCGTATCGCTTACCAGCGGATCGGAATTTTCAGCCACGATGTGCACAGGGGTTCCTAATGTAGATGCCTAATGTATATGGTAAAGGGTTGCAGCCTGCTCCGATGCAACATTTGCACAGAAACCAAAACAGACTCTATCTGCTGGGGGCGGCGTTTCTCTTTTCCACCGGCGGCGCGGCGATCAAAGCCTGCTCCCTGAACAACTGGCAGGTGGCGGGGTTCCGGTCAGGTGTCGCCGCAGTAGTCCTGTGGCTTCTGTTGCCCGGGGCGCGACGCGACTGGACGCTGCGGACCTGGCTGACCGGAGCCGCGTATGCTGCGACGCTCATCCTTTTCGTGACGGCGAACAAGCTCACCACATCAGCCAATGCGATTTTCCTGCAATCGACCGCACCGCTCTACCTCTGCCTGCTGGGACCACTGCTGCTGCGGGAGAAAATCCGCCGGGTTGATCTGGTGGTTATGGGCGCCGTAGCTGCGGGCGCACTGCTACTTCTGTCAGCGGCACAGAGTGGCGTGGCTACGGCTCCGGAGCCCGCAAAAGGGAACTGGATCGGGCTGGTTTCAGGGTTGACCTGGGCTTTGACAATCGCTGGCTTGCGGATGCTGGGCAAAGAGAAGCCGGCGGCTGCAGGTGAATCCGCAACAGCCGCCGTGATTGCCGGCAACATTATCGCGTTCATGGTCTGCCTGCCTTTTGCGCTGCCGGTGGAACATCTTTCCGCTGCCGATGCAGGCGCGGTGTTTTACCTGGGCGCGTTCCAGATCGGCTTGGCTTACGTTCTGCTGACCCGGTCTTTGTCGACGATTCCGGCACTCGAAGCCTCGACTCTCTTGCTGGTGGAGCCTGCCCTCAATCCGCTCTGGACTCTGATCCTGAATGGCGAAAATCCGGGCATGAGGGCGATTGCTGGCGGAGCGGTGATTGCGCTGGCGGCACTGATCCCATTCGCCCGCTGGTCAGGACCCAAACACTGACAGACTGGGCCACCAAATAGCTGATTGGCTTTGATGCGCGAGCAAGGTACCCGACGACAAATGCTACAAGCGGCCTGCCTCGGGGGGCTGGTGGCATCAGGCCTCGGATCCACTGGTTGCTCACTCAAGCGTGGCCAGCAGTACGAGGCCGCCGCTGAAGAGACGTGGCATGAATCCGACTTCACAAAGGGATCGGATTTCTATCGGGAACTGGTGCGCTGCGCCACGCTCGCGCCGTCGAGTCACAACACCCAGCCGTGGACGTTCAAGGTTCAGCCAGGGGCAATTTCCGTTCTCCCGGATTATTCGCGCCGGTGTCCGCAGGTGGACCCGGACGATCATCACCTGTTCGTCAGTCTGGGTTGCGCGGCAGAGAATCTCTCGATTGCCGCCAGTGCCGCCGGTCTTCATGGCAGAGTGAGCTTTCAGGATGGCTGCCGGATGGAGTTTGAGCCGGCAATCCGCGAGTCCACCGCGCTTTTTCACGCCATTGCTCACCGCCAATGCAGCCGTTGTGAATACGACGGCATGCAAATGGGCACCGCGGAGCTCAAATTGTTGGAAGAGTCTGGTACCAGCGATAGTGTGAATGTTCTGCTGCTGACCGACCGTCGAAAAGTCGAGTCGCTGTTGGAATTTGTAGCGCAGGGCAATCGCGCCCAGATGGGGAACCGGGCGTGGATGCAAGAGCTTGAACACTGGATACGTTTCAATGAGACGGAGGCAGTCGATTCGCGCGACGGTCTCTATTCCAGGACTTCCGGCAATTCTGAGACCTCACGATTTCTGGGCAGTTTGTATCTGCGGGTAACTATGGCTGCAGCCAGCCAGACTAAAACGGACGTTCGCAACATCCGCAGCTCGGCGGGTATCGCAGTATTTACCTCCGAAGCCAACAACCCGCGGAACTGGTTCGAGGCGGGCAGGGCTTACGAAAGGTTTGCCCTTCAAGCCACGGCTTTGGGTATTCGCACTGCATTCATCAATCAACCGGTTGAAGTGCTCAATTTGCGACCGCAGTTCGCAAGCTGGCTGGGGATTGTGGGCAGACGGCCTGTTCTGGTGGTGCGGTTCGGGCACGGGCCAGCGATGCCCCGCTCTTTGAGGAGGCCTCTCGCCCAGGTAATTGCGTGAAACTGCGCTGTTAACGATTTACAACAAATTGACAATTTCAACACAAACTGCGCGCTGCTTTCAGACCAACATTGGCAAGGGAGTATTTGCAGAGTATGGGGTCTTTCAGTTTTCCTTATTTGACAGTCAGAGCGGCGGTGGTATTTGGCCTCGCCGCTCCTGCATTGATGATGGCGGCGGGTGCCAACAGCTACGTGACACGCAACCTGGTGGCGAATGTCGCCGGTGTTGCCGATGTGACTGACCCGAGCTTGAACGATCCCTGGGGAATCTCGGCCAGTGCAACCGGGCCGTTCTGGGTGTCGAACCACCTCACCGGGAATTCAACCCTCTATAACGGTTCCGGTACAATTACCGCCCTTGTGGTGACGATTCCTCCGGCCACTATATCGAAGGCTGCAGGTAAGCCCACCGGCCAGGTACAAAACCCTACCGCTCAGTTCATCCTTCCTTCCGGCGTGAAAGCGTCGTTCATCTTTGCTTCGGAAGACGGCACTATTTCAGCCTGGCAAACCGGCACGACGTCGATCACCATGGTCGACAATTCTGCTGCTGGCGCGAATTATAAGGGTTTGGCTTTGAACCCCAGCGCTACCGCTCCGCTGATTTATGCCACCAATTTTTCACAGAACAAAGTCGACGTTTTCGACGCAACCTTTAAACCCGTTACTGTTCCCGGCGGTTTCGTGGATGCGGCGATCCCGGCTGGATTTGCGCCGTTCAATATCTGGACTCTGGGCGGCAAGCTCTATGTGACGTATGCAAAACAGTCAGCAGTGAAGGCTGTTGATGTTGCTGGTGCGGGCAACGGCTACGTGAGCGTTTTCGATTTCAATGGCACCCTGTTGAACCATCTGATCTCAGGCGGGGCTTTGAATTCGCCCTGGGGAGTTGCGATCGCCCCCGCAAGCTGGGGAGCTTTCCCTGGCGCTCTGATCGTAGGCAACTTCGGCGACGGCGCCATCAACGCTTATGACCTGGCCACCGGAAACCTGCTGGGCGCGGTTCAGGATGCGGCGGGTAAGCCGATTGTGATCCCCGGCCTTTGGGCGCTGATTGTCGGCAATGGCGGAAATGGCGGCGATCCCAATACGATTTACTTCGCGGCGGGTGTTCCCAATGGCTCAACCACTGCGCGCGGCATTCTGGGCAGCATCGCACCTCCAGCCCAGATTTACGCGGTCTATAACAGCGCTGGCGGACAAACCAGCGGCATTGCGCCTGGTGAAGTGGTGAACATTGCGGGTCAAACGGTGGGCGCTACTCCGGCAGTACGCGGCGTTATCCCCGCGACAGGCAATCTGGGCGTTTCGCTGGGTGCCGGGCTTGCGGCCACGAGTGTGACCATCAATGGTTTTAATGCTCCGATTCTGTATAGCTCTTCCACGCAGACCAGCGTGCTGGTGCCGTATGGTGTGGCGACGTCAGCCACGGCCAGCGTTGTGATGAAGACTGGCTCACAGACGACGGCGGCGTTTTCGGTGCCTGTTGTCACGAGCATTCCGGGGATTTTTACTCAAAATGGGGGCGGTACGGGTCAGGCGGTAATTCTGAACGCTGATGGCACGGTGAATTCGGCAGCCAATCCGGCGGTAAAGGGCTCGGTGTTCCTGCTGTTTGCTACCGGTGAAGGTGCAACCAATCCTCCGGGTCAGGATGGTTTGATTCTGCCGTCTAACATTCTGCGCACTCCCGTGCTTCCGGTGACTGTTACGGTGGGTGGCCAGGCGGTCCCTTTGTTGTATGCGGGCGGATCTCCCGGCGGTCTGTCCGGCGTGATGGAGTTTGAAGGAATCGTTCCTTTTTCCGCGACTTCCGGCAACAACTCTGTATTGGTTACGGTGGGTTCGGCAGGCAGCCAGTCCAGCGTGACGATCAGCGTTAAATAGCAGATACCCGTTGAACAAACTGGCTGCTATACTGGTGACGTTGTGATTTCAGTTATCTTGACTATCGTGCATGTAGTAGTGTGCTTGTTTCTGATCATCGTGATTCTGCTGCAGAGCGGCAAGGCAGCCGACCTCGCGGGAGCGTTCGGGGGTATGGGTTCCCAGACCGCCTTCGGTCCCCGTGGTTCAGCCACTTTGCTGTCGAAAGCAACCACCATTTCGACGGTGGTGTTTATGCTGACGTCGATCTCGCTTTCGATCATTGCGACCCGCAATGCCGGCGCGGGAGCAGGCTCGGCGCTGGAGCGGCATCCGGTAAAGACGTCGGCCCCGGTGATCCCGGCTCCGGCAGCACCAGTTACACCGGCGGCACCCAGGAAGTAAGTCATCACAACAACTGCCTGACAGGTTTTGCGGAGGTGGCGGAATTGGCAGACGCACTAGCTTGAGGTGCTAGCGGGAGCAATCTCGTGCGGGTTCAAGTCCCGCTCTCCGCACCATTCATAGTAAAGAAGTTAAGTAAAAACGACCGCCAAGTAAATCGGCGGTCGTTTTCGTTTTGGTCCTTATCCTGGACCTTATGATTCTCAGGGCCGTCTTGGACCTTATCGGACCTCATGAGGCCGCTCGGGACCGGAACATAGGCTCGACTTGGATTAAGCGGCGAGAACGCCGCGACGAAGATGAACATTTCGCCAAAGGTGAGCCCCCGGCAACCTGACCCGAGGGAGTGCTGTGAAACAATCGCGAGGTTTCGTTAATCGGCCCCATCTGTCGGGCGAATTGCCGGCCAGTGAGAATTCCGATTCTT
>JANYDS010000055.1 GCA_025363475.1 Terriglobia bacterium
TCTTCTTTCTCAATCGAAAGCCGGATTCTGCTGGCCGGCGACAAACCGAACTCGGAGCAGAAGGACCGCATCAGTGCCCATGCCTGGTTTCCCTGCCGCACTGCCGGGTGCGGTTTCACATCCACGACGGCCAGCTTGTTCGTGGCCGGGTCCAGAGCTTTCTTCGCAATCAGCCTGCCCTGCTTGAGGATCGTCTCGTAGGCATCCACCGCCGCATCGTAAGCGACGCAGCAGCCCTCCAACATGTGGGCGTCAGGTCGCCGGTCCAGATCCATCGACGCCAACTCCTCCGACCAGAAATCCCACGCTTCCCGCGCGCGCCCCTTCAGGTGCTCGGGACAAGGCGGCAACCCCGGCGACGCTTTCTGCTCACCGGCAATCTGTGCGGCGAGCCGGTGCGCACCAACCCTCCGCGTGTCTCCCTCGGCCAGCTTCCGGCCAGCGGATTTTGGCTTTCGGCCTCTCACCGGATCGGTCTCTGCCCCGGCAGTTTGTGGTCGAGTAGTTTGTGCACGGGTAGTTTGTGCAGCAGTTTGTGCAGCGCTCGCACAAACTCCGAGGTGCTTCCGCAGAGCGCGCGCGCCGAACGGCTTTCCACAATGACTGCAATTACTTAGCTGCGACGGCCTGCCGCCAGGGTGAGGCATCTCTCGGTGCAATTAGTGAAATTTCAATTTCGCGGATTTTCACAGAAAGGGTCGCGATGGTAAAACACCCTTTGTTTGCAGGTATTTGACCCGCCCCTACCCCCTGCCCGCTGCTGTCTCCAGCCGAGTCTTCCGGTTGTGGCATCGGTCGCACCGGGTACGCAGGTTGCCCAACTCCAGCCGCAGGTCCGGTCTGACCGCAATCGGAACGTCGTGGTCGGCGTGCAGGTGTTTCTCGCCACGCTTCAGCCGTTGGCGCAGTTCGTCCAGGACCCTCTCGACTGGCGGGTCGCCCAACCCGAACCGTCGGCAGTCGGCGACGATATCCGGCTCCCAACCACAATCCAAACATCGCCATTGATCCCTTTGGAAGCAAAGAACCCGGAGCCTGCGGTGGTCGGCGTCATATCCGCGCGCTTTCGGCGTTCCACGTTCCTCATCCCGCTGCCGCCGCGTCTGCAGTCTGTGGTCCGCGCAGTACGGCGCTCCATCGCAGAGAATCTGGCACCCCGGCGAACTGCATGCCCGTTTCGGCGCATTCGGCATCGGCATTCCCCCTCACGGTTGGCTCGTCTTGCGCCACGTTCGGCCCACGTCGCGTCGTGTGGTTGAGACTGGCACCATTCCGCGCTCCCTTGCCGCCCGCGAAACCGAACGCGCCACGCGCACGAGCGGTATGCCGCGCACCGACCTGCCGCCGCTGAGTCCTCACTATGCAGCGCGATCGCGGGCTTCCAGAAACATCACGTCCGGAGTCTTGAGCTTCCAGCAATGGAGGCCGCTTTCGAGCTTCTCCCGGAAGACAAAGCGGCTGCCCTGGTAGGTGCTGAGGGCGGGCGACGTCGGATCGTCTGGCGACCCACGGAGAATGGCGCGGCAGACCAGTCTTTTCCTGCGCCGCACTACGGTGGCATAGGTTCCTGACGCCTCCTGACGAGCGAATTGCGCTGGACTGACGCGCTCGAAGAGACGACCGTCAGGACGGTACACGGGAATTAGAGAATTCATGGCGTTTGAACGCACGTGGGCAGAAGAACAGATGCGGGGCGGTATTAGCGAGCGTCCCGACGCTCGTGTGAGGATGCTAAATCCCTCACAGAAAAGAGTGTTCCTCTTGTTGTTAGCACTCGCTGAGTTCAGTCGTCAACAGACGATTTCTTTTTGGACGACGGGCGAATGATGTGGGTTCGCTTTCGCGGAGCCGGTGTCAAAGCGCCGGTCGGCGACGACATCGCGACGCTGACGATTTGTCGGGTTTCGCGAGGGTGTTTGTCGGGTTCGATGACGGAAAACTGGACCGACCCGACACGAGTTGTGCCAGCCCAGCCAATGAGTTGAAAACGATTTGTCGGAAATGTCGGGTTGCCCCAAGATAAGAGAGCGCTGGGGAAAACGGAGAGTGATTTTGAGGGAAAGGCAAATCGGCGACTCGCCAACTGGTCAGCGGTCAGAAACTATTGAAGACTCAGCGGGCGGAGGCTACCAGAACGAGGTTTTGGACTCCAGTTGGACTCCACAGACCGGGGTGGGGATGATCCCATGTCTGTAACTGTATGAGAAATACTGGTCGGGCTGGCGGGAGTCGAACCCACGACCTCTTGCACCCCAAGCAAGCGCGCTACCAGGCTGCGCTACAGCCCGAACTTCCCAGTGTACACGGCCAGCCTGCTTGGCCGCGATTTCTTTGCGCCCGCGCCCCCAACTCAAGCTGCCGAAACGACTTCGCTTTCCACTGGTGCGCTTTCCAGCACGAACCGGTACCCAACCCGCGGTTCCGTAGTAATAAACGTCGGTTTCAAGCCTGGAGGTTCAATCTTCTTGCGCAACTGATTAATGAATACCCGGAGGTATTCAATCTGGTCGCCACAATCCGGTCCCCAAATCGCCTGTAGCAGACGCCGGTGCGGCACAGGTTTATTCGCTTGTGAAACCAGGTAGCGCAGAATATCAAATTCGGTCGGTGTCAGTCGCACCGTTTTGCCCGCGACCACAACGCGCCGCTGGTCGAAATCGATTTCAAGGTTGGGCGTGGTGACACGCTTGGGCGCGGTATCCGTCGCGAAACCAGTACGCCTGAACGCAGCCCGGATACGCGCCATCAATTCGTCAAAACTGAACGGCTTCGACACATAGTCATCCGCACCGGCATCCAGCGCCTCCACCTTGTCGCGATCCGATTCACGGACGGAGACAACAATAATCGGCACATCCCAACCATTTCGAATCGCGCGGCAAGCTTCCAGCCCGCCCATGCCTGGCATATTCAGGTCCAGCAGAATCAAATCGACCGTATGTTCGCGCAACAACTCCAGCGCCTCTTCGCCGGTCTGTACATCGAGTACATTCGCGCCCAGGGCGGACAAGCTGGTCCGCAGGACACGGCGGATCTGAGGCTCATCGTCAATTAACAAGATAGTGCGTTTTGAAATCATTGTTTTCCCCTGTCGCTCCCATGGGCAGCGTAAAACGAAATGCGGGTCCCTCCGGCTCCATGTCCAGCCGGACTTGTCCCTGGTAGGCTTCAGCGATGGTGCGCGCGATAGCCAGTCCCAAGCCTGTTCCTTCAACCCGGTGACGGTCTCCGGTCCCCCGATAGAATTTATCAAATATCAGGGCTCGTTCACTTTCGCGGATCTCGCTCCCTTCGTTGCGAACGGTCACGATCAGATTATCCCCCGAAACAGCAGCGGAAATCTGGATTCGGGACCCGGGGCGCGAATATTTCCAGGCATTATCAACTACCTGCACCAGCATTTGTTCCAGCAAAAACTCGTCGGCAAGCAGCGTAGGCAGGTCTTCCGGCACATCCACTATGAATTCCCGGCGGCCGAGATATCGGGCCACTCGTGCCTGCACACGGTTAATAATTACGGAAAAGTGGCACTCTTCCTGGCGCGGATTTTCGCGGTGGCTTTCAATCCGGGCGAGATCAAGCGATTCAGCGATCAGCTGGTCCAGGCGATCAGCTTCTTCATCGATGATTGCGATCAGTTCCCGGCCGTCCGGGTTGGTAATCATCGAAGATGCCCGCAACGCCGATGCCGCGGCCTTGATTGATGTCAGCGGTGTGCGGAAACTATGTGCCAGGGCATTGAGAACGGTGGTCCGCAGTTCGTCACCACGCTGTGCCGACTGTATTTTCGCGCGGTCTTCGGAACTGCGGACCCTTTCAAAAACCAGACTCAGCAGACTGGCCAGCGCCTGTGCCACTTCCTGCGAAGGCTGGGGGCCGTAGAGTTCCAGTACATCGCGCCGAACCCCGGAATTGAGAGGCAGCACCGAACACGCTTCTGCGCTGGTTGTGCCAGCGCTGATCACACGGGGCTGGCCGTCAATACGCAGTGCCGCTCCGTCAACACCGAAAAGCTCAATTACTTTTCCAACCGCGACCTCGGCCGCGTCTCCAAGCGTTCCGGCGGCAAGCAGAATCGTACTCAGCTGGTGCAGGCGTTCCATCTCGCCCCTTCGCGCTACTGCCTCCATCGTCTGCCGCTGTGCACGGATGGAAAGCTGACTGCCAATCATCGCAGTCAGGAACATGGCACCAAACGTAATGGCGCCCTGTGTGGTGGTGATCTGAAAGCTCCGAACCGCTTCGACGTAGTAATAGCTGAACGACAGACTGCCGACGAGTGAGGCCGCAAGCGCGAGGAACCAGTCACCGAGTGTCGCGAGGCTCAGCACAGCCAGCAGCAGCATCATAGACGCGGTGGAACGGTTCGCCCCCAGCATGAAACCCGCCTCGGCAATGCCCCACATCACAAGTGCCGCACCCGCCACACGCAAACCCTTCCTGAGCATGGCCACCATTGTGCCCCGCACCGGTACAATCGGAGTCATGTTCATCCGGGATTTCCTTGCCTCCGGAAGGCCTTCCATTTCGTTTGAATTCTTTCCGCCAAAAACGGATGATGCCGCCCTGCAACTGGAGCGGACCATTGCCGAATTGAGTGAGCTGGAACCTTCATTTGTCTCCGTCACCTGGGGCGCGGGTGGCTCCACACGGGAAAAAACTATTGATATCGTCTCACGAATCAAAAGGGAAACCGGCATTGAGGCCATGGCGCACCTTACCTGTGTTGGTGCGAACCGGGAAGAAATCGGCGCAATTCTCGAACGGTTAACGGATGCAGGCGTCGAAAATGTGCTTGCCTTGCGGGGTGATCCGCCCAAGGGTCAGGCGGCATTTACTGTGGCTGAGGGCGGTTTTCGTTATGCCAGCGAACTGGCAGATTTCATTAGCCAAACGCATGGAGGCCGCCTTTGCCTGGGCGGGGCGGCTTACCCGGAAAAACATCCCGAGTGCGGAAATCCGGCAGTTGATCTGAACAATCTGAAGCGCAAAGTCGATGCCGGACTGGATTTCCTGATCACCCAGCTCTTCTTCGAAAACCGACACTACTGGGAATTTGTGGAACGGGCGCGGTCGGCGGGAATCAGGATTCCCATTATTCCCGGCATTATCCCGATCACCAACGCTGCTCAGGTGGAACGCCTTACCTTGTCCTGTGGCGCTCTGTTGCCATTCAAACTGGGTGCGGAACTTGACCGGCGGCGCAATGACCCCAACGCCGTCATGCAACTGGGCGTGGCCCATGCGACCTCGCAGTGCATCGACCTGCTGACCCATGGTGCGCCCGGCGTGCATTTCTATACCCTGAACCGCAGCAGTGCTACTCGTGATATTTTCAGCGCCCTCCGTGTGATGGGCCTCGCCGGACAAGAGGTTCAGGTATGACGCGTCGTTCTGTTCTTCAGACATTGGCCGCGGCAGCGGCGCTCGCCCGTGAGAGTCGTCCTCAAGCGGCTGCGGAAAAAAACGGTGGCCCCAGGGCGGGTGTTGAAGCCGGGGCGCGCACCCGGCCCCTGGTCTGCGCCTTTTCCAAAAACCTGGCCAAAATTCCCTATGCCCAGCTGGGTCTGATTGCATCACAGATGGGTTACGACGGCGTCGATCTCACCGTGATGCAGGGCGGCCACGTAAATCCCAACATCACCAACGTTGATTTGGTGCGTGCCGTGGAGAGCGTGCGCGGTGCGGGTGTTGAAGTGCCTATGATCACGACAGACATCACGTCACAAGCCGATGCCTGGGCTTACGCGATTCTGGCGATTACCTCGCGGGTTGACGTCAATCTCTTCCGTACCGGGTTCTGGCCCTGGGGTTCCGAAGGCAATATTCCCAAACGTCTGGCGCAAATCCGAAACGACATTGTGAACACCGTCGCTCTCGGGAAGCAGAACAAAATGGTGGCCATGTTCCCGAATCGCGCGGGCAGTTTTTTCGGCTCAGCGTTTTGGGACGCGCAATCGGTGCTTGCCGATTTGGATCCGGCCTGGATCGGCTACTACTTTGATCCGTCGCAGACGCAAACTTGGGAACCGGCTTTGCGCTATGCCCTGCCGCGCCTCAAGGCCGTGGCCGTGCAGGACGGCACATGGCAAAAGGTTGATGACCGCTGGATGTTAAAGCCGTGTCCGCTCGGTGACGGTATGGTGGACTGGCAGGTATTTTTCCGGATTCTCGCGCAGGCGCGTTTCACCGGGCCCGTATCCATCCATTTCGAATACCAGGCGCAGGATGAAGTGAGCGCTATGACAAAAGATCTGGAGTTTGTCCGGACTCAGATTGACCAGGCGTGGAATCCGGGGCCGGTCCGGCGGATAAATTAGTTTTCGCCGCCTCATGGGGCACTTCATGGGACGGAGGGTCAAGGCGAAGTTCGCAATCGCAACAATCGCTGCAACGGTCGCACCGTTCGCACAGGTGATTGGCGCAGGTGTCCTTCGTGCATTTGACGCAAATGCGCTGCGATTCCTCTTCACAGATACTACAGACGAAATGCGGGGGTACGTTCATAGTTTTCAGTTCTCTAATTGCGTTTGACGGGGCGCGCAGGTTCCGCGGGCTGGCGCGAAAGAATGGCACGGCAGCGCTGCGCTTCCTGATCCATTACGTCGATCTGCTGTTCTTTTTCACTGGCAAGTTCCAAAAGATATTGCTTTAGCCGGTCTTCACTGGCCCTGTCTTCGGCTGCCACTGATTCAATCAGATCGGCCAATGCCGGGTTCTGATATTTTCGCAAACCGCCCATCAGCGCTCCCAACAACTGGTGCGCCGCCTGGACGCGGAACAACGCCTTCATACATTCAGCCATCTGTTCCGGGTGTTTGGCAACTGCCGCCATGTCGGTCTGGATGGATGTCAGCTGCGTGCGCGAAGACTGCCACTGCGTAACGTAGGTTTCCGACGCACCTTTGGCGACCCATTCAACAGGCCGAACCTGCTCCAGCATCGGTGAGACGCGACTGGCGTTTTGCGAGATGCGGACGAGGACGTCTGAAATTTCCTGACTGGTAATCCTGTCTGTAGCCAGTGTGGTTTGCGCCCGGAGCAGGGCATGACTTGACGCTATTATGCAGAACGTTATCGCGAGCAGTTCTCGCATTTTATTCAATTTTATTCACCTCGCGTATCGGGATTCGCACGCCAGCCCTGGAGTTACGGCGCTGGCGGAGGCGGCGGGGGGGCAGGGGGAGTGCCGATGCCGTTGTTCTTATCCGCAGGGGACCCTGCCGCCGGCGAACTAACAGGCGCCGCAGCCCCGACTGGTGAAGACGACCCTCGGGAGCCATTCATAGCCGCCTGATACAACGCGTCCGAAGCTGCCTTCGCCAACCGTTGCATGAGGGAACCTTTATCCACCAGTTGCCGGGCTAATGGTTCGTTTTTGTAAACCCGCACCCACTCGCCTGGACTCAAAAGTTTCGGCTCGCTCACTTGTAGAAGGTGCCTGACTTCCACCTGACCCTCTTCATCGAGCACGGTGGTGGTTGAGCTTTCTTCTTCCACTTCCACATCGAAAATTGTGCCGCGAACAGAAATTACAGCGGTCGGCGTTCGCACTTTGTTGTGATTGGGCAGGCCACCTGGGTGCTCAATCTGGACACGAACTTTACCCAGCCACACTTCCAGCAAATCTTTCCAGTCGCCGCGGTTTGCCCGGAAAACGATGCGGGAATTCGGGAAAACTTCAAATTGACTGCCATCGGACACCTGGAAAAGGCCGTAGCCGTCAGACCTGGTGACAATCACCTGTTCCGGCCGAACGAAGTCGCCGGTATTGAGCACCCACGGGCTGGCATCGCGCATTACGGAGATTTGCCCGGTAAAGGTGAGTAATTTGGCTGCCCCGCTGGTGTTGCCGACGAAGCCGCCCGCAGTCTGAGCGCAGAGCCTCAGTGTACCTGCCAGCATGAGTCCGGCGAGCGCGGAAAAGAGACGCGAACTGAATCTCAAATGTGCCAAAACCTGCATTAAGAATAACACCGCGACGGCGGGAAAGAGGCGGTAAACGGCGAATTTTAATGCGCAACTGTTTAGGATTCAGCAGGTTCCAGTCGCTCTGCGGTGGGAATTGGTAGAATCAGGTCACCTAGATGTGTCTTTGCGCTACAGTTGCGCGATTCCGTGGCCCCGTTGTGGCGCTCGGAGTCCTTTTGGCTTTCGTGCCGGCGAGCCTGGCCCAGCAGAGTTCAGGCTGGAAAAGAGTTGCCGGAACTACGGTGGATCAGGGGCTGGCAAGCGCCGCTTCCGGTCCGGTGGCGGCTCTTTGGTATGCGCCCGGTACTCGCTCGCTTCTGGCACGGACGCTATCCGGACGGGTCTTTGAGACTGCGGATTTCAATCAGTGGAAGCTGAGTTCTGCGGGTCCGGGCATTGAGATCCAAATTTCCTCCACTTCCAGTCGGACCTATGCCTTGGGTTTGGACAACGTGCTGGCGTCGGATGACGGCGGCAGGAACTGGATCAATCTCACAGCTTTTAACGGACGCTCCATTATCGGCGGCGGCTTTACCGCGCTGGCGCTTGCTCCAGGAAAGTCACAGGAAATTGTAGTTGCCAACCGGTTTGGTGTGTGGCGCTCACTGGACGGCGGCCTCACGTGGCGTGGCTTGAACGATACTCTGCCAAACCTTGCCGTCCGAAAACTGACGGGCAACCGATCAGCCGTTCTTTCGGACGGATCTTTGGTCGCCGTTGACGCGGGCATATGGACACCTGTTGCGGGGACCGATCCGGATCGGGAACTGGCGGCGCAGTATGGCTTTCCCGTGATCGCGCGCACAGGATCCATCGCATACGCGAGTTCTGCTGATGGACGCTTGTTGACCTCACGCAATGACGGGCAGAACTGGATCCCTTCCCCGCGAGTTGCCGGCATTGAGCGCATTGACAGAATCTGGATCGATGAGACCCGTCCGGAAACGGCGCTGGCTGCCGCAGGGTCGCGCCTGCTGCGTACAGTCAACGGTGGCCTCTTCTGGGACGATGTGACGGGACCGTTGCCCGCGACCGAAATTCATGGGGTGACAGGCGACAGTTCCGCCGGTGTAGTTTATGTCGCAACAGAACGCGGCGTTTTGTCTGCGAGGTTTTCTCTGAACGACGCCGGGCCCGGAGCCGCGCGGTGGACGCTGGTGAGTGGAGAACTACCCGCAGCACCTGCGTGGGATGTGCGCCTGAATGCGGATAATTCACTGACAGTCGCGCTCGACGGGTACGGTGTCTTTGAAACCGCAGCACCCCACCAGACGCGACGAATTCGAGTGGTGAACGCTGCCGATATGAGTGACCGGGCAGCAGCGCCAGGCTCGCTGATTACGGTACTGGGTGCCAATGTGACTGCCGCGCGTGCTGCCGGAGCGCTTTATCCAATCCTTGCCGCTTCAGCCAGGACCTCTCAATTACAGGTGCCGTTTGACACCGCCCCAGGCGTGTGGTCGCTGGCATTGGATACGGCCGATACACGCTGGACGGTCCCGCTGGCAGTCAAGGACGCGGCCCCGGCTATATTTGTGGATTCTGACGGAACCCCGCTAATACTGGACGCTTCGAGCGGACTGGTGCTGGACCCCAACGTCGCTGTTCACGCCGCCGCGACTCTTCAGTTAATGGTTACTGGTCTCGGCAAGGTCGTGCCGGAGTGGCCAGCCGGCGTCGCTGCTCCTGCGGAGAATCCACCGGCCGTGAAAGCAGCGGTAACGGCTTTTCTCGATGGCACTCCGGTTAAGATTCTTCGCGCTACGCTGGCCCCGGGCTACGTTGGCTATTATGTGGTGGAACTGCAAGTTCCGGCGATTGTGAACCGCGGTGCCAGTGAATTGCGCCTGGTAGTGAATGGCGAAGAAAGCAATCGCGTCCGCCTCTATCTGGAACCGGACCTCGCCACTCGCTAATCAGCGAGGCGGCAGAATTCTCATTGCCCCGGTCCGGCACCCGCCCGCGGAATTCGTGCAGGCCCGCGCCTTCAGGTCTTTGTCAAAGCAGATACGCACTTCCTGCAAGGTGCCATCCCGGTAACAGGTCGCGCGAAAAGCGTCTTTCGGATATGTCGGATTGGCAGCGGCAAACTGGCTCTCAATTTGTGCCCCGTCCTGACTCTCCTCAGTCGAAATTGACGCCAGCGCCGCTGGTATCTTTACCCCATCGCGTGCCTTGCGAACCAAATCGAAGTACTCCTGTGAACTTAGCCCTGAACAGCTCCCATGGGTCTTCCATTCATGCTGAATCAGGCTCTCTGTCGGGATATACCGCAGCATCACGGCGACTAGCGATTCCGCCACCGGGCTTGATCCGCAATCGTCTTTGGCACGGCCCTGTTCCATCTGCTGCCACAGCCCGTGAACTACGAAGCCCAGGCGCCTGCCGGGACTGCATTCCTTCGGGTCCTTATTGCCTCCTGGCAGAGCGCAGAAATCCGGGGCCCAGGAAAGCGACAGCATGTAGTAGTCGAACGGTGGTGCTTCGGCGGGAGCCGCCAGAGCCAGTGTGAGGGCACACAGCGCAGCAGCCGTCAGACGAAACCCGGCCATTGCGCTACTCCAGTTCCAGACCGGAATCCTTGAGCGCTTTCCAACCGCCGTCAAGAGAAACCGGATTGGTGTAGCCCATCTTTTGCAAATTATCCGCCACCAGCGCAGACCGGAATCCGCCACCGCAATAGAGCACCAGCTTGGTGGCCTTGTCGGGATACTGTGTTTCCACATCGCGTTCAATAGTGCCTTTGCTCAGATGCACGGCGCCTTTGACATGGCCAGCTGCCCATTCATTGTCTTCACGCACATCAACCAGCACGTGGGCTTCGCCACGCGCCAGCATGTCCTTGTAACCACTGACATCGGTCTCGCGTACCCGCGACTTCGCATCATTCACCAGCTGTTGAAATCCCGTGTTATGCGCCATTTATTTTCCTTCAGGTTTAAAACGTCTTAGTCAACGCGGCTGATCCGGGCACCCACGCCCGAAAGCTTCTCTTCAATTTTTTCATATCCGCGATCTATGTGATAAACACGGTCGATCACCGTCTCGCCTTTCGCCACCAGTGCTGCCAAAACCAGCGATGCACTGGCCCGCAGATCAGAAGCGATCACTCCCGCCCCGGTCAGATAGCTGCGGCCCGCAATGGTCGCCTGGCGTCCGTCGAGACGAATGCGAGCGCCCATTCGGATCAATTCCTGCGCATGCATGAAACGGTTCTCAAAAATTGTCTCGCTGATGAATGAGATGCCGTCGGCCTGGGTCATCAGGGCCATGTATTGCGCCTGCAAGTCGGTGGCGAAACCAGGGAATTCTTCCGTCCGCATATCAACGGGAGAAAGCGTGGTGCCTCCCTGCACGCGCAGCGTTCCGCCCCCTTCATCGGTAATGCGAACTCCGGCTTCGATCATTTTCGATGTCAATGCGGCCACATGCTCCGGCACGCAGCCGGTCACGCGCAGATCCCCCCCGCTGATCGCGCCTGCAATCAGGAACGTACCGGCTTCAATACGATCCGCAATAATTTCATGGGTTACACCATGCAGTTTCGACACACCGTTTACGCGAATGGTACTGGTGCCCGCACCTTCAATCTGCGCACCCATCTTGATCAGCATTTCGGCCAGATCCACCACTTCCGGTTCCCGTGCCGCGTTCTCGATTACGGATTCACCGGAGGCGAGGACAGCGGCCATCAGAATGTCTTCAGTGCCGGTAACGGTAATTCGGTCGAACGTGATACGCCCGCCCTTGAGTCCATTGGGCGCAACCGCTTCAATATATCCATGCGATTGCTCAATTTTCGCCCCCAGATGCTCCAAACCTTTCAAGTGCAGGTTAATGGGCCGTGCACCAATGCCGCAGCCTCCGGGCAGAGAAACCCGCGCCCTGCCTGCCCGTGCCACCAGCGGACCCAGCACCAGGCTCGACGCGCGCATGGTCTTTACCAGTTCATAAGGCGCTTCCGGCGACAGGATCTTAGGCGTATTGATGGTGACCTGTTCGCCATCCTCCGCCACATCTGAACCAATATCCACCAGCAGCCGTTCCATGGTCCGGATGTCGCGGACCCGCGGAATACGCCGCAGAATCACGGGTTCATCAGTAAGCAGTGCGGCGGCCAGTTCGGGCAGTGCGGAGTTCTTGGCGCCACTGGTCGCGATGGAACCATGAAGCGGCGTGCCGCCTTCGATCACAAATTTATCCATGTCGTTGGGTATCTTCCTGTTTCACTTTCTGCCAGTTCGTAATTGCCGTGCGCACACTGTTATCCGCCGCCGCCAGCATGCGGCCCGCCTCTTCATACGAAGCACCGGTGGCAGTACCAATGATTCTCTTCGCGCGGTCCAGCAGTTTCACATTCTTCGGTTGCACGTTCACCATCAGATTGCCCCACACGTATCCCAGCCGGATAAACGTTCCGGTGGTGAGCATGTTGAGCACGAGTTTCGTTACCGTTCCTGCTTTCAGCCGCGTGGAACCCGCAACCACTTCCGGCCCCGGAACAGGCGTGATGCCGATACGTGCGCGACGCGAAAGCTCTGAATCCGGCGTACAACTGATTCCCAGAGTCAGAGCACCCATCTGGTTGGCTTCGTCAATTGCACCCAACACGTAAGGAGTACGGCCACTCGCCGCGATTCCGCAGAGCACATCCTTTGCACAAAATCCGCGAGCCAGTAGATCCCGCATGCCCATAGCAGGGTCGTCCTCGGTAGTCTCCGTAGCCCGTGACAGCGCCGCTTCGCCGCCCGCAATTATTCCCTGCACTAGATCAGTTTTTACATTGAATGTTGGCGGGCATTCCGACGCATCCAGCACGCCCAGCCGACCGCTGGTACCCGCGCCGATATAGAAAAGCCTGCCGCCATTCCGCATCGCGTCCACAATGCCCTCAACTGCCAGAGCAATTTGCGAAAGCTGCGGAGTCACCG
The DNA here is from genome assembly GCA_025363475.1 of Terriglobia bacterium. Classification (GTDB taxonomy): domain Bacteria; phylum Acidobacteriota; class Terriglobia; order Bryobacterales; family Bryobacteraceae; genus BOG-234. Next base: position 12,903 of record JANYDS010000055.1, read on the forward strand.
ATTCTGCCACCTTGCGGTCTTCATCGTTCATGACCCGCAACATCTCTGCCGTGGAAAGCTGGTCGATTCCTGCCGATGCCGGATTGGTCTGCTCGGTCAGCAGCGTTGCCAGTGGTTCAGACAAGCTCTTGAAGCACCTTTGCTGTATGTTGCCCCAGCCGCGGAGGCGGATCCAACCGCAACTCAACATCTGAAAACCGCATCGGGTTGCGCATCACTTCCTGGTCTCCCCGCTCCGCATCCTGCATCGGCACAATTGCACCGCGCTGCCGAACGCCCGGAGATTCCAGAACCTCACTGGTCGAAAGCACCGGGCCGCAAGGCACCTGCTCCCTCTCAAGAGCACTCATCCAGTGCTGACGGGGCTGCGCGATCAGCACCGCTTCCAGACACGGAATCAGGCTGTCGCGGTTCTTAACCCGCAGTTCGTTACTCAGATACAGAGGATCGTGGATCAAATGCTCCAGGCCCAACGTCCGGCAAACGCCCTGCCACAGCCTCTCATTCGGCGCACCAATCACCATCATGCCGTCCGCGCAGCGGAAAATCTGATACGGGACAATGCTCGTCTGCATCGCGCCCATCGGCTTCGTTTCCGTATGCGTCAGCAGCCACGAAGAGGTCACCGAACACATCACACCCAGCAATGCTTCAAGCAAAGCGATTTCGATATACCGGCCCTTGCCTGTTCGCGTACGGGCGAATAATGAAGCGAGAATGGCCTGGCTGGCGTAAAACGATGTCACGATGTCGGCCACAGGGAAACCGCTTTTCACCGGAGGCCCGTCAGGATATGCACTGACCGCCATGAGGCCGCTCATGGCCTGCACCATGATGTCGTAGCCGGCTTTCGAACTGTCAGGCCCCGTCTGGCCGAAACCCGAGATCGAGACGTAGATCAAATCCTCCCGCCCGAGCGACGCAAAATCGGCACCAAGTCGCCTCATCACGCCAGGCCTGAAATTTTCAATCACGACATCGGCTTTGGCGCAAAGTTTCAGCAGGGCCTGCTTACCCTCTTCGCTTTTCAAATCGAGCGCCACACTCTCTTTGTTGCGGTTAATGCCGAGGAAATAGGCGCTGTCCGGACCCACAAATGGTGGCCCCCAGCGGCGGCATTCGTCCCCTGTCCCGGTGTCCTCAATCTTGATAATCCGAGCGCCCAGATCCCCCAGATTCATCGTGCAAAACGGACCCGAAACGGCCCGCGTCAGGTCGACGACCAGGATGCCCTCAAGCGGAAGTGCGGATTGGTTCACCAAATGAGATACTAGCGAATCCCGTTCGTCACTTTCTGATCCATGCGCCTGCAACTGCTCTTTCAAGGCAACCCGGTCACGGTAAAGTACCACTCCGGGCTGCGCGATACCGCAGGTAATCCAGCACACGCGGCGACATTAATCCGCCAGCGTTTGATTACTCTTGATCCGCAACTGAAGGTCGATCCCGCCAAACACGAAAGCATTTTGCTGCATGAGTTCTTTCATTTTGTTTGGGTGCGGCTCGGGAATGACCGCCGATTTGCGTGGGAAGACTTGCTGCGGGACGAACGGAGCAGTCGCGCTCGTGGCGAAGCAGGCTGGTCCTCGGAGTGGCGCAAGAACAAGCTACTGGATACCGATTCGGACGGTCGCTCAAGACGCTGGCGCGAATATTGCTGCGAAAGCTTCTGTGATACTGCAGCCTGGGTGCATTCGGGCCATGATTCCGAGGTGACTCTGGCCCTGACTCACCGGCACCGCCGCGCGGCATGGTTTCACGCAAGTCTGGGCCCCGGTTCCTTCCCGATATAATGAAAGGCACATGCACAGATTGCCGCCAGCGTTACGCCTTGTAGTGGTTGTCGGCGTCGCCGTCCTATTGGGACTCGTTGCCTGCTCCCCCGCCGAACCGCCAAAGACCACGGTCAAGGACAGTAAAGACCGGAAAGCAGCTCCCGAGTTTGCCTTGAAAGATGCCAGCGGCAAAATTGTCCACCTCGCCGATTTCAAAGGTAAAGTGGTGCTGCTCGATTTCTGGGCCACCTGGTGCGGACCCTGCAAAATCGAAATTCCCTGGTTCGCCGAGTTCCAGCGTCAATATAAGGATCGCGGTTTTGAAGTCCTGGGCGTCTCAATGGATGAGAGTGGCTGGGCTGCGGTAACGCCCTTCGCCGCAGAAAAGAAAATTAACTATCGGCTGGTGATTGGCGACGACAAAACCGGCGATCAGTACGGCGGTATTGAAGCCCTGCCCACCACGTTTGTGATTGACCGTGAGGGCCGGATTGCCTCCGTGCATGTTGGCTTGTCCGCAAAGAAAGAGTTTCAGGATGCTATTGAAAAAGTTCTCTAAGTTCGCCGGGATCAGCCTGCTGATTCTGTCCGCCCTCGGGGTGGATTGTTCCGCGCAGATGAACCCGGTTGTGACTATTGCGCCAGTTCCCACGATCAAAGCGAAAAAGGGTTCGGTGACCGTGGTATCCATACGCGCCGTGTTGCCGCCCGGCTTTCATGCCAACAGCAACACTCCCACGGATGCTTATCTGATTCCATTGAAACTCACGTGGACAACAGGACCGCTCCAGGCGGATGGGATTACCTATCCGAAGAGCACGCTGGAAAAATACAGTTTCTCTGACAAGCCCCTTTCTGTAGTCACCGGCGAATTCACCATCACAACGAAGTTCAAAATACCCGACAGTGCTTCATCCGGCCCGGCAGCCCAGAACGGCACCCTCCGTTATCAGGCTTGCAATGACCACATGTGTTTCGCACCGAAGACGGTGCCGGTTGTCCTGTCACTCAATCTCGACTAAGCATTAGAAACGAAAACTGACTTCTCCACTACTGGCCACAAACCAGCGGCTGCGGCCATTGTTGCTGGTGTTGGCAAGGTACCAGTGCGGGTGTTGACCCCAGCCAGAAATGCCCCCTGTGATCGAGCGCTACTGCGGCACCACCCGCTAAGTATCCACCCCATCCGGTGTGCGAAAGCAGTCCAAAACCCGGATTCGGATTCGAAACCGAATATTTCTCAAACAAACCACCACCGCCGGACGAAAGCTCGACGCGATCACGCCACAGCGAAAGAATCCCGCGGACACCGAACGGCATCCAGATCAGGCGGTCATCCGGTTTGATGTCGTATTTCGCGCCACGTATTTTCTGGGCGATATTCGGCGCAACACCTACCCCTGCCTCCGCTTCCAGATATCGGAATACCCGGCGTCCAAACGTGCCACCGAAACTCACCGCTGCGTCAGTCTGGCAGCAAAACGCGTTTACATTGTACGCATACCCGGCGCTGAAAGTGACAGTATTCAACGGGCTGGACTGGGCATAGGCGTGCCTCATGCCGGGGGCTAATCAAAGGGCGAGCAACAACAAAATATGTTTCATCACCACTCAAGTGGCACTTACCCGGCGAGTTCGGCCCGGTCTAAATAACCTAAGCGCGCAGGAAGTGTGCAATCGAACGGGTTGCCTGCCGCGTGCGGTGTTCGTTTTCAATCAGAGCGAATCGCACGAACCCTTCACCCATCGGCCCAAAACCGATACCCGGCGAGACACCCACCAGCGCTTTATCCATGAGCAGTTTGCAGAACTCCAGACTGCCGAGTTCTTTAAACCGGTCCGGTATCGGTGCCCAAAGAAACATCGAACCCTGCGGCGTCTCAACCGGCCACCCGGCGCGGTGCAGGCCGTCTACCAGCACGTCGCGACGCTTCTGGTACACCTCGCGGATCTTGTAAGTCTCGTCGTCGCAGTCTCGAATAGCGACAATAGCCGCGATTTGCACAGGCTGAAACGCACCGTAATCGAGATAGCTCTTGATCCGGGCCAGGGCCGCAATCATTTTTGCGTTGCCCAGACAGAAGCCTATGCGCCACCCCGCCATGTTGTAGCTTTTCGACATGGAGAAAATTTCAACAGCGACATCTTTTGCGCCTGGAACCTCCAGAATGCTCGGCGGTGTATACCCGTCGAAACCCAAATCGGCATAAGCGAAATCATGCACGACCAGCGTCCCGTGCTCCCTCGCGAGATCAACGATTTCCTGCATGTAGGCCAAATCCACACAGACTGTCGTGGGATTGTGCGGGAACGAAATCAGCAGCATCTTCGGCGCCTTGGCCGATTCCTTATACAGTTCTCTCAACCGTCCCATGAACACATCCGCAGTCGGCATCGGCAGCATCTGCGCGTGTCCGTCTGCCATGATCACGCCGTACTGATGAATCGGATAGGCCGGGTTCGGCGAAACCACCACATCGCCGGGTCCGATGGTTGCGAAAAGAAGGTGTGCCAGTGCGTCTTTGGCACCCATGGTCACAATTGCTTCGGTGTCGGGATTGAGATCTACTCCATGCCGGCGCTGATACCTTTTCACAATCTCTTCGCGCAAATGCTGAATACCGCGGGAAACCGAATAGCGATGATTCTTCGGGTTGCGCGCGGCTTCGATTAATTTGTCGACTACTATCTGGGGCGTCGCACCGTCGGGGTTACCCATCCCGAGATCCACCACATCCTGCCCTGCTGCCCGTGCCTTTGCCTTCATCTCATTGATGACGGCAAACACGTAGGGAGGCAGTTTCTGGATGCGATAAAAATTCTCGTTAGGTTGGGGCATTGAGATTTTAGTTTAATAGGCGGGATTCAACAGCGCTGCCGATTCCGTGCTTTGTCTTAAATCGGATGAATCAGCTGCTGCAGGCCATTGCCCAAAAAAAGGAACGCCTGGATGGTTTGCGTCCCTTCTCAGCGGAGGCGCCGAAGGCGTTGCAAAAGTCATGGGACGTTGACCTGACTTACACTTCGAACGCTATCGAAGGCAACACGCTCACTCTGCGCGAGACGGCGGAACTGATCGAACACGGTATCACTGTGGGCGGTAAACCGCTCCGCGATCATTTTGGAAGCGGTCGATCACTACAACGCAGTGCTATGGATACGGGAACTGGCGGAAAAGCAGAAGCCTGTGGATGAAATGGACGTGCGCGAAATACACCGGCGCATTGTGCTTCGGAGTCAGCCCGAAATTGGTGGGGTTTACAGCAGCCTGCCTCGCCGTATTGTGGGCTCGGCAGTTATCCTTCCAGGTCCCGCAAAGCTGCCGCAACTCATGAAGAGTTTCGGGGAATGGCTCGGGTTGGCCGAACCCGGATTGCTCCCCGCCTTCAACGCGCATTTCCAGCTCGTTGCGATTCATCCTTTCGGAGATGGCACCGGGCGGACCGCCAGACTATTAATGAATTTGCTGCTGATCCGCAGCGGCAATCCGCCGGTAGCCGTTCGCCCGGAAGACCGGAAACGGTATTTGGATGTTCTTGAGCACGCGTCGTTGCATGATGACACGCAACCGTTCCACGAATTTCTGTGCCACCGGCTGGAAGCGACGCTGGATGAATACCTCGAACTCTTGTCAGGCCACTAAGACCCCAACAGGAAAAGGGTACCCGCCTGCGCGGATACCCTTTTTTCGCTGTTTTTATTATTGGAGTTATTTGGCTGTCTTGGCTGCAGGCGCTGCAGTGGCCGGCGCTGCGGTTGTGGTGGCCGTCGCAGCCACTTTCTTATGGGTCTTCACATGTTTCTTCGCCATCGGAGCCGGTGCAGCTGCTGTCGGAGCCGGCGTCGTGGCAGCGGCCTGAGCCGCGAAGGACGCACCGGCCGTAGCCAGCGCGAGAGAGATGCCGATGATTTTGGAAGTGATGTTGGTCATGATGTGTTCCGTCCTTTTTTGAGTAACTCTGCGAGGCGCTTTGCTTTCTGCCTCTGTACCCATTGACGGTGGCAAGTATGAACCAGCCCTTAACGCACCATTAAATACAGTTCACCCGCAAAGCCATGAGATGCTGAAGCCAGCCCGAGTAAAAAATGCGAACCCCCGAAATTATCGAAGAAGAATTGATTGAGATCGCTGCCATGGCCGATGGCGGTACCCAACTGGAACAGATCATCGCCTGGTGCACAACCCATCCGGACGAGATTCCCTATGCGATGCGCATGCTGCTGGGCAAGACTACCCCGCCGAAGCAGGACTAGCCCCGCACAGTCCGGAAGAACTCCCGCACCTCGGCGACAAAAAGCTTCGGCTGTTCAAAGCAGCCGAAATGTCCGCCTTTGGCCATCTTCGTGAACCGTGTCAGGTTGAAGTCGCGTTCGAGGGCACTCTTCGGTGGTGCCAGATTCACCATTTCGTGCGGGAACGCCGCGAAACCAGTCGGCACATTCACGCGGCCAGGCCTTGCGCCCGCCGTATCGTCGCTGCTGCCGCGGTAATACCAAACACCAGTCGCAGCGGTATCGGTAACCACATACAGCATCACGTTGGAAAGCACCTGGTCCTTCGACAACACACTGTCGAGGTCATTCCCCGAATCGCTCCACACCTTCAGCTTTTCCACGATCCATGCCGCCGTACCCACTGGACTATCCGCCAGCGCAAATGCCACCGTCTGCGGCTTGTTGCGCTGTTCGCGCTGGTAGTCGGATTCCGCATTACTGTAAGCTGTCGCGGCCTTCCGCCATGTGCGTTCTTCTTCGCTTTGCTCCGCATCCGGAACCGGGCGCGACGTGCCTGCATTCAAATGAATCCCCAGCAGGTCTTCGGGGAATTGCTGCGCAAGCTGGATGGTGACGAAGGCACCCCAGTCACCGCCCTGTGCGCCGTACTTTTTGTAGCCCAGGTTCTCCCTCATCAGTTTGTGCCACAGACGTGCTGTGCTCACTGGTCCAACAGGTTTGCCTTTGGGTTTGGAAGAGAAGCCGAAGCCGGGCAGGGAAGGCACAATCACATCAAACGCATCATCCGCCGATCCGCCAAAGCTTGCGGGATCAGTCAGCGGCCCAATGGCCTGCAGAAACTCGACAACCGAGCCCGGCCAGCCATGTGTCAGCAGCAGAGGCATTGGTCGCGGCCCTTTCCCCTTCACATGGAAAAAATGTATATCGAAATCCTCAACCTGGGCGTGGAACTGCGGAAAGGCATTGAACCCTGCTTCGGTCTTGCGCCAGTCGTATTTGGTTTTCCAATATTCCACCAGGTCTTTCATGTAGTCCCAGTTGGTGCCATAGCGCCAGTCATTGGCATCCAGGCGGTCCGGAAATCGTGCGTCGCGAACCCTGGCCATGATGCGGTCAAGCGTTGCCTTCGGGACTGCAACCTTAAACGGACGCGGTTTCTGCTGATCGGCAGACTGGGCCATAAGTGGCAAACTCCCTAATGCTGAGGCAACGGAGACAGGTAACAAGGCACGCCGCGAAAATTCCATGCTGACTACTTTATCCTGCTCCGCAGCGGAGAGGCGATCAGCCAGAGGGTTGACAGTAAAAAGCCCCAAGCGCCAATCAGCATTGTGGTCCGCATACCCGCCACCTCTGCCAGCGCCCCGCCCAGCAGCGCACCCAGCGGCAGAATTCCCTGGAACAACGAATGAATAGCTGAGTTCACACGCCCCAGCAGATGGTTCGGCGTCACGGTTTGCCGCAGCGTGAGTTCGTTAATGCTGTAAATGGGCCAGGCCATATCGAGCAACTGGGAGGCCCCGAGAATCGCGGCGCAAAGAGCGACAGAACCATGAGCCAGCGGAACCATCAGGGCTGAAACGCCGGTTAGCAATGCCGCGCCGATGAGGGAGGGGCCAACGCCGAACCGGCTCGCCAGGCGTTCCGCTACGACGGCACCGAACAGGCTGCTGACGCCGCCGATCGAAATGATCGCGCCCAACAGAGCAGGGGTCAGCCGGAGTTCACGGATGGCGAAGATCATATATAAACTGCTAATGAAGCCCATGAACAAAGCGGCGGTCGCCGTACGCAGGGCGATGGCCCGCAGGATCGGATTGCGCCACGAAACAACCAGGCCTTCCCGGATTTCACCCAGAATATGCGGGTCTTCCTGCTTGATCGGCTGTATTTCGGGCCTGCGGATCAGACTCAGGGAAACCGCCGAAACCACAAACGAAACAGCATCAAACAGAATGGCCATCGGAGCTGTGATCAGTTGCACCAGCACTCCGGTCAGGCCCGGCCCGGCCACTTCCGCAATCGATTCCGTCAACGCCATTTTGCTGTTGGCTTCGAGAATGTTTTCTTCATCCACCAGCGCCGGGACATGGGCCTGATAGCTAACGTCGAACAACACGGTAAGGATTCCAGTGATTGCGGCTGCGGCATAGAGATGAGTCATCGTGAGCCGGTGCAGGATCGCTGCGAGAGGAATCGAGCCCAGCACCAGAGCCCGACCCAGATCCGTCAGGATCATGACGGGGCGCCGTCGCAGCCGGTCAGCCCATGCGCCGGCAAACAACCCAAACAAAGGCACAGCCACGCCATATGCTCCGCCCAGATAGCCCATTTGCAAGGGCGAAGCGCCCAGCACCAGAACGGCAGCGAGTGGAATCCCCTCGCGGCTGATCCGGGAGCCCATCTGGGAAAGGGTCTGGCCGGCCCAAAGCTTAATAAAATCAGGCTCGCGCCAGAGTTTCCTGCCTGTCATTCGGCTTATACAGTCCGTTTCATATGGCTCTCATCATACGATCTATAGAGGTTGTCCAGGAACCAAAATAACGAACTCATCCGCGCCCATGGCCTTGCCTCGCTGGTCATGCTGTTCGTGGCGGTGCTGTTTGGCATCTTCGCGTCAGCCGAAATGTGGAAGCCCGAACTCAGCGGAGGCATCGCAGCGCTCACGTGGGGCCGCCTGCGTTATGACCACACTCAGGGCATCCTTTTCGGCTGGTTGGGCAACGCCTTCTTCGCGTTCCTCTATCACGCCGTGCCGATCCTCACAGGCCGGCCCGTAACCAGCAACACACTCGGCCGCTGGATGTTCGGCATCTGGAATTTCGCCATCGTGATCCCCGGCTGGACGCTGGTTCTTGCAGGCTTTAGCCAACCGCTGGAATGGGCAGAATTTCCCGTCGTGGTGGACATCTTCGTAGTCCTCGCGCTGCTGCTTGCGCTCATTCAGTTTCTGCCGGTTTTTTTCAAAGACGGGCTCGAAGACACGTACGTTGCGGGCTGGTATGTGATCGGTGGTCTGGTCTTCACCACTCTTTCCTATCCCATGGGGAACTTCGTGCCGGAATTTCTGCCCGGCGCGCGGGGTGCAGCGTTCAGCGGTCTCTGGATTCACGATGCAGTCGGACTCTTCGTCACGCCCCTTGCGCTCGCCATCATCTATTACGTAATTCCAGCGTCAACCGGCAGGCCCGTTTACAGCCACTTCCTCTCGATGCTGGGCTTTTGGCTGCTCTTCTTTCTCTATCCGCTCAACGGGACACATCACTACGTCTTTTCAGTGATTCCGATGGACGCACAGAAGGGCGCGATCCTTGCCTCATCCCTGCTGGGCGTAGACGTCATCATCGTTGTCGCCAACCTGTTCCTGTCCCTGCGCGGTACCGGCTGGTTCGCGCGCGATCTGCCCCTGCGATTCGTAGCGACGGCGACAATGTTCTACCTGATCGTGAGCATTCAGGGCTCCCTGCAGGCGCAGATGGCGATCAACGGAACGGTTCACTTTACAGACTGGGTCATCGGCCACTCTCACCTCGCCATGTTGGGCTTCGCCACCTTCGCAGCAGCGGGTGGACTCACCCACGCGTGGCGCAAAATGCCCGGTGCCCGCTTCAATCCTCGCGCCGTCGAATGGGCTTACTGGCTCATCACTACCGGGCTGCTTCTCATGTTCGTGGATCTCACGGCGGCGGGGCTGATCGAAGCACGCGAGTGGAAAGCGCAGACTCCCTGGATTGATTCGGTGCGGGCTGTGCGTGGTTACTGGATCTTCCGCACCGCAACGGCCCTGCCGATCACGGCAGGCTTCGTCGCCCTGCTGGCCGGACTCCTGACCGGCGACAGAGTCGGGGAATCCCGATGAAATCTCTCCGCATGTCCTATCTGGTGGCCGGCCTCGGTGGTGTTGGATTCTTCGCTATGTCTGTGCTTCTGCTGGGAGTCTGGCCGGGGCGTGTACTTGAGGAAGAAACACGCAGAACCTCACCCAAAAACCCTTTGGCCCTGACAGTGAGCGAAAAGCGCGGTCGTCAGATCTATGCCCGCGAAGGGTGCGCCTACTGCCACACTCAGCAGATTCGCCAGCTCGATGCCGATACCGTCCGCTTCGGCAAATCGACCGCCGTCTGGGAAACACAATTCGACTACCCGCACCTCTGGGGTACGCGCCGCATCGGGCCGGATCTTTCCCGCGAAGGCTCACTGCATTCTGAGGACTGGCAACTCACCCATCTCTATTCGCCGCAAGCCGTAGTGCCTGATTCTGTGATGCCTGCCTTCCCCGCACTGTTCGATGGAGCGCCAGACCGGCCTTTGCAAGGTGCCCGCGACGTGGTGACCTATCTTGCCGGCCTGGGCTACGCGCGAGCATTGGCTGAACCGGAAATCGCTCTCAAGAAAACCTCAGGCCCTCCTGCGAATGGTGACGATGCCTACGCCCACAATTGCGCGGGCTGCCACGGCCCTCACGGGGAAGGCGATGGTCCGGCTGCGGCGGGACTCAGTCCCAAACCTGCCAATCTGGTGGAGCATGAATACACGGAAGCACATGTCATAACGGTGCTTGAACGCGGCATTAGAGGCAGTTCCATGCAGGCCTGGCGCGGGCTTCCGCATCACGACATCGCCCACACTGTGCGCGGTTTCTACCGTCCCGTTCGCGAACCTGCTCCGCCCCCCGCGATCCGCGATCTGGGCAAACAGGTTTACGCCGACCATTGCGCCCAGTGCCACGGGGAAAATGGAGATGGCAAAGGTTCCGCCGCGCCGGAAGTTCGCATGGCCCCGACAGATTTCACCTCCGAACGCCCCACCCCTGCCGAGACCTTGCGTGCCCTGCGCCAGGGAGTGGCAGGTACTCCGATGGCTCCGTGGAACACTAAACTTAGTGAAGCGGAACTATCCGCCGTGGCTTACTACGTGAGAGGTTTTTATCGATGATCAACATTCGCGGCATGCGTGAATCTGATACCGCCGAAGCCTCACGAATTTTCCGTCTGGCTTTCGGTACTTTCCTTGGCCTGCCGGATCCGAATTCTTTCTCCGCGGGCCGCGAATACATAGCCACGCGCTTCCACGCCGACCCGGGCGCAGCCTTAGTGGCGGAAACGGACGGTAAGCTGGTCGGCTCAAATTTGGTCACGATCTGGGGTAGTTTTGGGACGTTTGGACCGCTGACGACACGCCCTGAATTCTGGGACAAAGGTGTTGGCAGCGCCCTCCTCGGCCCCACCATAGACCTGTTTGACCAGCGCGGTGTTCGCGAAGCCGGACTCTTTACCTTTGTCCAAAGTCCGAAGCACCTGGCTCTCTACCAGAAGTTCGGCTTCTGGCCCGGTTTTCTGATCGGAGTCGCAGCCAAACCTGTGGCAAAGGCCGCACCCTGGATTAGACATTCACCCTCCGCCGCCGCTGAATGTCCTGCTCTGACCAACTCCATATTCGAAGGTCTCAGCCTAAGTGTTGAAATCAACTCCGTCGAAGCCCAGGGTCTGGGCGAAACGGTACTCGTAACGGGCGGCATGGCCATCTGCCACTGCGGCGAAAGGACGGAGGCCGGGCCTGGCACCTGCTACATCAAATTCGCCTGCGCACAAGGCCCCCGCGAATTCCAGCGCCTGCTCGAAGCCTGCGAAGGGCTCGCCTTTGACCGGGGCCTCACACGCCTTGAAACCGGCGTGAATTTCGAACGCATCGAAGCGTACCAGGCCTTGATGGCGAATGGCTGCCGCGTCGAACGCCAGGCCCTGGCCATGCACCGCAACGGGCTGCGGGCGTATAACAGGAGAGACGTCTATGCACTCGATGACTGGCGCTAGTTTCAACGCAATGGACGCCATAGTGGGCGTGGCAATTGCACTGGCGCTTGCGTTCGTAGTCGCGTGGCTTGTGTCGCCGAAGTTGCGGGTACGTCTGGAAGAGCCCAAATTCCGCTTCCAGGAACGTCTGAAATGAAAGGCTTCACCAGCATCATCCTCGCCTGCTGTGCCATCGGCGCGTTGACCGTCGGGGCAACGCTGCGAATGGCCGAAACCACTCCCGAAGCCAGCAATATCCCTGTGATCGCCACTGAAGAATATGGCAAACGCCTGTTGGCCCAAACGCCGGAACTGCTGGGTCCGGATGTCGCCGACCCGAAGATGCGATACACAGAGAGTCGCCTCTCCTGTGGTTCCTGCCACCTTGGCACTGGAGCCGAGCCAGGCACTCTGAGTCTGCCCGAAACCATCCACCACTATCCCCGGTTTTCTGCCCGGGTCGGACTGTCCACCACCATTGAGGACCGCGTCAACGAATGCATGCAGCGCAGCATGAACGGGCGGCCTCTGCCGAAAAACAGCGCCGAGATGCTCGCCATGGCGGCCTATATCCGGTCACTCGGCTACCACGATGCCGCCGCCGGAGCCAACCACCGCAAGGCCAAAGAACCCCCCGCCTTCAAGACTCCGAACCGCGCGGCCGACCTGAAAGCGGGCAAAAAAATCATTGAAGAGAAGTGCGCGTCCTGCCATCAGGCTGACGGTTCCGGGCTCCTCGCCGCCGCCCTTCCCATTCATGGCTACGTTTTCCCTCCGCTTTGGGGGCCAGACAGTTTCAATACCGGGGCCGGAATGCATCGCGTTCTGACCTCCGCCCGGTTTATCAAAGCGCGCATGCCGCTAGGCAAACCGGACCTCACCAACGACGAAGCCTTTGACGCTGCTGGCTATATCAACTCCCAGCCACGCCCCGAAATGGCCCACCTTGACCTCGACTATCCGGATCGCAAAACGAAGCCAATCGATAACGGGTACGGTCCGTTTGCGGATCCGTTCCCGCTGGAGCAGCATCGGTTCGGGCCGTTCGCCCCCATCGAAAGTTTTTACAAAATGAAGCCAATTTCTACATCAACGCGGTAAATTTGCCTCAATGTGTGGCTTATTGGCCACATCAAAAGGCCGCTTAGTCTTTCCGTATCAATTATTTACGCAACTTCTGCTCCCGATGCGCGTAAAATAAAACAGATGCGTTTCGAAACCACGATTCATCGTGCGGTAGAGGTCAGCGGGGTAGGTTTACATAGTGGCGTCCCGGTCAATATGCGGATCACGCCAGCTCCCGCCGGGACTGGAATCGTCTTCCGGCGCTCTGATCTGGATTTTTTCCCGATCGCGGCCAGTTGGAAACACGTTGCCCGCGTCAGCTACGCCACCAGCCTGATGCGCCAGGGCGTTCTGATCTCAACCACCGAGCACCTGCTCAGTACCCTCTACAGTTTCGCGGTGGATAACGCCTATATTGAAATCGACAATCTGGAAGTGCCGATTCTCGATGGCAGCGGCAAGCCGTTCGTCGATCTGCTGCGCGAAGCCGGGGTACGCACCCTGCGCCGCCCTCGCAAATACCTGCAAATCCGCAGGCCGGTCAGCGTGGAAGACGGACTGAAACGAATTTCCATCATTCCCGACGACACCTTCCGCCTCACCTGCGACATCGATTTCCCACTCCCCATTGGCAAACAATCCCTCGAAATGGAAGTTACCCCCGAGCGTTATGCCACCGAACTCTCCCCGGCGCGGACTTTTGGGTTTGAACACGAGCTGGATCAACTGCGGGAAATGGGTTTGATTCGCGGCGCAACCCTCGATTCGGCGGTCTGTTTCACCCGCGACGGTGTCTTAAACCCCGGCGGTCTGCGGTTCCCCGATGAATGCTGCCGTCACAAGGCTCTCGATCTGATCGGTGATTTGGCTTTGATTGGTCGCCCGCTGCTGGGACACGTGATTGCCGAACGCGCCGGGCACGCCATGCACGCCGCGCTGGTGGCGAAGATCATGTCAGACCCCTCGCTGTACGACATAGTGACGTTCGATCAGCTGGCGTCGCAGGTTGCAGAATCGCTGGTTTCGGTCGCCTGAGGTTTTTGTGGCAAAAAAAAAGCCGGGAACGTTCAGCGCGCAGAAGGAAGTCCGGGCCATTGCGCGTGAACGGGTGGGTATAGTCAAAGCCGCCCGGGTGATCGTCCCCAAAAGCGAACGAACACCCAAATACAAAGAAGATCTTCTAATCAAAGAAGATTAAGAGCTACTCCGAAGCGACCGCTTTCCCCTTCACCACTTTGGAAAAGAATTCCATCATGGGCGCGAACGAAGGCTGTGCCACGCTGACGTGAGTTCCGCCGGGGACCTCGACATAAGTAATCGGCGCACCCGCCTTTTTACCGGCTTCCACCATGGCGCGGGACATGCTGACGTTCACTGTCGGGTCAGTGTCTCCGTGGGTCACGTACTGCGGAATGTGCTTGATTTTTACCATGCCATTCACGTCGCCACCGCCTGAAATCGGTCCCAGGGCCGCGAACATGTCCGGGTGATCGATGGCGGTGCTCCAGGTCCCATAGCCGCCCATGGAGTGGCCCATCAGATAAACCCGTGACAGGTCAACCTTATAGTCGCGTTCCACTTCGGCGATGACATCCAGCACATCTTTTTCCGCAGAACCGCGATACATTGAGGCGGGGCCGCGGCCTTTCGGAGCCACCACCAGGAAGCCATACTTGCCGGCATCTCTCGGCAATTCCTTGCCGTAGCTGTCGAACATGCCGTTTTCGTCGCCACCCATGCCGTGCAGTGCGACTACCAGCGGCGCACCTTTGGCTGCGTCGTAGTTATCCGGAACATAAAGCCGGTAAGGCTGAAGTGTCTGATCGACAGCCGACCGGTAGGCTTTATGGAAATCGCCATGTCTTCCGGTAAAGGGATCTTTCCCCGCAGTCAGGGCATCAGCAACCAGCTGTGCGTTGGCGAATTCCGATTTGAAGTTGTAAGCTCTGGGGTTCGTTTCGCCTTTATCGGCCAAGTCATACAGGGCCAGCGTGTATTCGGCGCTGGCGAGCGCGGGGTTGCTGCTCTTGCCCACTTTTGCCAGCGTGTCTTTCAAGTGCTGAACATCTGCCGCGAGGGGCTCCACGTGAACCGTCAGGTTCCTGGCGAACGCGCCCGGAAGGGCGGGGGTTGGACCCTCTGCCACTGTGAGCCGAACTTCAATCGTGGCGTTTCCCGAGACCGATTGAGGGATGGTCACCTGCTGCACAAAAGGCTTCGTGGGATCAAGCGGAGCGCGGGCCGCCAGCACCACTGTGTCCTGGCCCACAGCCATAAGCGCGAGGGCCACATTTAGTTTCGCGGCAGACGCACGCGGCGTGGCATAGAGCGGTGCTACTGAAACCGTCACCTTGCCAGGTGCGATCATCGCGTGGTCCAGTTTGCCGCGCAGGGCGGATGCGAACTCAGCTTCAGGAGTCCAGGCCACGCCTCGCATTACCGCGATGCCCTGCGCCATGTCGTTGAGTGCTTCACCGTACTTGCCGCCAGCGTTAGCTTTGGTGGCCTCAGTGCCCAGACGCGCGGCTTCGGCGGCCTGTTCGGGCGTGAGCTTTAGAGACAAACGCTGTGTGTTGTAGCCAACGGACGTGCTCAGGACCATGGCCGCGTCCTGGGCAAAAAGCGAAGAAGCCGCAAACGTGCCCGCCAGGACTGCGGCGGAGACAACGCGAGGGGAAAGAAATGGGAAATGCAACATGCGCCTGATCTTATCAAAAAACGCCATTTTAAAAAACACCGCTAAAAGATTGAACCAGGCTACGCTGAACATTTGGTAAAGCTCGCCTTCGCTTCCGGAACCGACGAACTCAACCGCGGCCTCATTGCCGAGATGCGAAAGCTTTATCCCGAACTGCCTCTGTGGGTAGTCTCTGATTTCCCCCCCGAAGACAAAGACGACAAGTGGATTCCCTGGCACATCAACCGCACGTTCTACGAAAATTTATCCCGTTGCAAAGCCGCCCTGCGCGGTACCAGTGTGCGCCTGGCCGGGGTGATGCTGGTACCGGGTGTTCCTTTTCGCCGTATGCGTCTGGCGGCACTGCTGCTCTCCCCTGCACGGTTCATCGCGTTCAATGAAAATCTGAACCACTTCATGCTGCGCCCCGGCTCGCTGCCGGCGATTCTGAAGCACTGCATCTGGCGAACCCGCAACCTGCTGCGCGCCTCTTCCCGCATGAGTTCGGCGTCTAATCGCGACGAGATTGAGTTCCGGTCCGCCGTCCACGATGCCAGCGAGATTGCGGCCTACTCCGGACGGGCGGCCACAGGTAAACCGCGTATTTTGATCGCCAGTTGCTACGGCATCTTTCCGCTCTCGCACGGCGGCGCTGTCCGCATGTATAACCTGATGCGGCGGGCCGCGCACGACTTCGACCAAATCCTGGTGATGTTCGCCGACGATGTTACGGCTCCTCCGCCCGAAGTGCTCGCAATATGCGCTGAGGTGGTTGTTGTCCGGCGTCACGGCACCCACGCAGTGGCTTCGCACGGCCGCCCCGATGTAGTGGAAGAATTCAGATCACATGCTTTCCAGAACGCGCTCAAACAGATGGTCCACAAATGGCAGCCAGCCATCGCCCAACTGGAGTTCACTCAGATGGCGCAGTATGCCGACGCTTGCGCTCCTGCCCGAACCATTCTTGTCGAACACGACATCACGCTTGACCTGTACGCACAGATGCTGCGCTTTGCTCCACCGGGTGAAGACTGGGAAATTGAGCGACAGCTCAAACTCTGGAATCGCTTTGAACGAGCAGCGTGGAATAAAGTCAGCCGCGTCATTACGATGTCGAAAAAAGATCGCCTGATCGCAGGGGGCAACGCCATTACGCTCCCCAATGGTGTCGATCTGGTGCGCTTTCAGCCTTCTGCCCGCGAGCCCGAACCCCGCCGCATCCTGTTCATCGGTTCATTCGCCCATCTGCCCAATCTGATCGCCCTTGAATTTTTTCTAACCCAGGTCTGGCCCCGGCTCACGGGAGTGACGCTCCATATCATCGCCGGCAATCGCCCCGAATATTTTCTTGATTTCTACCGTGAGCGGATACGCGTTAATTTGAATCAGCCGGGTCTGGAACTCGAAGCGTTCGTTGCGGATGTGCGCCCGGCTTATGAGAGAGCGGCCGTGGTCATCGCACCGCTTCTGGCCTCGGCCGGTACCAACATCAAGATCCTTGAAGCCATGGCCATGGGCAAAGTGGTGGTGAGTACACCTGCGGGCATCAACGGTCTGGATCTGACACCAGGCACCGATATGGTGCTGGCCTCCAGCGCCGCTGAAATGGCTGCGTCCATTGACGAATTGTTCAACAGTCCTGCTCTTCGCGCAGGAATCGAAGCCTCTGCCCGGCGCACGGTGGAACGGGACTTCAGCTGGGATGCCGTTGCTCAAAAGCAGCTGGTGCTTTACTGTGAGATGGGCGGCTGACCGGCGTGCGTTTTGTCATACTGCACTATCACATTTTCAAGAACGCCGGGTCCACGCTGGAGGACATCCTCGATCACAGTTTCGGCCACCGTTTCGCTCGTCTCGATTCTGGGGACCGCGACCATACGTTTGGCAACGATGCCCTCGCAGACTTTGTAAAGACCAACCCGCAACTTGCCGCTGTTTCCAGCCATCAGATCCGCCACCCGCTGCCCGAAGTACCCGGTATTCTTTTCTTCGACATCTGTTTCCTGCGGGACCCGGTGGATCGTGTCCGTTCGATGTACGAATATTTCCGCCAGCGACCCGCGCCGGGTGACCCGGTTAGCGATCTCGCCCGCGCACTTTCGCCGGGCGCGTTCGTGGGAAAACTGATCGAAGAGCACCCGCTCCAGGTCCGTGACGTTCAGGTAAATTTGCTCGCGAGGGGCGGCGACAGCGACGAACCCAATGCCAGAGATCTCGAAGTTGCGACAGAGAGAATGCTGGAGGCGTCGTTCCCGGGTGTAGTGGATATCTTCGAACAAAGCGTGGCGGCGGGCGAATATTTTCTGCGCCAGGTCTTCCCTGAGTTGGATCGTGCCGTGCCAGCGGCAAACGTTTCTGATGGGCTCAAACCGGCGCTGGAAAGAGATTCAGCAGCAAACCGCGTGAACCTGCACGAAGCTTGTGAACCCGCAGTTTACGGCGAACTCCTCCGCTTGAATGCGCTCGATTTCGAGTTGCTTCGCCGTGTGCGTGCCGATATAGCGCGCAGAAACGAATTAATTTCTGGTCAGCCCCCGAGGCGGTATCCGCGCCTGTCCGCCGAAACAGAATCAGTGCGGTGCCGAAAATTGTTCGATGAGGCCTTTTACCTGGCGGCCAATCCGGATGTTGCCGCTGCCCGGGTTGATCCTCTGAAACACTATATGCGCTACGGTTTTACCGAAGGGCGCAAGCCGCATCCTTGCTTCCAGCCCGATTTCTACCTCGCGCAACTCTCCGAAAAGCTGAGAGGCGGGATCAATCCGCTGCTCCATTACCTGCAAACGGGCGCGGCCAATCCGCATCGTCTATTCGATCAGGACGCCTGGGTAGCGGGGCACCCTGAGGTTGAAACCGAGGGTCTGAATCCGCTGGTACACCACCTCGCGACAACCCGGCGCGGGCCTGGCGGCGTCATGATTGATGACCTTGCCGCCGGCGAAACTGCGCCACCGGATGAACAGCGCCGGTTTTTCGGGGCCGTAAACCCCCGGCAGTGGCAAATTCAGCTTCAGCGACCTTAAATTATGCTTAATGCCCGAAACAAACTGGCGGACAGAGCAACTCTTGTAGTAACGTCGTGTTCAGATAGCAAGAGCGGTAGAATTTTAATAAGACGGGATGCATAGCATGCCGCCAGGTAACGAGGGATTTGTTCTATGAGCAGAAATTGGCTTATTTCAATGGCCGCAGGCGCAGTGGCCTTTGGGGTCTGCGGTCTTACACCTTCTCAGGCACAGGTGGCCGGGCAGGCTGCCCCGGAATCCCTGGCAGAGACTACTGCGACACCTGGCGACGCTACTGAATGCACCTTCTTTGGTGCCGGGCGTGACCGATTTGCACCGCGCATTGACCTTGCGGGGGGCACCACAGCGGGTCGGCTTACCCGCATGTATGCGGCTTCCGGAGGTTTCGGGGGCAGGGCATCAGGCGGGGCACGGGCGCAGGCTTTCACGACCGCCGCCACCGGCAGCATATCCACGAACCTAATCGACCAATACATTTTTGCCGCACTGCAATCGAATGGCGTCACGCCCGCCGCGAAGACTGATGATTACGAATTCATCCGCCGCGTCACGTTAGACCTGACGGGCCGCATTCCGACAGCTGCCCGCGTCACCCAGTTCGTAGCTGATACGTCAGCGACCAGGCGCGTCGCTCTGATTGACGAACTGCTGGCCAAGCCCGAGTGGGTTGATAAATGGACCATGTTCTACGGCGACCGGTTCAAGAACACCGCTGCGAATGTTCAAATTCTGATCCGTCCGGAAGGCCGCAACGCATTCTACAAATTCATCAAAGATTCGCTGACTGCGGGCAAGCCCTACAACCAAATGGTGTCGGAGATGATTGCGGCGCAGGGCAATAACAGTTTTGATCAGGCCAACGGCCAGCTTAACTACCTTCCTCTGGGTGTTGTCGGCGGCGGTCCGGCGCAGGATATCTACGATTCGCAGGCATCCAATGTCGCGGAAGCTTTCCTCGGTCTTGCCCATGTGAACTGCGTGCTTTGCCACAATGGCCGCGGCCATCTGGACACACTGAGCCTTTGGGGCAGCCAGACCACCCGGACACAGGCATGGGGCCTGTCGGCATTCTTCGCCAAAACCAATACGGCGAGAGTCAATCTCCCGCTTCCGGCCAACAACTACTACTACTGGGCGCTGACCAATCCTGCCAACGCTGTGGATTACGCGTTAAACACAACGACGGGTAACAGGCCGTCCCGCACCGCTATCGGAGCCACCCGCAACATTACGCCTTCTTATATGTTCACTGGTAAAGCGCCGGCTGCCGGACAGGAATACCGGGCGGCGATGGCACAGTTCGTCACCAGCGATTTCCAGTTTGCCCGTGCCAGTGTTAATTACATTTGGGCTGAATACTTCGGTACCGGCCTTGTTGATCCTCCGGACCAGTTCGATCCGGCACGGCTTGACCCCAATAATCCTCCGCCTGCGCCCTGGACCCTGCAGCCGTCGAATCCCGCGCTGCTGAATGCACTGGCACAGTCTTTCATCGACAGCGGCTACAACGTGAAAGCCCTGATGCGCTTGATCGCCAATTCCGACACCTATCAACTGGCGTCTGAATACTCCGGCACCTGGAGCCCGGCCTGGGATCAGTTTTTCGGTCGGCACAATGTCCGCCGCATGTGGGGCGAAGAGGTACACGATTCTGTCGTGACGGCGATCGGCACCGTTCCCAGCTACACGGTGCCTGGTTTCACCCTCGACTCTGTCAATTACCCCACCTCGCTCGGTTTCGGGAAGATTTCCTGGGCGATGCAGTCTCCTGACGTGGTTAACATGCCGGACGGAGGAGGTGCTGTCAGCCAGTTTATTGATTCGTTCCTGCGCGGTAACCGGGACGACCAGCCACGCAAGAGCGAAGGGTCAATTCTGCAAACACTGAATTTGATGAACGATAACCTCATCGAGAGTCGCATCAAGGCAACCGGCACGGGCACTTCGGCGAGTTTCCTTCAGGCGCAACTCAACCTTTACCCAAGCGATAACGCAGGGCTGATCACTGCGCTTTACCTGAATGTTTTGTCGAGGAAGCCTACTGCGACAGAAATTTCGCTCGCTTCTGCGCAATTGCTGAAGGCCGGACAAACCCGCAGTCTCAATGCGGAAGATCTGCTCTGGACTATGCTCAACAAGCTCGACTTCGTCTTCAACTACTAGGAAAGATACGGCCATGAACGAACAAGAAAAATTTGAAAATCTGTTCAACAAGTATCCGCACCAGACGAAGAGTTTCTTCGCGAAGAACCATGTTTCGCGACGGCGTTTTTTCCAGATCGCCGGTACCGGAGTTACGGCTTCGTATCTGGCCTCGAAGCTGCCGGCAACAACTGTCATAAGTTCCACTCCGGTCAAAACCATCAACAGGGCGAAGAATGTGATCTTCATCCTGCTGGCCGGGGCACCCAGCCACACTGACACATTCGATTTCAAGATGATCAACGGCACTACGCCGACGACTTTCAACCCGACCACCGTGGGCGGGATTAACTGGCCCATGGGCATCATGCCCAAACTGGGCGGCATGATCAGCGATTTCTCCGTGGTTCGTTCCATGCAGTCGTGGGCGCTTGTCCATTCCCTCGCCCAGACCTGGACGCAGATCGGACGCAATCCTTCCGGCGTCCTGGGCAATGTCTCGCCGAATATTGGCAGTGTGGTGGCGATCGAAAAGCAGGGCGAACGGACGCCGAGTCAGGTTTTCCCTACATTCCTTGCGCTGAACTCCGGCGGTGCGGCCGGGCCGGGATATTTCCCTGCGGCATATGCCCCGTTCAAAGTGACGCCTTCCACTGTAGGCTTGCGTAACACCACGAATCCTGATGGTCAGACCCGTTTTACCAATCGCTGGGATTTCCTCCACCATCTGGACGATCCACTGCGCACCAGTGATACCAACCGGCGTACTGAACTTGAAGACTACGACGAGTTTTACACCGCCGCACAGGGGCTGATGTATAACCCGGTGGTCGCGAACGCGTTCAAATATACGGCAGCCGAATCCGCCCGATACGGCACCAGTGGCTTCGGCAATTCCTGCCTTATGGCGAAACAGGCGATTCAGGCCAACCAGGGTACGCGTTATGTGGAGATTACCCTGGGCGGCTGGGATATGCATACCAATATCTACACTGCCACCCAGTTGCCTGCGCTGACCAAGATTCTGGATGACGGACTTTCCACGCTGCTTGCTGACCTGAAAGCTTCCGGCGATCTGGCCAACACCATGATTGTTATGGCTGGCGAATTCGGACGCACTGTGGGACGGCTTACCGGCGCTGCTGGCCGCGATCATTTTAACCAGCAGTTTGCATTTTTCGCGGGTGCTGGCATTCAGGGCGGTCGCGCCATTGGTGCCACTGATACGGTCGGCGCCACCATTACCGATTATGGCTGGAGCCGCCAGCGTGCGGTTAAGCCTGAGGATATTGAATCCACAATTTACTCGGCGATGGGCATTAACTGGACATCCGTCCGGCATGATGATCCGCTGGGACGTGGTTTTTATTACGTTCCTAATTCGGATCAGGATGTTTATGGTCCGATTAATGAATTGTGGACGCCTTCGGTGCCTACAAAGACGATCAGTATTGCTTGAGCTTGGTGCAAACCGACATCAAAGCGTGTAAGCTTAGGCTGATCATGGCGGTGCGCTCTGCACAGCAGCCCCTTTTCGCGGTGGTCATTTCTGATCTCGACCATCTGCGCCCCACTGGCGATGCCAGGGACGATCACTGATCTGGGTCTGCTGCCGGGTGGCCGAAACAGCGTTGCCAGTGGCATCAATGCAAGCGGGCAGATCGTTGGCTATGCGGATCATGCCGGAGCCGGGGGCACTCACGCCTTTCTCTATTCAGGCGGAGTTATGACCGATCTCGGTACCTTCGACGGCAGCCAAAGCTCTGCGGCCGGGATCAACGACAGCGGACAAGTTGTTGGATCGGCGGACATAACAGGCGATGTCAGCTCACATGCATTTTCCTGGTCAGCCGGCACAATGACTGATCTGCTGGGTGCAGAGAGCTACGCGAGGGGTATCAACGCCAGTGGACAGATCGTCGGCAGCGCGGCCAGCGGCGGGTTCGTATATTCCGGCGGCAGCGTGACCAATCTCGGTTCACAACTCTACCCTCGCGCCATTAACGACAGCGGACAGATCGCGGGCATGGTTCTCACGCTCGGTGGTTCCCGCGCGGTCTTCTACTCAGGCGGCACGACAACCGACCTCGGAACACTCGGCGGCTCCCGCACTGAGGCGGCTGCAATCAACAACAGCGGGCAGATAGTTGGTTATGCCTCGACAGCGAACGACAAACAGTCACGCGCTCTCATAGTTGGGCGGCATCATGAGTGACCTGGGCACATTAGACGGCGGCGTTAACAGCCAAAGCTTCGCTTATGGGATCAACGCCAGCGGACAGATTGTTGGCCAGTCGTCGGCGAGCGGAGGCGCGGGGAACGGGGCTTACCACGCGTTTTCATATTCAGGCGGCATCATGACCGATCTCAATTCTCTGCTGCCTGTCGGTTCAGGCTGGAACATTCTTGAACTAGCGAACGCCATTAACGATTCGGGCCAGATCGTTGGTAGTGGATCCATCAATAGACATCAGCATGCGTTTCTCTACGACCCCAGGGATTCCTCTTCTTCGTCGTCGCCCGAACCGGCTTCCGTGGCATTGTTTGGCACCGGCGCTGCGTTTCTCGTACTCATGCGCAAGAAACTGGCGCGCAGTTAGATTTTAAAGAGTTCGAGCACTCAGGCGGTCTTCTACCCATACACGGAGTACACGTAACATAGCGCGCGTGTCCATACGGTTCAGTGACTCAGCTCCAGCGTGTCATCGCAGCGATACCAAACGCCGTGAGCATATCGAGATTCTCGAACTCGGTTGGCAGTGGCGCTCCGCAACATTTTCTTCGCAGACTGCTGACAGTGGAAGCCGATTACCTCGTCACTGACACTGTCGGATTGGAGAACGGCGTCCAGCAAGGTATCGTCCTGTGCTGCCTTGCGCAGGGAAAGCAGTGCCTGTTCACGCTGCTTCGTAGAGGATTTGTCCTGCCGTTGCGGCCTCGTAATAGATATTGCCTGGCGTATCCCGCCAATATTGAAATTTCTCTTCACTGACCACAAGAAGGTCGATGGCGGCATTGAAGGAGCGAAGGAGACGATTCAGGCGGACCATTTCTGCAAATCGGTTTGCCGGTTTATCTTCGATCACCATGATGTCGAAGTCGCTGTGAAGCGTGGCAGTGCCACTGGCCTGAGAACCAAAGAGGATGATCATCTTCGGTTGCGGCGTCTACCAATGTGCTGGTCACTTTCGTCACGATCTGTTGGGCTGCCGGATTCATGGCTCGCGTGAGATAGCTTCATCTGGTTTGCCACCATTGCACGGCGTTACGATGGTCTGTGACTATTTTTCTTCGCAAGCTACCGCAGCAGGTCCAGGAAGCGATTGAGGAAACCAGTCGCCGTGAGAATATCAGCCTCAATCGGGCCACGATTCGGTTGCGGGAAGCATCACTGCGAAAGGTGACCCAAAATAACGATTTCGATGAGTTCCGCGGTAGATGGTCGCAGGCTGAGGCCGACGAGTTCGATAGAGCGTTGCTTCAAATGCGGTCGGTGGAACCGATTGCTGCCCTATAGGCTCGGGCTGTCTTTCGTCGCTGCGGATACCGGACGGGGGCGTCCGGCGCGGGTCTGGGGACCCGCCCTCCTTTGATCCCGATTGCATTGACGATTGCCGGGTCTGACCCCAGCGGCGGGGCGGGCGTTCAGGCAGATATCAAGACATTCCATCAACTGCGCGTTTATGGCACCTCTGCCATCACGTTGATTACCGTTCAAAATACACAGGGAGTCACGCGTGTGGAAACGCTCGATCCGCGTCTGGTCGCTGAACAAATCGCGGCCATTCTCAATGACATTCCTCCACAGGCTGCCAAGACTGGCGCCCTGGGGAATATCGCCATCATCGAAGCCGTGGCCGGGACAGCTCTCGGTTGCCCGCTCATTATCGACCCGGTCATGATCAGCAAACACGGTGCACCGCTTATGGATGAAACTGCCCGCGCGGCCCTCGCCCGCCTTCTCTTTCCCCGCGCGGCGTTAGTAACTCCCAACCTTCACGAGGCTTCGGCGCTCACCGGTATTAAGGTGGAAACTCCTGACCAGATGCGTGAAGCCGCGGTCCGCATTGCCGAACTGGGTGCGGCGTCGGTGCTGGTGAAGGGCGGACACCTTGAAGGCGACGCCATCGATATTCTCTTCCACAACGGAAGCTTTGCTGAGTACTCAGCGCCGCGAATCGTGACACCGCACACGCACGGCACCGGCTGCACTTACTCAGCCGCCATCACGGCGTTTGTGGCGCTCGGCCTTACGCTGCCCGAAGCGGTGCGTAACGCCAAATTATTCATCCATGAAGCAATCGCGACGAATTCAGGCCTTGGGCACGGGCACGGCCCGGTAAATCACTGGGCTGGCGATTCGCTTAGCTATAATCGAGCTTGACCAAAGTTCAAAAGCATTTCCGCCTGCAGCGTCCGCTCGATGAACCACTCATGCAAAATCTGCTGACGGCCCGTTCGATTTACGGTATTGACCTGATCCGGATTGCGCCGACTCGCGACGAAATCATGGTGGAGTATGACGCCACCCGCCTGTGTGTGCCAGAGCTGGAAGCGGCATTGGAACGGGCCGGGATTCCGGTCGCCAGCGTTTATTCCGCCGGCTAATCGCAATGACGAGCGGAACCTCACTCGTCTCCTCTGGAACATCTCTTCGAGGCATCACCAGGCAGCAGTGGACCACTCTTTTCGCGGCTCAGGCGGGCTACATGCTGGACGCGATGGACGTCCTGCTGTTCGTATTCGCCGTCAATTCCATCCGCAATCAGTTCGGTTTCAGCGCCGCGCAGGCGGGTCTGGCCAGTTCCTTTACCCTCGCGTTCTCAGCCGCAGGTGGCATCGGCTTCGGGATTCTTTCTGACCGCATAGGCCGCGCGAAGTGTCTTATCTGGTCAATCATCATTTATAGCGTGGCGTCGGCCGGGACGGCAATGAGCTGGAACCTGGCCAGCTTGCTCTTCTGGCGTGCGGCGATTGGGATTGGTCTGGGCGCGGAGTGGTCTGCCGGGGCGGTGCTGGTGGCCGAGACGTGGCCCGCCGAACACCGTGCGAAAGCGGTCGGAATTATGCAATCCGGCTGGGCACTCGGCTACATGCTGGCCGCAGGTATGGCCGCCTGGATTTTACCGCGCTGGGGCTGGCGTGTGCTGTTTCTTTCCGGCCTGTTCCCTGCGCTTTTCGCTGTGTTGATCCGCAAGCACGTGCAAGAGCCGGCGATCTGGAAGGCACAACAGCGTGCTCCGCGAGCCGGGCTGGGTGACCTGTTTCGGGGTCCGCTGCTGCGCCGCACTCTCTGCGGTTCTGCACTTGCGACCTCAGTGCTATTTGCCTATTGGGGACTCTTTACCTGGATTCCTGGCTTTCTTTCGGCATCAATCTCAGGGGGTGGTGCCGGGCTTAGCGTTGTCAGCACCAGCGGGTTCGTCATTCCCATGCAATTGGGTGCGTTTGCGGGTTACGTTGCGTTCGGCTGGCTGGCAGATCGTTTTGGCCGTCGGCCCGCTTTTGTCGCATATGTCATCGGTGCGGCCGTCATAACGCCGGTATACGGAGCGACGCGCGATCCCCAACTGCTTTTTTTGCTGGGCCCGGTGATCGGCTTTCTGGGCACCGGATTCTTCAGTCTGTTTGGCAGCATGCTGGCGGAACTCTATCCCACCGCCCTGCGTGGCACAGGCCAGGGTTTTGTCTACAATATCGGGCGCGGACTCAGTTCAATGGCACCGTGGACGGTTGGTTTTTTTGCCGACCGTTATGGAATGGGAACAGCACTCGGCTTGAATTCCGCCTTCTTTCTGCTGGGTGCCGCCCTCATTTTTACCCTGCCCGAAACTCGCCAGGCTGAGCTCGGCTGAATGTTTCTGCGTAATCCGTGAAAATCTGAATACAATAGTTTTCTGACACTGGCTGTTTGTTGGGAAAATAAAACATTGTTTTCTGAAAATCGGGGTTCCCGTTTGACTGAGCTTGTCGCAAAGTCGGTTCCAGCGCGGCGGCGTTATGGAGCCGCTCTTCTGGTGGTGCTGGCGCTGCTGCTGGTTCGCGTGGCCTTTGCTCCCCAGCTTGGGTCGCGCACTCCGCTACCGCTGCTGATTCTTCTGGTGCTGGCAGCGTCACGCTGGGGTGGGATGGTGGTGGGGCTGGTGGCAACGGCGGTTTGCACCATTGTCCTCGGCTATTTTGTATCATCGGCTCTGATTGACGTCGTGATATTCAGCCTCACGGGTCTTGCCGTGTGCCGGATGGCGGGACAGCTTCGCGATGCCCTCAACCTTGCAGAAAGCGGCGAGCGTCGTTATAAAGCAATCTCAGAGAGCCTGCCCCACCTGATCTGGGTGTCAACGGCCGATGGCGGCACGCACCAGGCCAACGCGCGTTTTGCCGAATACACCGGAATTGATTCCCTGCCCGCGGTGAGTGCCGACTGGCGCGACCTTGTGCATCCGGACGATGCTTCCCTCCTCGAAAAAGCCTGGAGAGACGCGGTAGCTTCTGGCTCCGGTTTCCGGGCAGAATTCCGCCTGCGCCGACATGACGGTATATGGCGCTGGTTTGATTCCTGCGGTGTGCCGCTGAAAGATGAGTGCGGGACTGTCACCGGCTGGGTTGGTTCCAATACCGATTTTCAGGACGCTATTGAACTGCGCGAAGCACTGCGGTCCGAGAGCGCGCGGTTTCGGAAAATTGTTGAAACCGTTCCGGGGGCTGTTGGTTTACTCCTCCCCAATCCCGGAGGTGGTGCGAAGGTTTCTTACGCTAGTCCGCGGGCTCGCGAAGTGTTTGGTTTTAGCCCTGAAGAGCTGCAGGCCAGTAGCAGCCTTATCATCGACCGGATTCACCCGGCCGATAGAGGTTCGATCCGGGCGTTCCTCCAGTCCTGTGGTGCGCTCACGATTTGGATGGGGGACTTTCGTTACGAACATCCGGCTACCGGTGATCGCTGGCTGGAATGCCGCATGACTTCGGAACGGACGACAACGGGAGAGATTTGCTATTACGCTGTTGTGACTGATGTTACGGCGCTCAAACAGGCTGAACTGGGCGCTCTTGAATGGCAGCGCGCGTTTGAAATGGCTGATCTGGCGATCTCGCTCCATGATCCGGTGAACAACACGCTGCGTGCGGTTAATGCGGCCTATGCGCGCCAGCGGGGGTACACACCCGATGAACTTCGCGGTCTCCCGGTGGCTGTAGTCGCGCCGCCGGCAGAAGCCGCCAAATTGCCCGGTTACTTTGCAGCGGCAGATCAGCAGAACAATCATTTTGTTTATGAATCGCTCAGCCTCCGGAAAGATGGAAGCGTCTTTCCTGTTCAGGGTGATGTCACTTCAATCCGCGATGAAGCCGGCAAGGTTGTGTCACGCGTTGCCCTGATTCAGGATCTGACGGAACGCAAGCGCATCGAATCGGAACTCCAGCGGAGTCAATCGCTGTACCGCGCAATTGCGGCAAACATTCCAGGCACCGCTGTTTATGTCTTCGATCATGACCTGCGCATTCTGGCCGCCGAAGGGGATCTGGACCCGCCCGCCAAAATCCGGCCCCACGAAACCGAAGGTCGGCTGTTGACGGAATGCCTGACCGGCGAAATGCTCGAGGGCGAGATGGCACGCTGCCGCAGGGCGCTTGCCGGCGAACCGGGAACCACTGAAATTCCGTTCGATGAACGTATTATCGTCAATCACTGGGTGCCGCTGAAGGATGCCGGAGGGAACGTTGTTGCCGGGCTTCGACTGGTGACTGATGTAACGGTACAACGTCTGGCGACGGCGGCACTGCGACAGGCTGAGAATGAACTCATGGAAGCCCAGCGAATCGCCCGGATCGGGAGCTGGCATTTTGATGCGCGCACCGCGACCGTCACCGGTTCACGCGAGTTCTTCCGCATCCACAACTGGGATCCGAACCTGCCCATGCCGAATTATGCGGAGCGAACCGGAATGTTTCACCCGGACACCTGGGCGCCGCTTCAGGCCGCAACACAGGCCTCGCTGGAGACGGGCGCTGCATATGAGATTGACGCTGAGATCACGCCCCGCGACGGTTTCAAGCGCTGGGTTACGATTCGCGCTGAAGCCGTGCGCGACGACGCGGGCACCATCACGGGTCTGCGTGGCACGCGCCAGGACATCACTGAAAGGAAGGCGGCGGAAGCTGCGCTTCGCGACAGCGAAGAACAATTCCGCACACTCGCCAATGCGATTCCGCAGCTCTGCTGGGTTGCTGAAGCCGAGGGTGTTGTTTCGTGGTACAACCGCCGTTGTTATGAATATGCGGGCCCTCATTTCGACCAGGCCGCCGGGCAGGGCTGGCAATCCGTTCACCATCCGGATCACCTCAAAGACGTTCTTAACCAGTGCCGTGCCTCGCTGGCGGAGGGCAGGCTTCTGGATATTGTTTCGCCGCTCAGGCGGGCTGATGGTGCCTATCGCCATTTCCTGATCCGCGTGGTGCCGGTTCTCAATTCCGGCGGCGACGTGGTGCGCTGGTTTGGAACGGCGACGGATATCAGTGAACAGCGCGAAACAATGGACACGCTGCAGCGGATTTCCGAGCAGCGGCGCCTGGCCCTTGAAGCGGCTGACCTGGGTGCCTGGAACCTTCATCTCTCAGATGGAGAAATGGAATGGGACGAGCGCTGCCAGGCTCTGTTTGGCGTTGCCGGAGTGGGCCGGAGTGTTTACTTGGAATGCCTCAAACGGATTGTTCCGGAAGACCGCGAAACTATGGATCGGGCGGTCGAAGCTGCATTGGCAGGGGTTAACAGCGGCGTTTATAACCACGAATACCGGGTGACCTGGCCGGATGGGTCCATTCACTGGATTTCGGCTCACGGGCGTGTGCATTTTGAGGGCGAGGGAGCGGACCGGCGGGCTGTTCGGTTCCTCGGGGTAATTGGCGATATTACTGAAAGGCGCGAGACGGAACAGGCGCTCCGCGAAGCCAGGCAGGAGCTGATGAATGCCCAGCATATCGCGCGTGTCGGCAACTGGTACTGGGATTTGAAAACCAATCAATTCCGTGCCTCGCCGGAGCTTTATAATATCTGCGGCTGGGACGTTGCCAATCCTCTTCCTCCCTTGAGCCAAATGCAGAGCGCGCATTCGCCGGAAAGCTGGGCTCGCGCGGCCGCTGCAGGGCAACGAATTGTTGAAACAGGCGAGCCCTGCGAACTGGAGTTCGAAGTCTTTCGTGACGACGGCACGCGCGTTTGGATT
The DNA here is from genome assembly GCA_025363475.1 of Terriglobia bacterium. Taxonomy (GTDB): domain Bacteria; phylum Acidobacteriota; class Terriglobia; order Bryobacterales; family Bryobacteraceae; genus BOG-234. The sequence continues at coordinate 42,834 of JANYDS010000055.1, forward strand.
TCCGTGAGGGCAGAGGCGGTTCTGGCTCCCGATGGTTCCGTGATCGCCGTGCGGGGCACCCAGCAGGACATTACCGAACGCAGGCGTGCCGAGCAAAAAATACATGATCTGAACACCAGCCTCGAACTGCGCGTTAACGAACGCACCACCGAACTGGAAGCGGCAAACCGCGAACTTGAGGCTTTTGCGTATTCCGTCTCTCATGACCTGAGAGCGCCGCTGCGCGGAATTGACGGCTGGAGTCTCGCGTTGCAGGAAGATTACGGCGCACTTCTCGACCAGACGGGCTTGAAATATCTCGCCCGCGTCCGCAATGAAGCGCAGCGGATGGCCGCGCTGATCGATGATCTTTTGCAGCTTTCCAGAGTGACCCGGAGCGGGATGCACCACGCTCACGTGGATGTTTCAGCCCTTGCACGAGAGATTGCGGAGCGCCTTGATGAGGCGCATCCTGATCGCCAGCTCAACTTCGTAATTGCACCAAACCTCACTGCCTATGGCGATGCCCGCCTGATCGAAGTGGCACTCACTAACCTTCTTGACAACGCTGTAAAGTTCACAGGCCATGAGCCTGTTGGACGAATTGAGCTCGGTAGTACCGAACGTGAGGGAGAGAAAGTTTTCTTCGTCCGTGATAACGGAGTCGGGTTCGAAATGGCCCATGCCTCCAGCCTGTTTAGTGCCTTTCAGCGGCTGCACAAAACTTCGGACTTTCCCGGCACGGGTATCGGCCTGGCAACGGTTCAGCGCATCGTGCGCAGACACGGGGGCGACATCTCAGCCGATGCTTCGCCAGGCCAGGGCGCGACATTTTATTTGACCTTCGGAGTTCCTGTTATCCTGGGAGTTCCTGTTAATGGATAAGCGTCCCATCCTCCTCATTGAAGACAACGAGAGCGATATCGAACTGACGCGACGAGCTTTCCGCAAGATCAACATCGTCAACCGACTGATTGTAGTTGAGGACGGGCAGGACGCACTCGATTACCTGTGGGGAAATGCGATGCATCGGGGTCGCGACACGTCCGAACTTCCGGCCCTCATTCTGCTTGATCTCAAGTTGCCCGGAATTTCAGGTTTGGAAGTTCTCCGCCGTATTCGTGCGGACCCCCGCACAAGACGTATCGCTATCGTCATTCTTACTTCGTCGAAGGAAGAACAGGATCTCGCCGCAAGCTATGATCTGGGAGTGAACAGTTATATCCGCAAGCCTGTGGATTTTGAACAGTTCATTGCGGCCGCTGAGCACATTGGCCTCTACTGGCTGGTTCTGAATGAACCTCCGCCCGAAATCCGGCGGACGACGGGGTAAAAGGGAACTTCGATTCAAGTGGAAAATTCAGATCAGACAGAACCGTCAATCAGGCTGCTTCGCATCCTTCAGATTGAAGATTCTGAGAGCGATGCGGCTCTGATCCTGCGCGTCCTGAGTCAGGCCGGTTATCAGGTTATTTCTGAACGCGTCGAAGACGCTGCATCCATGATGGCTGCTCTGACGGAGCGGCCATGGGATGCAATTATTTCGGACTATTTTGTTCCGGGTTTTGGTGCCGGCGACGCACTCGCTGTGCTCGGCGCTTCCGGGCAGGATGTTCCGCTCATCATCGTTTCCGGCACCATTGGCGAAGAAGTGGCAGTTGCCATGATGCGGTCTGGTGCCCGTGATTACCTCATGAAAGACATGCTGAAACGGCTGCCTCCGGCTGTTGAACGGGAAGTCAGGGAGGCCCGCGTTCGCTCCGCCCGCCGGGAGACCGAACGTCAGCTTGAGGAAAGCCGTGAACGGCTGGAAACCATTGTTAACACTACGCAGCTGGGAACTTTTGATTATTACCCGGCTGCCGGAAAATTTGTATGGTCTGAACACCTCAAAGCACAGTTTGGTCTGCCGCCCGATTCTGCTCTGACCTGGAAGAAGTTTGTCATTGGCCTGCATCCGGATGATCGCCAGGCCATTATCCGCACCTTTCGGGAAGCGCTCGCCGGTGAAAATAGTGGACGTTTTGCACTGGAACACCGACTGGCTTTACGGGAAGGCGAGCATGAGCGGTGGCTCTCGTCGTGGGGACGGGTTCTGTTCGACGAAACGGGCAGGGCGGTCCGGCTTCTTGGCGCTGCGCGCGACATCAGCGAACAGAAGAATGCGGAAAAGGAACTGCGTTACCAGCTTTTGCTGACCGAACGCATTACCAGGCAAACCTCAGATGCAATTTTTGTGGTTGATTCCCAGGGTTTGGTGCGTTACGTCAACGCAGGGGCGGAACAGACTTTTGGCTTTAGCTGCGGCGAACTCACCGGCCGCATCCTTCACGACGCCATTCATCATCATCATCCCGACGGAAGACCGTTCCCCCGCTCCGAATGTGCCATTGACCAGCCGGTTGACGAGCCACCGTCCCGCGAAACAGAGGACATTTTCTTTCGCAAAGATGGAAGTCAGATCACAGCCTCCACTTCAAGGGCATCCATCGAACTCGAGGGCGGCGAAACGGGTCGCGTCATCACCATTCGGGATATAACAGAGCGCAAACGCGACGAACAGGCTTTGCGTGACAGCGACGCCCGTTTTCGCGCCCTGACTGAAGCCGGTATGGTCGGCATCATGATCGCCGACAGCAAGGAAATTTTCGAAGCCAACGATCATTTTATTTCCATGCTGGGTTATACGCGTGAAGATTTTTTGGCGGGCCGCTTCAACTACCGCGATATCACTGCTCCCTCGTCCATCGAAATCAGCGACCGCGCCGTCGCACGCTGCATGCAGACCGGTTCCACAGGGACTTTTGAGAAAGAATATCTGCGCCGGGATGGAACCATTGTTCCGGCCATGATCGGCGGCGTGCGGATTAACCACCGCGGGCGACCCTGCATGTTCGGCTTCATTATCGACCTCAGTGAACGAAAGAGTCTCGAAGAACAGTTCCGGCAGGCCCAGAAACTCGATTCCGTGGGCCAGCTTGCCGGTGGTATTGCGCACGATTTCAATAACCTTTTGACCATCATCCTGGGCTACGCAGGCATGTTGGCCGCAGAGCTGGATGCGGAGAATCCGCTGCGGGACTCCGTCGACGAAATATCAAGAGCCGCTACCCGTGCCGCGGCGCTCACACGGCAGTTACTCACCTTCAGCAGGCAGCAACCGGACCAGCCGAGGGTTGTGCCCATCAATGACGTGCTGGTTGAACTTCAGAAGATGCTGCGCCGCCTTATCGGCGAAAATATCGAGATCACTCTCGCCCTTGATCCGGATGCCGGCTTCGTTCGGATTGACCCTGTGCAAATGGAGCAGGTAGTGGTCAACCTGGCCGTTAACGCCCGTGATGCCATGCCGTCCGGCGGCCTGATCTGCATTGAAGTTTTTCCACTCATCGTGGAACAGGATTTTGCCGGCAGCCTTCATTCCCTGCCGCCCGGCAACTATGTACAACTGGTCGTCAGCGATACGGGGTTCGGTATGTCACCCGAAGTTCAAGCCAGAATTTTTGAACCGTTTTTTACAACCAAAGAACAAGGGAAGGGAACCGGGCTGGGCCTCTCTACCGTGTACGGAATTGTTAAACAGTGCGGCGGTTCCATCACGGTGCACAGCGCTCCCAATCTGGGCACTACCTTCCGTATGATTTTTCCTGCGGCACTAAGTGGCGCAGCCCGTGAAACCGCTGGCGTAACCTCCGTTCCGGCCCAGGGCAGCGAGACTATACTCCTGGTGGAGGATGAACCCGGGGTCCGCCGCTACGTGCGCGAGATTCTGGCTCGTGGCGGCTACTCGGTGCTTGAAGCCGGCGACGCTGCCGAGGCCCTCGGTGTCGCACTCGAACATTCTGAGTCGCTGGATATTCTGCTCACGGATTTCATTCTGCCGGGCGAAACGGGCTACGAAATCGCGCGCCAGCTGCGAACTCTGATCCCCGGCCTTCCTGTGTTAATCATGTCCGGCTACAGCGAACGCATGGCGCACGGCACCGATGACAGCGACAAGATTCACCGGATTCAGAAGCCCTTCAAACCAGCCGATCTCATGGCCCGCCTCCGTGCCATTCTTGAAGACGACCAACGATCTTCCTCAGTGATAGACAGCGGAATCGAACAAGGCCTTTAGATCTTTACCGGAGGCAGCCTCCATTGCTTTTTCGAAGTCCCGCGAATCCACCAGCGCTCCCGCTCCGGCGGCTGTGTACTTTCCCACCCCGGCCCAGAAAGCTTTGTCGCCGAGTTCGGTCCGCAGGCGGTCCAGAAATAGCGCGCCCTTAACGTAGGGCAATTCACCCAGCGCCTCGTGCGCGGTTTTCCAGCCTTCCCAGTGAAGTGGCCGGTCTTTGCCCTCCGCGCGTATCGCGGTCATGCGATCCCGCAATCGCGTCATCCTGGCTTCGTAAGCCGGTCTGCCTGCATAAGCCGAAATATACGTATCAGCCATGAATTCCGCTACGCCTTCATTGAGCCAGAAGTCTGACCACGAACGGATACCCACCGTGACGCCCCACCACTGGTGGGCCATCTCGTGGGCCATTAGATAGAGCGAGTCTGCATCCTCCATCCGGCTCAGGTATTCAGCCGACATCAGCGCCATGCCTGCGGCTTCCTGGCCTAGCCCCTCCTGCGGCAGGAATGCCTGCGCATAGGTTTTGTTGAGCGGGTCGATGGTGGCCAGACCGCGCATGTATTCCCACGCGTCGACGGTTCGCTGAAGGGCAATAATGTGATCGTCATCGCGGGCGTAGATGGTAAACCGGCCCTCAGTTGAGAGTTGTAACCGGGCCACGCCAAAACTGAAGAGGTAAGTCTGCACCGGGGCAATCTGTTCGAAAACAACACTCGGGCCGGAGCGGGGTAGTCTTCGTCCCGGGCCAGCGACATTCCAGCCCCCTTCAGCAGGCAGAACAACTTCGAGGCGCAGCGTCGCCCGTTGCCCTGCGGAGTTGTCGCAGACCATCCATGCTTCGCAATAGAACGCGGTGTCGAAGCCCTCTTCATCCGGAGCCCAGTGAAAGCCATCGGTCGGCAGCGCCATGTAGTCTACTTTCAGAATATGCCTGCCGCCTCCCTTTAATTGAAGGCTGACCTTGTCGCTGGTGGACGTGACCTCTCCATCCGCCAACTCGGCTTTCAGGATCTGCAGCCCAGCCTGCTTGTTGAGTTCCACACGCCCTGCGGCGTGGTCAAACGTAAGCTCCTCGTGTCCTCGCAACATGCGTTTCTCAAAGTCAGGAGTGAGTTTGATGTCGTAGTGCGTTTGCCCGAAGGCTACGGTGGCGGACAGGGCCGCGCAGGCAAGGATGAGAAGCTTCACCCTTGTATTTTTGCCTGGAGCCTCATTTACTTCGCAAGTGAAACGTCACTCCCGCGACTGCGGTGAACGGATAGCCTGTCGTCCCGTGTATTCTGGCCACCACAGGAGCGCCTGGCGTTATCCGCGATTCCAGATAATTCTGGGTCTCAAAATAGTCCCGGTTCGTTAAGTTGTCGAGGCTCAGATTCAAGTCAACACTGCGACGCAGTTGTTTCACCAGTCCCATGTCAAATACGGTCAGCCCGCTGGCAACAATTGACGGATCATCCCCACTGAGCCGGTAGTGATTGACTGCGCGCATCCGTAAGGACCCGCTCCAGCCGCGCCAGTTGGAAAGTGTCAGCCCTGCATTGGCCACAAAATGCGGAGAACTATCGACATAAATCCGCTGCTCGCCACCCCGGAAAAACGCATTCGAAATCTTTGTCAGGCCTCCGTTCACAGAAACGTGATGATTCAGTTCTACCGAACCCTTCGTCTCAAATCCATAGGCCCGGCTCGGCCCTTTAAATTCAAACGTGCCGTCATCCGGGATATAAACGGTCTCGTTCGAATGATCAATCAGAAATGCGTCCGTACTCACGGAAACACGACCGATGCTGGATGAAGTCCCCACCTGATAGAAGTCCGTATTGGCGAGTCGCGGACTCTCTGGCCTCTGAATCACACCCCTCGCGTCACTGCTGTTGATGCCCCGGCCGTAGTTAACGTGCAACGTCAGAGGTATCGCGTGTGTGGGTGTGTAGGCCAGACTGGCTTTCGGCTGCCAGCGACCCGCCGTCTGTGTGCCGCTTTGCACAGAGTCAATCTGATCACGCACATTCCAGCGGAACTCGTCGAACCGCAAGCCGCCGCCCACAATCACGTGGTAACCGAAGAAACTCAAATTTTCCTGCACGTAACCCGCGCCATTGGTCACTCTCGCGTTGGCCCGCGTTGCCACACCCAGCGGTACCCGGTCAGAGTTCCCGGAAAAAGCGAGTGGATAGAGGCCCACATTGATCTGGTTGTCGTGATAGTTAGCTCCGGCGGTGAGAACACCAGTAACGGTGCCCAGTTTCTGCTGGTGCGAATACTGCGTGTTCGCGCCTTCCTGCAGGCGGGAATCGTGCTGTTGAATTCCGTCGCCATTCAGGGGGTCGTTCAGGAAGAAAGTGAAGTTTGAATAGAGATCAAACAGTGAACGCCCCAGGAAGGCGTCGGCCCGCAGCGTATCGCCAGCGGCGAACGTTTTCGTGTAGTTGGTCGAAAGCGTGCCCAGCTTGACTCTGCCGCCGTTGGAGGGGTCAATATAGCCGTAACGATCAAGCGTGCCATTCGCTACCAGATCGAGGGGGATCTGGCCTGAGGAATAGAAGTTATTCCGCCCAAATATAAACCGGACGCCCCACTTCTGACTGGCCTTCAGCGTACGGGTGTAATTTGCATTCACATTGTCCCGGCGATACCGGCCAGCGTTGATAAACGGTCCATCTGTATACGCGCCTTCATAGGCCACGTAGGCATCCACTCGCTGAACTTCGGGACTATATGCCAGGAATGTCCGCCCGGTATTGAAATTCCCACCCTGCAGGCGAATTGTCATTTGATCCGGCAGGCTCTCCCGCTGGCGAATCTGCACTACGCCCAAGCCGCTGAAATCCCCATATTCTGCGCTGAAAGGTCCGTTGATTAGTTTTACTTCGCCAATCAACTCAGGGCTGAGCGCTTTCAACGAACCCAGGTAGCCCTGCCCGTGGCCCTGCGAACCCTGATTTTGCTGGACATCGTCGAGCATCACTTTCAAGCCGCCGTTCACCCCACCGTGATCGAGATTGAAACCGAACCGCCGGATTTCGAGCGATTTTCCGCCGCCCTCATGCTGCCCGGCGTTGATGCCGGCATTGAGTTGCATCAGCATCTGGTCGTCGCGGGTAAACAGAGTTTTGCTGAAGACTTCGGAATTACGCAAATCGATTGAAGGTTCCAGCACACGGTCTGAAACTACGATTGCGTTATGCTGCTCAGCGATCTGTGTGAAATGCAGGTCAAGACTCTGCCCGGTGTACGCTTCCTCGACAGCCACGAACCCGTCACGTTCGGCCACCACAACAAATGAACCGGATCCTGGTACATTCAGCCGGTACAGGCCGTCTGTATCGGTCCAGGCTTCCGACACCATGGTCCCGCGAGCAGTCTTCAGGCGTACCGTTGCATCGTTCACAACACGACCCTGTGGATCGGTCACGTGTCCGGTAATTTCACCTTCCGCCCGCACGGTAGCCGCGCTCAGCAGGCAAGTCAGTAAAATAACCGTTGTTCTCATTGGTTGGACAGTTCTCCCCAGTATTACGCTTGGTCCGGGAAATTGGATTCAACGCAGTGACTGATCGTAAAAGAACCGTTCGCGGATAATCTGGTCGCCTCTCCAAACCTGCAGGGCAACTTCATCCAGATGCCGTTTCCGCCCCTGCCGATCAGTGAATTCGACCACCCAGTTGATGGCCACCTGATCGCCAGCCAGAACTAAAGATTGCGCGCGAACCTCTGGCAACTCCGGCGACGAAGCGAGCATTTTGCGCTCATGCTCCAGCAGTGCCGGCTTGCCTTGCCGCAGCGGTTGCGTGTTCTCCTGCGCAGTTGCGTCGTCCGCATAGAATTCTTCGTAGGCAGCAAGGAATTCACAGGGTTCAACCATTTGGACGAATCGCGCTACCACTTCCCGCGCCGGCATGATTACTGCAGTCCCGCGGTTGCGGAACCCGACTTTTCGTCAATCGCCAGAGCCAGTGCAGTGGTTGCCCAGCCTGTGGCCATCGACGAAATCCACTGGTCGTGGCCATAAGGGAAACCGCTTTCAAAGTAAGGCTGGAATTTAGGAGCACGGCTCTTCACATACTTGGAACCATCAGCACGCTGCGTCGAAAGCAGAAACTTCACGCCTTTTTGATAGGCCGCATCTCTCGTCGAAATCACCCCGGTTTCCGCGAGTGCAAACAAGGTCTGTCCCGTCGCGTAAGCATCGGCCTCAGGCTCAAAATGCTGTGCCCAGCCGCCATCGCTTTTCTGCGCAGCCAGAATAGCCGCTGCCAGATTCTTCAGCACGCGAGCGTCGGTTCCAGCCCAATAGAGTCCCAACAACTGCATCGGTCGGTCTTCTTCCGTCAGTGTCTCCGCAGACAGCATCCAGGCTTTCGCCCGCTGAATTCTTCTTCAAATTAGGCAGACCGTCCTGCCGGCCCGTAGTGGCTCAGCAGCCTTATTGCCAGCGTGGTTCGGAAGATATCGCCGTCTTCCAGCAGAGGCCGGGCCACACCATCCTGGACCTTATGCCAGCGTCCGGTCGTTAGCTGCTGCGTGGCGATATTCGCGGCAATCGCATCGGTCATCCTGTCTGCCGCATAACCCGTTTGCGCCAGCCCCGTCATGGAATAAAGCGGGAGATCCGGAGCACCTGCACCATCGCGCCGTTCGAACATCAACGGTCCTGGTGATGCCAGATATGTGCGGATTGATTTCACGCGGTCCGCTGCAAGTGATTCATTCACTTTCAAGCCCCTGGCGCGGGCGACTGTGGCGGCAAAATCGGTGATGTTGGTATGGTGGCAGGAAACGCAGCCGGCTTCGCCGAAGAATCCGCCGGCAGCTGTCTCAAGCAGAGTAATGCTGCGTTGCACGGCAGGCTTGATCTCGACCTGGGCTGCCTCGGGAATCACGGTTTTGGTTAAATTCGCGTGGACCGCTCCTGAACTCTTCAAAGCTTCGTACGCCGCCGTAGGGCCGTACTGCGCAGCCCAGTCGAGGGCGTTATGGCTCGTAACGAAATAACCTAGGCAGAATGGGGGATGGGCCGTGGATGCAGCGTATAGTTCCAGTCGCCGTGGA
>JANYDS010000065.1 GCA_025363475.1 Terriglobia bacterium
CCGACTGGCGGACGTGCATGAACATCGTCTGCCTAACCTTGAAGGACAAGCCTAACCAACCCTAAAGTCAGAGAACTTCAGAGCTACCGAATTGATGCAATACCGCAATCCACCCGGAGGCGGTCCGTCATCAAACAGGTGGCCCAGATGTCCCCAGCATCGTGCGCACTTAACCTCAATTCGCCGCAACCCGAAATAAACATCCCAGCCTTCCACCACATTTTCCCGAGCCGCCGGCTCCGTGAAAGCTGGCCACCCAGTCCCCGAAGCATACTTCGCCCGCGAATCAAAAACTACCGTTTCGCATCCGGCACAACGATATAACCCGGGTCGCTGAGACTTGTGGAACTCACCGGCAAATGCCAGCTCCGTATCTTTCTGCCGCAAAACCATATAGGAATCCAGCGGCAAACTCCCACGCCATTCTAAATCCGTTTTCCGAACGCCATCCACCTCAACCAGGCCCAACCGAACACCACTGGGATCGAACTGCACAATCGATACCCGACGGGCCACTTGCGGACCCGGAACCACAGGCCGTGTTGCAAACCACGCATACCCGGCACCACCCGCCGCCACAATTCCTAAAAAAGCGCGGCGCACCATATCGGACTAGAACGACTGCCCCGCCCTCGCGGTTTGGCGCCCTTCAGCAATCAGCTTGTCTTCGAACCCAAAGTCGAGAGAATCCGCGGTACCCTGATGCTTTAAATACCACTTATAAGTCTCCCGCAGCCCAGCTGCAAAAGGAGTCAGGGTCACATTCAAGACACGTTTAACCCGCCCAATCACCTCAGTAATCGGCGGCAAATCGTAATACGTACCGAAATAAAGCGGCTCACCCATCGCGTTGCCGCCATTCCGCACAATCACATCCCGCGGCACCCGCGCAATCACCGGTTCCTTACCCAGCACCCGGGCAAACTCATGCACCACTTCCACCTGAGTCAGCGGCTTCTCATCCGCAACATTAAAGGCCCGGCCCGGTGCCGTATGCTTCTCCAGCGCGTTAAAACAAGCCGAAACCAGATCATCGACATAGACGAACTGCATCAGACGATTCCCGTCGCCTGGCACAATGACAGGCCGGTCCCGCCGCATCCGGTCCCAGAAAAATGCCTCACGATAGAACGGGTTTTCCGGCCCATAAACAAACGGGGGCCGCATCGTAACCACAGGAAATCGGGACTCATGGTACATCCGGAACAACGCTCGTTCGCTGGTAGCCTTATTGCGAACATAGGGATCCGGATGAATATCCGAAGCCAGCGGCTCATCCTCGCCATGGTTCAGCCCGTCGCCATAGGCCGCAACGCTCGACATAAAGATATAACGGGAAATATCACCTGGAATGGCCTTGGCGGTAGCCTCAACCTGAGCCCCCGTGGTACCCCGCTCCCAGTCGTAAGCAATATCGTAAACAGCGTCGAACTTCTGCCCGGCGAGCGCAGAACGAATCGAAGCAGCATCATTACGATCTGCCACAGCGTTCTTAACCCGCCGGCCAAACGGATGTTCAGCTTTCCGGTGCAGCAGCGTGACTTCGTGGCCGGCGGCCAGCAGCCGCTTGACCAGCGATTTACCAATAAACAGCGTCCCGCCGATTACCAGAACTCGCATCGTGTCTACAAGTTAATCGTAATATTCCAAGCCGAGGTGCGTGATCAGGTTCTGCCCCTTCATCCAGCGCAGAGTATTCTTCAGCTTCATCAGCTGAATGAAAATATCGTGCTCAGGGTAAAGTCCTGGCGCAGTCATCGGAGCCTTGAAGAAGAAAGACAACCACTCCTGCACGCCCTTCATGCCGGTACGCTGTGCCAGATCAAGGAACAGCATGATATCAAGCACCAGCGGAGCCGCCAGAATGGAATCGCGGCACAGGAAGTTAATCTTGATCTGCATCGGATACCCGAGCCAGCCAAAGATATCGATATTGTCCCAACCCTCTTTGGCATCGCCGCGCGGCTTGTAGTACTCAATCCGAACCTTGTGGTGAATGTCACCGTACAGTTCCGGATAAAGTTCTGGCTGTAGAATCTGTTCCAGCGCCGAAAGCTTCGACTCTTCCTTCGACTTGAACGAACCCGGGTCGTCCAGAACTTCGCCATCCCGGTTGCCCAGGATATTGGTCGAGAACCAGCCCGAAACACCCAGCATGCGCGACTTCAAGCCCGGCGCAACCAGCGTCTTCATGAACGTCTGGCCGGTTTTGAAGTCCTTACCTGCGATGGGGATACAGCGCTCGCGCGCCATTTCCATCAGCGCCGGAGCGTCCACCGTCAGATGCGGCGCACCATTGGCATAGGGCACGCCCATCTTGAGCGCAGCATAAGCGTAAATCTGGCTGGGCGAAATTTCCGGATCACTCTTCGTCAGGCCTGCTTCGAACGACGCAATGTCATGATGAACTGCCTGTGGACGGTGAAATACCTCCGTCGAACCACACCAGATCATGGCTAGCCGTGAAGAACCAGTCCGCGCCTTGAAGCTGCGGATATCATCCATTAGCGCCTCCGCATGGTCCATCTTCGAGCCTTTCGGCTTGAGATTCGGTCCATTGATGCGCTTCACATAATCGTTATCAAAAACCGCCGACATCGGCTTGATTTTTTCGAGGGGACTGCGCAGACTTTCCACCAGATGCTTGTCCAGCACGCCCGCATGCAGCGCGGCTTCGTAACAGTTCTGGTCGAAAATATCCCAGCCGCCAAATTCCAGGTCTTCGAGGCTGGCCAGCGGAACAAAGTCCTTAATCTTGGGTGAGTTATTGTCGGTCCGCTTTCCCAGCCGGATCGTATTGAGCTGCGTGAGTGACCCGATCGGCTTGGCCATACCGAGCTTAATGGCTTCAACGCCGGCAATAAAAGTAGTGGTGACCGCGCCCATTCCGGGGATCAGAATGCCCAGCTTACCCTCGGCTGGCTGGATCTTGGGCGTATCCTTCATTTCGGCGTCTGACGATGATGACAAAAGACTTAGCTCCTTGAGCGGCTTCACTATACGTGAGTGAGAACCGCGCGTTTACCTGGCAGGACAGAGATGAATTACAATCCGATATAATAGCAGTTCATGCGAAGCCGCGCGACCGCTCCGATGAGCGCGATCATCGCCGACGACGAGCAGCTCGCACGCGAAGAGCTCAAGTTTCTGCTCGACCAGATAGGCGATATTGAGGTCGTAGCCACCGCAGTCAATGGCATTGAAGCCCTCGACGCCATCGAGCGCCTTGACCCTGCCCTTGCCTTCCTCGATATCCAGATGCCCGGGCTTGACGGCCTGAGCGTGGTCCGCCGTCTCCGCGAACGCAATATCGATCCGCCCCACGTCATCTTTTCCACCGCCTACGATCAGTTTGCCGTGGAAGCCTTTCGGCTGGAAGCGATGGATTATCTGCTCAAACCAGTAGACCGTGACCGGCTCGCGGAAACCGTAGCCCGCGCCCGCAAGGCGGTTTCAGACCGGATTCTGGAACCCCCGCCCCCGCTGTTGCCGAAAGCGCAGTCCGTGTTCACCCGCCTGTTACTGAGAAGCGGTAACAGGAACCTGATCGTCGATCCGAAAGAACTCATCTACGCCACCATCGACAGCGGTGTGATCTCACTCGTGACCGGCCAACTGGAAGGTCAGGCAAACTTCCGCACGCTCGAAGACCTGCAGGCCACGCTCGACCCTGATATTTTCTGGCGCGCTCACCGGTCTTTTATCGTCAACATCAACAAAATTCGGGAAGTAGTCCCGTGGTTCAAATCTACTTATCAGTTAAAGATGGATGACAAAAAAGGCTCAGAAATCCCGGTAAGCCGCCTGCAAAGCCGCCGTCTCAGGGAAATGCTCAATCTCTAACGCTCCCCGGATAGCGCTCAACCCCGCTCCAAAGTCCGCATGGGCGTGTACTGCGCAATGGTCCGAAAGTCATGGTCCCGATGCCAGACGGGAACATCATGATTGATTACGATCGCGGCGGTCAGGCAAGCCGTTGACGACCGGATCGTGAACCCGCGATTTCTCCCCGGCCGGTAGATGTCCGCCGCTTCCCGGAAAATCCTTTCCGGCAGCGGGTCGCAAATTCGGGAAACAGCATCGAATGTGAGCAGGAAGGCTCGCGCGTCCGAAAAATTCCGCATGGCCTGGGTGACTTCCTGAACCACGGGCCCGCATGTCACAATCTCGATCAGGATTTCAACAGGGACAGGGGAAGCGGATCGGGAGTTCAGCAGTTCGATTCAAACCGAGGTATCCGCCAGAATCACCGCGCTTTTGTCTCCGGGCGATCTTCCCGCATTTCCGACAACTGGCCCTCCCAGAGGTTCTTGCCAAAAAAGCCGGCTATCTGTACCAATTTGCTGCGCCGAACGGTTTCCGCCAGTGACTGATTGACGATGTATTCGACCGTGGTCGCGACCGGAGCCACCGAGACCGGCTCAAGCGACATCCCGCATTTTGGACAACTGCCGAATCCCGCTTGTCGAACTTCGGGGTGCATCGGACACGAATATGCGCCTTGGTCAGCGGAAACCGGCGGCGTTGATATCGAATTGACCATATGCGGTCAGCCGGGCCCTGCGTGGTCACTGCACACTATTTGTGTGAGTCCATGGGATGTTTGTCCATAGCCCCCGGCATCATGCTCATCTGGTCGGACATCGCCTGCATGTGATCGGTCATCGTTTGCAGATGCCGGATCATCGCGTGCTGTAGATCCATATCACTCTGCATCTTGGCCTTCTCGGCCTCCATGTGGGTTTTCATGGCCGCATCGGCCGCTTCCATCTTGGCCATATTGTTCCTCATCAAGGCTTGGACCTGCTCCATTTGAGCCCGCATCTGTTCCATCTCGGATTTCATCCCCTTCATATCCATACCGGAACTCTTGGGGGCTGTTTGATCTTGTGGCGGCGCGGCGGTTGCGGTACCCAAGGCGATAGCTAGCACCAACATCGGAAGTACCTTATTCATCAGTTTCATTTCAACGACCTCTCTGCAAACTAAGCACGCCGGGGGCCGACTGACTGGTGCCCCGGCAAAGCGTCATCTAGCGCATAGAGCAGCGCCGTGTCACTCATTTTCACACTCCCTCGCCGACTGCATGCACAAAAAAGTGCGGCAGAACGCACTTGTCGACGGCCCGCCTGCCGCTTGGCTACACAAGTGCGTATATGTAAAGTGACCCTGGCCCGCAGCGTAAGTTGAGCGCAAAGTGGAACTGGGGTGAGTAAGAGCGCGACCCCGTCGTCGATTCAACTCTTTCGAACCAGTGCAAAACCGGCCCGGAGTTCATAAAGGAGATCTACCAATCATGACGAAAAACCACATCTTATCCGCCGCACTCGCTGTCCTGCTCGGTGTCAGCACCATGTCTATGGCTTCGGCTGCAGAGCATGCCCTCACCCGCAGCGAACTAAAGACTGCTATCCAAAATGCGGATACCCCGCAGGATCATCACCGCATCGCCGCCTACTATAAGGCAGAGGCGAACCGCATGATGGCCGAAGCAAAGGACCATGACGAACTGGCCGAGACCTACGCCAACGCCGGCGACCCTCATAAAATGAAACACACAATGTCCGGCCTGACAGCCGATCACTGCAGAATGTTTGCGGCGTCTGCCCGGAAAGCAGCCGCAGAATCGGAAGCCATGGCGAAGATGCATGAAGATATGGCCAAAGGTTCCAAATAACAGCCCGCATATACCCGGCGGAAGTTATCCACAGATTTCGCCGGGTTCAGTGTTCTATGCGATCCGCGCCAGCTCCCGCTGGAGCCAGGCCTGCCCCAGCCGCAAATCCCGCCTGATTGTCTCAACCGAAACATCCAGCAATTCCGCCGATTCCTCAGCCGTCAATCCACCAAAAAATCGCATCTCAATCACCCGCGCCTTCCGCGGATCACGCTCTTCCAGTTTCTTCAGCGCAAAATCCAAATCCAAAAACGCCTCAGGCTGCGAGTCACTCAAATCAGCCACAAGGTCGACCGAAAGATTCGCCTCGCCCCCGCCCCGTTTCCCTGCATTGCGGCTGCGGGCATGATCCACCAGAATCTGCCGCATCAACTGCGCCGCCACGCCGAAAAAGTGTGAACGATTCCGGTAATCCGGCTGGTCCTGCCCCACCAGGCGAAGATACGCTTCATTCACCAAGGCCGTCGGCTGCAGCGTATGGTTCGTGCGCTCATTACGCAAATAACTGTCAGCTAACCGCCGCAGTTCCGCATAGGCAAGCGGCACCAGAACGTCCAGCGCTGATTTATCACCATCCTTGACCTGTCGCAGCAGAACGGTAAGGGCCGGACGTTCCATTCAGCTTCCGATTCTAGCAATTCCCGTCAGGGCGTGAGTACCGGCACGCAGCCCAACGGTGTTATCTTTTGGATAGCTTTGACTTCTCTACGCCTGTTGCCCATTCGGCTCGTTCCCGCTCCCCTGATCCTCGCGCTGCTGGCCCAGTCGCTGTCTGCGCAGGCCCTGTTTGTGAAACCGGTCCGGGTGCTGGGCGACCCCCACTTCATTGCCACCGCAGCCAATCCCCTGGCCATCAGTTCGGCCGGACCAAATGGCGTGGAGGGTAAGGAACTTCAGGCGCCCACCAGCGTTGCGCTCGACAAATCGGTTTCCCCGCCCATCCTCTATATCGCGGACAGCAGCAACAACCGCGTCCTGGGCTATCAGTACACCACCCAGACGTCTGCCGGTGCGGTTGCGGATCTTATCCTGGGTCAGCCAGACCGTTTCACCACAAACTCGACTGCCACTACCGCGCTCCGTTTTCCCACCGGTCTGGCCGTGGATTCAACCGGAAATTTATATGTGGCGGACAACGGGAACAATCGTGTCGTCCGTTACCCAAAACCGTTCGCGCAGCCCGCAGGGTATCAGTTCCCAGACTTGATTCTGGGCCAGACAACCTTTGCCGGAACCGCAGCCAATACGGGCGGCGTCAAAGGCACAACTCTGTCCCTGCTTGTTGGCGGCGCCGCCGCCGGTCGGGCCGGCCTCGCGCTTGACAGCACCGGTAACCTGTTTGTGGCCGATCTCGGCAATAATCGCGTACTCCGATTTCCCCCCGCCGTACTCAAAGCAGGTCAGAACGGACCAGCCGCAGATCTCGCTATCGGTCAGGCTGACCTGGTCTCCGCTGTCGCTGCGACTGTACGCACCAGCAAGATTGGTTTGTCACGCCCTACCGGAGTCGCTTTCGATGCCAGCGGACGTCTTTTCATCACCGACGCCCTGGCACGTGTAGTGGTTTACCTGCCCGGTTTCGGCCTGAACGCCCGCGCGAGCCGGATTCTGGGTGTTGATCCCAATTCCGCCACCAATGCCGCCAGTGCCATTACACTGGGCGGTCAGTCACAAAGCGTGGCTTTGGTTGGCTCGAATACTATAGTTACCGACTCCGCCAACAGCCGCCTGCTGGTCTATGGTGCTGCGGAAAGCTGGCCCGTTGAATCCACCCAATTCTCTCCCTCCGCCACACAGGTCATCGGACAAACTTCGTTCAGCGGCTCACTCTCGAATGGCGGAGATGTTGAGTCGAGTGCCAGCGCGCTCAGCGTGCCGCAGGATGTTGCCGCCAGCAGTACCGAGTTGTATGTCGCAGACAGCGGCAACAACCGGGTGCTGGTTTATCCGGTTAGCGCTGGTGTAGTCGCAGCCACTGCAGGCCGGGTGATTGGCCAGCCCGGTTATCCCTATCGTGGCGCGAACCAGGTTAGTGCTTCGGAGTTCTCCAGCGCAGTCGCAGGCTCAGCTATTCTTGATACGAAATCCGTGCCTCCGCACCTGTATGTTGCAGATACGTTGAATAACCGCGTGCTCGGGTATCGTGATTTTACCTCGGTCAAGACCGGCCAGCCGGCGGATATCGTGATCGGTCAGCCTGATTTTCTGCGCTCCGGGACCAACTACCCCTCCGGGAAAGCCGCCCAGCCCAGCCGCCAGGGACTTAACGGACCACGGGGTTTGGCGCTCGATTCCGATGGCAACCTTTACGTTGCCGATACCCAGAACGCCCGCGTATTGCGCTTCCCTGCTCCTTTCATTTCCGGAGTATCCACGCTGGAGAACGCCGATCTGGTCATTGGGCAGAACGATTTCAGTTCCATCGTTACAGACCCGACGCGGCGTACCCTCGGTGCCCCTATCGCCCTGGCACTGTCGAAAGATGGTTTCGATGTCACCCAGCCAAACACTGGCTGGCTGCTGGTTGCCGATGCTGCTCAAAACCGGGTCATGCTTTTCTCGAAACCCTTTTCGAGCGGCATGATCGCTTCCAATGTTCTGGGAACTCAGGATTTCACGTCCGGCGCGGACGGTACTGCCAATTCGCTTTCAACGCCGGGCGGAGTGGCCTCCGATCCCAATGACCGTGTCGTCGTTGCCGATAGCGGCAACGGACGAATTCTCATATATCCGGCCATTGCCGCGTTGGCGCAGGGTGGTACTCCGCCTTCGGTTGTCATGACAACGGGACTCAATCAGCCCATCACCATCGCGATGGCTCCGGACGGCAAGTTCTGGGTTGCTGACAACGGCCAAAACGTGTTGCTGCACTACACCACTATTGATCAGCTGCCACTCGCCACTCCAGCCTACAGCCCGGATGCCAGCCTTGCGGCACGCACTCCGCGGTCGGCTTTTGTGGACCAGTACAACAACCTGCTCATCGCTGATGGAGCCAACCGCGTTCTGTATTACGCACCCAGGGTGAATGTGGCCAATGCGGCCAATTACATTGACGGCCGCGCGCTGGCGGCGGGCACTTTTGCCTCCATCTTTGCCGTGGGTACCAGTGTCCTGTCGATTGATACAGCCGCCAGTACCACGCAACCGCTGCCCACGGTTTCGGCTGACACTCAGGTAATCGTAAACGGCAAAGCTACGGCGCTGTCTTATGTTTCGCCGGCACAGATCAATCTTCCGCTGGCTCTGAGTTTGCCCGCGGGCGGTACGGTTGATCTGCAGGTGGTCCGCAAGTCCACAGGCCAGATTTACGGGGGTGCGGAGGTTCCGTTGTCATCCGCTTCACCTGCGTTGTTTGTGCTGGGTGGCCAGCAAAGCGGTCCGGTAGCTGCGCTGAATACCGATAACACCGTGAACACCGCTACGAACCCGGTACCCCGCGGCACTATCATTCAACTCTTTGGCACCGGTCAGGGGCCGGTTCTGAATCCGCCACCGGATGGCGAATCGAGTCCCGGTCCGGTGGAAACCGCAGTCCGGCCGCAGGTGATTCTTGGTTCTCCCGGTGTCCAGGTTCCCGTGGAAAACATTAAATATTCCGGCCTCGCGCCCAACTTCGTTGGCCTCTGGCAAATTAATGTGGAGATTCCGCTGATCGCTCCCAGCGGCTCCAGCATTCCGATTACGGTCTATATGAACAGCATCCCCAGTACGAATCCATCTGTTCCCACTCAGGTAGTTACAACGATTTCGATTAAGTAACTGAGCTGCCGGGTGTTGCCCGGGTGTTGCCCGGGTGCTATCAGCTCTTGCATTCGGCCCCACCCTGCAGGATAATTAAAAAGTAGTAGGGCAATTGAAACCGTACTGGAGTTAACCTTTGGCAGTGATCGCCTCACGCTCTTTCCTGGTTGGTGCTCTCCTCCGATACACGGTTCCTTCGCATCGTCATTCTGTTTTCCTTTTTCTCCGCGGTTTGTCTCAGGGTGAACTGGAATGCCTGGCCGATTTCCAGGGTGCGGTCATTCTTGAAAGCCAATGCGGGCGCGTAAGTACTTATCGGCTGATGGAAGATTTTTTTCATCCCGATCAGTCAGGTCAATGGAATTCTCCTTCTGAGCGGACCCATAAATCCTTTATCGTTCTTACTTACCTCGATCATTTCCACTTCTCCCTGCTGCACCATAATCAGCCCGTCCAGTTAAACGCGGCCTGAACCAGTGAGAATCCTGCCTCATTTCAGCCACTAAGGCTGCGTGCGGTTTCGTGAACCCCTGTTATTTCCAGTAGCGGCCATAGGCCTAGGCATCACGCTGGCGGCATATTTCCCGGTGGAAACGTTGCCGCTTGTGAGTGCGGCAGTCGGAATCTCGGTGCTCTCCTCCGTTGCTTTTCGCCCGGGTTTTCTTGTCGCGCTGGTTTTTGCGGGCATGGCGGTATATTCGCTGTCGCCCCTACCCCCCGCCCCGGCGCTTTCCGTACCAGACAACACGCTGGCAATCTTTGAAGGGTGCGTGACCGAACCCGCCATGGTTGCCAATGACCGGGAACGTTTCACGGTACAACTGGCGCCGCACGCCCGCGCCCGCGTCATCCTTTACGCAAGGGAAGGCGAGCAATTCCCGGCGCTCCCCTACGGCACCCGTGTCGAATTCGAGGGGAAAGTCCGCCAGCCCCGCAATTACGAAGACCCTGGAACCTTTGATAATGTCTATTACCTCGCCCGCCAGCAGGTCTACTGGACGGCATCAGCCGATGCTTCGCGTGTTAAAGCGTTACCGGGAAAATGCGGCAATGCGCTGATTGGCTTCGTTTTTTCAATTCGGGCCGCCGCTCTAAGTCGTCTCGAAAGCCTTTACAAGGGCGATGCCTATGCACTCGGCATGATGCAGGCAATTCTGATCGGCGAAACCGCGCGTCTCGACCGGATCTGGACAAACGATTACCGCTCCACCGGCACCTTTCACGCCCTGGTGATTTCCGGCAGCCATGTCGCCGTGCTGGCGGCCATGCTGCTGTTCCTGCTGCGCATCTGCGGACTGCCTGAAGCCATCGCTCTTCCGCTCACCGTTGTTGCCGCGTGGCTGTATGCCGGTATTACCGGCTGGCAGGCACCAGTATTGCGGTCTGCCGCAGGCATGAGCCTGTACGTGGTTGCTCGTTTTTTCTACCGGGGTCAGCGCCTGCTGAATACGGTTGCAGCCGTCGCCCTGTTGTTCCTGCTTGCCGATCCCCGCCAGCTCTTTGACCCCAGCTTTCAGCTCTCCTTTCTCGCCGTCGCGCTGATTGGCGCATTTGTCATCCCGGCGCTCGGTGCCACTTCCGGGCCGCTTGCCAGCGCCCTTACGGACCTGGACGACGCTAAGAAAGACGTGCGGCTGGCTCCGGTCTCCGCTCAGTTTCGTATTGAGCTGCGCCTGCTGGCGGAAACGCTGTACCTGCTGACCCGGCTCCCCAGGCGTTTCGCCCTGGGCGTGGTCGCAACCTTTGCCCGGGTGGCACTTTACATGTACGAAATTTTTGTGACCTCCCTGTTTATTCAGGTCGGACTCGCGCTTCCCATGGCTGTCTATTTCCATCGGCTGTCGGCGTCAGGGCTTACGGCGAACGCGCTGGTGGTACCGATTCTGACCGCACTGGTGCCGCTCGGCTTTGGAGCCATCCTGACCAATTCGCACCTTCTCGCGCGTTTCTGTGCGTGGCTGCTTTCCGTGGCCCGCGTCGCGGTCAGCTTTCATGCACGCTGGGAACCGGACTGGCGCATCCCTGCCCCACCCTTCTGGCTTGCCTGTCTGTTTGTATTGCTTTTGATAGCAGCAGCGCTGCGCAGGCAGAAACGCTGGAGTCTGATTGCCGTTTGGTGTGGAGTTGCCGTCGTTCTTGCCGTCATCATCCTGCATCCGTTCCAGCCGCGTATCGAAGCGGGTCGGTTTGAACTGAGTGTCCTTGATGTGGGCCAGGGAGACAGTCTGCTGGCCGTTTTCCCCGGCGGTAAACTCATGCTGATTGACGCGGGCGGCATCCCGTCGTTTGGCCGGACGAAACGAGCGGGGATTGACCTTGGCGAAGATGTTGTTTCGCCCTATCTCTGGTCGCGGTCCATTCGCCATCTCGACGTCGTGGTGATGACCCATGCGCATGAAGATCACATGGGCGGCATGAACGCGGTGCTGCGCAATTTCCATCCTGCCGAGCTCTGGACCGGAGCAACTCCGGCGAGTCCTGAATGGAACTCAGTGCGTGCCACGGCTGAGCAACTGCATATCAGGATTATTCCGCAGCGGCGGGGTGTACCGTTTCAGTGGAGTGGCACTACCGTTCAAATCCTCTCACCCGGGGCCGATTATGTGCCGGAGGCAACGCCGAAAAATAACGATTCTCTGGCGATGAGGGTTAAATTCGGCGCGACTTCGTTCCTGCTCACCGGTGACATGGAAAAGCAGATCGAACGGGAGCTGGCTGCTGAAGGGCTGTTCCAGCATGATGACGTTTTGAAAGTGGGTCACCATGGGAGCCGGACATCCACAACGGACGCTTTGCTGGAAGCGGAACGCCCGGTCTTCGCCTTTATCTCTGCAGGCTTTGAAAACAGTTACGGTCATCCTCATCCGCTCATTGTTCAGGCACTAAGGAACCAGCACGCGACGATATATCGAACCGACCAGGACGGACTGGTGAGCATTTCCAGCGATGGCCGGCGACTGCGAATTGAGAAGACTCTACCGTGATAGCATTTCCTGCATATGAGGAAGCTCGCCGCAGTTGCGCTGATTTCTTGTTCACTGTGCCTCGCGCAGTCCCCGCAGTTTGAAGTGGCCGTGATCAAGCCCAATGTCAGCGGTGGTGGCAACATGTTCTTCCGTCCCACCCCGGGCAGATTCAACGCTGAAAACATGCAGTTGAAGGAACTCATCATGGTGGCATATGGCGTGAAGGGCTTTCAGATCCAGGGCGGACCGGCGTGGATTGAATCTGCCCGCTTCGACATCACGGCGAAAGCTGAGAACAACGCGGCCATGCCGCAAATGCTGCCGATGTTGCAGTCTCTTCTGGAAGACCACTTCAAACTCTCAATTCGCCGGGAACAAAAAGACCTCCCTGTATACGTGCTGGTCCCGGCAAAGGGCGGGGTTCAAACTACCGGAATCGAAGGAAGGCAGCTGCGTCGTGCGTACTCCTGGCGTGATGCCGCCGCCGCAACGTAATTCAGATCCGCTACCGTTATTTTGTGGCGACATGAGAATGAGCATGAAAGGGATAATTGGCTCCGGGATCGACATGAAAAGGCTGACGGACATGCTCTCGGCGCTAACCGGACGGACAGTGCTTGACCAGACAGGGTATACGGGATCATTTAACGTCCACCTCGAATGGACACCCGATCAGAGTACGCCCGGTCCCGGTGGTTTGGCTCAGTTCGCGCCACCGGTCGATACTGGCGGTCCGTCGATCTTCACAGCGTTGCAGGAACAACTCGGCCTCAAACTGGAATCGAAGAAAGCACCCGTGGAGATTCTGGTGATCGACCACGCGGAGAAACCGTCAGAGAATTAGGCGATCAGGACCCGTATGCAAAATCATCGTGTACGAACATGTCTCGTGATGGCTGTCGGCCTGGCACCCTTTATGGCGGGCACCGCCCAGACTCCGCCCGCTTCGCTTGCGCACCCCGAGTTTGAAGTGGCCTCGGTCAAACCACACACGGGAGCTGCATATTCATCGATAAACGCAAATTCGGCAGGCAGGTTTAATGTTGAAAACGTGCCTCTCAAATACCTGATCAGTGAGGCCTGGGAGATGACCGGTCCCGAAATTCCGGGCGGACCCGGCTGGATTTTGACAGCCCCATTCGACGTCTCCGCAAAGGCGGAAAGCCGAGCCACGTATTCCGAAATGCGGGTAATGTTGAGAACGCTTCTCGAAGAACGTTTCAAGCTTGCAGTCCATCGCGAGACCAAAGAACTCACCACCCTGGTCCTGATACCACCAAAAGGTTCGACTAAACTCGTTAAATCCGAACAGGGGGGCAAGGACGGCCTTCGAGCTATCAGATACGGGATGGCTGGTACCGGCGTGTCCATCAACGACCTGGCCCGGGCGTTGTCAGTTTTGCTCGGAGTCGTCGTACTCGACCAGACCGGATTGACGGACAAGTACCACGTCCATTTCGAATGGTCCCCCTATCAACCGGGATCGAATGCCCCAGGAGTCTCGATCTTTTCAGACGTGCCGGAACAACTCGGCCTCAGGCTGGAATCGAAGAAAGGACCCGTGGAGATTCTGGTGATCGACCATGTGGAGAAACCCACAGAAAACTGAGGCGCTAACCTGAAGCTATGCGCTTCAAGTCTTGTCTGGCTCTGCTGGCGATCTCCGCCTTTGCTCAAACCCCTCCTGCCTGGGTTGCGAAAAGTAATCAAAACGCCCAACTGCTCATCAACATCGACGCGAAATATTCGCCCGAAAGCGCGGCGTCCGATGGCGTGATGGGGCTGGACGCAGAGATTACAGTGCCTGATGAAGCCCGTGCGCATGCACGTCGCGATGAAACCCGGGTCGTGATGAAAGAACTCCAGTCGCGCCTCGCTACCGAAACTGACCCTGCGGTCAAACAGGATCTGGAGATTCTGATCGGTGCCGCCGACCGCCGCATCCGCTCATCTGAAATCTACGAGAAAGTCTTTCTGCCCTACGACAACCCAGGCTCAACCATCTTCTTCGGCGTCAAGAGCCTGCTCGACGATCAGATCGCTGCTGACCGCCATCCCGCCGCTCTGGTGCGCCTGAAGAAATATACCGGCTTAACGCCGGGCTTCACCCCGTTCACCACCATTCTGGAACGCCAGTACAGAGCCAAACTCACAACACCCGGCCTGCTCGGTCCGTCGAAAATCGAAGTAGAAAAAGATCTGGGCAACACCAGCGCGTACGTGAATGGCATCGGTCTGCTGCTCGAAAAATACAAGCTCCAGGGTTATGGCGATGCCTTCACCAAACTGAAAGAACAACTCGCCGAATATGACACTTTCATCCGTGCCGAAGTCCTGCCCAAGTCGCGTTCCGATTTCCGTCTGCCGCCTGCCGTTTATACGCTCCAGCTGGAACGCTACGGAGTGGACTACACGTCTGTGGAACTCACCCGCCTTGCCCACCAGAGTTTCACGGATATTCAGAAAGAAATGCGCCCCATCGCGATCCGTATCGCCAAGGCTCGTCACCTGCCTGCGAGCGACTACCGGTCAGTGATTGCAGCGCTGAAGAAAGAACAACTGGACGGGGACAAGATCCTGCCTCACTACCTGGCACGGCTGACGGAAATTGAAGAGATTGTCCGCAAGAATCATCTGGTCACACTGCCAGACCGCCCAGCCATGATCCGCATCGCAACCGCGGCCGAAACCGCCCAGCAGCCCGCGCCGCACATGCAGCCTGCACCGCTGCTGAACAACCACGGCGAGCGCGGCGCGTTCGTTCTCCCCCTCGAAACCACAGGTACCGGCGGGGCAGCGTTGAAATATGACGACTTTACTTTCGCAGCCGCTTCGTGGACTCTGACTGCGCACGAAGCACGTCCCGGCCATGAACTGCAGTTCGACGCCATGATCGAACACGGCGTCTCTCTCGCGCGCGCCATGTTCGCCTTCAACAGCACCAACGCCGAAGGCTGGGGACTCTACTCCGAGTGGTACATGCTGCCTTACATGCCGGACGAAGGCAAGCTCATTTCCCTGCAGTTCCGCATGCTCCGCGCCGCGCGCGCGTTTCTTGATCCTGAATTGCAGCAGGGCAAGATCACTCCGGACCAGGCGATGCAGATTCTTGAACGGGATGTCGTCTGTTCCAAAGCCTTTGCGACGGAAGAAGTGGAACGGTTTACGTTCCGGTCGCCCGGTCAGGCTGTGTCGTACTTTGACGGCATGATGCGGTTGCTGGAAATCCGCCACGCAGCGGAGAAGGCCATGGGATCAAAGTTCGATGCGGGCAAGTTTCACGACTTCATCCTGTCGCAGGGTTTACTGCCGCCGTCACTCTTGCGAAAGGCAGTCATGACCGACTTCGTCAGAAACTAAGGCGAACCCGCTTTGATGTGTTGCTCCCCTTCAGCCGTTCTGCCCGCACGGAGCAACATCAGACCGTAGTTCAAATGCGCCAGCTTGTAGTCCGGGCGGTAGCGCAGCGCTCGTTCATAATGAAATCCAGCCTCGTCGAATCGTTTGAAGTTGGAGAGGATGACGGCAAGGTTCAAATGCGCCTGACTGTAGTCGGGTTGCAGTCGGATGGCTTCCCGAAATGAGGCCTCAGCCCGAATGGGATCGCCACGTTCCGTCCAGAACACGCCGAGCGCATAGTGGGTCTCCGGGACTTCTGAATCAAATTCCAAAGATTTGGCGAAGGCATTTTTCGCCTCGTCGACACGGCGCAACCTCATCCTGGTTTCTCCCAGCATTTGCCAGGCTAGAGGATTCTCAGGTATGAATTGGGTGGCTCGCTCGTAAGCGCCCGCAGCATCCGCGGTGCCCCCGATTGCTTCCAACGTCCGCCCCAGGCCGAGCAATCCTGCCAGAGAATCAGGACGCACTTCGAGCGCTTCGCGGTATACCGGAAGTGCATCGGTGGCCTTGCCATTGCGCAGAATCGCTGCCGCAAGCTCCACGTAGTATTCCGCTTGCCGCGGCTGCTGTGTCCGAATCGCCTCTGTCAGCCGCTTGATGCCCGACAACGCATTTACATCGAAGCTCACCTGGGCCAGCGCCAGCGCGAGTTCACCTGGTTTGGCAGGATAGTAAGGCAAAACCTCTCCCTTGTACACCACCGCAGGCCCGTTCAGTTCCGGCTTCTCCGCAAGCAAATCACGACCCGGTTTCCAGCGCTGGATCAGGTGATCAGTCATCACCGCATGCACCACGTCATCGGTCCGGCGCTTCGGCATGTGGCAATCCGTGCAATTGGCCTCGGCGGTATGTTTGCCCGCCGCCACCGTCACCTGAAATTCGGAATTGTGGCACTCCCGGCAAACCTGATTCACGGGCTTCACTTCAGCACCATGAGGGTCATGGCACGTAGTGCATTGCAGCTTGCCGCCGCTCTTCAGAAAACACGCCGACATCCGCAGGCGGTATACCGAATTCACGATTTGAAACCGGTCGTCGTCACCCGGTGTGGCAGGAGCATGATCGAAGTACGCGGTGTGCTCCGCCAGCGATTGACCCGCCTCGAATGAAAACGGAGCGCGATCAAACCGCGAGATCGAATGCGGAAACGGGAAGCTGGTGGTTTCGAGATGGCACTGCATACAAACCTCCAGCTGCCGGTCTGCGGACAGCTTCGATGGATTCACCACTGCGGCGCGGATCGCCTCGATTTTTGCCCCGGGTGTTTGCGCGGCTCGAACATGCTGGTCGCCGGAGCCATGGCAGCGCTGGCAATCAATCCCTTCCGGTAGTGTGCCCGAATAAAGCGGCTCGGCCTGCAACTGAGCATGACCCGAAGGAATCTGCGGGTAGGCGTTGTGACAACCCATGCACTCGTAGTTGATCTTTCGCCGCGAGTTAGGCTGGTCCGGGTTGTCATACCCTGGGTTCATCGCCCAATAACCGCCCTTTTCTGCATACCAGGCGAGAGGCAGCTCCTGCAACACTCCTGAAGATGTCTTATGCAAGTAAGTCCGAACGTGATTCCCCGACCCCATCACATAGTCGATAGATTTCTCTTCGACATTGGTTTCTTTGCCATCAAAACCGGTCTGCAAACGCCGCTGATAGTATTGGCCATCGCGAAGCAAGACAGCGAAATGAGTATCTGACGCCGCGTGGTAAAAATCCTCTACCGGCGTAACTTCTGAAGCTCGGTAAAACGACCGCGCCATCGCCGTTTTCTGATACTTTTCGTAAATCGCCGAGTGGCAGGCAGCGCAGACACGGGAGTCTGCCCGGGCAACTTCCGGCAACAAACAAACCGCCGCCAGAATCAGCCACCTCAATTTCACGGAACGCGCTCCAGGACTTTGGCCACCGCTAGCGCAAGGTCTTCACGCCAGGGTCGGGCTACAATTTGTACCCCAATGGGCAGCCCCGACTGCGAGGTACCGCAACGCACCACAGCGGCCGGCCACCCGGTCAGATTGTGAGTCATTGTATAGCTGAAGCCGAGGAAAACAGAATCGTCGATCGAGGTGCCGTGTGGCACCGCAGGCTGCGAAGCTACCGGCGACAGGATCACATCGAAGTCATCCATATAAGTGAACATTTGAGAACGGAACTCATCGAGTTCTGCCCAATACTCGCCGAAGCCCTTGATGTCGGTCCGGTACGGTTCCAGTTTGGCGAGCCAGCCTTCCAGCAAGGGGTGAGTCTGATGGCTGCCGATGTCGGTCAGGTAATGCCGCAGGGCGTCGCCGCCATCCGGCCCGATCAGCTTCATTTCGATGTCGTAGCTTTGTTCGATACCCGCCGGTCTGCGTTCTTCCACAGATTGGGTTTGTTTCTCCAAAAAACCGGCCGCCTCGCGAACCACGCGATCAGTATCCGAATCCGCCGCCAGAATCCCGTTGTCGGTGAAATAGCCCACGCGCAGCTTTGCCAGATCCACATCCGCCGGATTCCTCCACGGCACCGGCATCAACGAAGGGTCGCGCGGATCTTCGCCGACCAGCAACGGCATCAGAGTCCAGAGGTCTTCTACCCTGCGCGCCATGGGTCCGATTTGCCAAACCATTTCCAGCCAGCCACCCGCAGGAGGCATATGACCGGCACGGGACAGTCTGCGCGTGGTGGGTTTGATGGTCGAAATTCCGCAATAATGCGCAGGCAAACGGACGCTTCCCGCCGCGTCGCTCCCCAATCCGAAAGGCGAACCACCGGCAGCGATCAGCGCCGCCTCACCCCCGCTGGATCCGCCCGAACTTCGGGTTACATCGAACGGATTGTTGGTCCGCCCAAAAATCAGATTGTCGCTTTCGAAGGCAAAAAGCAGGTCGGGAAGGTTGGTCCGGGCAAGGGGAATGGCACCGGCGGCACGCAAACGCGCTACCAGTGTGGCATCTTCCACCGATTTGGCTTCGTTTTGTCGACCCAGCGTACCGGCGGAACAGACGGTCCCGGCGACTTCAATCGAATCTTTAACCGAGAACGGCACGCCTTCCAGAGGCCGCAGTTCCCTGCCCGCCGCCCGGCGCTGGTCCACGGCACGGGCTTCCAGCAGCGCCGATTCCGCCAGAACCTCTACGACAGCGTTAAGAATTGGGTTCGTTTCGCAAATGCGTCCGAGGTGCGCCTCAATCAGTTCGACTGACGAAACCTCACCGTTCCTGATCAGTGCCGCTTGCTGCGTCCCCGATATTTCCAGTAGTTCCCTCAAAGGATTCTACCGCGGTGCCGGTCCGGTTCGCGGACCTGTCGCCCAGCCCAGTCGCTGTTCCAACTGTGCCGATTTCATCTCGCCTTTAACCCGCGAATAGATAACTCCGGTCTTGTCGATGAACAGCGTGGCGGGAATCGCTTCGCCCAAATCCAACCGCTCAACGTCGGCATCCTTCACTCCGGTCCAGACCGGAAACGCGATCTTATTGGCCGTGACAAAAGCCGGAATCCCCTTCTGGTCCCGTTCATCATCGAGCGAAGCCGCGATAAACACGACCCCCTGCGCTTTCCATTTCTTCTCTGCCGCCACGATCATGGGCATCTCGGCTTTGCAGGGTCCGCACCAGGTGGCCCAGAAATTCAATACCACCAGTTTGCCCCGGTAATCGCGCAGGTGGACCGGTTTCCCGGCAACATCAGTCAGGTCCAGTTCCGCCGGTTTGGGGGCCGGAGCGGCAAGAGCAACAAAGGCAAAGGCGAGAGCAAGCAGTGTCCGTGACATCTGGAGCTTAGGTTATCGCATAATGGGCAAACCGGTGACTCCTGCCCACCAATCTCCCACCAGTCGCCTGATTGCGGGCCTCGCCATCACGCTGGCAGTCGTGGGCGCGTTCTGTTTTTACGCCCTGCACCAGATCGCCGGCCTGCGGCAACTGCAGAATCAGATTATCGAAAGCAACCGCAAAGACTCGCTGCAACTGCTGCGAATTCAGAACAATCTGAGTGCCTTGGGCCTCGCGATCCGGGACATGCTGAATGGCGATGAACCGTATCCGCTTTATGCCTGGGACGCTCAATTCGACCGCATCCGCAAGGATATGACAGATGCCCTCCGGCTGGAGGCGGAACTCAAGCCGGCAGGAGAAAACCTCGACCGGCAGGTCTACCTGACCCGAACCCTGTCGCAGTTCTGGATTTCCACCGATCAGATCTTTACCCTGGCCCGCAATAGCCAGGAATCACAGGCCCGCGCCCTGCTCCGAAACTCTCTGCAAGCCCAGCAGGCTACCCTCGTAAACGCTGTTTCGCGGCTGCTGGTCGAAAATAATGAAACACAACAGCGAACTGCGGCACGTGTTGGTGTGATCTATGACGGCGTGGAACGGCAAATCTACTGGCTGCTGGTGGCAGCCCTGTTTGCCATATCAGGCACCAGCCTGATGCTGATTCGCGCTAACCGGACGATCTTCCGTGAAATCGAACAGCTTTCAGACCAGCGAAGCGGCCTGGCGCGCAAGCTGATTACGATGCAGGAAGAGCTGTTCCGATCCATCTCGCGGGAGCTTCACGACGAGTTCGGCCAGATGCTGACGGCCGTCGGAGCCATGATCTCCCGGACACGGCGCCGTAACTGTCCCCCGGAATTGACCGCCGATCTGGACGAGATCCGCGCTGCCGCCCAGCAGGCGCTGGACAAGACGCGCAGTCTCAGCCAGGCACTTCATCCAGCGATTTTAGATGACGGCGGGCTGGAAGAAGCCATCGACTGGTATCTGTCGGTGTTTGAAAGGCAGACCGGGATTCACGTGGATTTGAAGAAATCGGGCGTCGGGGGCGAACTCGGGGACGAAATGCCCATCCATGTGTATCGGGTTTTGCAGGAGGCTCTGAATAACCTGGCCCGGCATTCCAAATCCGCTGAGGCCTGGGTCCGTGTCAATTTCTCGCATGACCGACTGCTGATGGAAGTGGAAGATCGTGGCGTGGGCCTTGAGTTTGAGGGGCTGGAACCCCGCCGCCGGGGAATGGGTATGATTGCGATGCGGGAGCGCGCCGAGTTGTTACACGGTACCATCGAGTTCTCCCGGCCTGAAGCTGGCGGTACTTTAGTCCGGTTAGATGTGCCACTCAATGCTGAACAATCATGACTAGTGACATTCGGGTTCTTCTTGCAGATGATCATTCGCTGGTGCGGCGGGGCTTCCGGCGTTTACTCGATGATGAACCTGGGATTCAGGTTGTGGGCGAGGCCTGCAGTGGCACCGAAGCTATTGAACTTACCCGCAAGATCCGGCCCGACATCATCATCATGGATATGTCGATGCCCGGTCTGAACGGCACTCAGGCCACGATCGAGATTCTGAAATTCCTGCCCGGTGTGGGCATCATCATCCTCAGCATGTATGAGGAAGCGAATTACGTCCGTAACGCGATGCGCGCCGGCGCCCGCGGCTATCTTTTGAAAAACGCTTCCGAAGTGGACCTTGCGGCTGCCATCAAAGATGTCGCGCGGGGTAAGAAAGTAGTGGACCCGAAGCTCCAGCATCCTCTCGATATCAAGACCGAAAGCGATGTCGACCTTACGCCGCGCGAACGGCAGATTTTGCAGTTGATCGCGGAAGCGAAGTCCACTCGCGAAATTGCAGCATTGCTGGAACTAAGCGTCAACACGGTTGCGGTGCACCGGGCCAACATTATGGACCGCCTCAATCTGCATAAGACTGCGGAACTGGTGCTCTATGCCATTCGCAACGGTATTGCTCAGGTCCCATGAGGCTTCTGTGGGCGGTTCCGGCTGTGGCTTTGGTGTTGTTTGCAGCCGAGCCGGGTTTCCGTCTGGTTGATGTCACCAGACAGGCAGGCATCTCGTTCGTTCACAACAACGGGGCCTTCGGCGGGAAGTATTTGCCGGAGACACTTGGGTCCGGTGGGGCTTTCCTCGATTTCGATCAGGATGGCTGGCAGGACATACTGCTGGTGAATGGCGCGGACTGGCCCGGCCACAAGACCCGCCGTACCACGATGTCGCTGTATCGGAATAACCACAACGGCACGTTCACCGATGTCACCCGGGCGGCGGGACTGGACATTGAAATGTATGGGATGGGTGTTGCGGCGGGCGATTTCAATAACGACGGTTTCCCTGACCTGTTCATCACGGCTGTGGGCCAAAGCCGGCTTTTCCAGAACAGCGGCAAAGGCACCTTCATTGATGTGACAGAACGAAGCCAAATCGCCGGGCATTCGGGCCTGAGTACGTCAGCAATCTGGTTCGACTATGACCGCGATGGCAAACTCGACCTCTTCGTTTCCAACTACGTGAAGTGGTCTGAAGCGCAGGACGTATTTTGCAGTCTTGACGGCAAACACAAGTCTTACTGCACGCCCGAAGCGTACCGTGGCAGCAGCAACTGGCTGTTCCATAACCGGGGCGACGGCACTTTTGAAGACGTGACAGCGAAGAGCGGGATCTTCGATAGCACCTCGAAATCCCTTGGTGTGGCCATGCTCGACTACGATCATGACGGCTGGCCTGATCTGTTTGTGGCCAATGACACCCAGCCGAATAAGCTCTATCGCAACCGCCACGACGGCACTTTCCAGGATGTGGCAGTGGAAGCGGGCGTCGCATTCAGCGAGGACGGCAAGGCACGGGCAGGCATGGGTGTCGATTCCGCAGACTACGAGAATTCCGGTTATCCGGGGATTGCGGTCACCAATTTCGACGGCGAAATGATCGGACTTTACCGGGGGTCCCAGGCCGGAAACTACGCAGACGTCGCTCTGAACTCAGGCGTCGGCAAGGCGTCGCGGCGCAGTCTGGGGTTTGGCTGCTTCTTCTTTGATGCGAACCTGGATGGATTACTGGAACTGCTGGTGGTGAACGGGCATATCGATGACACCGTCCGCAATATTCAACCCGGCGTACGTTACGAACAACCTCCACATCTGTTTGTAAATATCGGGAAACAAGGATTTTATGACGCAGCGCCGGCAGTTGGTTCCGGCTTTGCCGAACCCAAAGTGGGGCGAGGAGCTGCGTTTGGAGATTTTGACAACGACGGGGATCTTGATGTCCTTGTTACCACCAGCCATGGCGCTGCCCATTTATACCGGAATGATTTGATAGCACCGAAGCAATCGCTGCGCTTCAGAATGGTGGGGACAAAATCGAACCGGGACGCGATTGGGGCCGTGGTGCGGGTTTATTATGGAAGCCATTACGCTTCATTGATGGTGAAGAGCGGGTCCAGTTACCTTTCGCAGTCCGAGTTGCCTGTGACGTTTGGACTTGGGGAACAGACAAAGGTTGACCGTGTGGTGGCCGAATGGCCCAGTGGCCTGACAGAAACTCTTCCCTCGCTTAGTGTCGGACGGTACGTCTGGACGGAAGGACACGGTGCTAAAATCGACAAAACGAAGCCAAACTAATGGTTTTACATTAGGTGAAATCATTAATTCACTTGTCCTGAAACATATAGTACGTTCATACTACTAGGTACGGGAGGCGATCATTCTTGGCAAAATCGCGGGTGTTTGTAAAGTTCGTACTGGTTCCGGTGGTGGTGATACTCGCGACAGGCGCGGGAGGCATGGCCTACCTCGACTCAGCCGGAAATCGTTTCTTCGATCAGGGGAAAGAGATCACTGGCACGCTGATCGATCTTGGTCATGCACTGAAGGCAAAAGACTTTGCCAAAATTGAAAGCTTCTATGCCGCGGACTTCCACGGCTCACAGCTAGGGATTAACACTCTTAAAGAGAGTGAAGTGCGGGACGGAATCCATAAGGTTCTGTTTTCCAGCGCTGGAGGAACAGAGGACCGCACAGCCGCGCTTGCGGAGTGGAAGACTTACCTCGATTCCTTTACCTCCATTGACGAACTCACTTTCCATATTCATCTGCTGGACACCTGGGGCTCGCGGGACAAGCTGGAAGCCACGGTCCGCTTTGAGTTGATCGGCACACCCCATGGCGCGCCTTTCAGCGGGATCGACCGGGGCTACTTCAAAGTCGGCTTTCACGGAACCGATAAAGGGCTACAGATCGTTTCAGCCACGCTGGTCTCGGGCGACCGGTCTATCAGCGACAAGCCGCAGTTTTCGGATGTCTCGGCGGAAGCGGGGATCGACTTCAAGAATCAATATTATCCTGCGTTCCTGAACCAGAAGCTTAAGTTCGCCATGATCAAATACGGCCCCGGTGGAATCACTGCGGCCGATTACGACAACGACGGCCTTTACGACATCATGATTCCGGATGGAGTCAGTTCCCGTTTGTTCCACAATCTGGGCAACGGCAAATTTGAAGACGTAACGGAGAAGGCGGGTCTTGCAGGGTTGGACGGCGTGGGGGTGGCGCTTTTCGCCGACTACGACAATGATGGCCAGAAAGATCTTTTCGTCAGCCGGACCTTTAAGCCCAACCAGCTTTTCCACAACAACGGTGATGGAACCTTTACTGATGTTACGGCGAAATCGGGCATTGGAGAAGACTGCTGCACGACTGTTGCGTCCTGGGCTGATTACGATAACGATGGTTTCCTCGACCTCTATGTAGGCCGCTATCTGGACCCGCGCACCGATATTCCCACTACGTTCTATGCTCGCAACGGCTTACCGAATCAGCTCTATCACAACAATGGTGACGGCACTTTCACTAATGTGACGGTGAAGGCTGGCGTGGGTGAAATCGGTCTTTGTCTCGGCACGGTGTTCGCTGACTACAACGACGACGGCTTCCCTGATCTTTATGTGGTGAACGATTTCGGACGAAAGACGCTTTACAAGAACAACGGCAACGGCACGTTTACAGACGTCACGGTGAAAGCCGGAACCCTGGCCTATGGTGCCGGAATGAACGCGAGTTTTGCCGACTACAATAATGACGGCAAGATGGATATTTACGTCACCAATATCCGCTCTGATGAAGCCTGGTACGCACAGTGGCCGACAGTTGGCCGTTACATGATTAACTCCTGGCGGCAGGGTGTCTGGATTACGGACATGCCGCTCTACTTTCAGATCTTCCAGCAGTCGGGCATGAACTTCATCAAGGTTTTCCAGGACATGGCGTCCGGCAACAACCTGCTGATGAACAAGGGCGACGGCACCTTTGAAGACACCACAGTAAAGAACAACGCCAACCCGCTGGGCTGGTTCTGGGGAGCGAGCTTTGCCGATTTCGATAACGACGGCTGGCAGGATATTTACGCAGCCAACGGCTGGGTCTACAACGATAAAGACACAGAAATCGAACTCGACTTCCTAAACAATGTGGTCAGTGAGCAGAAGCTCTATAAGACCGGTATTCTGTTCGACCCGGCTCACTTTGGCCATACTTCGTGGCATGGCTGGGAACACAACCGCTACCTGCGCAATCGGGGAGATGGCTCGTTTGAAGAAGTGGGCCATGCTGCCGGGAATGATTTGTTGCTGAACAGTCGTGGTGTGGCTGTGGCTGATTTCTGGAATCGTGGCGTGATGGATATCGCGGTTTCGGCTTCTGACGACAAGCACAAACTGCTGAGGAACGATGTGGGAGTGGATCGTCGCTGGCTCCAGGTGGAACTGGTGGGAACCAAATCCAACCGGGATGCAGTCGGTGCCAGGGTCACCATCAAGGCCGATGGCGGCAAGTTGCAAATGCGCGAAGTGATTCTGGGCGACGGTTACGGTTCGCAGAATTCACTGCGGCAGCACTTTGGTCTTGGCAAGGGTACTTCCGCAGAAGAGATCGTGGTCAAGTGGCCGCGTTCCGGCACGGTGCAGACGTTCAAGAATGTACCGGGCAACAGGATCATTCAGATCACCGAAGGCAGTGATCAGATTGTGGAGAAAAACTACTCTGTTCCGGCGGCGAAGAAGCCTGCGGGTATGAAAGTCGCCGCGAAATGAAAAGGTTAGTCATCACTGCCGGAGCTTATCTGGGTTGTATCGGAGCCGTGCTGATTGCGGCTGAGGCAACGGGCGCGCGCTGGTTTGAAGATGTGACGAAGAAGGCCGGGATTAACGCCCGGCACGGCAATCGTGTGTTCGACAATCCTTACGCGAAAATTATGGCCGGGTACACCGCGCTTGGTGCCTCCGCCTCTGTTGCCGACTATGATGGTGATGGTTTCGATGATGTCTTCGTCACTGATTCCAAGCTTGGCGGCAAAAATCATCTGTATCACAACAACGGCAACATGACGTTTACTGACGTTGCCGAAAGTGCCGGAGTGGCCAACGCCAACGACGACAAGAATGCCGTGGCGGATTCACTCTGGTTCGATTTCAACAATGACGGGCGGCCTGATCTTCTTGTAGTGCGCTTTGGCCACAATCAGCTTTACCAAAACATGGGCAACGGAAAATTCAAAGACGTTTCCCACGCTGCCGGGATTGATGGCTATAAGAACGCCATTACGGCTATCGCATTCGACTATGATCGCGACGGCAAGCTGGATCTTTTTGTGGGTTCCTATTTTCAACCCATCAATATTTTCAATCCGGAAACGCCGCGCTTCTTCCCTGAGAGTTTTGAGACTGCGAATAATGGTGGCGGCGTTACTGTATACCACAACAACGGCAATGGGACGTTTACCGATGTTACTGACAAGACCGGCCTGCGCCTGAGCGGCTGGACCCTTGATCTTGGCCATGCTGACGCAGATAACGATGGCTGGGACGATCTGTATGTCGCGGCTGATTTCGGCACTGATCGTTTTTTTCACAACAACGGCAACGGCACCTTCACTGACATCACCGAGACGGCTATCGGCATTGATTCCAAGAAGGGCATGAATGTCGACTGGGGCGATTTCGATAACGATGGTTTGCTCGACATCTACGTCACTAACATTACTGACGATTACATGCGCGAAGGTAATTTCCTGTGGCATAACAACGGGAATCTGACTTTCTCTGACGTCTCGCGTGAAACCAACTCATTTGAAACCGGCTGGGGCTGGGGTGCTAAGTTTTTTGACTACGACAACGATGGCTGGCTGGATCTTTACGTAACTAACGGCTGGGTTTCCGCCGGTAAAGACAGCTATGTCCCGGACATTTTCAACATGGTGACCAAGCCGGGTATTGATTTCGCCGATGCCCGCAACTGGCCTCCCATGGGCAACAAGAGCCTTAGCGGTTATGAGAAGAAAAAGCTCTTCCATAACGAACACGGGCAACTGTTTAAGGATCAGGCTGCGCGCCACGGCGTTGATTCGCAGAAGGATGGCCGGGGCGTGGCGATCGCCGATTTCGACAATGACGGTCGGCTGGACATGTTCGTGGCGAATGCCAGCGGCGAACCGAATCTTTACCGCAACACGATGCCGGCCGGTGCTCACTGGGTCCAGTTTGCGCTGCAGGGCACAAAATCAAACCGCACCGCGATTGGCGCGCAGGTTCGTCTGACTGCGGGCGGCAGCACGCGACTTCAGTTCATCAGCGGTGGCAACAGTTTCGCCGGCCAATCGAGCAACCGGGTTCACTTTGGGCTGGGCGATGTGGCGAAAATCGATCAGATTGAAGTCCGCTGGCCGAACGGTGAAAAAGAAGTGTTCACAGGCATCGCAGTAGACAAACTTCAGAAGATTGTGGAAGGGAGCAGCAAGAGGAAATAATGAATTACCGGAACAGAGTATTCCTGACAGCGGTTCTGACGGCATTGCCGCTGTTGATTGTTACGCCGGCTTTTGCTGCTGATGACGAATTTGAGAAGGCTGAGCAGGCGCTCGCTTCCAAAGACTACAAGACCGCTATTCCGATCCTAGAAAAGCTGGTGGAGGCGGATCCGGACAGTTCCCGCAATGCGAGTGAGTACCGTCAGGCGATTCTGCGTCAGTCCATTGCCGGGCATCCGAAAGAAGGTGCGGTTTTGGACTTTGACAAGGAAATTTCGTTCTTCGAAAAGCAGGCTGCCGCGCATCCGAATTCCTCTAATATCTATCTGCACTATGGCTTTGCTTATGTGGACAAGATTGCCGCTGCGGGTTCCATTACACAGGTGATTCTGGCAAATACTGCGCTGACTCAGTTCACGAAATCTCTCGAACTGAAGCCAACCTGGATTGGACTCTATACACGGGGCAACAGTTATCTATATTGGCCCAGAATTTTTGGCCGTACTTCGCTGGGCGTCTCCGACCTTGAAAGAGCGTATGCGATGCAGAAGGCCGAGCCGAAGAAAAGTTTCCACGTCCGTGTTTACATCTCGCTGGGTGATGGCTACTGGAAGTCGGACAACATTGATAAAGCTGTTGCCGTCTGGCGGGAGGGCGTTACGCAGTTCCCCAACAGCCAGCCTCTGAAAGACCGGCTTTCGCGGCAGGGCGAAGATCTGCGGGCGTATATTGATAACGTTTTGGATCCGGGCCGCCGGGTTGATACCGACCTGCGCGAACTCTGGGGGCAGCCGTGAAGTTTCTAGCCAACAAATTCGTACTGGCGGCTCTGTTGCTCGGCGTCCCGGCTGCAGTGATTGCGTTTGAAGGAATTGAAGCGAAGATCAGGTTCACCGATATTGCCGCGAAGGCTGGCGTGCAGACGCAGCATCACACCCGCAAGTACAACGGCAAGAGCGCGGAAGTGCTGGGGATGTTTACTTCGGGCGGTTCTTCTGCCGCAGTAGGTGACTTTGACGGTGATGGTCTGGACGACATTTTTGTAACTGATTCCGACAAGGGCAAGTTGAACCACCTTTTCCATAACAATGGCAACATGACATTCACTGATGTTGCGGTGGCTGCCGGTGTGGCGGGCGGGAATGATCCGCTTTCCATCGTGGCGGATGCGCTGTGGTTTGATTACGACAATGATGGCAGGCAGGATCTCTTAGTTGCGCGGTTCGGCACGCCGATTTTGTATCACAACGAGGGCGGCGGGAAGTTTAAGGACGTTTCGAAAGGCTCCGGTTTCAACAAATTCGGTAACACAATTGCGGTGATCGCCTTTGATTACGACAATGACGGTTTGCTGGATGTGATGCTGGGCAACTATTTCAAGCCGGAGAATTTGCTCGAACTAAAAGACCCGCATGTGTTGCCGAACGACCTCGATAACGCGATCAACGGCGGCGGCGTTACGCTGTGGCACAACCAGGGCAAGGGCGTTTT
Source organism: Terriglobia bacterium (assembly GCA_025363475.1). Classification (GTDB taxonomy): domain Bacteria; phylum Acidobacteriota; class Terriglobia; order Bryobacterales; family Bryobacteraceae; genus BOG-234. Next base: position 28,856 of record JANYDS010000065.1, read on the forward strand.
CGTCGATGTGACGGTGAAGGCCGGCTTTGGTAAACACACCGGCTGGACCCTCGACATCGGGCATGGCGATTACGATAACGACGGCTTCCAGGATATCTATCTGGCCTGCGATTACGGGACTGACCGGATCTTCTTTAATAACGGCGATGGCACGTTTACTGATACCACGGAAAAGTCGATTGGCTTTGATACTCGCAAAGGTATGAACGTCGATGTGGCTGATTACGATAACGACGGGTATCTGGATATTTACGTCACCAATATCACTGATGAATACATGAAAGAGTGCAACATGATGTGGCACAACAATCATGACCGCACGTTCACGGATGTTTCGCGAGAAACCAATACCTGTGAAACTTTGTGGGGCTGGTCAGCGAAGTTCGGTGACTTTGATAATGACGGCTGGCCGGATCTGTTTGTGGTAAACGGTCTGCGTTCCGCAGGTAAAGAAAATTACATTCCGGTGCTGGTAAATCTGATCACGCAGCCGGGGGTTGATTTCACTGATGCGCGGCTCTGGCCGAACATCGGCAACATGACCTGGAGCGGTTACCAGAAGAAGAAAATGTTCCGCAATCTGGGCGGCCAGGCGTTCAAGGAAATCTCCGCTGAAGCGGGCGTTGATAACGACAAAGACGGCCGCGGCATTGCCATGGGCGACTTTGATAACGATGGCAGGCTTGACCTTTTTCAGGCGAATGCTGATCAGCCGGCGATCTTCTATCGGGGTGTGACTGAAGGCGGGGGCAACTGGATTCAGTTCAAACTGACCGGGACGAAATCGAACAGGGATGCGGTTGGTGCAAGGATCACTTTGACCGCTGGCGGCTTGAAGCAGATGCATGAGATTAACGGTGCCAATGGCTATGCGGGTCAGAGCATGAGCCGTGCGCATTTTGGCATTGGCAAGGCGGCGACAGTTGATTCGGTGGAGATTCGCTGGCCCAACGGACTTATTGAAAAGGTCAGCGGCGTGGCAGTCAATAAGATCAACAAAGTGACCGAAGGAAAGGGTCTGCAGCGCTAATGAAGACATTCGTCTTACTCGCCGGACTGGTCGGCATTTCACTGTTTGCTTTTCAAACGAGTGATTTACCACAACAGGAGAAGCTCGCACAGGCACGCAATCTGGGCAAGGCATTTTACGAAAATCCGACCACTCAGACACAGGCACTGGACGAATTCAAAAAAGCGTTCGACTTAAATCCGGAGTCAGCCCGCGAACGGGTGAACTACGGATTGGCGTTGCTTCATGCTGCCAAAACGGCAGAAGGTATTGCGGAACTGGAAAAGGCCCAGAAGCAGGACCCGACAATTCCACACACGTGGTTTAACCTGGGTATCGCTTATAAGAAAGACTCGCAGTATGAGAAAGCGATCGAGCAGTTTGAGGGCATTGTAAAGCTGGTTCCGAATGAGCCCATTTCGCATTACAATCTGGGCGTTCTTTATAAGCTGACTGGCAAGACCGAAGACGCGCTGCGCGAGTTTGAACTTACGGCGAAACTGAATCCGGCGCTGGCTGGTCCGCACTTCCAGTTGTTCAATACTTATCGTGGTTCCGGTCGTCCGGCGGATGCGGCGCGGGAACAGGCTGTTTTCCAGGAAATCAAGAAACGGCAGGCAGGTGCGGCTGTTCCGGAGGATTTGGAATGGAGTTTCTTTTCCGAGATTTATGACATGCCTGAGGCTGCCAGTGCGGCTGATGTCGATGCCGGCAAGCCGGTGAAGCTGACCGCCCGTAAACTCGGCGACGGGTTTGAAGGCGTGACCACTTCCGATGTTGATGGCGACGGCAATCCTGAGATCGTGGCATGGTCTGCCGCTGGCGTGAAGGTGTTCAAGAATGGTGTGGCTGCGGCTGTCGAGTGTGGGTTGGGAGGGGTGAGAGATGTTGTGTCCATCACCTCAGCTGACTTCAACAATGACGCTCTGGCCGATTTGACGATCATCACCAAAACCGGCGCGGAATTATGGATTAACCGCAAGGGCAAGTTTGAGAAGTCCCCGATTGTGATTCCTGAAGGTCATTACGCGAAAGCGGTATGGCTGGATTATGACCATGATTACGACCTGGATCTCTTCCTGCTCGGTGAGAAGTCTCTGCTGCTGCGGAACAATGGTGCCGCCGGTTTCAGTGACGAAACGAAGACATTCCCGTTTGTGCTTGCACGTGCGACCGACGGTACCTTGTTTGACGCGGTGCCCGACACCGATGGCATGGATCTGGTTGTTACTTACGCCGATCACGTGGGCGTTCTCTACGTAGACAAACTTGGGGGCAAGTATGAAGCCCAGGACCTCGCACCAGTTCCAGCAGGCGTAAAGTCCATACATGCAATGGACCTGAATAATGACGCGGTCACTGATTTGCTGATTGCAAATGTTCCGGTCTACCACCGCCAGGGCACATTTCAAGCCGCAGCGCCGTTCGCCAGCGTTTTGGCAGGTATCGATTTTTCTAATTCCGGGCAGTTGTCCAGCGCAGCAGGAGCCGATGCCGTTTCGTATGCAGCGGTTGATTTCGACGGTGACGGAAAGACCGATGTCGCAGCGGTAGAGCATGATGGTTCGCTGGTGCTGCTGCACAATGAAACCGAAACAACTAATGGCTGGCTGCGTGTTTCACTCACCGGTGTCAAGAATGTTAAACTCGCGTTTGGCTCGAAAGTCGAAGTCAAAGCGGGTACTTTGTACCAGAAGCGCACTTACTATGGACAACCGCTGGTCTTTGGGCTGCGCGGGTACAAGGAAGCTGAGACAGTCCGTATCACCTGGCCCAACGGCTTAATTCAGAACGAAGTCCATCAGGCTGCGGGGAAGGCTTACAGCTATAAAGAAGCGCAACGCCTTTCGGGCTCCTGCCCTATGATTTTCACGTGGAACGGTAAGGGCTTTCAGTTCCTGACCGACGTACTCGGCGTTGCGCCACTTGGTGCCAGTGCCGGTGATGGCACTTACTTCCCGGTAGATCATGACGAGTACGTGCAGATTCCCGGCGAAGCAATGGTACCGAAAGATGGCAAATACGAAATCCGCATTACTGAAGAGCTTCGTGAGGTTTCGTATCTTGACCGCATTCAACTCATTGCAGTCGATCATCCGGCGACAGCTGCCATTTACACAAACGATAAGTTCAAGTCGCCGCCCTTTCCTGAGTTTCGGCTTTTTGGCGTGACCAGGCCTGTTTCGCCTGTGGCTGCACATGACGATCTGGGCAACGATGTGCTGGCGAAGGTTCAGAAGAAAGACGGCCAGTATCCCGATGCGTTCTCCCGCGACTATACGGGTGTGGCTTCGCTGCATCACCTTGATCTCGACTTCGGCAAGGCCGCAGCGGCGAACCGTGCGGTCCTGATTCTAAACGGTTGGGTGGATTGGGCTGATGGCAGCACGTTTCTGGGTCAGTCACGCGAATCCAAAGAGGGCCTGATTATGCCGTACTTACAAGTTAAAGACGCGCAGGGCCAGTGGAAAACGGTGATTGCAGATATGGGCATTCCCGCCGGTAAACCGAAGACGATCAGTGTTGACCTGAGCGGCAAATTTCTTTCGGCTTCGCGTGAGGTTCGAATCGTTACCAACATGTGCGTTTATTGGGATGAAATCTTCCTGAGTGAAGACACTTCTACCCCCGCGACCACCCTCACCAAACTCGACGCGGCCAGTGCAGACCTGCACTTCCGGGGCTTTTCTAAACCAGTGATTCATCCCGAGCGCCGGCAGCCCGAAAACTTTCTCTATAACGAAACCTCGCCGGTATCATCATGGAACCCGACACCGGGGCGCTATACCCGCTTCGGCGATGTCAGAACATTACTCGCGAAGACTGATGACGAAATGACTATCATGGGCGCGGGCGATGAACTTACTTTGCAGTTCGATATGAGCCGCTTCCCCGCCCTCCGTTCGGGCTGGAAACGTGATTTTCTGCTCCTTGTGGATGGCTGGGCCAAGGACGCTGACGCCAACACAGCATTTTCGAGGACTGTGGAACCGCTACCGTTCCACCACATGAGTGCCTATCCCTACCCCGCGACCGAACGCTTTCCCGGCGACGCTGCACATCGCGGGTACAGGGATGTATATAATGTCCGGCCGGCGCTTCGTCTGTTGCGCCCGCTGAACGAACAGCCGGGATACTAAGAGGAAGACAAATGGCAGACGTAACTTATACATCAGATCAGATCCGGGTGGAAATTAGACGCATGATCGCCAACGTCACGGAGCGCGAGCCGGATGAAGTGCCGGACACTGCCCATTTCATGGACGAACTGGGCGTTGATTCACTTATGGCGATGGAGGTGATGATCGCCATCGACAAGAAGTTCAAAATCGATATCCCCGAAGAAGATTTTAATAAGGCGACCAACGTGAACGAGTCTGTTGCGATGGTTGAGGAATGGCTCGCAGCTAAAGCAGTAACGGTGTCGGCATAGACCCTTATGCGACGGGTGGTCATAACAGGCATAGGTGTCATCACGCCGATTGGTTCGGGTAAGGATGTTTTTTGGAAGGCGCTGCTGGCTGGTACTTCGGGCGTCTCTACCATTACGTCGTTTGATTCAGCGAAATATGCTGCGCACCTGGGTGGTGAGGTACGCGATTTTGACGCTGGGCAGTATGTAAAACGGCAGAATCCGGATGGCATGGGGCGCGCTTCGCAGATGGCCATTGGGGCTGCTGGTCTGGCGCTGCAGGATTCCGGTCTTGATCTTGAATCCATCCCCCGGCGGCGTCGCGGTGTGTCGATGGGGACTACTTCCGGAGAGCCTGTTTTTGTTGAACGGTATAACGATATCAAGCTTGCAAGCGGTGAAGATGCCGTGCCTGCTGAGGTATTTGCCTGCTATCCCTGTCATGTGATCCCGACTCATATCGCGATTGAATTCGATTTGGGCGGGCCGTCGATTATGATTCCTACTGCTTGCGCCGCTGGGAATTACGCGATTGGTTATGGTTACGATTTGATTCGCACCGGGCGTGCGGATGTGATGCTTTGCGGTGGCGCGGATGCTTTCTCCCGCATCCCCTATCAGGGTTTTGCGCGACTTGGAGCTATTGCGCCGGAACGTTGTCAGCCGTTCGACAAGAATCGCAAGGGGATGGTGCCTGGTGAAGGAAGCGGTATGCTGCTGCTGGAATCTCTCGATGCGGCACTGGGGCGCGGGGCGAAGATTTATGCGGAAATTCTGGGTTATGGCGTAAGCTGTGATGCGCATCATATGACGGCCGCTCATCCACAGGGTGACGGTGCGGTGCGTGCCATGAAATCTGCCATCAAAGAGAGTGGCCTCTCGACGGATGACATTGATTACATCAGTGCGCATGGCACGGGGACGCCGACTAATGACCGTATTGAATCGATAGCGGTTCATGCACTGTTTGGAGAGCGTGCTCCGCTGGTTCCGATGAGTTCCATTAAATCAATGCTGGGCCATACGATGGGTGCGGCGAGTGCTATTGAAGCGGCTGCGTGCGCACTTGCGCTCGATTCCGGCTGGATTCCGCCTACCATCAATCACGATGAAGCGGACCCGGATTGCGGTCTGGATATTGTTCCCAATACGGCGCGGCTTACGAATCCGAAAGTGGTGTTGAATAACTCCTATGCTTTTGGTGGGAACAATGCCGCTATGTGTCTGGGAAGGTATGAGGCTTAGGCCATGATGAGCCCTCGTATTGTTGTGACTGGAGTTGGTGTTGTGTCGCCGCTGGGTATAGGGATTGATGCATTTGCTGAAGGCCTTTATAGCGGAGTAACTGCGATCACATCCAGCCCCCGATTTCTTAATTCCACTACGGCTGAAATGGGCGAATTCAATCCTGCGCCGTGGCTCGGAAATAAGGGTGTTCGCGTTCTTGATCGCGGGACTCGATTACTAACTGTAGCGGCGCAAATGGCGCTGACGGCAACTGGTCTTTCGCAGGACCCTGCCGGCGAGGGTGATGCGGAGCTGGGCATGGTTTGTGGCACGATGTTTGGGGGCGTCCACAGCATTGCGTCTTTCGACTGGACCGGACTTACAGAAGGGCCTTCCTATGTCAGTCCGCTGGAATTCCCCAATACGGTAATCAATGCTCCTGCTGGTCAGGCTGCGATTAAACTCAAGCTGCGCGGTGTGAATTCAACCGTCTGTGGGGGACTCGCGTCAGGCCTGGTGGCGATCAACTATGCCGCGGAATTTCTTCGCTTCGGCAGAGCACGCTGGCTGATGGCAGGCGGCATGGAAGAGGTCTGTGATGAAGCTGCGCTGGGCTTCAATAAGCTGGGCCTGTCATCGCCCACCTGTTCTGTCCGTCCCTTCTCGCGCGACGCCGATGGGACGGCAGCGGGTGAAGGTGCGGCGCTCTGGATGCTCGAAACTGAAGAGAGCGCAGAGCAGCGGGGCGCAGAACCCTGGCTCGAAATCTGCGGCTTCGGGCAGTGTAATGATGCGAAGACGATTCTAGGTTTCGACGCACGCGCGACTGGTGCGATTGCTGCAATCGAACAGGCTCTGGAAGACGCCGGAACTGGTGTGGGTGAGATTGCCTGTATTATTGCCGGTGCCAGTGGCAGTCCGACAGGCGATGCCATGGAAGCGCGGGCGTTGCGGCATGTCTTTGGTGATCACCTGTTGAAGGTCCCTGTATCTGCACCCAAAGCCGCATTCGGTGAAGTGATGGGTGCATCCGGAGCGTTCTGCGCGGTGGCCGCCGGTCTTGCTTTGCAGCGTCAGGCAGCCCCGCCTACGGCAGGTTTCACTTCCACTGATTCGGGCTTGCTTATTTCTTCCGCAGCCCAGGCATTCTCGGGCGAATACGCCCTTGTGAACGCATTCAGCTGTGACGGCAACAATACCGCTCTCGTGATCCGACTATGGAAGAAGTAGAAGAAGTAGTGGCGATTGAAATTGGGCCGGAAGACCTGCTGCCGCGTCTTAAAGACAACGGTTACGATACCGAGCGTGTATCGAAACGCCGCGCGTGGGTAGAACGCAGAACCGGTGCCGACCTTACTCATGCGGGCAAAGGTTCGTGGGACCCGGAACTGATGCGTGGCAACATCGAGAACCCTATTGGAGTTACTCAGATTCCGCTGGGTGTCGCCGGCCCGGTATTGATTCATGGGCAGAATGCGCATGGGCTGTTCTATGTCCCGATGGCCACTACAGAAGGCGCGCTGATTCGCAGTTATGAACGTGGCATGGTGGCGCTGACGAAAGCCGGTGGCGTGCAAACCGCGCTCATCAGCGATGAGAATCAGACGGCCCCCACTTTCTTTTTTGAGAACGTGACCCTTGCCAGCGTCTTCCCTGCGTGGATTGAAGAGAATCTTCCGGCCATTCGTGAAGTGGTCGCGGGGACTACCAGTCACGGCAAACTTACCGGCGCGACCTGTTATCACGTGGGGCGTCAGGTCATCGTCAATTTCGGTTTCAGCACCGGTGACGCGCAGGGCATGAATATGATTGTGCGCGCGACCGATGCCGTCTGTCATTGGATTCAGGATCATTACCCGATTGGCAGTTACTTTCTGTTTAGCGGTATGTGTTCGGAAAAGCGCGCCAGCGGTTTTGTTCATACGCGCGGTAAGGGCAAGCGTGTTACGGCAGGGGCGCTGCTGCCGCATGATGTGATGCGGCTCTATCTGCATACCAACGCTGCTGATCTTTTCAAGGTCTGGCAATCCACTGTGGTGGGGCATCTGCAGGCCGGTTCCATTGGTTATAACGCTCATGCGGCCAATGGCCTTACGGCAATCTTTATCGCCACCGGGCAGGATGTCGCCAACGTTGTAAATTCGGCGTCTGCCATCACGATTTTCGAACCACATCCGGAAGGGCTGTACGTCAGTACGACGCTGACCGCGCTTTCCATCGCTACGGTGGGCGGCGGCACCAACCTGCCTTCCCAGCGCGAAGCTCTGAGCATGATGGATTGTCATGGGAGAGGTAAAGCGCCGAAGCTGGCAGAGGTGATTGCCGCTACAATTTTGGGCGGAGAAATCTCAATGGGGGCGGCTATTGCCTCCCGCGAATTTGTTGGCGCGCATGAGCGTTATGGAAGGAACCGACCCGCATGAATGTCGCGCTCATTACCGGAGGCAGCCGTGGCATCGGGCAGGCCATGGTGGAAGAATTTGTTGCCGCCGGATACGCCGTTGCCTTCACCTATAGTTCCAATGTGCAGGCTGCGGAAGCGCTGGAAGGTGCGATCGCATTTAAGGGTGGGCGCGCTGTCGGGTTTCAGGCTGAGGTCCGTGATTTCGCCCGGGCGGGTGAAGTGATCAAAGCGGCGCAGGAACAGCTGGGGCCGATCACCACACTGATCAACAACGCGGGCATTAAGAAAGACGGCCCGCTGATGCGTATGGACCCGTCGGCCTGGCAGGATGTTATTGACACCAACCTGACCGGTACGTTTAACTACTCCCGCGCGCTCATTGGCGAACTGGTGCGGAGGGGTGGCTCCATTATCAATGTCACGAGCACCAGCGGAGTAGTCGGGATGGCGGGTCAAACTAACTACAGTGCGTCGAAGGCGGGCATTATTGGCTTCACCCGTGCGCTGGCGAAAGAGGTCGTACGTTTTGACGTTCGCGTCAACGCCATCGCGCCGGGCTTTATCGAAACAGATATGACGGCCGGTCTGGATGAAGCGGTTCGGAAGAAGCTTTACGCACAGATCCCGATGGGGCAACCCGGCAGTGCGCGTGATGTGGCGAAACTTGCGGTTTACCTTGCCAGTGAGGATGCAAAATACGTTACCGGCCAGGTTTGGAATATGGACGGCGGCTTAACTTAAACGAGAGGGCGCTTGAAGCAGAAATCCCATCTCATCTTCGGACGCGAGTACCCGCAGCAATACGATGCTATCGTCATCGGCGCGGGTGTGGGTGGATTGTTCTGTGCGAATATTCTGGCGCGCGGCGGCATGAAAGTGCTGCTGCTGGAGCGTCATTATATGCTGGGCGGTTTCTGCTCGACATTCCGCCGCAAGGGTTTTATCTTCGACGCTGCAACGCACTTTTATCCCCTGCTGGGCAACCCCTCCACTATGACGGGGAAACTGCTGAAGGAGCTGGAAATCCCCACGGAATGGGTCAAAATGGACCCAGTCGATCAGTTCCATCTTCCCGGTATGCCACCCTTCGCGGTGCCTTCTGAATTCGGGCCTTATGTGCAGCGTCTCAAAGAGTGGTTCCCGGATGAAGCGGCGAATGTGGATGCCTACTTTGCAGAACTCAAACAGGCTTACATGTATGGCCTGCTCTATTACTTCAAGGGCGTTTCCAATGATCAGGTGGAGCGTCTGGAAAAGTTCACCATGACGGGCAAGCTGGATCAGCATTTTCGTGATCCGCGCCTCAAGGTGATCATGATGGCCGATGCGCCGCACTGGGGTTCGACACCAGACAAAACATCTTACGTTTTCGACGCGATGTTGCGGCTGTCTTACTTCCTGGGCAATTACTATCCCAAGGGCAGTTCGCAGAAGTTTGCTGACGATCTGGGTAAAGCTTTCACTGACCTTGGTGGCAAGATTCTGAAGTGCGCGGAGGTGGAACAGATCACGACGGACCACGGCAAAGCTAAAGGCGTGCGCATCCGTACGATCTCGAAGCGCGATGCTGAGGTGTTTGAATTCGATGCGCCGGTGGTTGTCTCCAATGCCGATGCGCTCCACACCTATCGCGACATGCTGGGCGAACAGCATTGCGGCCCGTGGATGATTCAGCATCTGGAATCGCTCAAACCGAGTTTTGCCTGCTTCCTGACTCACATTGGTTTGCGCGGTATGGACCCGGAGAAACTATCCGCAGCTGAGGGTTATTACTGGAAGACGCTCGATACGGCGAACATCATTCGGGACGTTTTTAAGATTTTCATTCCCACACATTTTGATGCTTCAATTGCGCCACCGGGATGCCAGACGCTGATCGTGCAGCGGCCCTCGCCGGTGCGTGTGGATGAAGTGACGGACTGGGCGGCACATAAAGCCGAAGTTGAAGCCACCACGATGGACCGGCTGCGGCATTTGCTGCCTGGCATTGATGACCATATCGTGGTGAAGACCAGTGCCAGTGCGCACACGTCCTGGCGTTTCACCAATAATTTGAACGGCGCTATGCTGGGCTGGGAAATGTCTCCGGAACAACTGGGGGCGCGGCGACTGCCGATTTATACGCCGGTGGATAACGTGTTCCTCACCGGGCACTGGACCCAACCCGGCGGCGGCATTACGCCCGTGATTGTTTCCGCTCAGCAGGTCGCCAAAACCATTCTGACCGGACGCGATCAGGGCCGTGAAATGGCTGCGCAGTACTTCCAGTTCAACGCCGGATCACCTGCAATCATGCCTAAGGAGGCATCAGTTTCCCAATGAAGAATATGGATGCGGATCAGGTCCGTATTGTACTCGATACCGCCATGCAGCTCTTCTCGAAAGTTGAGTTGCGTGAGATTACGCTGGACAAGCTGACCAAGGCCTCAGGCGTACCGGCGTTTGACATTATTCGCCATTTTCAGTCGAGTGAAAATATTCTCAAAGCGGTGCTGGAGCGCGAACTGGAATTGATGGCCGCAGCCGCGCAGGCGCCGGAACTGCGCATGCCGGGGGAAACGCTGGGTGATGAACTCCACGTCCTGGCGGGCGTCATTCTCGACCAGTACCGCAAACGAATTCCCTTCCTGGGTAAATTACTGCCGGAAGCGATGACTGATCCCAAGGTTGGGGCCCTTTTTTACAGTACTTTCATTGTGCAGGGCCGTTTGCTGTTCACTGAGTTTCTGCGTGTTCGCAGAGAATTCGGTGAATTGCGCGATGAAGTGGATATCGAAGCCGCAGCCGCTATTTTTCTGGCCTCGCTAACGGGTATTCTGTTGATGCATGACCTGTTCGGGGGCAAGCAAGTTGAGGTTTTAGACGACGAACGGGTGCTGAAACAGATGTGTGACACATTTTTGCACGGTATTACCCGAAAATAGCGTTACAATCGACCAATGAAAATCGCACTCTGCGGCTTTACGGGGCCAGTGGCACTGGCGGCGCGGGCGGAACTGATCAGTCGGGGGCATGATGTCCAGACTTCCCCTGCTGGCGCTGAGTGTGTCATTTTTTCCCCAGGCAAATCCGAAGAACTGGAAACTCTCGTAAATCAGCCGGGACTACGGAGGCTGGTGGTCCGCAGCCACGCTTACGCGTACGGTGCGAATCCAAAAAATCCGGGATTGATGGATGAATCCCGTATCTCTCTTTTGCCTCCGACAGACCCGGCGCAGCGCTGGCTCAAAGCGGAAGAGATCGTGGCGCGGCATCCGAACTATGCATCCGTCCGCCTGTCAAATGTCCTGGCCCCGGAAGAAGGGGACTCGATAGTCACCAAGCTGACAAAGGGCATTACCAGAACGATTACCGGCCGCAATCCCAACGTCCAGTTCATTAGCGTTGCGGATGCTGCGCGGGCGCTGGTGGCTGCTGCTGAATCGAACGCGACCGGCATCTTTAATGCCTCAGGGTCTGGTGCCATTCCGCTGGTGAAAGCCTTCCGCGCTGCCCGTACCCGACAGGTGGGTGTTCCGTCCGCCAGGAATCTCGAATCACTCGAATACAACTGGACTGTCTCAGGTGACCGGGCGGCCCGCGAACTTGGCTTCATCCCCGAGCAATCCACCGTCGAAGCCCTGAAAGAATTTTTGCTCAAGAAGCCAGGGGCACAACCCGGTGAACTGCTTTCCGCCTATGACGACTGGGGCCTCGACATCCCTTATATCCGCAACTGGGGAACCTGGTTCGCCTTTCTGACCAAGGTTTACTGGCGCATCGAAACTGAAGGAATGGACCACATCCCGTCGGAAGGCAAGGGTCTTTTTATCGCCAACCATCGCGGCTTCATGCCTCTCGATGCGGTAATGCATCTGTCACTGCTCTTCACGCTCCGCAACCGTGTGCCGCGTTTTCTCATCGCACACACCCTGCTGCGCACTCCAGGTATGATGAATTTCCTGACGAAGCTTGGCGGCGTTGTCGCCAGTCAGGAGAACGCGAAAAAGCTGTTCGACCAGGGCGCGTTGGTGGGCATGTTCCCGGAAGGCATTAGGGGCACCTTTTCGCCCTATAAAACTACTTACCGGTTGCGTAATTTTTCCAAGGGCGGCTTCGCCCGCATGGCAGTGGAAAACCAGTCGCCGATCTATCCGGCAGCGGTTGTCGGACACGCCGAAATTTTCCCGATCATCGGCCGCATTGATTCCAGTTTTGTGGTGAAGGAACTGGGCTGGCCTTATCTTCCTATCGCTCCGCTGTTCCCGCTGGCTCCAATTCCTCTGCCGTCGAAGTGGCACGTCCGGATGCTGAAACCGGTATCGCTACAGGGCCTGACGGTAGCCGACGCAGAGAACAACCGACTCATGAAGAGCTTCAGCGAATACGTGCAAAGTATTGTCCAGGCCAACATTGACGACATGCTGCCGCGCCGCACCAGCATTTTCTGGGGAAACAAAGTTCTTAACGGTCAGGAGCCTGCTGTTCCTCCATTCCAGCCTAAAGCGAGACAGGCAAGTGCCCATGAGTAAGGCTGAACCCTGGAGCTTTGACATACGCTCCGGTTTCGGTGCAGCAGTGGGACTGATGCAGCGCTCCGCAGAGATGATGTCAGGAATCCTGCCGGGCCATGAATGGAATGAGACGGGCAACAAACTGGAATGCTTCCGTCTGTTCGCCTGGGTAGATCAGGAACTTGGTTTCCCAAAGTCGCACCTTCAACCCCTCGATCAACTCGCAGCCCGTGCGCTCAAGCTGAATGACTTCCGCTCGATCTGGGCACTCGAAGGTGTGGCCAATTACTACACATCCGCCTGTCTAAGCGCCGGTGCGGGACAACCAATGAAAGGAATGTTGTCCACCGGAGCCGGTGCCAGTCTCCCTGCGAAGACGCTCGTGTCGATGCATGCCGGCATGGGTACGGCGCTCTCGCGCGCGATTCTCGCGGCACTTGGTGACAAGCCATCAAAGGCTGCCCTGCGCGACGCCGTGACGCGTTTCTTTGACCAGTGCCGTGACAACGCCCGAGAAGGCTGGTACGAGAGTGCCATCGAACCACTGGGGCTTTCCGTTCGGACGATGCACCCGCACCTGTCGCGCGTGGTCAGCGATGTGATTGGAGATATCGACCCTGCCGCTCGTCTGCTTTTCTGGCATGGAGTGGGCCGGTCACTCTATTTCGTCCCCACCAACTTCGTCAGCTTTGGCTCCTCTCATGAACGCGCTTTACAGACCGCCATTCGCGAGGCTCCGGGAATGGAAGAACGCCGCAATGCGGTAGCTGGACTTGTGTGGGCTGTGACCCTGGTAAACCTCAGAAATCCGGGCGTTCTGCGCAATCTGATCCGGGAGTGCGAGAGAATTCACATGCCGGAAGCGGTCATGAATGGCATCACTTCGGCTCTGATGATCTGGAAATTCATGGTGCCTGGCGATTCGTCCCTGCTCTCTTTTTATTCCCGCCCTGCCGGTGGTAATGCATCGGACGCCGTGCGCTGGAACCGGTTCGTCATGCGCGCGGCTTCGAAGGCGTTCGCAGAAGATTTCCCGCCGCTGCTTGAGAGTGGCTCAGTTTCAAAGCTGTTCGCATTCGGCCCTGCATCCAAAACATCATGAGTAACGATTTCACTAAATCCATCGACAGCGCTATTTCCCGTGTCGTACAAAGTCTGGTTTCGCCGGTCACTACACAGACCGTGGACTGGAACAAGCTTGTGCAGGCGTTGCGCGCCATCCGCGAGCGTTCCATTGCACAGTTGCAGAATCTGAGTCAGGAGCAGGCAGACTTCGCGCCGGCAAAAGGCACCTGGTCCATCGCACAGAATGCTGACCACGTGCTGCTGGGCGAAAAGCTCTACCGGACCCAGATCGGCAGGCTTATGGATCTGGCCCGCGCCGGCGGCAAAACCACACTTGAAATTGGTTTCGATGAAATCAATCCGTCACTCGCCTTCATCCCCAATGAGGTGATGGCGCTGATGGCGGCACCTCTTACATTCGTTAACAGGTTTGTGCCTGGCGTAGTTCGCGAAGCCATCATTCGCTATCCGCTCATCCCTGCCACAACACCTTCCGTGATGGAACCGGCGAAGACGCGGCCCATCGCTGAACTCGTCGAGCACATGGCGACGTCTATCGCAGCGACAGAAGAATTATTCCGTGACCGTGTTCCGGCAAACCTCAGGATTGTTTCGATGAGCCACCCGCTGTTGGGGAACAACAACGTGCAAGATATCTTCGGGCTGATGTGTGCCCACGAGGCACGTCATCAGGACACAATAAAAAAGATTTCGGAGAACCGCCTGTTTCCAGCGAGGTAACGCCTGTCAGAGGACAGGTGTCAGGCCGCTGCCTGCGATCTGGTACGCAGACGCGGGCCACTGTTGCGGTAGGAAGTGCATATCCGCCACGGCTTGTCCCAGGATTTCCGGTGTCAGTGGCGGGCCCAGTCTCTTCGTGAATTCTTCGGGCGAAATTCCGGCCCTATCCGCATACGATGCAATCGCTGCCGGACCGATTCCACTCGGACTCAACATCGGAAGCAGACATTGAATTCTTAGCCCT
>JANYDS010000094.1 GCA_025363475.1 Terriglobia bacterium
CCCACGCGCTTCCCTCTCCGGCGTCAACGCCGAAGTGTGCGCTCACATCAAAATCCCAGCCCTTTGCACAGAAAAATGCCGTCAAAACCGGCGCTTCCGAGGGTGTTCTAAACCGGCCCTAACATCGGCGTGCCCTGGCCGCTCTCGCAAGCCCTATCGCCATATTTGAAGAGGCGATCAAGGCCCTCAACTACGATCTGCCAGCACAAACCGATCTTCAGATCCCTGCCTGCCCACTCGTGTGCATGACAAATCTGATCGGCGACGAGACGGGAAACATCCGACCCGTCATCGACGCAACGCGAAAATTCTAAAGAAAGTCGTGGACCGCAGAGGCTGGAATGAAGTTCAAGGATTGGGAGAAGCGAAAGAAGCTCAATAAACGGCTGCTCCAGCCCCAGCTTCCGGTCTGCGGCAGAGAGATCGAAGCGATTCTCGCGGGGATCGTCGCGATCCATTTCCCGGAGATTAAGGCGCTTCCTGGCGTCTACTTTGGCCGCACGCCAACATTGGCCCATATCGAGGACTCGCATTTAGTGGATCGGTCCGCCATCTGGATACACTACGCACTTAACGACCCGAGTACGCCGGACTACGTTCTCCGGTTCGTAATCACGCATGAGCTTCTTCACACCCGGATTCGACCGAGGGAAGTGGACGGGGAACGGCTCGCGCATCCGCCCGAATTCTGGGAAGAAGAAAATCGGATTGCTGAAGAAGATAAGACCCGAGCGTGGGAATGGATCTACGGGCAGGTTGGTCTTGCACTCACGAAGGATAAGGACCAGGAGTGCATCTGGGTAAATAACAAGAGAATCGATCAGATACTCCGGAATCGCGCGGGCACCGAGCAGGATCTTGACCACCTTCGCGAGGCCTTCAGGCTCGGGCGGGGAGAACTGCGGTTCGGCTTTCGGGACCACGCCATCCGAGCCATCGCCGACGACAAAGAAGAGTAATCGCCTACGCGCTCCGACTGGATTCGATGGCGCCACGGCGATGTTGTTCTGAGTTGCAATCTGCTCGGCCAGTTGTAAGTCCAACTGATGTGACCGCCAGATCCGAGATTTGATTTTCATCGATTCGTTAGGCCGTCTTTAACGGGTCCGTCAACAAACGCGACCTGTCAACAGAGAAATCTGAGAGTCCGAACGAAAAAACGCGGGGGGCCGACTTCAACCCCGGGGTTGATCGCGCACCAACGACAAACCACGTTTCAAACCAGAGAGAGCCGGAATCGGACAAGAACTGCGGAATGCGGGGGATACAGGGGCATACAAGGAATTCACTGCTGTCAACCGAAACAGGGCGGTGGAGTTCGGAACAAAATTGTATGGCTCCCCGAAAAGCGTGGTATTAAACTACCTCTCCGCTCGTAAAGCATTGATTATAAAAGGAAGCGTCTTCAGGTGAAATCCTCGTTACGGGCGCTAATCACACTCCTCATGGTCAATTCGCGCAATGTGGAATGATCATAAGCTGCGGTCAGGTCCCGGGTTCCGTCGCGACCGGACTCATCCAACCAGTTGTGCTAACTTTATTTCCATGTTGCGTGCCGTTCTGATGCTTACCCTTTGCGGGGCGGTCTATGGTCAGGCTCCCTGTACCCCGACGGTGACAGGCCGATTGGAGACGATTCATTTCGAGAGCAAGGTCTTCCATAATTCGCGGACCGCGTGGGTGTGGCTGCCGCCGGGGTTCGATACGGCGAAGCGTTATCCGGTGCTTTATGTCCTCGACGGGGCCAGTGCGTTCGATGCCTGTATCGCGTTTCATCACGAGGAATTGCGGGCGGATGAGACGCTGACGGAGCTGATCGGTGCCGGGAAAATTCCGGCCCTGATTGCTGTGGGGGTCGACAATGGCTCGGATGTGCTGAGGAATCCGGATGACGGCGGAGCACGGGCGCGCGAGTTCCTGCCGTCTTATGACCCGACCTTCCCGGCGAGCCGTGATCCGCTGGGCGCTGCGTATCCCGAGTTTCTCGAAAAGGACGTGATGCCAGCGGTGGCGGCGAAGTATCCAGTCGCGGCCGGTTCGGGGAATACGACCTTGTGGGGCGCGTCATACGGAGCGGTAGCCGCGGTTAATATTCTGGTGCGCCGACCGGAGATGTTCGGGCGGATGATCCTCGAAAGCCCAGAGGTGAAAGTCGGCAATGGGCAGATGCTGCGCGACACGATGAATCTCGTGATGACACCCACGAGGATTGCTGTCGGGATCGGAACGAAGGAGTTTCTGCCGGTGGGACTGGTGAAGCAACTGGCGGATAACCTGAAAGGCACCACTTCCAGACCCCAGGTACAGCTCAACATTACCGAGGGTGGTACGCACGATACGAAGACGTTCGGGACACGCCTCGTGGCTGCGCTCGAGTTCGTCTACGGCACCATGAAACCATAGGCGGCGGCGAAGACGGAAAGTGATTCCGGGTTCGGGAGCACCGGACGAACGTTGAGCAAGGGTTGTCAACCGAATCGCGGGGCAGTTTGAAAATTGAAGACACGGGGCCCCAAGAACTGGCTCAATTTCCACCTGACACAACGATTGACAGCGAGCGGCGTCTAAATGCATGAAAACAAAAACGTTAACCACGATTAGAATCCATCCCGGACCCCGAGTGCGGTTTTTCAGAAGATCAACAGATCGCGGCTGGAATGGCGCAAGTCTGTCGCTAGTTGTGTCGCAAGTTTGTCGCTAGTTTTGGCGACTGCCCGGGGCCATGTAAAGCAGACGGTTCGTGGCGCCCGTCGCCTCGAGGAGGCCCGCTTCCACAAGTTCCCGAAGATCACGCTGCAGCGAGCGCCGGTGCACTCCCGGGCATCGGGCTTCGAAATCCTGCATCTGGAACGCCGATCTATTCTGTGCGAGTTCGAGCGCCACGAGCTGCCGGGCCGACAGCTTATGTTTTTTCGCGAGGACATCCATGCGGATCAGCGTCTCGCCCTTCTCCTGCACCTCGGCCAGTTGCCACTGTAAGCCGAAGGTGAAGTACTCCAGCCATCCAGTCAGATCGAGATCGCGCTTCCGCACACTCTGAATAGCCCTGTAGTAGCTGGGCCTGTCGCGATCATAATATTCGCTCAGCGTGAACAGCCGCTTGAAATCGTAGCCCTTGCGATAGAGGCAGAGCATCGACAGTAATCGCGCAGTCCTGCCGTTGCCATCCAAAAACGGATGAATGTGGACCAGTTGAAACTGGGCGATTCCGGCCACGAGGATCGGATGCACATCCTGCTCCGAGTTGAGCCACGAGGCGAACTCGGCCATCATGGGTGGGACTTCCTGCGGCGATGGCGGCGTGTAGATGATCTCCTTCGTGACTGAATTCGCCACGTAGTTCTGAATCTTGCGATACTCGCCGGGCGCGGCCGCATTTCCTCGCACGCCGCGGACCAGGCGCTTATGGATTTCGCGAATCAGGCCTTCGGTGACCGGATCACCGCTACCCAGATAGTCCGCGACCAGGTCGACCGCTCTCCGATAATTCGTGACCTCTCTGGCGTCGTCCGCCTTCACACCCTCGGGCTTCTCCCCCGCGAGCAGACGTTCGGACTGATCAAGCGTCAGGTGGGTGCCTTCGATGTGCGTCGTGTGATGCGCCTCGAGTACCAGAGCCCTTTGCTGCATTCCGGTGATCCAATCCTCGGAAAGCCTCGCGGCATCCAGAAAACCCCGCGCGCGCTCGACCCGGGTCAGATTCCCGGTGATGGCGTTGGTGATCCGAAATTTGGGCTGCATCGGCACAGAGACGTTCCTATTGCAGGATAACTTCGTCCAACCCGCGAAAGGAGACGGAGTGTGGAGATAGAAGATGATGGGAACGGATGCTGCAGAAGAGCGGACCGACGACGCGGCAATTCACGGCCTGTGCCATCTACACGCGGCAGTCAGGGTCGTCGAATGATGATCTCTCGTCCTGTGAAATCCAATATCGGGCCTGCGCCGCTTACGTTCAGTCGATGCGTGAGTTGGGCTGGTGTCTCGTTGCAGAGCGTTTCGACGATGACGGCTATTCGGGTGCCACGCTCGACCGCCCTGCGCTCGCACGGCTCAGGGAGTTGGTTGCCCACCGCCAAATCGGAATAGTTGTCGTTTATCGTATGGACCGGCTTGCGCGTAACCTGATCAGGTCCGCAGGTTTGCTTGAGGATTTTCGCGCACATGATGTGCGGCTCGTCATCGTGACGGCGCCGGAACTCGGGGACGCCGCGGGGGACAGACTGATGCTCAACATCCTGGGTTCCTTCGCCGAGTTCGAACGGGAGATGATCGCGTCGAGAATCGCCGAGTCCCGCGCGAGGCTGAAGGCGCGGGGACAACGAATCGCAGGCGCTGTGCCATTCGGCTACGCGACCGATTTACGCACCAAACAGCTGGTTCCACTGCAGGATGAGGCGGAGATCGTAAAGTGGATGTTCTCACAAGCAGCCTCGGGACACGTGCCGGCGGACATCGCTGAACAAGCCAACGAAAAAGGATCGAAAACAAAAGTGAAGGCAGAAGGGCGCCACACCCGGAGCTTCGGCGGCAACCCCTGGACGGCGCGACAGATTCTGGCGACACTCCGGAATCCCGTCTATACCGGCGGGTTTCGCTCGGGAACCGGGACTCGCCCGGGATGCCATGAACCGCTCATCACCAGAGAGGTGTTCGACGCGGTTGGTCTGCAGCTTGATTCACGCAGAACGCGGGCATTGGACGCAGTCTCCTATGGAGACATCTGGCCGCTGAAGGGCCTGATCTTATGCGCGGTCTGCGATCGACCCATGACGCCCCACACCGTTCGCCACGGCCACATAACCTATTGCTATTACCGGTGCCGTTCCACCGCTGGAGGCCGGAAGCCCTGTCGGGGCCAGGTATCGGCGGGTCAGATTGAAGCGGCTGTCTGTCGAAAAATCCTGCTTCCGAAGCCAGTTGACGGGCGAAATTACATCGGGTTGAGGGAGATTCCGGAATTCGTCGAGAAGCTCAGCTACGATCATCGAACGAAAAGCATCAAGTTGCTTCTCAAACCGCAGTCAGAATCGTCCGAAGAAACGCAATGAAATCAGGGGTTTGAAAAATGTAACGACGGTTACCCCGCGTTGGACGGGGCCGTCAACAAAGGCTTCCTGTCAACAGAGAAAACTGAGAGTTTGATGCCGAAAACACGGGGGTCCGAACTCAACCCCCGGGGTTTAACTCGCACATCGAGAAGCAGAGGTTCAAACCGGAGAGAACCCGAAAAGCCGGAAGTCTTTGGAATGTTGGGGTTACAGAGGGAGGGGAAAAGTGCTGCGGTCAACCAAAATGGTATAAAACATTTCCGTTAAGGAATGTATGGCTCCCCGGCAAAGATTCGAACTTCGATTCACGGCGTCAAAGGCCGCTGTCCTACCATTAGACGACCGGGGAAAACGGGAGAGGGAACTAACCTCCCCAGTGTAACCCAGTCTCCCCAAAATTGACCCTCGCCTGCAAGCCGGTGCTACCATTCACCACAAAGGAAGCCAGTCCCGGCCGGTGCCGGGCACGGACTTCAAACCCGGTGAGTGGCACTTTGTGTCACGGTGGGTTCGACCCCCACTGGCTTCCGCCATTTCCTGTCTGTTCTCTTTGTTGATCAGGAGCCCCCCGCACTCACGATAAGATGTGATCACGCATGAACGCGCAGCAACGGCCAGGTCAAATCACCTATTACGACGAACTGGGCGTCGCACCCAACGCCTCACCCGAGGAAATCCGCGCCGCCTTTCGCGCCCTCGCACGCCTGCTGCACCCTGATCAGCAAACTGACCCTCTGCTCAAAGATATGGCGGAGAAACAGATGCGGCGCCTCAACCCCATCTATACCGCCCTCAACGACCCTCTTCGCCGAAAAATCTATGACGAAGATCTTGAAGATGGCTTTGCGCCCACCATCGTCGTAGGTCAGGCTCCGCCGCGCGATCTGCGCCGGCTCGCCAGCCGCGGTATCTGGATCGCAACCATTATCATCAGCGCAGGTTTTCTCTTCTGGTTCGCCTCCGAAAATCCTATTCTCCCCGTATTCCACGATCGCGACGCTCGTGCGTCTGAACCAGACGCGAGCGAGCTTCGCACCGCACCCGCGTTGGTCAGCGACCCCAACTCGCCCGCGGAAGTTGTCCGCCTGCGTGCCGAACTCAGGCTGCGCACACAGCAGCGTGATGCAGCATTGAAGGAACTGGGGCGAATTCCGGCTCCTGTTGCCGCTACTGAAACTCCAGGCAGCTCAATTCCGTCGGCGCAGCGATCAACCCCCAGCCGCTCGCTGCCCGCAATGACCATGACGGAATTACCGGTCGCCCCAAAAATCTCTACCGCCCTCGTCGCCCCCCCCCGCGGCACAGAGTCAGCTGGAACGGGCAAACGTCTGGCCGGATTCTGGTTTTACGTCAAACCGCTCGCAGGGCAAAATAACAAAAACAAGACGCTCTACCCGCCGGAATTTATCGAGGCGACGCTCACCGAGGCAAACGGCGTACTGAATGGCAAATACAGATCCCGCTTCCAGATCGTGGACCGTGCGATCTCGCCGGATGTGAACTTCACGTTCACCGGCACCCCTGACGGCTCCACCGTCACTGCACCCTGGACAGGACCAGGCGGTGCACGCGGTGAGGTAACTCTTAAACTGATGCCCGACAGCACTCTGCAGGTGGACTGGGCCGCCTCTGAAATCGGCAGCCAGATGGGCCTGGTTTCCGGAACAGCAGTCCTGAGCCGCAGACTGGACTTCTAGCTTCCGCTCGCCGCCCGGTCGTAATACCAGCTCGTATTCTCCGAACGAAGCTGCGCCGGACGCAGCAGGGTTTCAACCGGCTCTGCCAGCACCTGCCGGAGCGCGGTCTTCTTCTCTGCACCGGCAGCCAGGCAAACTGTGTTCCGAGCCCGTTCCAGCACTCCGGGCAGCAGCGTAACCCGGTGCTGCCCCAGTTTCTGTACCCACACGGCGGCGGCAATTCCTTCCTTGTCGTTCAGCAGCGGCTCGCCGGGAAAAAGACTTGCGGTGTGCGCGTCAGTTCCCAGGCCCCGCTGAATCACATCGAAAACGGGTTTGCCTCCCATTACTGCTCGAATTTTGCTCACATATAGCGCAGCAGCTTCCTCAGGCGGGCGTTCACCTTCAATCCGGTGAATCTGACCGGGCAGGATGGCGATGTGATCGAGCAGCGATTCGCGAGTCATACGGAAGTTACTTTGCGCGTCATCGGGCGCGACACACCGCTCATCCACCCAGAAAATATGGACGGCGGACCAGTCGAAACTCTGCCGTGCCATCCATTCAAACATAATGCGCGGGGTGCTGCCTCCGGACACTGCGAGGTACGCAATCCCACGCTCCTGGACCGCCTGAGTCAGACATTCCAAAGTGTGTGAACCACAAGCGGCGGCAGCCTGTTCCGCCGTATCAAAAACTAGAAGTGCGGGGTCCATATTGTCATCCTGCGGAGTGCCTGTTCATACACAGGATCGTGTTTCATGATGCTCAGTTCTTCAGCCAGAAGTTCGTGATCCCGGCCTTCGGAAAGATTGGTGCGCTGCCGCAAGGTACCGGTTGCGTAAATCGCGCAGGAACTGCTGACGCGGATATCGGGATCACTGTCAATGCGAACGCCGCGGATGAAGCCGGAA
Organism: Terriglobia bacterium; assembly: GCA_025363475.1. Taxonomy (GTDB): domain Bacteria; phylum Acidobacteriota; class Terriglobia; order Bryobacterales; family Bryobacteraceae; genus BOG-234. Next base: position 7,642 of record JANYDS010000094.1, read on the forward strand.
CCGGAATCATCAACGGCCTCAAACTCCACCAGCGCGGCCGGAATTTCCGTGCGCAACCACGCCTGCAGATATTTCGCTTCGGCACCCGGCTCCGTGCCGCAATGCTCAATCACAATATGTTTGATGCCCGTAAGGTCACGGCCTTCCAGCAGCCGCGCCGTGAGTTCCCGCAACGGCGTAATGCGCGCCCAGGAGAGATCACCGACGATGAACCCTGCCACAGCCAGAGACCGCAAATCAGCAAAAGCCGGCGCACCGGCGCGGGCAGAATCCACCACGAGTTTGTCGCCCAGGGTGAGCACGCCTGAAATATCAGGGGCAGTGGCCAGACGCGGAGAGCGGAACCAGACCACCCTGGGCACGTCCGGCGCGGCCAGTGGCGCGATGATTGCCGGCAGATCACTCAACCGGTTCAAAGATGCGGTAATTTCCACCTGCTCGCAGCAAATCTGCCGGTTGTGGCCAAACGGCATCCAGCATTGCGCAAACACGCGGGCGTCCAGTTCCCCCTGCGTTCCCTTGAGCCGAACCACCACCACACGGCTGGGGTGTTCGCGCATCAGCTGGGCCAGCGTCTCACCCAGCGCCATGGAATCTTCTTCGTCATCCACAAATACCGTGAGGGTCATGGAGCAGGCGCGCAAGACGCCCGTGCCATCGCTCGGATCATCCTTCGCGGTTGTAGTCCACAGCTCGGAAAGCTCGCGAAGGATTCGGTCTGGCCGGACGGCCGGCATCAGGGACGTCTCCAGGCGTGGCCCCGCCGCGCCAGCATTTCATCCGCCGCCACAGGTCCCCAGGAGCCGGGTTCGTAGTTGGGGAAAGCGAAACGCTGGGTGCTCCAGTAGTCCAGAATGGGCTGCACGGCCTTCCAGCTTGCCTCAACCATGTCTTGCCGCGTATAGAGAGTCGCGTCCCCGGCGATAGCGTCCAGTAGCAGCGTTTCGTAAGCAGATGGGGAGCGTTCTCCAAAGCTGGCCCCGTAATTGAAATCCATCGAGACCGGTCGCAGCGTCATGCCCGCACCGGGGCGCTTCGACACAAATTTCAGTGAAATCCCTTCTTCCGGCTGGATGCGCAGGATCAGCAAATTCGGCGCACCACCGCCGTTGGAGCCCACATCATTGCGGAAGACTTCCAGCGGCGCAGACCGGAAATGGATGGCGATTTCACTCACCCGCTTGGGTAAGAGCTTGCCCGTTCGTATGTAAAACGGCACACCGGCCCAGCGCCAGTTCTCCACAAAAAACGTCGCAGCGGCGAAGGTACCTGTCTGCGATTCAGCATCCACGCCTTTTTCCTGGCGGAACCCAGACACATCTTCGCCCCCAACCCGGCCTGGCCCATACTGCCCGGAAACGGCGTTGGCCGGCACTTCCTCCGGCGTCATAATCCGAATCGCCCGCAGCAGCTTGGCACGTTCATCACGCACAGCGTCGGCTGAAAACGTGGCGCTGGGCTCCATTGCAACGGTGGCCATTACCTGGAGCAGGTGATTCTGCACCATGTCGCGCAGCGCGCCCGCTTCCTGGTAGTAAGCCCCGCGCCCTTCCACCCCGATGGATTCCGCCGCCGTAATCTGCACATGTTCGATATAGCGCCGGTTCCAGAGCGGCTCGAAAATACCATTGCCAAAGCGGAAAGCGAGGATGTTCTGAACCGTTTCCTTGCCCAGATAATGATCAATCCGGTAGATGCTGCTTTCATCGAAGACCTTTTGCAAACGGTCATTCAACTGGCGGGCGCTTACCAGATCGTGCCCGAACGGTTTTTCAATTACAATGCGCCGCCAGCCGTCAGATTTCGTCAGACCGGCGGTGCCAATTCCTTCGGCAATCGGGGCATACTGGCTGGGCTGTGTGGAAAGGTAAAAAAGAACATTACCTCCGGTATGGCGAGACTGTTCCACCGCACGCAATTTTTCGCCCAGAGCCTCATAAACCGCGGCGCTCATCACGTCACCCGAAAGGTAGAAAATTCCTTGCGCGAATGACTTCCACAGTTCCTCATCAAACGGCGAATCTTCCAGATATTTGGCAACAGACTGCCGCATGTGTTCGCGGAACTCGTCATCTGACATCCGGGTCCGCGAGATACCGATGACCACAAAGCCGGGGGCCAGCCGCCCCTCAAATGCCAGCCGGTAAAGCGCGGGCATCAGCTTGCGCCGCGTCAGATCGCCGTTGGCACCGAATATCACAACGGCGCAGGGCTGCGTCGTGCGATGGAAACGAAGGGGATCCTGCAGGCCAGCGTTCGGGGCGGAATCCAGGGGCATCAGGCCCACATTAGCAGATGTTCCTGGCAACCCTGCCTGACCCGTCCTCAGCAGGGGCATATAATACTGCCGATGTCGAAACTTCTGATTGCCGCCACAGCGGGTATCGCGATGTGTGGCCTGCTCTCCGCCCAGGATGCGGGTGACTGGCCCAATTATGGCCGTGATGCCGGAGGGTCAAAATACTCCCCACTCGATCAAATCACCCCCGCCAATGTAAGCAAACTCGCAGTGGCGTGGACGTACAAAACCACTGATCCTCTGGGCACCTGGGAAGAAACTCCCCTGGTCATCAATCACGTGATGTACTTCGCGTCGCAGAAGAACCGCGTGATTGCCCTGAACGCAGATACGGGCAAAGAGTTGTGGAGTTACGACCCGAAAACGCCGCGTGTTTCTGAACACCGCGGCGTTTCGTACTGGCCAGGCGATGCCGCAACTGCTCCCCGTGTCGTGCTCACTACCGCCGCGCGCCTCATCGAACTCGATGCCAAAACCGGCAAGCCTGTGCAGGATTTTGGCGACAACGGCGAAGTCAATCTGAGAATCGGCGTGGCTGACGATTTCCCCCTTGCCCGTTACGGCATTACTTCCCCGCCCGCAATCTATAAGAACATCATCATCCTGGGACCAGCCACGCAGGAAGGGCCGTCGAAAGGCCCGAGCGGTGATCCGCGCGGCTTCGACGCCAAAACCGGCAAGCTGGTCTGGCGCTTCCACACCGTGCCGCAGCCCGGCGAACCCGGCAACGAAACCTGGGGGCCGGGTGGCTGGAAGGGTCGCTCCGGGCCCAGCGCCTGGGGTGGCATGACGGTTGACCCGGTGCGTGGCATGGTCTTTATGCCCATTGGCAATCCGGCTGACAGTTATTACGGTGCTGATCGCCCCGGCACTAATATTTACGCCAACAGCGTGGTCGCTTTGGACGCGCTCACCGGTAAGTTGAAGTGGTCGTACCAGATTGTCCACCATGATCTGTTCGATGCCGATGTTGCAGCGCCGCCGTCACTGGTTGAAGCGACACTGAACGGCAAGCGGGTGCCGGCTGTTGCGGAGTTTTCCAAAGTCGGAATGCTGTTTGTGCTGGATGAGATGACGGGGAAGCCGATCTGGGGCGTGGAGGAACGCCCCGTGCCGCAGAGCGATATGCCTGGTGAAAAATCGTGGGCGACCCAGCCTTTCACGGTGAAACCGCCACCACTGGCTCGTTTGACTATGACGAAGGATGAAGTCGCCAGCATCTCGCCCGAATCCCATGCCTATTGCCTGGCGCTTTTTGAGAAATATAAAACTTTGGGTGCTTTCACTCCCATGGCTCTCGAACCGCGGCTGTCATTCCCCAGTTCCATCGGTGGTGGCAACTGGGCGGGTGTTTCGTTCGATCCGAAGCAGAGCTATGTCTTCGTCAATTATTCAAATCTGGGCCAGACCGGCCAAATGGAAACCTCCCCCGCGGGCGCGCCGATGCCTTACCGGAATAAGGGTGCCTACGGGCGTTTTATGGACAAAGAGGGCTACCCGTGCAACCAGCCGCCCTGGGGTGAACTGGCCGCCATCGATACCAAAACGGGGAACGTGGCGTGGAAGGTAACGCTGGGTTCGTTTGACGATCTGGAAGCGAAAGGGATTAAGAACACGGGTGCGCTGAGTCTGGGCAGCAGCATCGCCACTGGTGGCGGTTTGGTCTTTATTGCAGCCACGGCTGACAGCAAATTCCGCGCCTTCGATTCCAAGACTGGCAAGGAACTCTGGATGACCCGTTTGCCCGCTTCCGGCAACGCTACGCCGATTACTTATCGCGGAGAAAATGGCAAACAGTTTGTGGTAATCGTGGCCGGCGGCCAGGGACATTTGCCGGGCAGCACTCCGGGCGGCGATGTCGTAGTTGCTTATGCTTTACCTTAAAAGAAGCATATGAAAAACATTCTCTTGATCGGTTCACTTCTCTGCCTCCCGGCAAGCAGCGTTTTCGCGCAGGATAAATTGCCGGAAGGTGAAGGCAAAGCCCTGGTGCAAAAAGTCTGCAGCAGTTGCCACGGCCTTGATACCGCGCTTGAAAAGAAGCACACGGAACCAGAGTGGAAAACCGTTGTGGATAGTATGGCCGGGCGTGGCGCAGAAGCCACGGATGCTGAATTTGATTTGATCGTTAAATACCTGGCGAAGAATTTCGCCCGGCCCGGCGCTTAAAGAGTCGAGGGCAGCTTCTTCTGCGCCAGCAGTTGAATTTCCGCAGGCAGTTCAAATACGGTTTTTTCTACGGGCTGGTTAAGCCGGACATCGCTCGTTGAGAACAGAAATTCCTGGCCCGAGGTAGTCATGCGCATTCGCACAGGCCATTTCATACCTGCACTATCGCGATACTCTTCAAACGTCATGATCATGGGAAGCGTCCCCATCTCGGTTGCCAGCGGCATGGTCGCGCGGTAAAGCAGACCGGTTCGGCTGTCGTACCAGCGAGTAATAGGCTGACCACCGTTGCGCGGGTAGAGGCTTACGCGAAAGCACTCATGGCCATCCAGCGTTTCTTCGCCGTCCGTCCGAACTTTCACCAGTTGATAGCGCCATCCAATGACCTGAGCCGCCTCCATGGTCATGCCAAGACTGATCGCGCCCAGACCATTGCGCTCAGGACGCGCTTTCACACGAGGCCCCAGCGTGGGTGAGCGTTCCCAGGAGACAAAACCGTCACTGCCCTCTTCCTGTTTACCCAGCCCCGGATATTCCACAGACTGGTAATACTTGCCACCCTGTGCTGCCCAGGTCTCAACACGCGCTTGCGTGTTGCTGGAAACGACTGTCAGCGCGCTCGAAATCCGTTGCGTCTTCAGCTTTTCGTACGCCTCAATCCCACCGGTTTCGTAAATATGGCGTTCAATGATTTCTTCGGCATTAGGGAGTCCCTTGCCCGCCAGGTAAGTCGCGACTTCGCGCGGGTAAGCCAGCGGTTTCGGATCGTTGTAACTGGTATTCAACACGGTCAGACGGTATTCAAAATCGCCGCGCCACGCCAGCATCAAAGACGGCTGCATCAGGCCATCGCGACTGGCCCATCGTTCCACCGTGTAGCCTGCGGAAGTGGTACCGGACGTTGACAGTTCCGAAGCCTCGCGCCGGACCAGAAGACCTGTCGCCAGGTCAAACCACTCGAACTTGTCAGCGGCAAGAATCACTTTGTAACAGCGCTTGCCGTCAGTCTCTTCAAGCCCTGCCAGGCGGGCTTTCGGGTAAAGCGAGCGCCAGTCGCCCTCTTCCAGCATGTGCGAATCGCGCAGGGCTTCGGCTTTTTCCGCACCGTGTTTGATGCGCACGCCGGAGAATGAAGAAACTGCCCAGGCTGTGCCTTTGTAGACTCCCTCGGTGCCTTGTACAGGAACCTGTACTTCGCTTACGGAATCACCGGATCGGCTGAAAAACACCGTGGCCTGTAACACCAGGCGGTTGTCATCAAGAGCCCGGCCTTCCAGCTCATCGCGCTCAAATTTCCGCGTGTGCCATTTTGCTGCGCCACCCGTCACGCTGACATAGCGATCCAGAATATTTGCAGCGGTGGGAACTTTATCGGCAGCCGCAAGGGAACCGGCGACGACGGCGAGGCTAAGGGCCGCCCGACCGAATCCACTCTTCCGCCGCTTCGATAACCAGATCATGCCCTTGAGACGTCGCCTCAGCCGTTTGACGCACCGGAGTGTCCGGCGTTACGCCGTTCCCTTCCAGCACTTTGCCGTTCTCCGAAGTGTAACTTGCCTGCGCATACTGAAAGCCATCGCCATTGGGCAGGCGGATAATATCTGAGGGCAAAGCGGCGCCTGCGCTACGGGTTCCAAAAATGCGGGCACGTTTCAAATCCTGTAATCCGCCCGCCAGAATCTCGGTGGTTGAGGCAGATCCGGCGTCCAGCAGAATCGCCAGGGGTCCGGCGTAAGTCTCCGGACGCGGAAAGATGACAAACCTCAGCGTGGCTTCGCGGGTTTTCATCTCCCCCAGTTTCAGGCCAGGCTTGTCGATGAAAAAGCCTGCAATCCCCATCGCCATGATGCCGATGCCACCAGGGTTGCCCCGCAGGTCGAGCACAATTCCAGGAGACTTCGCAAAGCCCTGAACCGCTGCTTCGAACTGCGGCATAATCGTCGCCGGATCCAGAAACTCATTGAAGGCGATATAGCCCGCGCCACCGGCCAGAGTGCGGGACTCGAAGAATAACCGCGATTCCGGCAAATTACCGAAACGCACGAGGTGGCCTTTGGGAGCAGCGACGCCAGCTGAGGGTTCCACCTGAACCTGTTCAGCCGGAGCGTAACGGTCACTCGGAATCACCGTGTAGTGGGACGCTTCCAGCCGCGCAATCATGCCCTGCAGCAGGTCCCGCACTTCATCCATCGACTGCGCCTGTTCAATCAAAGGGCGCGTGGAGTCATGAATCGCCTGCCAGTTCAAACCATTTAATTTCGGATCAGGATGCTGGTCGCGAACGGTACGCCAGAGGAGTTCGAAAGAAGCCAGGTTGTCCGTCTTCTGTTTCGGCAAAAGCTGAGGAAATGCAGCACCGGCCAGCAGCAGAGTAAAGAGGATCGCACGAAGCAGCAAACATAATGGTAGCGTGCCGCCGGCGCTCATGGTAGCGTGTTTTGTAATGGCTGGCTTGAACTGGGAACGCATTGAAGACATCGGAATTTCGCTTTTTGAAGCGCATCCGGATGTCGACCCGCTGACGGTGCGTTATACCGACCTGTTGCAGTGGATCACCGAACTCTCTGATTTCAAAGACGACCCGACGAAATCGAGCGAAGGCAAACTGGAGGCTATTCAGATGGCCTGGCTTGAGGAATATAAAGACAATCAGTGATTTCGCGGCGCGATTTCCTGTGGACTGGCGCCGTACCTCTGGCCGGTTTGTTTGGTTCTCAACCGCCCAGCCACCGTATATTTCTGCGGATGAACGGAGGCGCCGCCCACCTCGATACCTGGGACCCCAAACCGGATGCGCCAACTGAGATTCGCGGACCATTTCGTGCCATTTCCACGAATGTTGCCGGCATTCAGATTTCGGAAACTCTGCCCCGGCTGGCGCGCCATGCTGATAAATATATGCTGGTCCGGTCCGTTTACCACTCCGGCGAAACGGATCACCAGACCGGATTGGAAAAATTACCAAACGAAGCCAAAATCGCAGCCACCTGTGCCCGTGCCTTGCGGTTAGTGGAACAAGGCGAGCGTGAAGTAACCGTGAACATCGGCGGCGCGGCGGCCTGGGATACCCATGGCTGGGGGAACTTTCCCACACTCACAAGCTGGCGGACCACCGTCGCCTCAGCCTTTGACCACGATTGCAGCGCCTTACTGGAAAACCTGCATCAGCGCGGTTTGCTGCATAGCACTCTCGTCATCGCAACCGGTGAATTTGGCCGCACACCCCGAATCAACCCTCAGGGAGGCCGCGACCACTGGCCGCATTGCTGGACCGTAATGCTGGCGGGCGGCGGCGTTCAAGGCGGGCAGGTTTACGGCAGTTCCGATGCAACAGGCGCGGAACCGCGTGACCAGCCGGTTTCGATACAATCGCTGACAGCACAATTTACGTGAAAAAACTCGCAGCTATCGTCGCAGCCCTGATCAGTGCGTTCTTCGCCGCATGCATGCTATTCCCCGCCCCGAATATGGCGCTGCTGCCGTTGACCGTGGCGACGCCGGAACTGGCGCACTGGTTCTTGTTATTCGATCTTGCCGTGGCAGCATTCGCGTTTGCATACTGCCGCCCAGCGGGTTATATCGCTCTGCTGAGTGTAGCTATAGCCGCGTGGCCCACCGCCATCACGCTCCGTACTCTGCAGCCCTGGCACATCATCCGCACAGGCACAATCGAACCCGTCAAACTACCTCTGAACATCCTGTTGTACCGCGCCCCGGGGGCTGGACCGCATCCGGCCATTATCGACATCTACGGTGGCGCGTGGCAGCGCGGAGCACCGCTCACAGACCAGAATTTCAATCGTTATATGGCAGCGCGCGGCTACAACGTCTTCGCCATCGACTACCGTCATGCGCCTGCATTCCGCTATCCGGCGCAGCTTGAAGATGTCCGGGCAGCCATTGCTTTTATCCATTCCAGATCTGCGGAATATGACACCGACGCGAACCGGCTTGTGCTCTGCGGACGCTCCGCCGGGGGACAACTGGCGCTGCTGGCGGCGTATGAACCGAATGCCACGCCGGTGCGGGGCGTCATCGGTTTTTACCCGCCCAGTAATCTTGCAAACGGTTATCGTTACCCGCCGTCGCCTGACCCCATCGACAACCGCGCGATCTTGAGCACATACATGGGCGGCGTGCCCGATGAAATACCAGACAAATTCCGCCAGGCTTCACCAATCACGTATGCGGGCAGCAGACAACCGCCGACTCTGCTCATTCAGGGGAGCCGCGATCATATCGTCAAAGCAGAATTCGCGCGCGATCTCGAAGAAAAACTACTGTCGGGCGGAAACCAGGTGAAGCTTCTGGAAATCCCGTGGGCGGAACACTCGTTCGACGCCGTATTCTTCGGACTGGGAAACCAGCTCGCGTTAGCAGAGATTGAAACGTTTTTGCATCGCGTGCTTTAGGAAAACCTCGGCAACTCCACTACTTCGCCTTCAGGAACAGCTTCGAGCGGCAGCCCCGCCTTCTTCCAGCCGCTCAGGCCGCCCTCAATGACGGATGCTTTGATGCCCCGCTCGGCGAGGATACGGGCCACGCTGGTGCTGGTGGCATCGTTAAAACAGGTGCAGTAAAGCACCACTTCTTTATCCTTCGGCAGGTTGTCCAGCAAGGTGGAATCCTGCTGCAACGCGTTCGGTTCCAGTCGCGCCGAACCCTCAATCCGCATCGTGTCCTTTTCGTAATAGCCGTGGCTGCGCACATCTACAACCGTTAGCGAAGCGCGCCGCCGCACTACCTCTGCCACACTCACCCGCGCCACGGGACTCAGTCTCCGTGTCCGAAACCAGAGCATCCCCCGCCACGCCAGATAGACGAAGACCGCCATTCCGATCAGCCAGCCCAGCACTGTTCCGAACGCGGAATAGCCGCTGGTGATGGTGCCGAGAAAGTCGCTGAACAGGAACCCGATTCCCGCATAGACACCGGTGTACAGCAGCGCTCCCAGAAAATCGAGCGCCAGGAACTGACCCGCCCGCATGTTCATGCTGCCCGCCAGTGGAGGTGCCATGGTGTTGATGCCGGGGACGAACTTGGCGAATATCAAAACCCACCGGCCACGCTTATAAAACGAATCAGCGGAGTTGAGAATACAAGCTTCAGGATTGAGCGAAAGCCGACAAAGCAGACCCAGCAACCACCAGCCGGTATAGCGCCCCAGGACATACATGATGGAGTCGCCCAGCAGCATGGCTGAGAGCGCGGAGAGCAGGGTGAACGCCGGAGTGAGGGAACCCGCAGCGCTGGAGGCACCTGCAATCAGCAGGGCCAGCGCCGCCGGGACCGGAAGCCCGATGGCTTCGAGGAAAACCAGCATGAAAAGAATCGAATAGCCGTGGAACGCTACCGCTCCAGCAAGGGCATCCACAAAAGGCAGTTTACCCTGTTCGCCGCGCCCTTAGTGGGCGCGGTCGGTTTCCGGCTGAATCGCGAGATCGACACCTGATGGCGTGATCGGAAGAGCAACCAGTTCCCGCTCCAGCGCAATCCGCAACACTTCGTCCATATGTTCAACAAAATGCAACTTCATCACATTGCGGATAAACTCCGGAATATCCGGCAGATCCTTCTGGTTGTCTTTCGGAATGATGACTTCTTTGATGCCGTGACGGTGCGCCGCCAGCAGTTTTTCTTTCAAACCACCGATAGGAAGCACTTTGCCCCGCAGCGTGATTTCGCCGGTCATGGCGATATCGCCGCGCACCGGAATCCGCGTCAGCGCACTGCAAATCGTAGTCGCCAGCGTGATACCGGCCGACGGACCATCTTTCGGAATCGCACCTTCCGGAATGTGCAAATGGACATCGAGGTTACGGTAGAAATCGCGCTGCAGACCCAGCGTCAGCGCCCGTGAGCGAATGTAACTAAACGCCGCCTGTGCCGATTCCTGCATCACTTCGCCCAGTTTCCCGGTCACGGTGAGCTTGCCCTTGCCTTCCATCAGAATGCATTCCGTGGTCAGAATCTGCCCGCCCACTTCGGTCCAGGCTAATCCTGTAGTGGACCCGATTTCGTTACGCCGGTCTGTGGTGGTATCCCGATATCTGGTCGGACCCAGAAGTTCAGTCACCTTCGCGGCATTGATGGTGACCTTTTCTTTGAGACCGCCACCCACAATCTTGCGTACAACCTTACGCGAAACATTGCCGACTTCGCGTTCGAGGTTGCGTACGCCCGATTCCCGCGTATAGTCCTGGATCAGACTCGACAGCCCGTCGTCCTTAAATTCAATTTGCGCGTCCGTAAGCCCGGCCGCGTCAATCTGCTTGCGCACCAGGAACCGCTTGGCAATTTCCAACTTTTCCAGTTCCGTGTAACCCGACAGCCGGATCACTTCCATACGGTCCTGCAACGCAGGCGGAATAGTATGCAGCACGTTCGCCGTCGCGACAAAAAATACCTGCGACAGATCATATTCCACGTCGAGGTAATGATCGACGAACATGTTGTTCTGTTCAGGGTCCAGCACTTCCAGCAGCGCTGAGGATGGATCGCCGCGGAAATCTGTCGACATCTTGTCGATCTCATCCAGCATGAAGACCGGATTCTTCGTGCCAGCCTTTTTCATCATCTGGATGATCTGGCCGGGCAACGCCCCGATATAAGTCCGCCGGTGACCGCGAATTTCAGCTTCATCACGCACGCCGCCGAGCGACATCCGCACGAACTTGCGCCCGGTTGCCTTGGCGATCGACATACCCAGCGAGGTTTTGCCCACGCCAGGAGGTCCGACAAACAATAGAATCGACCCCTTGGGATTCTTCACCATACGCCGGACAGCGAGAAATTCAAGAATGCGCTCCTTGATCTTGTCGAGGCCATAGTGATCGCTTTCGAGCACTTCCTCGGCAAATTTCAGTTCGCGGATTTCCTTCGATTTTTTCTTCCACGGCACGCCCAGCAGCCAGTCAAGATAGTTGCGCGAAACGGTGGATTCAGCCGACATCGGCGGCATATTTTCCAGCCGCTTCAGTTCCGCCAGAGCTTTCTCCAGCGCGTCCTTCGTCATACCGGACATTTCGATGCGCTTCTTCAGCTCATCAATTTCGCTTTTATCGCCGCGGCCCAGTTCCTTCTGGATTGCCTTGATCTTCTCGTTGAGGTAATACTCTTTTTGCGCCTTTTCCATCTGGCGCTTTACGCGGCCCTGAATGGTACGGTCGACGTTGAGCTTTTCGATCTCGATGTCCAGCATCTCCGCCACACGCGTGAGCCGGTCGATCGGATCGAAAATTTCGAGAATTTCCTGCTTTTCTTCAATGGTGAGCTGTAAATTTGCGCCCACGGTATCCGCCAGCTTGCCCGGATCGTCCACACGGATAGCCGCCACCATCGTTTCGTAATTCAGGTTCTGGCTGAGCTTGACGTACTGCTCAAACAGCGTGGTTACACGCGTGGTGAGCGCGTCCAGTTGGGTGCCTGCTTCCACCTTGAAATGGAATGTGCGCACAACGGCACGGAAGAAACCTTCGTCGTCACTGACCGAAACAACCTTCGCGCGCTCCACACCCTCAACCAGTACTTTAATGTTGCCGTCAGGCAGCTTCAGACTCTGCACGATGTTGACGATGCAACCCACGCTGAAAATCTCATTCGGGTTGGGTTCGTCAGTTGAAGCATCATGCTGCGTGGCGAGGAAAATTTTCTTGTCGCCGGCCATCGCGTCTTCGAGGGCGCGGACGCTCGATTCACGGCCCACCACAAATGGAGTCATCATGTACGGAAAGATGACGACGTCCCGGATGGGCATCATCGGCAGGCGTCTGGTGTCGGACTTTTCTTTTGAGGTCAGCATGATGGTTTAATTAAAATTTTCCGCAGCGAAAAAGACCTTGCGACCCTTTTGCTCCTATTGTACAGATGGTGAGAATGAGGCGTCCGATTCAATCGGTGGCCCGGTACTATAAACCCCTGACGGGCAGGGTAAAACAGAACGTTGTGCCTTTTCCCGGCGCGGACTCCACCCAGATGCGGCCACCATGGCGCTCCACCACTCTCTGGCAAATGGCAAGACCTACGCCTGTGCCTGGTGTGTTTGTACCGTGCAGTCGTTTGAAAGCGCCGAAGATCTGCTGATGATACTCCGGGGCGACTCCAATCCCATTATCGGCCACTTCGAAACGCCATTCGCCCTTGTCCTCCCGGCCGGTTACGTGCACCGCGGGCGGATGCTCGCCCCGGTACTTGATCGCGTTCCCGATGAGATTTTGGAAGAGTTGAACGAAATGCACCTCTGAACCAGATATACGCGGCAGAGGCCCCGTGGTGATAACGGCACCGCTCTCCGCAATGGCCACTTTCAGGTTGTCACTCACCTTGGCCAGCACCCCGTTGAGATCAATGGAGTCAGCCTTTTCTTTTTGTTGTGAAGCTAATGCCGTATAGGTCAGCAAATCCGCAAGAAGTTCCTCCATGCGCCTGGTGCCATCAGCGATGAAGCCGGCGAACATCTCCGAATTCTGATCGAACTCGCGGGAGCGATGCGCATCGAGGAGAAGTTCCGAATAGCTCGTGATCATGCGTAACGGCTCTGTGAGAGCGTGGCTGACTGCAAAAACAAACAGGTTGAGATCCTGATTCGTCAGCCGCAGTTCCTCTTCTGTGTTCTTCTCCTCATGAATATCGGTGTTTGAGCCAATCCACATGGCAACCTTGCCGTCGCCATCGCGCATGGCGAGAGCGCGGCTGAGATGCCACCGGTATTCTCCATCCGCGCGCCTGAACCGGTGCAGGTATTCAAAAGGTTCCCCCGTTTTTACCGAGTGATTCCAAAGCCGGACGTTCTGCTCCAGATCATCGGGATGAATGAACCGGGTCCAGCCCCAGTTCCTGATCTGCTCAAAAGACAGGCCGGTGAACTCCATCCATTGCCGGTTGAAATAGTCCACATCGCCATTCACCTTTGCGGTAAATATTTTCTGCGGCATGGATTCGGCCATAAAGCGCAGCCGCTCTGCAGCGGCCGCAATCTCCGCGCGGGCCAGCACCTGGGTAGAGATGTCCCGGAAATAGCAGACCACACCATAATGGCCCTCCGGCAGCGGGATACGATTGATCTGCCACTCGTAATATTTGCGCGCCTCGCGGTCGAGCCGCTCCTCAAGCCATTCCGGGTTCGTGTGCGGTTCACCGGTTTCGAGCGTATGGCGGAATCTTGCAACGATTTCATCCGCGCAGGCCTTCGGCCATAAGGTGTAACTCACTTCGTTCAAATCCCTGCCGATCAGGTCGGGAATATTGGCGAAGTCCGCGAACGCGGTGGGGTTCATCTCGCGAATGCGAAAATCTCCATCCACCAGGTAAACGCCGAGCGGGGCCACATTCAGAAGGGTTTCGAACTGCGCCGTACGGTGCTGCACAGCCGCTTCGGCCTGCTTACGCTCACTAATATCGTCAAAGGAGGTGATGGCTCCAATGATTTCCCCCTGCTCATTCCTGAGCGGAAGAAAATTAACCGTAACCAGAATCCGCGAAGCGTCCGGGCGCTCAATGAACACTTCGATATTCCTGGCAGGTATGCCGGTGCGCAGCACTTCGACGATGGGGCTTTCCGAATGCGGCAACAAAGTGCCATCGGGCAGATAAAGTTTAAACGATCCGCAGTATCGCTCGCTCGGGTCCCCGCGCTTGGGCGTACGGCCCCATAGTTCTTCTGCCCGGTTGTTGTAATCCTGAATGACAGCCGATGAATTGCATACGAAGACTGCGACAGGAACAGCTTCAAACATGGTGC
>JANYDS010000033.1 GCA_025363475.1 Terriglobia bacterium
GCAGGAGTTGCAGTCGCTTTCGGCATTCAGGTTATCGTAAGCCACAGGGCTTCCGCGCAGACCACGTCAATTTCGATTTTGCAGCAGCAGGCCGCTACTCCGGTCGGCGGCTGGTATGGGCAGGCGCTACCGCAAAACCCTGCTACGGCACCGTTTCCTGAAGTCTGGATGATGCCTACGTTTTTTGCAGACGGTAATGTCATTGCCAACGATTCACACGAATTGAACTCGCCGCACACAACCGGTCACGGATCGTGGTACTACACGGCGCCCAACGTGATTCACGCTGTGTTCGTCTGGATCAACTTCGGTCCTCTGGGTACGCCGAGCGGCCTTGGCGGTGCATTCCGGATTTCGCTTGATGGAACGATGGATCCGAAAGATCCGGATCATATGTTTGTGCAGATCCGTCCGCTGGCGTTTGCACCTAATCAGAATCCCCTCGACATCACTGCCAAGCCGGTTGTGGATGGCGGCATCTTCATAGCGAAAGCCCTTACACGAATTCGTCCTTCAAAATTTTAGTAACCGGACGGGAGAATCTTTTTGACTTCAGCGACTACAGCTAGAGGGAATCTTAATGTCCGATAGACGCAGTATTCTGGCGGGCCTGCTGGGCCTTGGCGGCCTGGCAGCAGTGGCTAAGGGTGCAAATGACCGCGGAGAAGGCTTTTTCAATAAAGGACTGCCTCTCTTCTTTTCTCAGCGCGATACCATTCTCAGCTTTGACTACAACACCGGTCTCGGAACTCATATCGGGACCGTGGAAGGCGCAATCGCGGGTACGTCCATCACTAACTTTCAGTTCACACCTACGAGTCAGGTAGGCGTCAAACTTACGAGCCGGGTTCTGATCACTGATATTAGCGGAGATCAGTTGATTTTCTCGAATACCGGCTCCGGAAAATATATTGTCCCGTTGATTGCCGATAACGCCAGTTCGCTCGGAAATCTGCTCTTTTTGGGCGGACCTCTTACCGGTACCTATACGGTGCTGATTGCGACTGGAAAGTATGCGGCGCTGGTGGGCCGCAAATTCGCCTGCAAGATGACTACGGCCAATGCATCGCGGCCATCAGTGAGCTTGCTGGGCAATGTTTACCTTGAAGTTTATTCAGATACCCTGGGTGCCGTTGCCGGCATCAGCGAGTAAATGTTTCAGCAGCGAAGCTTACGTAATTCAGTAACTCAATTCACAGGAGAGTGGAATGTCCAATAGACGCAGCATGCTTGCAGGCCTCATCGGCCTTGGTGGAATCAGCGCAATAGCAAAGGGCGCATCACGGGATCACGAAGAAGCAGTTTTTAATTCGGGTCTGCAGTTGTTCTTCGCACAGCGGGACACTGTAATCAACTTCGATCCCAACACTGGAATCGGCGACCATATCGGTACCGTGGAAGGCGCCATCGTCGGCACCTCAATCACCAATTTCCAGTTCGTCTTCACGTCCGCGACCACGATCAAGTACGATAATCGCGTTCTGATCACAGATATCGACGGCGACCAGATCATTTTCCAGTACGTGGGTACCGGCAAGTTCAATCCTCCTCCCGTTGACACCAGCAGTCCTCTCGGCAACCTGCTCGCACTTGGCGGTCCGCTGGTTGCCACTTATACGGCCATCATCTGCACAGGCAAGTATGTGTTCCTGCAGGGACGCAAGTTCCCGGTGAAGAGCATTGCCACCAACGCGAGCAAGCCCTCCGTCGGCATCTTTGGCAACGTCTATCTGGAATGTTATTCAGACAGCGTTGGCGTGATTGCCAGCACGATCAAGAGCAACGCGAGCTAATCGGCGAATGCGCGTTTGGACATCGGCGGACAGAGCAGTGAATGCTGCGCTGTCCGCCACTCTCGTTGTTTTTAGCGCACGACCGGATGGTGTACATGATGATGGAAGTAGTGTAAATGACCAAACGATTGAATAAAATACTCTGTCCCGGTCTAATGCCCGTCGCCGGCCTGCTGCTCACTCTCGCCGGAACATGCTTTGGTTCGGCATTTTCCGTAGCTGAAATGGGTGCTCGCGCCGCCGGTATGGGAACGGCTTTCATTGCCAGTGCGGATGACGGCTCAGCTCTCTTTTATAACCCTGCGGGAATCGCTTTCCAGCCGGGAGTACATCTGGAGATGGACAGCACTGTGGTGGTGGGTTTATTCCGCTTCACGCCTACGTCTACTCCCGTGGGCCAGCAGGTTCCGGAAAAAGGCTTCTCCCAGTCCATTAAGCCACATTTCATCCCGCTGGCAAGTATGTATGCAACGATGCAGTACTCGGACAAGATTACCTTCGGCCTCGGTATTTTTACGCCGTTCGGCTTGTCAGCCAACTCCACCAACTTCAACGATTCAGACCCCAACCTGACTAAGTT
Source organism: Terriglobia bacterium (assembly GCA_025363475.1). GTDB lineage: Bacteria > Acidobacteriota > Terriglobia > Bryobacterales > Bryobacteraceae > BOG-234. Next base: position 2,374 of record JANYDS010000033.1, read on the forward strand.
TGTGGGCCGTTTCGCGGGTACGCGCGCACGTCTCGAAGAGTTCTGGTTTCAGCCTACGGTGGCCTATAAAATCACTCCCAACAGCAGCATCGGTTTAGGCCCGGCATTCGTCCACACCCACCTGATGCTGGAGCAGAGTATTCTGAACCCTCAAGGTGATGCACTCACGTTTGGACGCACGGCTGCGAGCACTGTTTTTCCTGGAGTTCCGACCGAACAGGCTGCTGCAGTAATCGCCCGTCTGCTGCCGGAAGGACGGTCGCGCATTGCCGGTACTGCTAACAGCCCGGCGTTTGCACTTGGGTACCTGTATAAGAACGAGAAGTACAAAACGAGCTTCGGCATGTCGTTCCGCAGTTCAGTAACAAACCATTTGTCGGGCAAGGCGTCGTTTGCGTTCGGCACTGGTTATACCCTCGAACAATACATCGGTTCCAGCTTCCTGCCCAATGCTTTTCCCAATCAGAATGTAACCGGGACTTTCACCACACCCGCGACTTACGGAGTCGGTATCGCAAATTCTTCATTCCACAACACGAAGCTGGCTTTCGATTTCCGTCTGCAGGATTACCGGCGTTTTCAGAGCGTGCCATTGAATTTCGGCATCAATGAAACCAACCGTGCCAACGTCGCGCTGCCTGCAGAGCAGCGACTGGTCTTTGATTTCAGAAATTCGTACAACATTGCGGTGGGTCTGGAACATCCGATCAGCCCGGTCATGACCGTTCGCCTCGGCTACCTGTTTGATCGTTCGCCGGTACCGGACAAGAGTGTGGGACCGCTGTTCCCTGACGCCAACCGCAATAGTTTCACACTCGGTGCCAGCCGCAAATCAGGTAACAAAGAATTCAGCTTGTTTTATGAAGCTATGAATTTTTCCAATCGCACGACTAACGTCGCGGCAAACAATAACCTCTATACCAACGGCCTTTATCACAATTTTGCTCATGTCTTCGGCTTCTCGCTGCGTTTGGATGAGACCGACAGAATGGGACGGAAGCACTAAATGAGAAACCGGATTCCAGTCATGTTTTCCAAATCAGCTCTTATACCAATTGCTCTGCTGGTCGCGTCAACCGGTGCCCAGGCGCAGAAACTGGATACCACGACATTCGTTGTCATGGGAGAAGGTCTCGCCGCCGGCATGGGAAATTTTGGCCTCAGCAGCGTTCTTCAGCGACAGAGCTTTCCTGCTCAGATCGCGGCCAAAATAGGTACGGCGTTTAATCAGCCCATCATTCAGCCGCCGGGCATCGGTGATGTTGTTGGGTACCCGGGTCAGGAAGTTCGTCTTCAGACCTATCCGCAGGGTTCGGTTCGTGAATTTCTGCAGCCTGACCCCAAGAAGGTGGCGGCACCTCCCCTGTTTGTTCTCAATACCTCGATTCCTGGATTGACACTTGCGGATGCAGTCACGATCCGCCCGTCTCTTCCCATCGCACAGAAGAACATGAAGCAGACGGTGATCAATATGATCCTCGGCTTCCCTCAGTTGTTTTTCCTCAATGCGCAAGGCGGTACTGTGCCGCTGTGGAATCAGTTTGAGTATGCGAAGGCTTTATTCCCCACGGTTGCTCTGGTCGAGCTCGGTTATTACGAGGCCATTGACGCTGCGGTTAACAACGATCCGAGCCGTTTACCCAGCGCAACAACCTTCGGTGCCACATACGGTAATGTACTGGCGGGCCTGCGGGGACTTCAGGCGCAAGTGATCGCGACCACAATCCCGAATCCTCTCGATACGGGCTACTTCAGTTCACCGGCAAGCGCGGCTGGAATTACTGCGACCGTCCCGTTCGTTATTACGGCCGGCTATCAGATCACCAATTCGGACTACCTGACCCGCAATGCACTCCAGGTAATCGCAGGCCAGTTTATCAACGGTGCGATCGGTCCGCTGCCAGCGAACTCGGTGATGACCGCTGCCACGGCGGCTGACTTAACCACCCGCATCAATGCTTTGAATGCTCAGATTGTGGCTGCTGCGAAAGCGAACGGGGCTGTCGTATACGACCTGAATGCTTATTTGCACAAAGTTCGATTGACGCCGGTCGTAGTCGGAGCCACTACGGTCTCTGCTGACTATCTGGGTGGTTTCTATACCATGGACGGGATCTACCCCAGTGCCACTGGCCACGCCCTTATCGCTAACGACATCCTTGCATTCCTCAACCAGACTTACACACGCAGTTTCGCCCTGGTCGATGTAAAAACAGTCGCCACGAGCGACCCGGCAGTTCAAAATATTCGCGCCAGGAGCGATAACGAACCGCTTTACACCGCCGCTTTCCTGGGCATCCGGGCGACGCCGTCACGGTCCACGTCCATCCGCCCAACCGCCGTACACGAGACGCAAGAGGAGCAACTTCAGTGAAGATTTCCCTGTCCCTGTCACTTTGTATGATGGGCCTGCTGGGTCTGACTGCACAGACCGCTTTTGGCGACCAGCCTTTGCTGATTTTTGATCCACTGCCCAAGCCGCTCAAACTGCCGCCCGGCCTCGTTGAGACGCTGCCGCTCAATAATACAGCCAGTTTTTTTGGCGACGCAATTCGCGCCGTTGATTGCATTGATCCTGCGGAACAGCGGTTTGGTATTTGCGGTAATCAGCTTTTTGGCGGGGTCGTGATGAGCGACAGCCACTTGTCGGGCAATATCACCATTCAGTTCTACCCCGCAATCGGCAACATTGCTCATTTTGTTGTCTACCAGGGTGTGATCAAGGGTGACGACACCACTATTTCTGCTCCGCTCGGCTACAACGCGCCGAACAAATACAATCAGATCGCTGATGCGCTTCAGATTTCCTCAGGAGACCTTGATCTCACCAACGGCTACGCGCAGAACATACAGTGGTATGTCAACTTTGCCAACAGTTCGCTTCTCAACCTGGGCAATGTGAACCCTAAACTCGCGCGGCCTGTGATTAACTTCCCCGGCACCCGCGGCCACGCATGGGCCAGCTTTACCCAGCGTCCCGACGGTTTACTTGATTTCTATTTCCGCGGCAGCACGTTCCTGCCTCTGGGCGCAGATACGCAGGGCGATCCGGTTCGCTTTCCGTTACCCTTTTGCGGACCCACAGGCAACTGTGCCAGTGTTCTGGCTCGCGGCACCAGCCTGCACCCGCACTTGTATCTTGATACCCGCCAGGATCTTGGCTTCACTCCCTGCGGTAGTAACTGCCCCGACATCCCCACAGACAAAACTCAGATTTTCACGGTCAACGCCCGTTACACCAATTTCGGCGATGACTTTGATCTTCACATCCCGCAGCAGGGAGGTCTTGGACCCGGCCGTTCCGAACTCCAGGGTCGGTTCGAAATTCAATTTGGATCAAAGACCGGCAATACCGTACCGTTCAAGATTTCGGCGATGGTACCGGAAGGCCTCTTCGCTGAGCCGCCAGCCAGCCCGCTTCTCGGTAACGGTTTCCGTGGCTTCCTCATGGGTCCGAACCAGCAACTGCACTTCCCCAACCAGCTTTACAATCAGCATAAACTGCTTTTTGTCGACGAACCTTTCAACTTCGCGCAAGGCATGATTGACCTGACCAGCGGTCGTATCATTGGTGAGTTTGAATATCCGATGTACATTGATCAGTCCATTATCGAAGCGCTGATCCCGGACAACAATGGCCGTGTGTCATCCGATCCGTTTTTCCTAATTTCGATGCGTGCGCCGCAGAATCCGGACGATACGAACTACGCGTTCTTTGAAAAGACTGCCAGCGGCCAGACGATGTTCCGCGCCAATACATTCCATCACCGCTCATTCGAGACCTATTGCTTTCCGCAACCCAGCCTGTTGCCGGGTATCTGCTGGATCGCTCCCGCCGAAGCCAATCTCAACATCTTTGGCAAGCTACAGGCAGCGCACCTGCCGACCTCTGCTGCTTCCATCGTCAAGGCAGACCGCCGCACCTTTACTTCATCGGTCGGCGATACATTCACTTACAACGTGTCCGTCAATTGCAATGCGCCTGGTGGCCAGAGCACCTTCGTTTACAGCAATGGCAACAGCGGCACCTCCGGCGGTACCTTCACACTGACCAGTGCAGCGTCCATCAGTTGCACCAACTCACGGGTTTCGACAGCTGCGGCGGGGGATTACGATCAGGTCGCCATCACTGGTTTTGGAATCTGGAGCAAGGATCCTTTCGGGTCGCTGCCCCGCTTCATGGCAGCATCAGTCTCCATGGATCCGGCTAACCCTTACGCACTCATTCAGGTTTTCTCGAAAGTCCCCGGCGAGTATCAGACGCTGCCCGGTGACGAAATCGACGTCAACTTGTCGACTGCGGAAAACAAGCCGCCCACCAAACCGACTCCGTAATTCGTTTCTTACCAAAACGAATGGTATCCGGAACTCCACAAGCGAAGCCCCAGAACATTGGGGCTTCGCTTGATGATTTTACTCTCCAAAGCGTAACCGGCCAGGCTCAAAGCCTTTCAGCAGCACTCGTCGGCAAACGCGGTGCAGTCGTCGTTTTCTGGTCCGGTATCTGTTCCCACTGCGTTCGTTACGACGATTACCTCAACAGCTTCCCGACTCTGCACCCTGAACTAGCCCTGCTGGTTGTGGCGTCGCGGCAGCACGAAACTCCTGAACAGATCCGCAAAGCCATCGCGGAGCGCGAGCTTACTTTCAACATTCTTGACGACCCGAACGGCAAACTTGCCAATGTATGGTTTACGCGGCAGACGCCGCGCGTTTTCCTGGTCGCACCCGATCTGACGCTGCTCTACCGCGGTGCCATCGATAACTTCCAGTTCCCGGGTGATGACGAATACGCGGCGTACCTCGAACCGGCTATCGCTGACATGCTGGCTGGCAAACCCGTCGCTCAAAGTGAAACGGCCAGCTTCGGCTGTGCCATCCAGTCGGTCTACTACATCATGCCGAAAAGCCTATGAGCAGCTTTCTGCAAGACCTGCTCAGACTTCCCACTGAAGCTCTGCAGACCGGGCTGTCCGCTATGCAAAGCGGCGTCCGCAATCTGCAAACCTCGCTCGAAACTCTGTCCGGTCAGGGTTCGGATTCCGGCCACAACCGGCCCGCCACCGGAGGCCCACAGAATCTGGACAGCGCGCTCGCCGATTTCGGTAATCATCTGGTACGGATCGGGCGGCACACACGGCCTGAATCCGCCGCACTGCTCAAGACATTTCAGGAAGCCCTTGCCTCAGCGCGCAAGAGCTTCGGCTATATCGATCCCACTGACCCGCGCTCGCTCGCGCTCACCCTTGCGCTGCCACTTTCGGCAGGCAGCGTCATGAGCGAAGCTATGCTGCGGGGCATGGTGTTCTTCTCGGCGCTCGGCCCGAAGAAGTTCACTCAGTCAACCCTCGACTTCATGGAGACCACGTCGGATATTGCGCCGTTCGTCGGTCTTGAATATAAAGACCTGATCGACCGGCACCTGACCCGCCTCGAAGGCGCTCCCGGCGACGCCGCCACACGCCGCTCCCTGGGACGAATCTACGTCAAATGCGGACGCTATACCGATGCCGTGCGTGAACTCGCCCTTGCAGCGAAAGACCCTGCAACCCGCGCTGATGCCATGTACGATACGGCTGTCGCGCACTACCGCGGTGGGAAATTTGAAAACGCGGCTGACGCAGCGGTAACTGCTCTCATTGAAGATCCGAAGAACGAACGCGCCCGCTACTGGCTCTGGATGGCCGCGCAGAAACTCGGCGGCTATCCGGAACGCATACCGCAACGATTCCAAATGGAGCTGCTGGCGGGGGTGGCCCCAACAACTCTCCACTACGAAAACATCGCCGCTAAAATCGGCCTGAACAAGACCAGCGGCGGCCGTGGTACTGCCATCTTCGATTACAACAACGACGGCCTGCTCGACATCGCCATCACTTCAGCGCATGGCGGCACCAACCTTTACCGCAACAATGGCGACGGTACGTTTACCGATGTTTCGCTACAGTCGGGCCTCGACAAAGCCGTCAACGGGTTCTCCATCATCGCCGGCGATTACGATAACGACGGCAATATCGATCTCTTCATCACCCGGCTCGGCTGGTACCCAGGCGAAGGCACTCTGTTCCATAACAATGGCGACGGGACGTTTGCCGATGTCACTGCGCAGTCTGGAATTGGCGTCTGGGGGCCGTGTTTTTCAGCATCGTGGGTGGATTACGATTGCGATGGTTTTCTCGACCTCTTTGTCCCTAATAACGCTGGTGGAGTCTTTGATCGCCACGTGCCCAACCGTCTGTTCCACAACAATGGCGACGGCACTTTCACTGAGGTCACGGATCAGGCTGGCGTGGGCGGCATTCTGCCTGCTATTGGTTCCGCCTGGGGCGATTACGATAACGATGGTTTCCCTGACCTCTTCGTCAGTGGCATGGGTCACGCCCAACTGTTCCATAACAACGGCAACGGCACCTTCACGGACGTGAGTTTGCAGGCGGGCCTGACGGACCCTGTCATCGGGACGGTGTGCGCGTGGGTTGATTACGATAACGACGGCTGGCTGGACGTGGTCCAGTTCGTCTGGTCGGAATACGAAGATATTATCCACACCATGAGCCACGGCACAGGGCCAGCCGACGGCCGCCCGCTGCGTATTTACCACAACAACCGTGATGGCACGTTCACTTTGAAGGGCCGTGAAATTGGCCTGGATGGCTGCTGGGGAACCATGAGCGGTGCTATTGCGGATCTTGATAACGACGGGCACCTCGACATTATGCTGGGCAATGGCGCACCACCGATGGATCGTGTGGAACCGATGATTGTGCTGCAAAACGACGGTGCGAGGTTCCGCAATATCACCTTCTCCGCCGGTCTGCCGTTCACGGGCAAGAGCCACGGGACCAACTGTGCGGATCTGTTTGGCGACGGGAGAATGTCGATCATTGTGGCGGCGGGCGGTTTGTATCCGGGAGACCTGCTGGCCAGTACCGTTTTCTGCCCGACAGAGCGGCTGGGAAATTACCTCAACGTGCGCCTGAAAGGCACCATCTCAAACCGTGATGCCATCGGTGCGCGCGTCACGCTGCTGACCGGAAGAACCCGCCAGATGCGCGAAGTCAGCGGTGGCACCAATTTCGGCTGTATGCCTGGCGAACAGCATTTCGGTCTGGGCAGTTTAACTGAGATCACGGCGCTTGAAATCCGCTGGCCGAGCGGCATGACGCAGCGTCTGGAAAATCCCCCCGTCAATTCGACCATCCGTATTACAGAAGGACAGCCCGAACTGGAGATCATAAAATTATGCCCGGAACCAAAACTATAACGCAGCGTGAATTCTTCCCCGGCACTACGCCGAAACAGATCTATGACGCTTTTCTTAGCGGCCCGAAGCACACAAAAATGACAGGTGGTAAAGCCACTGCCGGCACGAAGGTGGGCGACAAGTTCACTGCATGGGATGGCTATATCTCAGGTGAAAATCTGGCGCTCGAAGAAGACAAGAGCATCGTTCAGTCGTGGCAAACGGGCGAATGGCCTGAAGGTGCGGCTGCGTCCCGGCTGGAGTGGACATTTACGGAAAAGGATGGCGGCACTGAAGTCACCATGGTTCATTCAAACGTGCCGGCGTCGCAAGCGGACAATTATGAAAAGGGCTGGTCCGATTTCTATTGGACTCCGATGAAAGTTTACTTCGCCGCCTGATTCGTTTTCTGGAGTTTCACCTCCACCGAGCCGCGACCCTGACAGTCGCGGCTCGTTCTGACGCATGTCTGACGCATTGCCCGGCGAGGATTTGATGGTTTTACGCGCACTCCCGCTATACTAAAAAATCCCGGCAGGACCACACTCATGGCCACAAATTCAGAAGATCCAAACCGCAAACTGCTTGACCAGATCCTCCAGACCACGTGGTCCATTTCGCTCGGGGTTGCCCATAAAGGCCTCGAAATGGCCCGTAATCCCGAAGAATCCATCAACACCCTGATCACCCACGCACAGGCTCTGACCACCGTTCCCGCAGGCACGCCCAACAACCTTCCCGATCAGGCTCAGGCTCTTGCCGGAGTTTGGCTGGAAAAGGGCACCACCTTCGTAATGGAATGCAAAACCACGGGGGAACAAAATAAGTAGCAGCGCCACACGTCTGATCCCGCTCCGAGCATGACTACGCGCCATCCCATCTTCGATTACGCTGCGCGCATGTTCCAGATATTCGGAATCATGTTCCGCCAGTTAACCAGGCTCGGACTTCGGCGTTTCCGCCATCAGCCGCTTGATGGCCACCTGCTTCTGCGTGAAGGTTTTGAAAAAGCCGGCGGCAGCTTCATTAAGTTCGGCCAGATCCTTTCCCTGCAAATCGATACCCTGCCCCGCATCTATTGCGACGCTCTGCTCGGGCTGCTCGATAACGTGCCCACCGCGAATGCTGACCAAATCCTGCGCATTTTTGAAGCTGAATTCGGCTCCGGTCCTGACAAGCTTTTTCTGAGCTTCGATTACACCGCCATCGCTTCAGCCTCCATCGGTCAGGTGCACCGCGCCACGCTGCACGACGGCACGCAGGTAGCCGTCAAAGTGCAGCGCCCCGGCGTCCGCTACGACTTTCAGCGCGATGTCGTCCTCATGAACGGCATGGTCCACGTCATCATGTTTCTGGGCATCAAGACGCTCTTTTTCATGCGCGATGCCGTGCGTGAAACCGGGGCCTGGACGCAGGATGAACTCGATTACCGCCGCGAGGCCGCTAACTGCAATTTGCTCGCGAACAACGCCGAGACCAGCACCACGGAACGGATCCCCACAATCTACTGGAACCTCACCACGTCCCGCGTGCTGACCTTGGAATTCCTGCAGGGTCCCAGCGTCGCCACCTATCTGAAATATATGGATAATGGCGACCAGACCGCCATTTCCACATTGCGTGCCGCTGGTTTTAAACCGGAAGTCTTCAGCCGCAACGTGATCTCAAATTTCCTCAGCGATACCTTTCGTTTTGGCGTTTTCCATGCGGATCTGCACCCTGCCAATCTGCTGATTCTGGACAACAACACGGTCGGCTACGTGGATTTCGGTATCGTCGCAACCCTTACGCCCGAGGCCCGCCGCAAACAGATTGAACTGACACTCGCATACGCCACTGGCAGCGGCGACGCAATCTACGCCGAGTTCCTCAATATCTGCACTCCTACACCTGATGCCGATCTCGACGGCATGCGTCGCAAGATCGTGCAAATGTGCAAGACCTGGTATGAAGAACCCGCGCCCGGCGGTCAGGCCAGGTTCCGCGTCTCCGTCACCTGGGCCATGATGGATCTGCTTTCGGTGGCCCGCGAATACGGCGTTCTGGTGGACCGGGAAATGATCAAATACATCCGCTCTACCATCCTGGTTGACGGCCTGATCCAGCGCCTTGCACCCGGTTTTGACATCGCGGAATCCCTGCGCAAGCTGGTGGAAGACTATCTTTTTGAGGAAGCCCGCAAGCGCGTCTTTTCCGCCGCCGGCGGCCTCTCCATGCTTACCGACCTTGCCATTTGGCTCAAGACGGGTCCTTCAGCCATGATGCGGGCGCTTGATCTGGTGGAACGCCGCCAGTTGCGGCTGCGCTCCAGTGTGGAGTTTGAACAGGATAAAGACGAGCATCTGCGCGCGCGCGCCATGGCCGCTGGTGTCGTGTGGGCGTTTTCCATACTGTTCATCGCCCTCTCGGGTGGTCTGCCATCCTGGAGAACCGCTCCGTTTTTTGCAACGATTACAGCACTTTTTGTGACATCATGGACTGTCTGGATGCTTCTGCTCCTGCGCCGACTCAATTCGCGATAATAAAGGCTTGCCATGAATGAAACCACCCCGCCACCCGCCACAGATTTACAGCAGTTGATTCATTCGTTCGTTCGTCTCTCAACCGCCATGACTGTTTATGGCATGCAGCAGGTACAGACGGCGGTGGAATCCCGCGATCCGCAGGGTTCGCTCTTGAAGTTGAATGACCTGGTGGAATCCCTGACCGGGGCGTTGTCGTCGCAACTCGATGAGGCACGCAAAGCGACCCTTGCGAATGTCTCCGGCGTGGGTGCCGATGTCGTTAGCAAAACCCTGGGCGCACTGAACCCGGCCACCCTCAATCCTCAGGAGATCATGCAGGCCACCGGCGACATTATCAAACGCACCAGCGCATCCCTTTCCGGTCTTATCAATCCCAAGCCTTCCGCAGGCGAACCCCAAGCCGCGGGCGAAGTGCTTCACGCCTGATATTGGTGGATCTGGTTGGATAGTTCCGCAGTTTTTGATCGGCACGGATTACGCGAAACGGGATTCTGGCGCTCTGTCGCTATTTCGCGGGATCGCGCTGAGGGAACAGCGGGCCACGACCTTACCGAAGCGTTCCGTGAACTCGGCGGTCTGTATGCGCTTTTCGGGCGTTTCCTCGGCTGGCGTGCCGAACTACTCAGTTCACGCTACATCGCCAGTCTCCGCCTTCTCGATACACCTGTCCCGCCGCCCACGGTTGCGGAACTCACCGCTATTCTGCAACGCGAATTGCCTGGCCAGGCCGAACTGCTTCTCGCCGACTTGAACCCTGAAGCACTTTGGAGTACGCCCAGTCGCGCGGCGTGGAGGGCAACGCATCACGGCCTGCCCATCGTTATCCAGATCGCGTGCGAGCCTGTTGCAGACGCCGACTTCAAGCTCTTCGAACAAAACATCAAACAAGTGCAGCGGGCCGACGTTGCCCAAATTGTTGCTCCCCACATCATCAGTGAATTCCGGCAGTGGCTGCGTGATGGCGAATCGCTTGTACGCGAACGTAAATTCCTTGAAGTATTGAACGAACACCAGGCTGAGACTGCGGCAGATTACCCGGTTCCACTGGCAGACCTTTCCACTGACAACGTGCTCTGCTGGCCTCTGGTTGAAGGCGAACCGGCTACTCGCCTGATTGCGGCAGGTTCACCCGGCACGGCTGCGCTGATCGCAGAGGCTGTGTTTGAGCAGTTCTACAGCCTCGGAATCGTGGACGCGGATATCGAGCTTGATGCCTTCATCGTCGCGCCCGGCAACCGGCTCACACTGCGGCGCGTCAGTCGTCTTGTCTCTGTCCCTCCGGCCAGTGTCAACACTGGCATGAAATACATTGCGGCAGTTCTGGCTGGGGATTCCACTCTGACGGTTCAGACACTCTATCCGCTCGCCGCAGGCCGCTCGTCTGCGCAGCTGGAAGCCCGGTTACTCAACGCGCTGTCCGCGGTGGCCCCGGAACTTAAGGTCCATCTGCGATATCCCCGATCTGCCGCCGCGTTCGAAAGCAACTGGCGCGCGCTTTCCCGGCTGTATCCCGCAATTCCTCCGTATCTCAACAGCCTGCACCGCAACCTGATTGCTGTGGGCTACTGGAATGCCGATGCCATCGTGGGTGGTGCCCCTGTCACCGACGCCATCGAGCAGGCGCAGTGGCCCGCGCTTCAGCGCGTTCTGCGGACGCAGACCGCTCAGTTTGCTGATCCCCAGCGTCTCAAAGAATGGGCCGCCGGGGCAGGGCTCATGCTGTTTGGCTCTCTCCGCGAAGCCAACCGCCTGGCAGAAGAAGTTCGCGATAACAACCTCACCATGCTGGTGAAAACTACCGCGCCGACAGAAAACCGCCGCCAGGCCAACCGTGGCGTCTCCACCCGGTTCAGCCTGGCATTCCTTCTTTTAGCGTTTCTCTTGTGTCTGCACTGGGGTTCCACGGCGGCTGAGCCCACTGCTAGTATCCTCAGAGTAACGGCGGTTGCCGCCCTCGGGGGCCTCTTCTGGGTCGTATCGCGTATACGTTAAATGGCTAACAGTTCCATAGCTGCGAAAAAACTTGCAAATCTTTACGGTGTTCGTTATCTTTTATTTATCTCTCTAGTGCCTTTAGGGGAGGCTACCGGTGGGGATCGGCAGTCTTTGAGCGAAACGACATGTGTGGAATAGCGGGATTTACCCATAGCACCCGGAGTGATGACGAGGCCGTTATCCACAGGATGACGGCTTCGATCATGCACCGCGGACCCGACCAGCAGGGCTGTTTTTGGGGTTCCACGATTGCCCTGGGTGCCGTGCGCCTCAAAATTATCGATCTTGAAGGCGGCGAACAACCCATCCATTCAGACGACGGCAGGACGACCATCGTTTACAACGGCGAAATCTACAACTTTGCGGAGGTCCGCGATGAGCTGGAATCCCTGGGCCACAAATTTCATTCGCATTGCGATACTGAGGTTGCCCTCAAAGCCTTTTTGCAGTGGGATACGGCCTGTTTTTCCCGCTTTCGAGGCATGTTTGCCATGGCCATCTGGGCAGAAGACACGCACCGTCTGGTGCTCTGCCGCGACCGAATGGGCATTAAACCCCTCTATATTCGCCATACGGGCAGCGACATCATCTTCGCGTCGGAACTGAAGGCTCTGTTCGAGCACCCAAAGGTCACTCGAACGCTCGATCTCACTGCGCTTCAGGATTACCTGTCGCTGAATTACGTGCCAGGTCCGCGAACGCTGGTCACAGGCATAGAAAAACTGCCTCCCGGTTATTTCCTTGAATGGCGCGACGGCGTTACCACTCAGACTCGCTGGTGGAAATCAACCTTTGCGCCCGATTCGCGACTCGACAAACAGACTGCCACAGAAGAACTGGACCGTCTGCTGCGCGATGCCGTGAAAGAACACCTGGTCAGCGACGTACCGCTGGGCATCTGGGCCAGCGGTGGTCTGGATTCGTCCACGCTGCTGCACTACGCCGCCGAACTCAGCACTACACCGGTGAAGACTTTTTCCATAGCCTTTGAATCCAAATCCTGCGACGAAAGCAAATACTTCCGTCAGATTGCCGAAATCTACGGCACTGAACATCACGAATTTGAACTGCGGCCAAAAACGGAACTGGCACCCGCCATCGAAGAGCTGGCATTTTATTCCGATGAACCTGGCGCCGATGCCGGCGCACTACCCGTCTGGTTCCTTTCCAAAATGAGCCGCAAGCATGTCACGGTCGCGCTTTCCGGCGAAGGCGGCGACGAGTTATTTGGCGGTTATCTTACGTATCGTGCTAATAATCTGGCACGTTCCGCACGCCGCGTACCCCGCGCCCTGCGCCGCACTGCACTCAAGGCTGCGCACCGTCTGCTGCCCGTTTCCGACGCGAAAATCGGCTTTGAATACAAAGTGAAGCGCATGCTGGAAGGCACGCTACTTCATCCCGATGAAGCCCACCTGTATTGGAATGGCTCGTTTTCGCCTGCTCAGAAACGTGACCTGATGCCTGGCGTCACCAGCCAGCGTCTGCTCCATCTCTATGCGCCGCTCGAGGGCGCTGCCCGCATTGGTTCCCTGAACCGTTATCTGCAACTTGACCAGCAATACTATTTGCCGGATGACCTGCTTTATAAGGTAGACCGCATGAGCATGGCTCACTCGCTTGAAGTGCGGCCACCGCTGCTTGACCACCGCATTGTCGAATTCGCAGCACGCCTTCCGGAGAGCTTGAAAATGAATGGTTCAAGCCAGAAGGTGATTCTGAAGAACGTGATGAAGGGCAAGCTGCCGGAAAACATTCTGAACCGAAAAAAATCGGGTCTCGACATCCCTGCGCATGAATGGTTTCGCGGACCCCTGTTGCCGCTGCTCGAAGAAACCTTGAGTCCTGCGGCTGTTCGTGCCACCGGTCTTTTCAGTCCGGTCATGGTAGCGAAGCTCATAAGCGATCATAAGGAAAAGCGCATTAACGCGGGTTATCAATTATGGGGCCTTCTGACCCTCTTCCTCTGGCTGAAGAGATGGAACATCGAGGTTCCTCCGATCGAAACAAGAACAGTCCGGCTGCCCAGCGAAGTCTTCGCCGCGGCGAACTGATCGTCCTCTTATTCGTTTCCATTATTTTTCTTAGTTCCATCCTGAGTCCTCCGCATTTGATGGATGATGTGGATGCCGTGCAGGCGCAGATCTCGCGCAACATGATCACGTCCGGAGACTGGGTGAGCGCCCAGCTTGATGGCGTCAAATACCTGGAAAAGTCGCCCCTGAAGTACTGGATGATGGCGGTAAGTTTCCTGGTGTTCGGACCGCATGACTGGGCGGCACGCATTCCGGTTGCGCTCGCGGCTATTCTGCTCTGCTGGCTGGTTGCTCGCATGGCTGGCCGGGCTATCAGCCCCCGCGCCGGGATGTATGCGGGCCTCAGCCTGGCGACGTCTATCGGACTCTGGCTGTTCACCCGCATCCTGATTCCCGATGTCGTGTTGACGCTGTCCATCGGCTTCGCTATGTGGAGTTTTTTCCGGGCACTGGAACAGGAAGAGCGAAATCACCGTGCCTGGGCGCTGGCGGCGTGGGCTTCATTGGGTGTGGGACTTCTGCTCAAAGGCCTGATTGCCGCGCTATTTCCCTTCGGTACGGCTTTGGCTTATCTTTTGATTACCGGCCAGTGGCGGGAACGGCAAACCTGGCGCAGGCTGTCGCTGATTTCCGGCGTTCTGGTTATGCTGGCGGTGGCTGCGCCCTGGCATGTCATGGCGACGCTACGCAATCCGCCCTATTTTGATTTCACGTTGCACAGTGCGCCGGGTGAATATCGCGGCTTTTTCTGGTTCTACTTCTTCAATGAACACATTCTGCGCTTCCTGAATCTGCGGTACCCACGCGATTACAATACGGTTCCCCGCCCTCTGTTCTGGCTGTTTCATTTTGCCTGGTACTTTCCCTGGAGTGCGTTCTTTTTTCGTGCTTTCAAGCTGCAATACCGCGGTACGGACAGTGCCTCGCGCATGCGGCTGCTGTGCCTTTGCTGGATTGGGGTTGTGATGGGCTTCTTCACCTTTTCCACTACGCAGGAATATTATTCGATGCCGGCGTATCCGGCCTTCGCCATACTGATTGGCAGTGCGATGGCTGAGGCGGGCGACAGGGCGTGGAAGCTGTCGACCCGCGTTGTGGCCGTGGTCGCGGCACTGGCTTTTGTCGCGATTTCCGGGCTGCTCATCGCCAGTTGGGGGTACCCGACGCCGGGTGATATTTCCCAGGCGCTTGCGAAGAACACCAGTGATTACACGCTCGCGCTGGATCACATGGGCGATCTGACGATCAGTTCGTTCGCATATCTGCGGATACCGCTGGCGATGGCCGGGTTGGCTGTTCTGATTGGCGCAATCGGAGGCTGGTTTTTGCAGCGTCAGAAGGCAGCAGTCGCCCTCGCGATTATGATGGTTGTATTTTTTGAAGCGGCCAGAGAGGCGATGATTGCGTTCAATCCCTATATGGGTTCTGAACCCCTTGCGCAGGCGTTGAACAAGGCTCCGGCCGGGGACCTGATCATTGACAATCCGTACTATGAATTCTCGACGCTTTTCTTTTATACGAACCGGACGGCGCTCATCCTGAATGGTCGGGTTAATAATTTGGAATACGGTTCTTACGCCCCCGGCGCGCCGCATATTTTCATTTCTGACGCGGACTTCGTGGAACGCTGGAGAAGCCCGCACCGGTGGTATGTGGCATCAGAGGACGAAAAGGCCGAGCACCTGCGGAAGCTGGTGGGTGAGACGGCATTGCACCCCATCGCGAAATCGGGCGGCAAAACGATCTACACGAACCAATAGGAATCGGTGTAATGACCAACGAGCACGCACATCAGTTGCTGGATCAACTGGACCCGGGCCAGTTCGCAGCGGTTAGCCACTTGCTCGAAGTGATGGCCGAACCGATCAGCCGGTTACAGGCTTCGCTGTCTCACGATGATGAACCCGTAACCGATCAGGATCTACAGCGCTTTCGTCAGGGCCAGGCTTGGTTTGCGTCCAGAGGGAAAGGTGTCCCAATGGAAGAAGTGATTGCGGCTGCTGGCATTCATCCGGGGTGGCCAGCTTTGCCCGCTCTGGTACGTTTCACCCGGTCAGATTAATTTCGCGGTACCGAACAATCTTGTTCCAGGGCGATACACGTTGACGGCCGGTACCGCATCGTCAGAGGTGCTTGTCACGGAATTGTCTCAAGGTATTTTCACCCTCAACGGTGGAGGAACGGGCGTACCTCTTGCCGCAGTTTCCGCTGTACTCAAGGATCAACGCGTAGTCTCGCTCCCTCCCTATCAATGTTCGCTTGTGGGCTGCAACGCCTCCCAGATCGTATCACCCGACGACTTCACTGATCTGTATATCGTTCTCTATGGGCCGGGAATCCGCAGGGGACACAACACATCTGCAACACTGGGATCGCTCAAAGCCGGGGTAGATTATGCGGGGGCTCAGCCGTCATTCCCCGGCCTTGATCAGGTCAACGTGCATTTGAAGGGACCCTTCAATCTTAGCGGCCCGCAGGTTTTGAATCTACAGATCGATGGAATCAATGCAAACCCGGTAATTGTCCAGTTCCAGTAAAGAATTATGCGTCCTCGCATCACTGCTGTCCAAAACAAATTCGCCCAACCGCTTTTCCACAGCTCAAGTGACTGATTCGCGGTGGCGCGAACTGCCATCACAAAACGAGGTCTCTCACGCTGAGCGCAGCCTGTCCAAAACAAAAAATTGGCGCGAAGCCCGAGGCGGACGCACAGTACCTGTTCAAACAGCGCGTCAGACGTGGTTTGCGTGGCTGTTCACGCGGAAGGCGGAGACTCCGGGCGCTCCCAGCCCGTCCAGGATGAGATTTGCCGAAAGCTGTTTTGGACAAGAGTG